>NZ_BAAHAK010000020.1:0-528 GCF_054777695.1 Hydrogenophaga soli | reverse complement strand
CTCAGCCGTGCGGCGGGTGGCGGGCACGATCTCGTCGAGCAGCTTGCCCGCCCGTTCGGCCATGCCCACCGAGTTGCTGGCCAGCTGGCCAATCTCTTGTGCCGCCACCTGGCTGCGTTCGGCCAGCTTGCGCACCTCGGCGGCCACCACAGCAAAACCCTTGCCGTGTTCCCCGGCCCGGGCTGCTTCGATGGCGGCGTTCAAGGCCAGCAGGTTGGTCTGGTAGGCGATGTCGTCGATGATGCCGATCTTCTGGGCGATGTCCTTCATCGCGCCCACGGTTTCGTTGACGGCCTGACCGCCTTCAGCGGCCTTCTTGCTGCCATCGGCGCTCATGCCATCGGCCACCTTGGCGTTCTCGGTGTTCTGGTTGATGCTGGCGGCCATCTGCTCGATGCTGGCCGAGGTTTCTTCCACGCTGGCGGCCTGCTCGCTGGAGGCCTGCGACAGGCTTTGGGCGGTGGAAGACACCTGCTGGGTGGCGCTGGCGATGGTGTCGGTGGTGGCGTTGACGTCGGCAATGGTCTG
>NZ_BAAHAK010000019.1:0-656 GCF_054777695.1 Hydrogenophaga soli | reverse complement strand
TCCAGCATGGAAGAACTGGGCTCCACCGTCAAACAAAACGCCGACAACGCCCGCCAGGCCAACCAACTGGCCATGAGCGCCTCCACCGTGGCCGTGCAAGGTGGGGAAGTGGTGAGCCAAGTGGTGGACACCATGAAAGGCATCAACGACTCCAGCCGCAAGATCGCCGACATCATCACCGTCATCGACGGCATCGCCTTCCAGACCAACATCCTGGCCCTCAACGCCGCCGTCGAAGCCGCACGGGCCGGAGAACAAGGCCGCGGCTTTGCCGTGGTGGCTGGAGAAGTGCGCAACCTGGCCCAACGCAGCGCCCAAGCCGCCAAAGAAATCAAAGACCTCATCAGCGCCAGCGTCGAACGCGTGGAAGAAGGCACCCACCTGGTGGACAAAGCTGGCGAGACCATGACCGAAATCGTGACCAGCATCCGCCGCGTCACCGACATCATGGGCGAAATCAGCGCCGCCAGTGCAGAACAAGCCAACGGCGTGGGCCAAGTGGCCGAAGCCGTGTCGCAAATGGACCAGGTGACCCAGCAAAACGCGGCGCTGGTGGAAGAAATGGCGGCAGCGGCCTCGTCACTCAACACCCAGGCGCAAGACCTGGTGCAGACCGTGGCCGTGTTCAAACTCTCGGCCCAAGACGGCCAGCGGGC
>NZ_BAAHAK010000018.1:0-1001 GCF_054777695.1 Hydrogenophaga soli | reverse complement strand
AAGGAAAAGTTTGAACGTACCAAGCCCCACGTGAACGTGGGCACCATCGGTCACGTGGACCATGGCAAGACCACCCTGACGGCGGCCATCACCACCGTTCTGTCTGCCAAGTTCGGCGGCCAGGCCAAGGCCTACGACCAGATCGACGCAGCGCCCGAAGAAAAGGCCCGCGGCATCACCATCAACACCGCCCACGTGGAATACGAAACGGCCAACCGCCACTACGCCCACGTTGACTGCCCCGGCCACGCTGACTATGTGAAGAACATGATCACCGGTGCCGCTCAGATGGACGGTGCCATCCTGGTCTGCTCCGCTGCTGACGGCCCCATGCCCCAGACCCGCGAGCACATCCTGCTGGCCCGTCAGGTGGGCGTGCCCTACATCATCGTGTTCCTGAACAAGTGCGACATGGTGGACGACGCTGAGCTGCTGGAACTGGTCGAAATGGAAGTGCGCGAGCTGCTCTCCAAGTACGACTTCCCCGGCGACGACACCCCCATCGTCAAGGGCTCTGCCAAGCTGGCCCTGGAAGGCGACAAGGGCGACCTGGGCGAACAAGCCATCATGCGCCTGGCCGACGCCCTGGACACCTACATCCCCACGCCTGAGCGCGCTGTGGACGGTGCCTTCCTGATGCCCGTGGAAGACGTGTTCTCCATCTCTGGCCGCGGCACCGTGGTGACCGGTCGTATCGAGCGCGGCGTCATCAAGGTCGGCGAAGAAATCGAAATCGTCGGCATCAAGGACACCCAGAAGACCACTTGCACCGGCGTGGAAATGTTCCGCAAGCTGCTGGACCAAGGTCAAGCTGGCGACAACGTCGGTATCCTGCTGCGCGGCACCAAGCGTGAAGACGTCGAGCGCGGCCAAGTGCTGTGCAAGCCCGGCTCCATCAAGCCCCACACCCACTTCACCGGTGAGGTGTATGTGCTGAGCAAGGACGAAGGCGGCCGTCACACCCCGTTCTTCAACAACTACCGTCCTCAGTTCTACTTCCG
>NZ_BAAHAK010000017.1:0-1019 GCF_054777695.1 Hydrogenophaga soli | reverse complement strand
ACCAGTGCACCCACTGCAGGGTGGCCAGTTCCACGGATTCCCTGGTCTTCCAGGGTCCCCGGCGGTGAATCATCTCGGCCTTGTACAGCCCGTTGATGGTCTCGGCCAGTGCGTTGTCATAGCTGTCGCCCCTGCTGCCCACCGAGGGCCGTATGCCCGCCTGGTCCAGGCGCTCGGTGTAGCGTATGGAAACGTACTGACTGCCCCTGTCGGAATGGTGCGTCAAGGCATGGGCCGCAGGCTCGCGGTCATACAAGGCCTGCTCCAGCGCATCCAGCACAAAGTCGGTCTGCATGCTGCGGCTGACCCGCCAGCCCACGATGCGCCGGGCGTACACGTCCACCACGAAGGCCACGTACAGCCAACCCTGCCAGGTCGAAACATAGGTGAAGTCCGACACCCACAGCTCGTTGGGGCGACTGGCCTTGAACTGCCGGTTGACGTGGTCCAGTGGGCATGGTGCCGATGTGTCCGGCGTGGTGGTGCGCACTGTCTTGCCACGGCGTGCCCCTTGCAACCCCATGTTGCGCATCAGTCGCTCGACCGTGCAGCGCGCCACTGCGATGCCTTCGCGGTTCATCTGCAGCCAAACCTTATCGGCTCCGTAGACTTGCCAGTTGGCGTGCCAGACGCGCTGGATGTCGGCCTTCAAACCCTCGTCACGATGAGCGCGTTGACTGCGCAGTTGCGGGTTGCGTTGCCGGGCAGCGTGGCGCCAGTAACACGACGGGGCCATCTGCAACACCCGGCAGATGGGCTCGACCCCGTAGGCATCACGGTGGCGGTCAATGTAGTTCTTCAAGACTTCAATCGGCGGTCGAGCTCCGCCTGCGCGAAAAACGCGCTGGCAGTCTTCAGGATGTCGTTGGCCCGGCGCAGCTCCTTGACCTCGCGCTCCAGTTCCTTGATGCGCTGGGCATCCGAACTGGTGGTGCCGACACGCTGGCCGCTGTCGACCTCGGCCTTCTTGACCCACTCGTTCAAGGTCTGCGGCACGCAGCCAATCTTGGGTGCAATCG
>NZ_BAAHAK010000016.1:0-2013 GCF_054777695.1 Hydrogenophaga soli | reverse complement strand
GCTGGCCGAACGCAGCCAGGTGGCGGCACAAGAGATTGGCCAGCTGGCCAGCAACTCGGTGGGCATGGCCGAACGGGCGGGCAAGCTGCTCGACGAGATCGTGCCCGCCACCCGCCGCACGGCTGAGCTGGTGCAGGAAATCACCGCGGCCTCACAGGAGCAAAGCGCAGGCGTGGGCCAGGTCAATGCGGCCATGGGCCAGTTGAACCAGATCACCCAGCAAAACGCCAGCGCCTCGGAAGAGCTGGCCGCCACCGCCGAAGAGATGAGCAGCCAGGCCGACAACCTGCAGCAGCTCATGGCCTTCTTCAATTTGGGCAACGGAACAACGGGTGGACAACGCCGGACACGGTAAGTCCTGGCGCACACGGCCGAAATCAGCCGCACAAAGCACCACATCGGTGCCAATGGATGCACCAAATGGACGCATCGGAGGCATGCCATCGGCTCTGAGAGCAGCGTGCCCCCCCGGATTTCCTGATGGGAAAACCAGGAAATCCCGATCCACAGCAGGTGAAGCTGTCCATATTCTCGGGCTCCATGAACCCAAAAGGACGCATGGAGAAAACTCACGCACCTTTTTGGACTTCCAGCTTGAAATGCACCAATAACAAGCAAACCCACACCCGTCATCGGTGATCAGGTTCTCCGGTGAACACATTGAGCCTTCCATGAAAAGCCTACGAACCAAGTTGTTGACGTTGTTCGGATTGCTGCTTGCAACCACGCTCTTTCTCACATCGCTCAACCTTGCGGAGCAATGGCGAAACCTTCAGCAAGCACACAAGGAATCTTTGGTTCAACGTGCCGCTGTGACCACCAGCGCACTGGTTCATGAACTCCAGAAAGAAAGAGGGCTGTCCGCGGGGTTCATTGGCAGCAAAGGGGTCAAATTCAGCACGGAGCTGAGTCAGCAGCATGAACTGTCCGACAGGCACCATGCAAAACTGAAGTCATTTCTGGCCGAAATGCAAAAGGACCAGGAGTCAGAGCCTTGGTTGATGGCGTTGCAAGAAGGTGCCAAAAGCCTGGAGAACATCAGCGACACACGCAATCAAATTGCCCATCTGTCCATTCCCGCTGAAATGTCGTTGGCCTATTACACCGGAGCCATTGACCGCTTCTTGACCATGCTGAACCAAGCTTCAGAAGGAAGCTCCCCGGCCATCGCACGGCAAATCATGGCTTACACACTGCTCATCAATGCCAAGGAACAGGCTGGGCGTGAACGAGCCACCCTCAACAGCGTGTTTGCATCCAATGCGCCCATGTCAACCGCCGTGCTGCTGAAGTTGCAGTCGATCATCACCGCACAAGAACTCCACTTGTCCAACTTTCGAACCCTTGTTTCCAACGAACAACTCCAAGCACTGGATGCTCTGCTGGCGACGCCCCCGTCAAAAGAAACCGCACACATGCGTTCAGTCGCTTTGGACAAGGCCCAAAGCGGCAACTACGGCATTGAGCCCGCCAAATGGTTCCAGGCCATCAGTGGAAAGATCAATGCACTGAAATCGTACGAAGATGAGCTGTCCGCTTCATTGGACTCCAGCACACAGCGGGGAAACGCATCAGCGCTCCGCGGGGTCATTCTTTCTGCGGTGTCGGCCGTGGGCATCTTGTCCTTGGGACTGGTGTTTTACTTCATCATTCAACAGATGCTGCGCCGCATTGAACTGGCCATGGAGGTTGCCAATCAACTTGCTGCGGGCAATTTGGATAATTCAATATCGTTGGGGGCTTCAGACGAAACCGGCCAGTTGCTGGCCGCCATGCAACGCATGCAAACCACCATCCAAACCATGGTGGACGACATGAACCGCATGAGCACCGAGCACGACCGGGGCGACATCGAGGTGGTGATGGACGGCCAAAAGTTCCAAGGAACCTTCCGCACCATGGCCGAAGGCGTCAACAACATGGTCAACGGCCACATTGCCGTCAAGAAGAAGGCCATGGCCTGCATTCAGCAGTTTGGCGAAGGCAACCTGGACGCACCGCTGGAAGCCTTCC
>NZ_BAAHAK010000015.1:0-2088 GCF_054777695.1 Hydrogenophaga soli | reverse complement strand
CCAGTTGAACCAGATCACCCAGCAAAACGCCAGCGCCTCGGAAGAGCTGGCCGCCACCGCCGAGGAAATGAGCAGCCAGGCCGACAACCTGCAGCAGCTCATGGCCTTCTTCAATTTGGGGCATGGGGTCCGAGGCGGCCGCAGCGCCATCTGAGCCCTTAAAAAGGCACGGACCACCAGCCGCCACCGGGGCGGCTGTGGCGCGTCAGTTCAGCCCAACTGGCCCGCATGCTGCCCGACGAGGTCACGCCGGGCTGATTTGACCTGCATCAAATCCCCCCACGGTATCCGGAAATCCTGACCCCCTTCATCAGGAAACACTGATGGTCTTACCCCCCCGGGGCATGGAAAGTCGCTACCTGCCCCGCATGGCGGGTGCCCGACATCCACCTTGTTGCCAGGAACGTTCCGTGACCCTCAAAGCCAAACTCCTCCTGCTGGTGGCGGCCGCCATTGCAGCGGTCTCGCTACTGACACTCCTGCAGTGGATCACCATGGGCCGCCAGCATGCCCTGGCGGGCATGATGGAGCTCATTGACGGAGGCGCCACCCAGGTGCTGACGCTGCGCAAACATGAAAAGGACTTTCTGCTGCGCAGCGACCGCCAGTACGTCGCCCAATTCACCCAGGTGGTGGGCGAGCTGGAACAGAACCTGGCGTCCTTGAACAAGGCGCTGCAAGAGCGAGGCATGGACAACCGCCAGGTGGTCGCCTACCGCGAGGCCTTGAAAACCTACAGCGACTCGTTCCAGGCGGTGGTGGCCATCATGGACAAGCTGGGGCTGGACCCCAACAGCGGTTTGCAAGGGCAGTTGCGCCAGGCCTCGCACCAAATGGAGCAGGCGCTGGAATCCCAAGGCAACAAGGCTCTGCGTGCCGACCTGCTGTTGCTGCGGCGGCACGAAAAAGACTTTTTGCTGCGGCTCGACACCCAGTATGTGGACAAGTTCAACCGCGACTTCGATGGGTTGCTGCCCACCCTGAAAGCGGCAGCCCCGCAGATGGCTCCCCTTCTGGAGCAGTATCGGCAGCACTTTTTGGCGTTGGTCGAAGGCTACAAGGCCTTCGGACTCGTCCCCACCGAAGGGGCACAAGGTGGCATGCGCAAGGCCATTCACGCCACCGATGAAATCGTCTCGCGCCTGGATGCGACGGTCGGCCAAGCCATTGATGACGAGCTGAGCGCCACCAACCGCAACGCCATCGTGCTGTCCCTCACCATCGCCGTGTTGCTGGCCGTGGGAGGCACCCTCATCATCCGCAGCGTGCTGCGGCAACTGGGCGGAGACCCGGCCCAGGTGGCCGACATCGCCAACCGGATTTCCGCAGGCGACCTGAGCAGCCGCATTCAATTGCCACCGGGCGACACCCGCAGCGTGCTGGCCGCCATGAAGTCCATGCAAGACAGCCTGATCGGCGTGGTGGCTGAAATCCGCGAGGTGGTGGCCGCAGCCAACAAGGGCGACTTCACCACCAAGATGAACCTCAAGGGCAAGGCCGGTTACACCCAGGACCTGAGCGAACTGCTCAACCAGCTCAGCGACACCGTGGACACCGCCTTCAAGGACACCATCCGCGTGGCCCGGGCCCTCGCCCGTGGCGACCTGTCGCAAAAGGTCACCCGCGACTGCCAAGGCGCCTACAACGACGTGAAGCAGGCCGTGAACACCACCGCCGAGTCCCTCACCGCCATCGTGGGCGAAATCCGCAACATCGTCGCCCTGGCCAACCAGGGCAGCTTCCACACCAAGATGGACCTGCACGGCAAGGCGGGCTACACCAAGGAGCTGAGCGAACTGCTCAACCAGTTGAGCGACACCGTGGACCAGGCCTTCAAAGACACCATCGACGTCGCCGCCGCCCTGGAGCAAGGCGACCTCACCAAGACCGTCACCCGCGACTACCAAGGTGCGTTCGATCAGGTCAAGCAAAGCCTGAACAACACCGTGGCCAAGCTGGCCCAGACCATTGCCGACGTCAACGCCACCACCGACACCATCGCCAGCGCCACCCAGCAGGTGTCTTCCACCGCCCAAAGCCTGTCGCAGGCCTCCAGCGAGCAGGCCGCCAGCGTGGAAGAAACCTCGG
>NZ_BAAHAK010000014.1:0-42741 GCF_054777695.1 Hydrogenophaga soli | reverse complement strand
TGACCCAGCAAAACGCGGCGCTGGTGGAAGAAATGGCGGCAGCGGCCTCGTCACTCAACACCCAGGCGCAAGACCTGGTGCAGACCGTGGCCGTGTTCAAACTCTCGGCCCAAGACGGCCAGCGGGCAGGCGCTGGCCGCACGGCGGCTGCACCTGCGGCAGCGCCCCGCAAAGCCCCTCACGCCAGCGCCACCCGGGCTCTGGCCCCGGTGAAATCGGCGGCCAAAGCGCTGTCGGCGGCCCAAGCCGGTGCCAAGGCCAGCGCCAAACCGGCGGCGGCCCCCAAGCCAGCGGCCAAGCTGCCTGGTGAAACGGCAGCGGCCACCTCCACCAACACGGCCATCGCGCCCAAGGCCAAGGGTGGGGATGAGGACTGGGAAACGTTCTGAGTCTCGTCACGCCCCCTGGGAAGGGGGCGCATGGCGCGAAGCGTTGGGGGGCTCAATGGGCAGCGTCACACGGAAGATGCTGCCACCGCCGCCGACCTTGTTGCGCACCGTGATGTCGCCTGAGTGGGCTTGCACGATGCCGTAGGCCACGGCCAGCCCCAGGCCCATGCCTTTGCCCACGGGCTTGGTGGTGAAAAAAGGCTCGAAGACGCGGGGCAGCACATCGGCTGGTATGCCCGTTCCGGTGTCCTCCACTTCAACCCATACCCGTTCCATTTCGACACCGCTGCGAAGCGTGATGCAGCCGTGTGCAGGGATGGCTTGTGCAGCGTTGAGCAGCAGGTTCATGAACAGTTGTTTGAGTTGGAAAGGCATGCAGCGGATCGGCGGCAGTGCGCCGTAATCCTTGACCCATTCGGCTTTTTGCCGAACGTCATGGCCCACGATGTTGAGGGCGCTGTCCAGGCAATCGTGAACATGGGCCAGTTGCCAGTCGGCGTGGCCTGGTCTTGAGAAATCGCGGAGGTCGGCCACAATGCGTCTGACCCGCTCGATGCCTGCCAGCGATTCTTCAAGCAGCTTGGGTGTGTCGTCGCGGATGTAGGCGTAGTCCATGGCGGTTTCCAGGTCGTGGATCTGTTGCCGCACGGGATCGTCTGTCGGTTTGTGCTTCAGCGCCATTTCATAGGCTTCCACCAGACGCAACAGCTCGGACAGGTAGTTTTGCAATGTGCCGAGGTTGGATTTCACAAACCCCACAGGGTTGTTGATTTCGTGCGCCACCCCCGCCGCCAGCTGACCGACCGCGGACATTTTTTCGGCATGGAGCAATTGCGATTGTGTGTCTTGCAACTGCTGATTCAGCTTTCTCAGGGTCACGACCTGTTCGGCCATTTCGTGTTCCAGGCGTTTGCGTTCGGTGATGTTTTCGACGATGGACCAGACGTAGTGCCGATGATCACTCCCGGTGATTCGCACGCCGCTGGTCTGCACCGGCACATGCAGGCCGTCGGGTCGCAAGTACTCCAGTTCCATGGCGTCGTAATGGCCTTCGTCCTGGAGCGATTGGCGGATGTGGTCCACCCGGTCGGCGAACTGCTGGGGGATCAAGTCCCAAAGGCGTGTGGTCTTCAGCGCGTCGTCGGAGCAACCCAACAGTTGCTGATAGGCGTTGTTGCACTCCAGATGGGTGCCCGCTTCGTCCACCAGGGCGATGCCCAGGGGTGAGTGGCGAAACAAGGCACCCAGCTTTTCGTCGCTGGCGGCTTCGGCCAGCTTGCGTTCGGTGATGTCAAGGGTGACGCCGATCACCGCAGGGCGGCCTTGGAACTCCGATGCCCGGCCATGCACTTCAACGTGAATGCGCCGCCCATCCCGGTGCAGGCCCACGAAGGTGTAGCGCATTTCTGTCACCTGACCTTCGGTACGGCGGCGGACGTTGTCTGCCACGCGTTGGCGCTCTTCGGGTGCAATCAGCTCGGAAATCTTGATGGTGTCGATCAACTCGGTGGGTGATGCGTAGCCAAAGATGCGGGCGAACTCCTGGTTGACATAACGAAAGCACCCGTCCTGGATCACGTAAATGCCGGCCAGTGACTGCTCAATCAGCGCTTGGGCCCAGGCTCCGCTCATGGCCAGATCGGCTGACTGGGGTGCCAGTGGTTGTGTTTTTTCGGGGTCACTCATGATTTGCCTCAGTTCCAACGAGTTTCCTCTGCTGCACCGAAGCGCGAACAACAAGAAGGCGTCGGTGAAGCCGGGGGCACTGAAGGCCATGGCAAGAGGAAACCTCAGGCCATTGTCTTCCGAGTGGCCGATCTCGCCAAGCAGGGCGCCAAGGTGTGTTGCATGGAAAAATGCACCCTCTCATCGGCAGAGGCGGGGGCAAATTACCACCGCCAACTCACCGAGCAATCGGCTGCGACGGCATGGGCACTTCAACCAACTGACCTCTGCGAAACCCGGGGCGGTTCAGCTTCGCCGTGGATCACCAGCGTGGGCACGCTCACCCGTTTCAAGTCATCGCGGAAATCGGTTGTGTCGAATGCATCCATGCAAGCCAGCGCCGCATGCTGTGCCGACTGATGGCACAGGGTGACGGCCGCAATGCATGCGGACTTCGGTACTTTCAGCACCCCGTGGGCAGAGAAGAAGTTCTTCACGAACTGCTCGAAAAACGCTTGGCGGTCTTGTTCCAGGGCGTGCCTTTGCTGTTTCGCATGCTCGGGGGTGAGCGGGCCCGTGGGGTTGTCGGCCGTGGCCATCAGGTAAGGTGGCACGGCGGCGGCGAACACCACGCTGTGCAGGCGCGATTCGCCGTGCCGGGCGATGTAGCGGGCCACTTCGCCGCCCCCCATTGAAAAGCCCACCAGCGTCACGTCTTGCAGCCCGCACTGCGCCATGACGCGATGCAAGTCGTCGGCCAGGGTGTCATAGGTGTAGCCGGAAGCGGGCTTGTCCGATTGTCCAAAGCCCCGTCGGTCATAGGCCACCACGCGATACCCCGCGGCACGCAGTGCAGACACCTGCGGTTCCCATGCCTGGGCAGACAGCGGCCAGCCGTGGATCAGCACCACCGGACGTCCGCTGCCCCCGCTGTCCTCAATGTGCAGGCGCACGGCGTCTGCGGCGGCGGGCTGAGGGGGGGTGTCGGAGTCGTCCGCACGGGTTGATGCCCCGGCTGCGGCACCGCCCAATGCACCGGCAACGGCCCCCAGTGCAACCCCCACCACCACCCCGACAGGCCCGCCCACGGCCACCCCGAGGGCCCCGCCGGAGGCGGCTCCTGCCACCATGCCGCCGCCCGTCAGCACCGAGTTGGCCTCGCGCACCTCTTCTTGCGGGGGCATGGGCGTCTGTGCGGCAGGGTCCGGGTCTTGCGAGGGAATGCCATGCCCGGGGTTGGCCTGTTCGGCAAGATCCCCATCAGCCGCAGGGGGGGGGAGTGCAAGGGGGTGGCAGCAGAGGTCATGGGTTTCTCCAGGTCAAAGTCAACAGAACGGCGAGGCGCACAGCCATGGGCCGCCGAGGCCCCCCGCAAGTCGCTTGGTGGAAGGACCCGCCGCACATGGACGAGTCCGTGTTGACGCGTCATGCCCCTCACATCGGACGGCCTGTGCACAGGCGCGCAGACCACCAACGCCCCGGGTCATCGCGTCAACCGCGCCGGTGGTGAAGAAGCCGGACAGACCCCAGCCAAACGTTGATTCCATGGTGCGGGCTCTGGGCTTCAGCGTCTGTGCATCAACCCACACAGCGCGCCCATTCGAAACCTATGTGTGGATGTCCGTTCTTCCCCTGTCGGGCCTCATTCCGCCCCGACACGCCACACCACATTGCCCACGTCATCGGCCACCAGCAACGCACCTCGCCGATCCAGGGCTACCCCCACCGGACGGCCGAATGCTTGGCCGTCATCGCTCAGGAACCCCGTCAGCACATCGATGGGCAACCCCACGGGTTGGCCTGCCTTGAAGGGCACAAAAATGACTTTGTAGCCACTGTGCGGCTGACGGTTCCACGAGCCGTGTTGACCAATGAACATGCCGTGGGCAAACGCAGGTGGCAGCGTGTTCCCCTGCGACCAGGCCAGGCCCAGTGAGGCGGTGTGCGCCCCCAGCGCATAGTCGGGCACCAATGCCTGGGCGACCAGATCGGGCCTGGGGGGCTGCACACGCTCATCCACATGCGGGCCAAAGTAGCTGTAGGGCCAGCCGTAAAACCCCCCGTCTTGCACCGAGGTCATGAAATCGGGCACCAGGTCATTGCCCAGGTCGTCGCGCTCGTTCACCACCGTCCACAAGGCCCCGAGGACGGGCTCCCAGGCCAGCCCGTTCGGGTTGCGCAGGCCCGAGGCAAAGACGCGCGGGTTGCCGGTGGCGATGTCCACCTCCCAGATGGCGGCACGTCCGGCCTCGGCCTCCATGCCACGCTCGGCCACGTTGCTGTTGGAGCCCACCGTGACCCAGAGCTTGGTGCCGTCCGGGCTGGCCATCAGGTTTTTGGTCCAATGGTGGTTGATGTCGCCCGCAGGCAGTTCGACCACCCTGACCCCCGGTGACGCCAGGCGGGTGTCGCCCTCGGCATACACAAAGCGACGCACCGCATCGGTGTCGGCCACATACAGGTGTGGCCCGACCAATGCCATGCCGAAGGGCGAGTTCAGGCCATCCAGAAACACCGAACGCACATCGGCCACGCCATCCCCGTCGGTGTCGCGCAGCAAGGTGATGCGGTTGGCGCTGGCCGCACCAGCCCCAGCACGCTTCATCACCCAACCGGTGATCCAGGCTTTGAACCCTTTGGCGGTCTCCTGATGCGGTGTGTTGGTTTCAGCCACCAGCACATCCCCGTTGGGCAACACATGCAGCCAACGCGGGTGTTCGAGACCACGGGCAAATGCCCCAACCCGTGTCCCGGGTGCGCCCCGGGGCACCGTCCCCTCGGGCCAGCCTAGGGCTGGAGCGATGTTGACCGTTGGCATCCATGAGGACTGGGGGGCAGGCAAGTCGGGCTGAGCCCCGTACCCCTGCGCCCACGGCGGTGGTGGTGTGTCGGCACAGGCCGACAACGCGATCGCGAACACGGCGCTCAACGCTTTTGATTTGGACATCAGGTGAACCTCTCGCACGGCGCTGGGGCACAGGAGGGAAGTGTCCGCTCGGGGTGGCCCATGGTCTTCATGGGGGGCCATGCTCATGCCCAGGTTCAACACCGTCTGTTCGGCGCCACACCGTGAACCGCGAAGTCCCCACCCCATGGCCTCGGACACCGCTGCCTGGCCATGGGAATACCTGTCAGCCTACCCAGGGTTGAGCACAGACGTTTTGGCCAGCTTCCGCCAGTTGATCCATCGGTTGCAAGACGAGCTGGCCCAGGTGGAGGGGGGATTGACGCGGGTCGTCTGCCATGGGGACACACACGGCTTCAACAACCATGTGTTCAACGGTGCGGACGGTTCCCCACGACGGTGTTTTTTGACTTTGACGACGCAGGCCCCGGTTTTTTGGCCTACGACCTGTGCGTGTTGGCGTGGTCCCATTTGATTCGAAACGGCCTCAAGGAGCCCGACGCTGTGCTGCGCGAGCGTGGGGCGCACTACCTTCGCGGATACCGCCCAGGCGGCGGTGAAGTCAGTGATGCCGACCTGGCCGCGCTGCCCTTGTTTGTGCAGTTGCGGCACCTGTGGAACATGGGTGCAGCCGCCGGGCGGCTGCACCACTGGGTGAGCTGCACCGTGGCGCATGAACACAATTGCTTGCCTCCACGAAAGCTGCGGGCAGGAGGCCCTCATCAACGCCAAAAATGGACCATGTGGGTTTTTGTTCACTGAACTGAGTGAAAGGCGAAAGCCACGGGATCGCCGTCAGTTATCCTGCCTTGGTGTTTTCTCCAAAGAGTTGGGGCATTCACCACCATGAAACCTGATCAACACGATTCCATCCGTTCCAAACCGTTGAAGGGTATTGCAGACCCCTGGTCCAGGCCATGAGTTGTGTGCTGGCCTGTGATTTGGGGGGGACCAACTTTCGTGCCTCGCTCATCGATGAGGAAGGGGTTGTCCTTGCTGAAAGTGTTGTTCCTTGCCCCATCCACGGCTCCGAAGTCGGCTGGTCGGAAATAGAGCCGGAACTGTGGTGGCAAGCGCTGATTCACGCGTGTGGCAGTCTGGCGGTTGCCGAGCCCAGGCTCTTTTGCACCGTTGAAGCTGTGGCCATTTGCGGGGTCACGCGCAGTCAGGTGTTTTTGGACAGCAAGGGGCAAAGCCTTCGCCCAGCCATCATCTGGAATGACAGTCGAGCAAGTCATTTGGCTGAGCAGTTGGCGGCAGATGTTCCTGAACCACACCCTGAGTTGGCAAACCTCAACGCCTTTCATCCGCTTGCGCGTTTGGCATGGCTTCGCATGGAAGAAGGGGCCACGTTTCGGAAACTGGCCACCGTGCTGGAGCCCAAAGACTATTTGAACTTTCGCCTCACGGGGCAACGCGCCAGTGACAGGATGTCAATGGCGCGTCTTGTTGCTGCTGCTGAACAGGTACAGGGTGTAGATCTCTTCTGCCACATCGGCACCTCGACGCGCATCTTGCCGACCTTGATGGATCCGTGTGCCATGGTGGGTACCGTCAGCGCCGACCCAGTCGCACCGTTTGATCGACTTGTTGGCCGACCTGTCTTTTGCTGCTCCGTTGACACTTGGGCATCTGCCTTGGGGTTGGGTGCCTTGCGCCCTGGTGTGGCGTTCAATGTTTCGGGCACCACAGAAGTTTTTGGTGCCATGAGCCCCAATACCGTTTCTGCGCAAGGTCTGCTTTGTGTCGATTGGGGTGGATTGTTTCAAATTGGAGGCCCGAGTCAAAGCGGGGCCGATACCGTGCGCTGGTTGCTTTCCCTGTTGGGACAGGATGTTCCTGAGAGCCGCAACATTGGCATCACCTTGGATGCATTGTTGGAGCTTCCGCGTCATCCCCAGGCGTTGCTGTTTTTGCCGTATCTTCAAGGCGAGCGTGTGCCCTATTGGGATCCGGCTTTGCGTGGGGCATTCATTGGGCTTCAGCGACAACATCGGGCAACTGATCTTGCCCATGCTGTTCTCGAGGGGGTCGCGTATTTGAATCGCATAGTGCTGGATCGTGCCGAAACAGCACTGGGGCATGCCGTTTCTGAAATACGCTTTGGCGGCGGTGGTGCATCCAACACCATTTGGCGACAAATCAAAGCGGATGTTTGTGAGCGACCAGTCATTGTGGGAGCTTCGGCTCAGCCCGGCACGTTGGGAGCGGCTCTTGTGGCATGGACTGGATTGGGGAGATTCAGCTCACTGGAACAGGCCCAAGACACATTGGTCAAGGTGGCATCACGATACGAGCCAAATCCAAAGAAAACCGAATTTCATCGGCGCATGTTTGAATTGTTTCGGCAGAGTGAAAGTTGTTTGGTGAATATTTCTCATGAACTAGTGAGAATTGGTGCTGCTGTTTGAGTATTTGTGAGATCTGGTTAATGCCCATCAATGCCATCATCAGTCGTTTTGGAACCGCCATCGCCGGACTGGGCATGGTTTTTTTGTTCATGGTATTTGCCCCCAACTTTGCATCGGTTCCCAACCTGGTCAATGTGCTCGCTGAAATGGCTTTTTTGGCCATTCTTGCAACAGGGTTCACAATGGCGTTGACCGTGGCAGAAATCGATCTTTCCGTCGCTGACGTGGCAAGCCTTGCGGCGGTTGTCTGTGGTTGGCTTATACAGATGAACTACCCGGTTTTTATCGCGACAAGTGCCGCGCTGATGGTGGGCTGTGCCTCAGGCTTAATCAACGGATGGGGTGTCACGTCATTGCGTGTTCCATCGTTGATCATGACTTTGGGCACGGCCTCAATGGCCAAAGGACTGTCTTTCATGGTCACCCAAGGGGTCGCGTTTGTGGGAAGTTGGCCTGTAGCCTTTACTGGATTGGCCAGGGGTACAAGCTTTGGGGTGCCGAACCTCCTGGTGTGGTTGGCCACAATCACGTTGTTCACTCACGGATGGGTGAACTGGACACGCATCGGTGCGCATTTGTCTGCAACAGGGGAGGCCGATGAAGCGGCTTATCGAGCAGGCATCGCAATCGGTCGCATGAAGCGCTTGGGAATGACTGTGTCGGCCATTCTTGCCAGTGTGATGGCGGTGCTGCTGATTGCCAACTTATCTTCTGCCGCCCCTGGCATGGCCGGTGATTATTTGTTGTATGCCTTGGCTTCAACGCTTTTGGGCATGACCATGTTTCAGCCTGGTAAGCCCAATGTCATGGGGACAGTTTTTTCTGCTTTCGTGCTCAAGGCAACAGGCAATGGCTTGGTGTTGTTGGGCGCGCCATATTACATGCAGGACATTGTTTTGGGTGTGGCCATTGTTGGATCGGTCGCATTCTCGGCAAGCGCTGTCAAAAAAGCAGCATTCAAGGTTTGATTGAATCACAACCCCATTGGAGGTACATCATGGACACTTTCGAAAAATTCCTTGAACGAACCACCGCCGCAACGCTGTTGTGGCTGGCCACCTCAGCACATGCGTTTGAGGTTGGCATCATTGGTTTCCAGTTTTCATCGGAAACTCACGCCCGTGTTGTCAATGCAGCGGCCAGTGCTGCCAAAGCGAAGGGGTGGTCTGCAACCGTGCTCAATTCAGAGGGCTCCTTGCCCAAGCATGCCGAGCAAATTGATGCATTGATCGCCAAACAAGTTGATGCCATCGTCATTGCAATGGGTAAACCCACTGAAGCAGAAGCCAAGCTCAAGGCCGCGCACGATAAAGGCATTCCCATTGTCACCGTGATGGCGGGATCGAGCCCCCACACCCTGTTTGATATTCAGACCAATGAGTACAAAGTTGGGGCTGAGGCTGCGCTCTATTTGTTGGGTCAAATGGGGTACAAGGGTAATATTGTCACCAGTCGATTTGATCAAAATGTCGCAACTCGAATCCGGGGTAAGGTGCTTGATTCCGTTCTGTCCGAGAACCAGGGTGTCAAGGAATTTGGGAAATTCTCCATGTCACGAACGCAAAGTTGGCGCGATGACGTGCGTGCAGGTATGCAGGCCCTTTTGTTGCAGAATCAAGGGAAAATCAATGGAGTCTGGGCGTCTTTTGATGGGCAGGCGTATGTCATAGATGATTTGCTTAAGGCCCAGGGTGTCAAGAAAGGGCAAATTCCGTTTGTCTCGGTGGATGGCGGGAAAGAAACCTATGCACGAATTGCCGATCCCAACTCAACACTGATGGCCACTGTCTCGATTCCATTTGAAGACATGGGGAGGCAGGCCATTGATGCAATCCAAGCGGTTGTTGTAGAGAAGAAGTCAAAGGAGGTAATGACAAAAGGTCCCTATTTATTCAGAGAGGCTGTGCTTGTTGATAGGTCAAATGTGCATGAATACCTGAAATGATGCGGTGATATTTGGGTGGGTTTTTTGAAAATGATTGGAGTGAATTCGGTTAATTAAAGCTGTAGCATGGGTAAGTCAATCATCTTGTCTCTCCGTGATGTTGGTAAACATTATGGATCGGTTGTTGCGCTTCAACAAGTCAATCTTGATATAGCAAAAGGCGAGGTGGTGGCCATTTGCGGGAACAATGGAGCGGGCAAGTCAAGTTTGGTAAAAATCATCTCGGGTGCCGAGCGTCCCAGTTTTGGGAGTTTGTTCTTTTGCGGAAAAGAAGTTCAATTTTCCACGCCCCGTGACGCTCTGGAAAGCGGTATTGCAACCATTTACCAGGATTTGGCTTTGGCACCGCGCTTGTCCATTGCCGCCAATGTGTTCATGGGTTCAGAACTGACACGCTCCATTGGCGTGCCTTTTCTGCATTTTCTAGACAAGCAGCGCATGGCGGTCGAGGCTCGGCAGTATTTGGCCCAACTGTCTGTTCCCCTGAATGACATGTCTATTCCAGTGGAACAGCTGTCTGGCGGACAACGGCAGGCGGTTGCCATTTCCAGGGCCTTGCGCTGGCGAGCTCAAATCATCGTGATGGACGAACCTACCGCAGCATTGGGTGTAAAAGAATCCATTGCAGTGCTTGGCTTGATTCGCAAACTTAAAGAGAATGGTCACACCGTCATACTTGTGAGCCACAACATGCGTGAAGTGGTCGCCCTCGCGGATCGGGTCGTGATCATGGAGGGAGGGTGCAAACGACAGGATCGCCTTCTCAACGGATTGGATGCAGAGGCGTTGGCTCAGCTGATAGTGAGCCGGAGCGAATGACGTTCATGCGTCAGTGAACTCCTAACGCATGCAGTCGGTTTTTGCCAACAAGTCTGCCAGCATCCGAGCCACCACTTTCGTGGCTCGGCGCAGGTCGGCCAGGTCGATGTGTTCGTCGGCCCGCTTGGCGTTGCTTTCGCGCACGGTGCGGGGGCCTGCGCCGTAGATCACGCCGGGAATGCCGTGTTCGCCGTACAGCCGCACGTCGGTGTACAGCGGGGTGCCCACGGCGGGAATGGGCTCGCCAAACACCGCTTGGCCGTGGTGCTGCAGGGCGGCCACCAGCGGGGCGTTGCCGGGCAGGGGGCGCATGGCGCGGGCCAGCAGGATGCGGCGCACGTCCACCTGCAGGGCCTTGCCGCCGCGGGGCGGGTTGAAGCTGGCGGCGGCCTGGGCGATGGTGGTGCGCAGGCTGGCTTCGACCTGTTCGGGGTCTTCCTCGGGGATCATGCGGCGGTCCAGCTTCAGCACCACCTTGCCGGGAATGACGTTGGTGTTGGTGCCGCCCTGGATGAGCCCGATGTTGAGGTAGGGGTGGCTGATGCCTTCCACCTGGGAGCTGACGCCCAGGTAGTCGCGGTTGAGCTGGTACAGCGCGTTCATGATGTGCACCGCGCCTTGCAGCGCGTCGGTGCCACTGTCGGGGATGGCGGCGTGGGCCATGTCGCCTTGCACCGTCACCTCCAGCTGCAGGCAGCCGTTGTGGGCCACCACCACCTGGTAGCTGAACCCGGCGGCCACCATCAGGTCGGGACGGGTGTGGCCGTGTTTCAGCAGCCAGCCGGGGCCGAGCTCGCCGCCGAATTCTTCGTCGTAGGTGAAGTGCAGCTCCACGCCGCCCCGCAGCGCCACGCCCTGGGCCTGTGCCACGGCCTCCAGCGCCCGCAGCGCAAAGGTGAAGGTGGAAAAGTCGCACTTGCTCACGGCAGAGGCGCGGCCATACAGCTTGCCGTCCACCACGTCACCGCCGTAGGGCGGGTGGGTCCAGCCCTCGCCGGGGGGCACCACGTCGCCATGGGCGTTGAGGGCGATGGTGGGGCCTTCGGCAAAGTGACGGCGCACGATGAGGTTGGTGATGCTCTCCAGCCCCGCGGCCCGCACCTCTTCGGGCGGCACGGCAAAGGCTTCCACCGTGTAGCCCAGGGCGGCCAGCAGCTGGGCGGTGCGCTCGGCATGCGGGGCGTTGTTGCCCGGCGGGGTGTCGGTGGGCACGCGCACCAGTTGCTGCAGGAAATCCACCTGCTCGGCAAAGTGGGTGTCCACCCAGGCGTCAAGCTGGGCGCTGAGCGTGGGGGGGAGTTCGGGGGTGGGGTGTGTGGTCATGGGGTTGCTATATATTTGCTAGCTGTTTGCGCTTTTGTATAAAGCGATAGGTGCCAAAAAGTCATTGAATTTCTGAGGGCTGTGCCAGTTGGTTCAGCAGGTGGCTGAAGGCATCCACGGCGCGTTGCATGTCGTCGGCGGTGGTGCTTTCCAGTGGGTTGTGGCTGATGCCGCTGTTTTCGCCGCGCACAAACAGCATGGCCTGGGGCATGGCCTCGTGCAGCTTCATGGCGTCGTGGCCCGCGCCGCTGGGCATGCGGAACACGGGCAGGCCCAGGGCGTCCACGGCGGCTTCCCAGCGGGCTTGCCAGGCGGGGTCGCTGGGGGCGGCGGCGGCACGCAGGGTTTCTTCCAGCGTGTGGGTCAGGCCCCGGCGTTTGCAGATGTGCTGCAATTTTTGCAGCACGTCACGCTCCACCGCATTGCGCTGGGCGTCGCTGGGGGCCCGAATGTCCAGGCTGAAGCGGCACACACCGGGCACCACGTTGATGGAGCCGTTGGGCACCTGCAGCTGGCCCATGGTGGCCACGACACCTTCACCTGCTGGGCCATCCAGCGCGGCGCGTTGTTCCAGGTACAGCGCCAGTTCGGCCACGGCGCAGGCGGCGTCGCGGCGGCGGTCCATGGGCGTGGTGCCGGCGTGGCTGGCCTGGCCCTCCACCTCGCCCAGGTAACGCACGCTGCCGTTGATGCTGGTGACCACGCCCAGGGGCAGGTTCAGCTCGTTGAGCACGGGGCCTTGTTCGATGTGCACTTCCACAAAGCCCAGGTAGCAGGCCGGGTCGCGGCGCAGCGCGGCCACGGCGGGCAGGATGTCGGCATCGGCCTCGCTGGCGCACAGCCCGGCCTGGTGCATGGCGCGGCGCAGGGGGATGCCGTCGGCGTCCAGCTGGTCCAGCCAGGCGGGGTCAAAACCGCCAGTGAGGGCGCTGGAGCCCAGGAAGGTGGCCTTGTAACGCTGGCCTTCTTCTTCGGCAAAGGCCACCACTTCAATGCCAAAGGGCAGGCGTTGCCCGGCACGGTGCAGTTCGCGCACGCAGGCCATGGGCACGAAGATGCCCAGCCGCCCGTCGTACTTGCCGCCGTTGCGCACGGTGTCGTAGTGGCTGCCGGTGAGCAGGTAGGGTGCCGCCACGCCCGGCGTAGGCGCAAGCGTGGGGGCCGGGTGAAACCGGCCCACCACGTTGCCCACGGCGTCCAGGTGCACCTCGTCGAAGCCGCAGTCGTGCATCCAGCGCTGGAGGTCGGCGGCGCAGGCGCGGTGGGCGTCGGTCAGGTAGGTGACGGTCAGTTGCCCCAACTCGGCACAGCCCGGGTCGGCGTGGCGGGCGAGTTGTTCCTGCCAGTCCCACACCTGCTGGCCCAGCGTGGGCTCCACGCCAAACTTGTCGTTCAGGCGGATTTCGGCAATGCGGTGGATGTTGCGGATGCACTCGGCCAGCTCGAAGTCGGGGTGGCCTTGCAGGCGGCGTTCCAGGGTGTGGATGATCTGCTGCTTGCTCAGGCCCGTGCCCCGCGGGCCGCGCACCGCCAGGATGAAGGGCCAGCCGAACTTGGCGTTGTAGGCGGCGTTCAGGTGCTGGAGGTGGGCAAATTCCTCGGGTGTGCACTGCGTGAGGCCCGCCTTTTGCTGCTCGTTCGTCGATTCGGCGGTGAGGGTCTGGGCCACCATGGCCTTGCCCGCGAGTTCCGGGTGGGCACGGATCAGCTCTTTTTGAGCCTCAGGGCCTGCCTCCGCAAGAACCACGGTCAATGTGTGCTTCAAATGTGAGAGCGATTTGAAAGGCCGGTGCGCCATGGACTGGCCCACGATCCAGGGCGTGTGTTCGTACAGGCCGTCGAGCATCTTGGCCGCCACATCGGGCGGTGCGGCGTTGAGTCGGGCCAGGGTGAGGGGGATGGTCATGGTGCAGGGCTCAGCCGGGGAAGGGGTGGGTGGCTTTCCAGTGGCGGGCAATGTCCACCCGACGGGTGATCCACACGCCTTCATGGCGCTGGATGTGGTCCAGGAACCGCTGCAGCGCGGTGATGCGCCCGGGGCGGCCCAGCAGGCGGCAGTGCATGCCGATGCTCAACATCTTGGGGCGGTCCAGGTCCGCCGGATCACCCTCGGCGTACAGCGCGTCAAAGCTGTCCTTCATGTACTGGAAGAACGGGTCGGCGTGGCTGTAGCCCTGAGGCAGCGAAAAGCGCATGTCGTTGCAGTCCAGCGTGTAGGGCACGATGAGTTGGGGCACCACGCTGCCGTCGGACTTTTGCACCTTCATCCAGAAGGGCAGGTCGTCGCCGTAGTAGTCGCTGTCGTACTCGAAGCCGCCGAAGTCGGCCACCAGGCGGCGGGTGTTGGGGCTGTCGCGGCCGGTGTACCAGCCCGCGCCGTGCAACTGGCGGTTTTGGTCGCCCGTGATGCGGGCCAGGGTCTCCATGGCCAGGGCCATGTGCTCACGTTCAATCGACTCGTCCAGGTTCTGGTAGTGGATCCACTTCCAGCCATGGCAGGCAATCTCGTGGCCCAGTTCGGCAAAGGCGGCGGTCACGTCCGGGTGGCGCTCCAGCGCCGTGGTCACGCCGAACACCGTCAGCGGCAGGCCGCGCCGCTCGAACTCGCGCAGGATGCGCCACACCCCGGCACGAGAGCCGTATTCGTAAATGCCCTCCATGCTGATGTGCCGGGCGGGAAAGGCCGCGGGGTTGAACATTTCGGACAGAAAGGTTTCGCTGGCCGCATCGCCGTGCAGCACGCAGTTCTCGCCGCCTTCCTCGTAGTTCAGGACGAACTGCACGGCCACGCGGGCACCGCCCGGCCAGCGGGCGTGGGGCACGTCGCGGCCATGGCCGACCAGGTCGCGGGGGTAGGGGCGGGTGGTGTCGTAGGTCATGAGAGGGCCATGGAAATGTCGTTGCTGGGCAGCTTGCGGTCGAAATGCAAGCTTTGTTCCACATGCTGCAGGTGTTCGTCCATCAGGCGCACGGCCAGGGCCTCATCCTTGGCGGCCAGGGCGTTGACGATGGCGGCGTGTTCCTCGCTGGAGTGCTCGGCGGCGCTGGTGCTTTGGTACATGAGGGTGATGAGGGCGCAGCGCGACAGCAGCTCGTCCAGCAGCTGCGCCAGCACCTGGTTGCCCATGAGCTCGGCCACGCGCACGTGAAAGTCGGCCAGCAGCTCGGTGCGGCCCGACACGTCCTGCCGGGCCACGGCCTGTTTTTCCTGCCGAACGTGGGCCTTGAGCGCCTTGATCTGCGCCGGGCGGACCTGGCGAACAAACTCGCGCACCATGGACGCCTCCAGCATGCGGCGCACCGCAAACACCTGCCGCGCCTCGTCGGCCGACGGCGTGGCCACAAAGGCCCCCCGGGCGGGCTCCATGCGGATGAGGCGGTTGCGCGTCATCTGGAACAGCGCCTGGCGCACCAGCGTGCGCGACACGCCAAACTGGTCGGCCAGCTTCTGTTCGGCCAGTTTGGTGCCGGGGGCCAGGCGGTGCTCGACGATGGCGCGGGTGAGCGATTCAACGATGCGGGCGGTGCTGGATGCCGATGACACCGCCGGGGTGCGGGAGGAGGGCGCGGCGCTCATGGAACGGGGGCTGGGTGGGGGCGTTCGCGGAAAGGTGATGGATGGAAAGTGTATACACTTTGCCGTCAACCGAACATTGGAGAACTGCCATGGGCCTGAGCACCCACGTCCTGGACACCATGCACGGCTGCCCCGCCGGGGGCATGCGGGTGAGGTTTTACGCCACCCAGGCCGGTGAGACCCGACTGCTGCGCGAGTTGCAGCTGAACGCCGACGGTCGCAACCCCGACGGCCCGCTGCTGGACAACGCCAGCCTGGCCGTGGGCACCTACCGCCTGGTGTTTGACGTGAAGGGCTACTTTGCCGCCAAGGGGGTGGTCTTGCCCGAGCCCAACTTCCTGGACCAGGTGGCGCTGGACTTTGGGGTGGCCGACCCCAGCCAGCACTACCACGTGCCGCTGCTGGTCAGCCCCTGGAGTTACAGCACCTACCGGGGTTCGTGAGGGGGCGGTTGGGCACCCGCCTCAGTCGATGTCGGTGGTGTGGATCTGGAATGCGCCCTGGCGCAGGTCGTCAAAGTAGTGGCGCAGGGTTTGTTTGACGGTGGTGAAGGCCAGCTGGTCCCACGGGATGGTGTCTTCGGTGAACAGCTGCACCTCCTGGGTTTCGTGCCCGGGGTCGAAGTCCAGGCTCAGCAGTTTGGCGCGGTAGTACAGGTGCACCTGGCCCACACGCTTGACGTTCATCAGGGTGAACAGGCCCAACAGCTCAATCTGAGCCCCGGCTTCCTCGTCGGTCTCGCGGGCGGCCCCTGACGACGTGGTTTCCCCCAGCTCCATGAAGCCCGCGGGCAGGGTCCAGAACCCATGGCGGGGTTCGATGTTGCGCTTGCACAGCAGCACCTGCTCGCCCCGTTCGCCCCAGAAGGGCACCGTGCCCACCACGTTGAGCGGGTTTTCGTAATGCACGGTGTGGCAGCAGGGGCAGACGGCGCGGGTGCGGGTGTCGCCATCGTCGGGCAGGCGATGGACCACCGCCGCACCACAGCGGCGGCAGTGCTGGATGTTGCTCACGGTGGGGCTCCCAAGGTGGTGAATCGGGCGGGGTGACTCAGGCCACGTGCACGGTCAGGGGCACCAGGCCTTCCACCTGGGCATGCAACACGTCGCCCGGCACCACGGCGGCCACGCCTTCGGGGGTGCCGGTGAAGATCAGGTCGCCGGGCTGCAAGGTCCACGCGGCGGACAGGTGCTCGATGGTCTCGGCAATGTTCCAGATCAGCTTGGACACGGCGCTGCCCTGGCGGGGGCTGCCGTTCACGGTGAGGGTGATGGCGGCTTGCGCCACCTGGGGCACCGTGGCCGCAGGGCTGATGGGTCCCAGCGGAGCCGATTCGTCAAACGCCTTGCCAATGCACCAGGGGCGGCCTTGCTTCTTCATGTCGTTTTGCAGGTCGCGCCGGGTCATGTCCAGGCCCACGGCGTAGCCGAACACATGGTCCAGCGCCTGCGCCGCCGGGATGTTGCGCCCGCCCTTGCCAATGGCCACCACCAGCTCCACCTCGTGGTGCAGGTTCTGGGTGAGTGGGGGGTAGTGCATGGTGACCGGGTCGCTGCCGTGGGCGGGCACCACGGCGTCGGCAGGCTTGAGGAAGAAAAACGGGGGTTCACGCCCGGTGAAGCCCATTTCCTTGGCGTGCTCTTCGTAGTTGCGGCCCACGCAGTACACGCGGTGCACGGGGAAGACGGCGTTGGAGCCCACCACCTCGACAGTGGTCAGCCCGGGGGCGGGAACGGCAAATTCGGCGGCAGAGGACATGGTGCAACGGGAGGGCATCGGAATGCCACAGCTTACCGTGTTGGCGAGGTGGGGTCGTGGCGGTGGGTGTTATCCCTGAGAGGGGTGGGCCGCAGTCAAATCGGTCATCAGGCCGGTATATGCTGTGCAGCATGAAGCTGTACAACTACTTCCGATCGTCGGCCTCGTTCCGCGTTCGGATTGCCCTGGCCCTCAAGGGCCTGCCGTTTGACTACGTTCCCGTGCACCTGGCCAAGGCCGAGCATCAGCAAGCCGGTTATGCCGAGCTGGTGGCCGACCCGCTGGTGCCCATGCTGGAAACCGATGGGGGCGAGCGGCTCACGCAGTCGCTGGCCATCCTGGAGTACCTGGAAGAAACCCACCCCAACCCCCCCTTGCTGCCTGCGGACGCCGCGGGCCGCGCACGGGTGCGGGCCCTGGCGTTGTCGGTCGCGTGCGAAATCCACCCGCTCAACAACCTGCGCGTGCTCAAGTACCTGGTGAAGGACATGGGCCTGTCCGAGGTGCAAAAAAACCAGTGGTACGCCCATTGGGTGCGTCAGGGGCTGGAGGCCTTTGAAAAGGCGCTCGCCACCGGGCCGCAGGGGCGTTTTTGCCATGGTGACCAGGTGACCTTGGCCGACTGTGTGCTGGTGCCCCAAATTTTCAACGCCCAACGGTTTGCCGTGCCCCTGGACGGGCTGCCGCAGGTTTTGCGGGTGTTCGATGCCTGCATGGCGCTGGAGGCGTTCCAGAAGGCCCAGCCTTCGGCGTGCCCGGATGCCGATGCTTGAGCCCACTGTCCATGCCTGAGGCCCAAGGGTTCTGGCCCATGGACTGGCCGTTGCCGCCCGGTGTGCGGGCGGTGATGACGTCGCGCCAGCCGGGGGCTTCGGTCGGCGGGCATCGCGGTTTCAACTTGGCCACGCATGTGGGCGACGATCCGCAGGCCGTGACCGCCAATCGCGCCCAACTGGCGGCCCACATCCAGGCCCGGCCGGTGTTTTTCAACCAGGTGCATGGCGTGGTCTGCGTGCCCGTGCATGGCCAGACGCCCGATGGCACCGTGGGTGACGCCGCCACCACCACCGACGAGGGTGTAGCCTGCACCATGATGGTGGCCGACTGCTTGCCCGTTCTGCTGTGTGACCGACATGGCCGCCAGGTGGCCGCGGCGCACGCGGGCTGGCGGGGGCTGGTGTTCGGGGTGCTCGACACCACGGTGGCCGCTTTTGCCGACATCCCGGCAGGGGAGCTCACCGCCTGGCTGGGGCCGTGCATCGGGCCGACCCGGTTCGAGGTGGGGGATGACGTTCGAGACACCTTTGCCTGCCGCTGGTCCACCGAGGTGTTGGGGGCGCCGTGGTTTGTGCCGCATGCCAAGGTGGAGGGCAAATACTGGTGCAACCTGATGGCCTTGGCCCGCTGGCGGCTGGCCCAGTTGGGGGTGGAGTCGGTGCATGGCAACGACGGTTCGTTGCCCTGGTGTACAGCGTCTCAGCCCGAGGTGTGGTTCTCGCACCGTCGCGACGGCAGCACCCCCGGCGGTACCGGGCGCATGGCCGCCTGCATCTGGCGTGAGGGGGCTGCGTGAGGTCTGTGTGCGGTGCGTCGGTGTCAGGGCTGAGGTGGGGGCGAGGGGGGCATTTCAGATGGCGTGGGCGGTGCGGACGGTGTCTGCGCCTGTTCGGCCGCTTTGCGTGCCCGGCGCCGGTGGGGGGTGTTCAGGATGTACATCAACAAGGCCACGGGCAGCGCCCCGTACAGCAGGAAGGTCATCGCTGCACCCAGCAGCGTGCCCGTGGGGTGGGTGGCTTCGGCCACGGTCATCATCACGGCCACATAGAGCCACGCAATAGCCACAAGGTACATGGGATGGAACAGGTAGAAAATGAACGTGTCAGCGTGCTGGAAGCGCATGCCCCCAGACTGGCCCGTGAAAACCACCGCGGACGGCGGGAGATGACAGGAGACAAACATGAATTTTGACCCCAAGTGGCTCGAAGGGGCTCAACAGTTTCAACAGCAGATGCTTGGCTCCTTGGGTTCCCTGGGGGCTTTCGGTTGGCCCGGGGCGTCGGCGGTGCCCGACATGTCGACGCTGATGCCCGACATGGGGGCCCTGAAGGACGTGTTGTCTGGCGGAGGAACCCAACCGGTCAAACTGGACCCGGGGCGTTTGCTGGACATCCAGCGCCAGTACCTGCAAGACGTGGCCCAGCTGTGGAACCAGGGCTTTCAGGCCAAGCCTGTGGGTGACCGCCGGTTTGCCAACGACGCCTGGCAGGGCAACCCGGTGTCGGCGTTTTCGGCGGCGCTGTACCTCATCAACGCCAAGACCCTCATGGCCTTGGCCGAGGCGGTGGAAGGGGATGCCAAGGCCCGTGCCCGGGTGCGGTTTGCGGTGCAGCAGTGGATTGACGCCAGCGCACCCAGCAACTTCCTGGCCTTCAACGCCGAGGCGCAGAAAAAAGCCATCGAAACCCAGGGCGAGAGCATTGCCAAGGGCGTGCAGAACCTGCTGCACGACCTGAAGCAGGGCCACGTGTCCATGACCGACGAAAGCGTGTTCGAGGTGGGCAAGAACGTGGCCACCACCGAAGGCGCGGTGGTGTTCCAGAACGAGCTGTTCCAGCTCATTGAGTACAAACCCCTCACCGCCAAGGTGTACGAGCGCCCCTTCCTGCTGGTGCCACCGTGCATCAACAAGTTCTACATCCTGGACCTGCAGCCCGAGAACTCGCTCATCCGCTATGCGGTGGAGCAGGGCCACCGCACCTTTGTGGTCAGCTGGCGCAACCCCGACGAATCGCTGGCCCAGGCCACCTGGGACGACTACATCGAGCACGCCATCCTCAAGGCCATTGCGGTCACGCAGGACATCACCGGGGCCGAAACGCTCAACGCGCTGGGCTTTTGCGTGGGCGGCACCATGCTGGGCACCGGGCTGGCGGTGCTGGCCGCACGGGGCGAAAAGCCCGTGCACAGCGCCACCTTCCTCACCACCTTCCTCGATTTTTCGGACACCGGCATCCTGGACGTGTTCATTGACGAAGCCTTCGTCAAGTTCCGCGAAATGCAGTACGCCAACGGCGGTCTCATGCCCGGGCGTGACCTGGCCACCACCTTCAGCTTCCTGCGGCCCAACGACCTGGTGTGGAATTACGTGGTGGGCAACTACCTCAAGGGCGAAACCCCGCCGCCGTTCGACCTGCTGTACTGGAACAGCGATTCCACCAACCTGCCGGGCAAGTACTACACCTGGTACCTGCGCAACACCTACCTGGAGAACAAGCTGGTCAAGCCCGGGCAGGCCACGGTGTGTGGCGAGCCGATCGACCTGGGGCTGGTGGACATTCCCACCTACATCTACGGCTCGCGCGAGGACCACATCGTGCCCATCGGCGCGGCCTACGCCAGCACCCAGCACCTGTCGGGGCGCAAGCGTTTTGTCATGGGTGCGTCGGGCCACATTGCCGGGGTCATCAACCCCGCCAGCAAGGGCAAGCGCAGCCACTGGATCGGTCAGGCCAACCAGTTCCCCGCCGACTTCAACGACTGGCTGGCCACCGCCACCGAACACCCCGGTAGTTGGTGGACCGACTGGTCGGCCTGGCTCAAAGGCCAGGCTGGCAAACAAATTGCAGCACCCAAGGCCTACGGCTCGCGCAAGCACAAGGTGCTGGAGCCCGCGCCGGGCAGTTATGTGAAGGCCAGGGCCTGATTTTTTGCATCCCATTCCATTCCATTGACATCAAGGAGAGAGACACATGGAAGACATCGTCATCGTTTCAGCCGCCCGCACCGCCGTGGGCAAGTTTGGTGGCTCGCTCGCCAAGACCGCTGCCACTGAGCTGGGCAGCATCGTCATCAAGGACCTGCTGGCGCGCAGCGGCCTGCCCGCCGATGCGGTGGGTGAAGTCATCATGGGCCAGGTGCTGGCTGCGGGTGCGGGCCAAAACCCGGCCCGTCAGGCCATGATCAAGGCCGGTGTTGCCAAGGAAACCCCGGCGCTCACCATCAACGCCGTGTGCGGCTCGGGCCTGAAGGCCGTGATGCTGGCCGCCCAGGCCGTGGCCTGGGGCGACAGCGAGGTGGTCATTGCGGGTGGCCAGGAAAACATGAGTGCCAGCCCCCACGTGCTGCTGGGCAGCCGCGACGGCCAGCGCATGGGCGACTGGAAGATGGTGGACACCATGATCAACGACGGCCTGTGGGACGTCTACAACCAGTACCACATGGGCATCACCGCCGAGAACGTGGCCAAGGCCAACGGCATCACCCGCGACATGCAAGACGCCCTGGCCCTGGCCAGCCAGCAAAAAGCTTCTGCCGCCCAGGACGCTGGCAAGTTCAAGGACGAAATCGTTGACGTGCTGATCCCCCAGCGCAAGGGCGACCCGCTGGTGTTCAACACCGACGAGTTCATCAACAAGAAAACCAACGCCGAAGCCCTGGCCGGCCTGCGCCCCGCCTTCGACAAGGCCGGCACGGTGACCGCGGGCAACGCTTCGGGCATCAACGACGGGGCCGCTGCCGTGATGGTCATGACCGCCAAGAAGGCCGCCGCCCTGGGCCTGACGCCCCTGGCACGCATTGCCAGCTTTGGCACCACCGGCCTGGACCCCGCCATCATGGGCTTGGGCCCGGTGTCGGCCTCGCAAAAGGCGCTGGCCCGTGCGGGCTGGAAGGCATCGGATGTGGACCTGTTCGAACTGAACGAAGCCTTTGCCGCCCAAGCCTGCGCCGTCAACAAGGCGCTGGACATCGACCCGGCCAAGGTCAACGTCAACGGCGGTGCCATTGCCATCGGCCACCCCATCGGGGCGTCGGGCTGCCGCATTTTGGTCACGCTGCTGCACGAAATGCAGCGCAGCAACGCCAAGAAGGGCCTGGCCGCGCTGTGCATCGGCGGCGGCATGGGCGTGGCCCTGGCCCTGGAACGTTGAGTCTTAAGAAAAAACAGGCTCTACCGCTTTATTTGAAAGCGGTGGCAGCTATCAATTTCATAACACCGGGCTGCTTGAATGGCCCGGATCACCGCAGCCAAGAAAGAGGAAACAAATGAGCCAGAAAGTTGCATACGTCACCGGCGGCATGGGTGGCATCGGAACCGCGATTTGCCAGCGCCTGCACAAGGAGGGCTTCAAGGTCATCGCCGGTTGCGGCCCCACCCGCGACGCCCAGAAGTGGCTGGACGAGCAGAAGGCCCTGGGCTACACCTTCTACGCCTCCATGGGCAACGTGGGTGACTGGGACTCCACCGTCGAAGCCTTCAGCAAGGCCAAGGCCGAGCACGGCTCCATCGACGTGCTGGTCAACAACGCCGGCATCACCAAGGACCGCATGTTCCTGAAGATGAGCAAGGAAGACTGGGACGCGGTCATCAGCACCAACCTCACCTCCATGTTCAACGTCACCAAGCAAGTGGTGGGCGACATGGTGGAAAAGGGCTGGGGCCGCATCATCAACATCAGCTCGGTCAACGGGGCCAAGGGCCAGGCGGGCCAGACCAACTACTCGGCTGCCAAGGCGGGCATGCATGGTTTCAGCATGGCGTTGGCGCAGGAAATGGCCACCAAGGGCGTGACCGTCAACACCGTCAGCCCCGGTTACATCGGCACCGACATGGTCAAGGCCATCCGCCCTGACGTGCTGGAAAAGATCGTGGCCACCGTGCCCGTCAAGCGCCTGGGTGAACCCAGCGAAATCGCTTCCATCATCGCGTGGCTGGCGTCGGAAGAAGGTGGCTACGCCACGGGTGCCGAGTTTGCCGTGAACGGCGGCCTGCACATGAGCTGATGGCCGCGTGCGCCCCGCACCTCAGGGGCGCAGGGCCTGTGCCAGTGCCGGGTGCAGGCCTGCCATGAAGCGTTCCACCGCTTCGGTGTAGGGGCCGGGCAGGCCCAGGCGGGCGTTGATTTCGCCGTGGCTCAATGCCTCGGGGTGCACCTCGCTGTGCCCGCCCAGGCTGCGCACCTGGGTGGCAAAGTCCCGGGCCTGCTGGCAGGGGTGATCGGGCCGTTCGCTGGAGCACACCAGCATGGACGGCGGCACGCTGGCCGTGAGCTGGTGCCAGGGCGACACGGACTGCCAATAGGCCGGGTCGGTGCCAAAAGCCTCGTCGTACAGCGACATGTGCCGTTGCTTCATCACGCGCGGCACGTCCATGGCCGCACTGTCCAGACTGACCACGCCCAACCAGGGGCGCGCCCCTTGCGCCAGCGCCCGCGCAGGGTCTGCCGACACCAAGGACACCAGGTGGGCCCCGGCGGAGTGGCCCATCAACACAAAGCGGTCCGGCGGGGCCTGCCATTGCGGTGCCAGGCGTTGCGCCTGGGCCAGGGCCAGGCGCACATCGTCGGCCTGGGTTTGCACCGGGGCCTCGGGCAGCATGCGGTAGTTGATGGACACCAGCGCCAAGCCCTTGGGCACCCAGCGGGCCACCTTCTGGTCCACCACGTTGTCGTGGCGTTTGTCGCCGTGTTTCCAGCCCCCACCGTGCACCATGAAGATCACCCCCTGAATGGGCTGACCCGCAGCGGGCAGGTACACGTCCATGCGCTGGTCCGCGTCGGGGCCGTAGCTCACATTGCGCAACACCTTCTGGGGGCCATGGCTGGCCTGAGGGGCTGCAGCCTCACCCGCACGGGCCGCCCGGTGGGCCTGGATGCGGTCCATCAGCAGGCCCGCGTGCGCAGGGCGGGTGCCGCCCACCAGGGCCGCGGCCAGCACCACGGCGCCCAGAGCCAGGGGGTTCAGTCGCTGTGAGAAGGGAATGGGTTTCATGGTGGATGCGGTTTGGAGCAAAGGCTTGGAGGGGCTGACGGGATAATTCTGCCCATGCCCCAAGACACTTCCGCCCCCGAACCCGGTGGCTTTACCCAGATTTACCCACGGTCCACGCAAGTTGACCTGGGACATCTGACTGGCGCGGATTTAGCTTGATTGAGAGGGGCTGCGGCCGCCCCGTGGTTGCCTTCGAGGCCTAACGCGCATGAAAAAACCCGCAGGCCCTTGGCGCTGCGGGTTGGGTTATTTCCGGCGGCGTAGCGTCGGCAGTGGCCCGAAGGGCTCACGTGGCATCGTGGTACATCAGGTCAGATGCAATGGCATTGGCCAGGGAAACACCTGCAATGCTCGCAAACCTGTTCCTGGTTCCCATTGCGGGTCCGGGTGTAGGAGCGAACATGCACGGCTTTCGACAGCTTGCGGTACATGTGGTTGGATCTCACACAAATGGTTGAGAAAAACCTGATGACGTTTAGCACTTGCTCAAATTTGAGGGGTAGACTCCAGCCGTCCGGCAAGACTTCTGTTGTCGTTCCCTCAAGTTTCACTTGTGCACGGTCATCAGAACCTGAGAAGCCTCTGACGAAAGTTGGGGGCTTTTCTTTTTTCTCCTTTCAACACAGCCACCTGCGTCTGTTGCTTCTGGTTCGGGACTGTATCAGCCCGTCATCGGTGTTATTCACCGCTAGCAGTGGTGTTTGGGAATATTTTTGAAACCAAAAAATAGGCCCAAAACATGCTATGCGGCACTCGGTTTCGGGGTGATTTTTCAAAAACTGAAGCAAATTCTTCAGTCTAGGCAAGCGTTTCTGTCTGTTGCTGATTTTTTTGCGGTGTCATGAGGCCGTCGCAATTCTGAGCATACGGACTTGATAAATGCCTACCCGCGTTCAAAGAACAATTGGAAAAACGCATCGCAGTGAAATTGCTCTGCGCCTCTTCAATGGTGACGTGTGCATATTGATGTCGGTCTTGATTACCTGTCGAACAAACTACCGTAGGTGCTACTTGTCGCACCGCTGTTGGCGTTGAATGGGAATAGCAGTTCGGCCTTACGGTTCATCGCCTAACATTTTTGAGCAATGGTCATACTTCTCGACTAAGGCGTGGCGGGCGTTTTTTCCGTCAGACGGTTCTGACGATGGCGACCAGGATTTGGTCGTATATGGGTGGCGCATCTGCCCTCTTGGATTCAATCCGCGAGTGGTTCACCAAGAGCCAGTCCCACTGGACCTCAAGTTGTCCCAGTCAGAGGAGATGAGCACAAGCTGCTAGAAGGTCTGGACCTCGGAATGGATAATCAATCTGCCGGACTATCTGGGCCGCGTGCACCTCCATGCCTCCTTCTGTCCTTTAGTGATGTGACGGAGATCATTGCTCCCTCAGCCTAAGCCACAAGGCATGTGCCGTAGCACCCGATGAGCACTGATGGCAAAAAATCCACCAAAAAGCCAGCAAATGCACCAGAACGTAACTACTTTGCACCGACCCTAAGTGACTGATTCAAAAGAAAATTCAATCAAATCAAGCCCTTGGCGCGTGTCTGTTGCGCCGATGCTGGACTGGACCGACCGCCATTGCCGTTTTTTCCACCGCCTGCTGACCCGCCACACCCTGCTGTACACCGAGATGGTGACCACCGGTGCGCTGGCGCACGGCAGCGTGCAGCGCCACCTGCGCTTCAATGCCGAAGAACACCCCGTGGCCCTGCAACTGGGCGGCAGCGAGACGGCTGATCTGGCCATGGCGGCCAAGCTGGGCCAGCAGTGGGGCTACGACGAAATCAACCTCAACTGCGGTTGCCCCAGCGACCGGGTGCAGCGCGGTGCGTTTGGGGCTTGCCTGATGAACGAGCCGCAAACCGTGGCCGATGGCGTCAAGGCCATGCTGGACGTGGTGGACCTGCCCGTCACCGTCAAGCACCGCATCGGCATCGACAAGGTGGAGCGTTACGACTTTGTGCGCGACTTCGTGGGCCAGGTGGCCGAGGCCGGGTGCCGCGTGTTCATCGTCCACGCCCGCAACGCCTGGCTGCAAGGCCTCAGCCCCAAGGAAAACCGCGAAGTCCCGCCCCTGCGCTACGAGCTGGCCCACCAACTCAAGCGCGACTTTCCGGCGCTGACCATCGCCGTCAACGGCGGCATCACCACGCTGGAGCAGATGCACAGCCACTTGCAGCAGGTGGACGGCGTGATGATCGGGCGCGAAGCCTACTACCGCCCCTGGGCCATGACCGAGTGGGACGCCGCCTTCTGGGGCGATGACCACCCCCGCCCCGAGCGCGAGGCCGTGGAAGCCGCCATGGTGGATTACATGGAACGCGCCCACGCCGAAGACGGCTGCCCCTGGTACCCCATTGCCCGCCACATGCTGGGCCTGTACCACGGCCAGCGCGGCAGCCGCCTGTGGCGGCAGGTGTGGAGCAACCACCGCCTGAAGCCCTTGCCCCCGCGTGAGGTGTGGCAACTGGCCCGCCAAGCCTTGGCGTCGGCGGCGCACACCGAGGACGAGGGCTCGCCGTTCGACTCGGACGTGGTGGGGGCCCCGTCGTGACACCGCGCCCCCGGTTGCAGGCGCAACGGCAGCGTGCGCAGCGGCTCAAGGCCCGCGTGCAATCGGCAGGCCTGGCCGTGTGGGCCTTGCTGTGGTCCGCCGGGCCGGTGCTGCTGCTGGTGCTGGCCGCCATGGGGGCGGCGTACTGGTGGCTCAACCCCACGCCGCCCAAACGGGTGGTGCTGGCCACAGGCCCCGGGCAAAGCGCCTACGACACCTTTGGCCAGCAGTACGCCAAAGCCCTGGCCCTCAACGGCATCGAGCTGGTGCTGCGGCCCACCGAGGGGTCGTCCGACAACCTGGCGCTGCTGCGCTCGGGCGAGGTGGACCTGGCCTTTGTGCAAGGCGGCAGCGACACCCTCACCGACGACGACCGCGACCAGCTCGTGTCGCTGGGCAGCCTGTTCGTGGAGCCGGTCTGGGTGTTCTACCGGGGGGCGGTCAACCGCTTCAGCCACCTCCAACAGCTCAAAGGGCAACGGGTGAATGTGGGCACGCCGGGCAGCGGGGTGCCGCAGCTGTTCAACAGCCTGTTGGACGCCAACCACCTGGCCCCGGCCGACTACCGCCTGAGCGGGCTGACCCAGACCCCGGCCACCGTGGCCTTTTTGCAGGGCGAGGTGGATGCGCTGGTGTTTGCCTCGGCCCCTGAGTCGCCGCTGGTGCAAATGCTGCTGCTCACCCCCGGTGTGCGGTTGATGAACTTTGCCCAGAGCGAGGCCTATTCCCGCCGCTTTGCCTACCTCAAACCCGTGGTGCTGCCCCAGGGCGTGGTGGACCTGGCGGGCAACCGCCCCAGCCGCGACGTGCGCCTGATCGCCCCCACCACCAGCCTGGTGGCCCGGGCCGACACCCACCCCGCGGTGCTGCAACTGATGGCGCAGACCGCCGTCAAGCTGCACGGCGGGGCCAGCTGGTTCAGCACCGCCCGCGAGTTTCCCAACCTGACCCACGCCGAGCTGCCCCTGGCCCCCGAGGCGGCGCGGGCGCAGGCGGGGGGCATCCCCTTCCTGCAGCGCCTGCTGCCGTTCTGGCTGGCCAACCTGGTGGAACGCATGTGGCTGGCCATGGGCCTGATCCTGGCGCTGGCCCTGCCGCTGTCGCGTGTGGTGCCGCCGCTGTACACGCTGCGCATCCGCTCTCGGGTGTTCCGCTGGTATGCCGAGCTGCGCGACATCGAGGAACGGGCCGCCGCAGTCCCCGACGGTTCAACCCCAGACGGCGCAGCAAACGCCGTGCTGGCCGAACTGGACGAGCTGGAACGCAAGGCCGGGCGCATGGTGGTGCCACTGGCCTATGCTGACGAGTTGTACGCCTTGCGCAGCCACATCCAGCTGGTGCGCAAACGCTTCCTTCACCCTTTACCCCAGGAGAGAACCCCATGAGCATGGACGTGATTGACTATGAAATCCGCGGCGCGGAAATGCAGTTTGTGGAAGTGGAGCTGGACCCCGGCGAAGCCGCCATTGGCGAGGCCGGCAGCCTGATGTTCATGGACAGCGGCATTGCCATGGACACTGTGTTTGGCGACGGTGCGCAGCAAAGCGGCGGCTTCTTTGGCAAGCTGATGAGCGCAGGCAAGCGGCTGGTGACGGGCGAATCGCTGTTCACCACCGTCTACACCAACCAGGGCAGCGGCAAGCAGCGTGTGGCCTTTGCCGCGCCGTACCCCGGCAAGATTCTGCCCATGGACCTGCGCCAACTGGGCGGCACCCTCATTTGCCAGAAAGACGCCTTTTTGTGCGCCGCCCGCGGCGTGAGCCTGGGCATTGCCTTCCAGCAAAAGCTGTCGGTGGGCTTTTTTGGTGGCGAAGGCTTCATCATGCAAAAGCTGGACGGCGACGGCCTGGCCTTTGTGCACGCCGGGGGCACCGTGGTGCGGCGTGAACTGGCCCCCGGCCAAAGCCTGATGGTGGACACCGGCTGCGTGGTGGCCTACACGCCCAACGTCAACTTCGAGGTGCAGTACGTGGGCAAGATCAAGACCGCGCTGTTCGGTGGCGAGGGCCTGTTCTTCGCCAAGCTCACCGGCCCCGGCACCGTGTGGCTGCAAAGCCTGCCGTTCTCACGCCTGGCCTCTCGCGTGTTTGCCGCAGCCCCGCAGCGTGGCGGCTCCAAGGAAGAAGGTTCGGTGCTGGGTGGCTTTGCCGCGGGCGGCATGCTCGGCGGCTTGCTGGGCGGCGACGACAACGACTGAGCTCACTGCAAGGTCAGCCCCGACTCCAGCACCCGCTTCACCAGCGGGTGCATCACCTTGCGCTCCGAGCCGATCAGCACAAACTGCTCGGCCACGCCGGGGCAATCGGCCAGCCACACCAGGCCCTGGCGCTGCTCCAGGTCGGCCCGCACCAGCTCAGGCGCGGGAAACACCCCCATGCCGCTGGCCCCAAACTGCATCAGCAGGGCACTGTCTTCAAACTCGCCCGCCACCTTGGGGTGAATGTGCTGCTGCTCAAACCACCGGTTCAGCCGCCCCCGCAAGGCCGCGTGGTGGGTGGGCAGCAACACCGGCAGCACCTGCAAGGGGTGGGGGTGGTTGGCGTCCCGGTTGTGCAGCGCCAGCACCTGCTGCCAGCGCTCGGCCAGCGCCGGGGTGCCCAGCCACTGCACGGGCGACTGCCCCAACGCGTGGTTGTAGACCCGCACGTTGTCGCTGGGCGGGGCAGGGCGGTCGGCCAGGATCATGTCCAGCCGGTGCAGCGCCAGGTCGGCCAGCAGGTCGTCGAACTCGTCTTCGTGGCACTCCAGCCGCAGGTGGGGCGTGTCCAGCACGGGGCCCAGCAGGCGGGGAATGGCCAGCTTGGGCAAGCCGTCTGAAATGCCCACCCGCAACATCACCTGCGGGCTGTCGGTGGCTTGCTGCAACACGTCGGGCAGGCGTTCGCCCAGCTCAAAAATGTGCTCGGCATGGCGGTAGGCCGCTTCGCCCGCCGGGGTCAGCGCCACGTTGCGCCCCACGGGCTTGAGCAACTGGTAGCCCAAGGCCCGCTCCAGCTCCCGCACCTGGGCGCTCACGGTCTGCACCGCCATGCCCAGCCTGTCGGCCGCCTTGGTCATGCCCCCCTCCTTGGCCACGGCCCAGAAGTAGTACAGGTGCTTGTAGTTCAGAGGCTGGGACATGGCATTTCCAGTTGAAAAGAAATTGGCTTCTACCGCTTTATTTTATTGAACTTTCAGCTACTGAAACAGGAGTGTTTGAGTGCAACGATTCCCCCATTTGAGGGATGGTGCGATGGGGCAAATTCCGGCAAAGTCGCGCCCTTCATATTTTGTTCAGATTGAATCGTTCAAGGCCCATGGGCTTCGATTCGGCTGTGCATTCAAAACATCACGACGTGGGGCAGGGGGAAGGTTTGATCCAAAAGAACAACAACGCCAAATGTTTTGGCGAGGGTGGTTGGTGCGCCCATTTTGTGGCCCGGTTTGCGGCTTGTGTGATCCGTGCAGGGCTGCTGGTTTGGGCTCTGGGCTTTGGCTTCAACGCCCAGGCTTTTCCTGCGTCGGTCACGCAAAACGGCCTGGTATGGCTGACAGCCCAGGTTCAGCCGACGGGTGACATGGCCAGCGGCACGGCCTCGGGTGCGGCCGATTGGCAGGTCCAGGCCGAAACCGTGTCCACCCTGCGCACCTTCAACCAGCCGTTGCCCCCCGCACTGCTCACGAATCTGCTGGGCCGCCCCGACGAAGGCGTGGTGGAACTGCTGGCGCGGCAGGTTGTGGCCAGCAGCGCAGGCGGCTTGGACAGCAGCGGCATTCAGACCAGGCTGCTGGCTGCGCAACAAGCGGGCACGGGATGGGGTGCCACCGCAACCCATCAGCCCAATGCACTCGACACCGCCTACGCCCTGTGGGCTTTGAGCGCGGTGAGCAACACCAGCGGGGTGGCGGTGGGTTTGCCGTTTCTGCGCGCACAGCAGTACACCAGCGGCGGCTTTGGCCCGCCCAGCGCATCTGCCGACACCGAACAACCCAGCGTTTTTGGCACCGCATTGGCGGTGCAGGCCATTGCCGCATGGCGGCAGCAGTTTGAAGCGGGAACCTCGCTGGCCAATGCACAGAACTGGCTGTTGAGCGAACGCGCCACTGGGGTCTACGCCAACGTGTTGGACAACGCCGTGGCCTTGCTGGCGCTGTCCCGCCAAACCAGCGACAGCGCCGTGCTCCAACCCCTGGTGGACGCCCTGGTGAATGCCCAACAAGCCAACGGCAGTTGGGCCAACGACGGGTACCTGACGGCCCTGGCCTTGCGGGCGTTGGGCACCTACAACCTCGCTCCCCCCACCCCCACCACAGGCGGCCTGACCGGCTTGGTGGTGGACCGTGACACGGGGGCAGCCTTGCCCAACGTGCCGGTTGCCCTGGTGGGGGCCAGCAGCCAAACCGTGGCCACGGGCACGGATGGCGGGTTTTCTGTCTACAACATCGCGCCGGGCAGCTACACCTTGAGCCTGTCTCAAGCAGGCTATGCCACGGTGCAGATTCCCGTGGACATTGCCGCGGGGCAGTTGCTCAACCTGGGCGTGGTGCGCCTGACGCCAGCCCCCAACACCGCCAGCTTGAAGGGTCTGGTCAGGGGCAGCAACGGCTATGCGCTGACCAATGCCCTGGTGGCGGTGGGGGCCAACTCCGCCCTCACCGATGCGCAAGGGGCCTACCTCATCACGGGTATCGAGGCGGGCACGCACGACGTGTTGGTGTCGCTCAGCGGGTACACCGCGGCAACGGTGTCCATTGCCTTTGCGCCGGGGCAAGGGTATGTGTTTTCGCCCACGTTGCAGTCCACTGGCTACAGCACCAGCCTCACGGGCAAGGTGGTGGATGCCGACACCAGCGCCCCGTTGGCGGCGGCCACGGTGCAAGTGGGCAGCGCCACGGCCACCACGGGGGCCGATGGCAGCTTCTCGCTTGCCAACCTCAGCCCAGGGGCCTTCAGCCTCAAGGCCAGCGCAACGGGTTATCCCGCCAGCACCTTCAGTGGGGTGTTGCTGGCCGGTGCCAACAGCCTGGGCACCCTGCGGCTGAGCAAGCAAAGCGTCGCACCCACCACGGCCAGCCTGTCTGGGGTGGTCAAAAACACCTCGGGCACCTTGTTGCAAGGCGTGGCCGTGTCGGTGGCGGGAACAACGGTGTTGACCGATGCCAACGGGGCCTACCAACTCGCAGGCATTGCGGCGGGGTATGCCAGCGTGAAGGCCAGCCTGGCCGGTTACACCGACATCTCGGTTCTGGTCAATTTCGAAGCGGGCCAGAGCTACGTGTTCTCTCCCGTCATGGGCAGCAGCCCCACCTATGCCACGCTTCAGGGCAAGGTGATGAACGCCACCAGCGGGGCCCCCATTGCATCGGCCACGCTCACGCTGGGCAGCCTGACCCGCAGCACCGCGGCAGATGGCAGTTTCTCGTTTCCGAACCTGAACCCCGGGGCCTTCAACCTCCAAGTCAGCGCCACGGGCCACCAAGGGGTGACGGTGAGCGGTACGCTGACCTTGGGCGTCAACGACGTGGGCAACATCTCCCTCACCCCGCAGGCGGCCACCCGCAAGCTGTCCGGCGTGGTGACCGATGCGCTGACCCAAGCCCCCATTGCGGGCGCAAGCCTCAGCCTGGCCGGGCTGACGGGCAACGCCATCACCGCCGCTGATGGCCGCTACAGCTTTGACGCCGTGGGCGGCAACAGCGCCAGCCTCACCGCCACGGCAGCTGGCTACGTGAGCCAAACCTTTGCCCTCAGCTTCGGGCAAGCGGGAGACGCCACTTTCGACGTGCGCCTGTCTCGCCCCATTGCCTCGCACGTGGCCATTCGCAACGTGCAAACCAACAAACCCAGCTACGAGCCGTTTGGCCCCATCGAACTCGAAGTGGAAGTGCAAAACGGCGACGCCCAGGCCGCCAGCCTGTTGATCGAGGCTGATGTGGTCGATGCGCAAAACCGCGTGGTCTACACCTTCATGGGCAACGCGCCCACCGGGGGCGCGGGTGTGCGCCAGCCCAACCAACCCCTGCTGGTGCCCGCCAACGGCACGCTGACCGTGCCCATGGAATGGCATGCCTTGCGCCAACCTGCCGGAACCTACCGGGTGCGCGCCCGTGCCATGGATGGGTCTGGCCAAGTGGTGGCCGAAGGGCAAACCCAGTTTGACGTTGCCGCCCTCGCCATCTTCAGCGGGGGGCTTACCACCAACCCACCCTTGGTGCAATACGGCACCCAGCAGGCTGTGGCCTTGAGCGCCAGCGTCACCAACGTGGGCAACCTGCCCATTGCTGCCGGCAATGTGGACGTGAAGGTGATTCTGGAAACCCCCGATGCCACGGGGACCAACCAAACCATCACCCGGGCCATTGCGTTGGCTGCAGGTGCGCCGTTGAACGAGCCCAGGGGCCTGGAGCGGGATGCAGCGGGCAACCTCTACACCGTCAATTACAACGACGGCAAGGTGCTCAAGTACGACACCAGCGGCCAGGTGTCGGTGTTGGCCACTTTGCCCAACGGCAGCTACCCCAAAGCCCTGACGCTGACTTCCAATGGCGATGTGTGGGTGCTGGGCTCCAACGGATCCGCCCTGTACCAAGTGCCCCCCACCGGGCAGGTGAACACCTTTGCGGTCAATGCCTTGGGCAGCTTGAGTTCCATTGGCGTGGATGGCAGCGGGGCTTTGGTCATTGGTGGCACCCAGCGGCAAACCGGCCAACCCCAAATCATCCGCCGGGATGCCGCGGGCACCGAAACCGTGCTGTACACCGGCGGCCTGGCCAACCCGGTCAGCTTTGTCAAAGACGACGCGGGCAACTACGTGGTCACCAACTACGGCGACAGCACCTTGGCCAAGGTGTCCGCGGCCAACGGCAGCATCAGCGCGTTTGTGCCTGCTTCCAGCGGACCAGCAGCACTCAACCGCCCCTGGGGCATCACGCGGGATGCGGCGGGCAACTTCTACGTGGCCAACAGCGGGGCCAACAACGTCATCAAGGTCAGCCCCCAAGGGGTGACCAGCGTGTATGCCAGCGGCTTCAATGGCCCACGCGACGTGAAGTTTGACGCCACCGGCACGCTGTACGTCAGCAGCCAGAACGACAACACCATTTACACCGTGGCCCCCGGCGGTGCGGTGGCCGTGTATGCCCGGGGCGGTGTGGCCAACGGACCCCAGGGCATGCGTTACGACGCGGCGGGCAACTTGTGGATTGCCAACAACGACGGCACGCTGCGCGTGCTGGACAGCAGCGGCCAAAGCCAGGTGGTGGCCACCGGCCTTTCCAACCCCCGTGGGCTGGCGGTGGACGCCGCGGGCAATGCCTATGTGGCGGACTATTCCAGCGGCTCGGTCCAGAAAATCAGCAGCACGGGCCAGCGCAGCACCTTTGCCAGCGGCTTGTTTGGCCCCTGGGGCGTGGCGGTGGACGCCAGCGGCCATGTGTGGGTGAGTGAATACACCACCGTGGGCCGCATCAAAACCTTCGATGCCAATGGCACCCTCTTGAACACCACCCAGAGTTTGCTGACCAGCCCCAGCCAAGTGCTGCTGGGCACGCATGGTGAGGTGTATGTGTGCAACAGCGGTTACATCACCGTGGTGGATGGCGCTGGGGCTCGCGTGCTGTACCAAAACCCCTCGGTGGTGATGGACAGCCTGGCGGTGGACCCCAGCACCGGCCACCTGCTGGGCAAGCGTGGCAACGACCTGTACCACATTGACACCACCACCGGCACCGCCACCCAGTGGGCCACGCTGCCCAGCGGCACCTACTGGTACGGCATTGCGGCCGATGCCAGTGGCAATGCGTATGCCATTGACTATTACGCCCGCGTGGTCAACCGAATCACCCCGGCAGGGGTGGTGGCCCCGTTCTCGGGGGTGTTGCCCCGCAACGCCACAGCTCTGGGCAATGACTTGGCAGGCAAGCTGACGGCGTACTACAGCAACAACACCTACTACCGGTTTGCGGCGGACGGCACGGCCACCGAATGGCAGCTTCCGTATGTGGGTGGCAACTACATCTACCGCCTGGACACGGGGGCTGACGGCAGCCTGTTGGCCCTGGGCTACAACAAGTCTTACGTGGTGAACCCCGACACCCAGGCCCTGCAGCAAACCATCAACATCCCCTACCTGTACAGCCACAGCGGTGTGACCATGGGCACTGATGGGGTCCTTCACGCCGTGAACAGCAGCGACCAACAGCTGTACCAAGCCAGCACCGGGGCCACCAGCCTCACCGCCGTGTTGTCGGGGTTCAGCTCCCCGCAAGACATGGACTGGTTGGGGGGCGACTTGCTGGTGGCGGGAGCTTCCCAGCACTGGTACCGCTACACCCCTGGGGCAGCTCAGCCAACGTTGTTGCCCAATGCCCCTTACCACTCCGGCTACTTGGCGGTAGCCGATGGAGTTGCCTTTGCTGCCTATGGTGGTGGCTTGTACCAATATGCCAGCGGAACGACCTCGCGTTTGGGCAGTTTCAATGGCTATGCGGACGGGGGGGTTGCGGCCCGCATCGGCTCGGTGGCCGTGGCTTCGACGAACCAAAGTCGCGTCACGGTGTTTGATTCGGTGGGAGCGGTCTCCACCCAATATGCGGGCATTGTGTCTCCGCAAGGTTTGGCGTTTGATGCGACTGGGCAGCTGCTGGTCGCCAGCAACGGAAACGGCAGTGTGGTGCGGGTTGCCGGTCCCAACCAGTCGGTGTGGCTGGGGGCCGTGTCTTCTCCTCGGTTTCTGGCCTGGGATGGTCAGGGTAGGCTGTGGGTCACGGCGTCTGGCTCGGTGGTTCGCTTGGACGCACAAGGCAGCGTGGCTGAAACACGCTCCCTGCCAATTTCTGTGCAGGGGGTGGGCTTTGATGGTGCACGCATGGTGTTGCCCGACCTCGGGGCCAACCAGTTGGGTGACTGGCAAACCGACCATTGGCAGGTTTTTTCCGCAGGTTTGTCGGCAGCCCCCGTGGCACTGGAGGTGGACGCCGCCAACACTGTGTGGTTGGCCAGTGGCAACAACGGCAGCTTGCTGACCCTGCAAGCCAACAGCCTGCTAACCCAGGCCACTGGGCTGACCAACCTGCGCGCCATGCGTCTGAGCCCCGAGGGGGTGTACCTGGGCGGCAATGGGTGGGGTAAGTTGCGCAAGGCCGACGGTACGCTCACCGACCTCAAGTTGGACGCACTCACCAACGGCAACCCCATTCGGGGCATCTCCAATGGCGGCCCGCATGTGTTGGTGGGCGGCTACCCGGCCCAACTGCTGAAGCTGCAAACCACCTTGCCCGCCGCCGTGGCCCCTGCGGGCACCGTGGCCTACCAAGCCACGCTGCCCATGCCCGCCTTGCCCAGCGCAGATGGTTACCTCACCCTGGACCTGGGCCAATGGCTGCCGCCCTATGGGGGGGACTTCAAGGTGCAAGTCACCCGCAGCGGGGTGCAGGGCAGCTTGGATAATTACGTGCACGTGGGCCCCCATGCCACCAGCGACTTGCAAGCCCTCAAGGCCGAACTGCCGCCGGGTGACCCTGCCTTGCCCATGTGCATGAACCTGAACGGGGCCGACTTCACCGCCATCTCGCGGGTGGAAATTGCCAACGTCAAGCCCCTGGTCAATACCGGCATGCCCTTGGGTCTGACGTCGGACCGCAGCGGCAACATTTACTACACCTCGGCGGACACCTTGTACAAAGCCGTGCCCGGCCAAGCCACGGGCGTGGCGTTGGCCAACGGGTTTTCGTCCATCGCCTTTGGGTTGGCCACCGACAGTGCGGAAACCATGTACCTGTCGTCGTTCAACCCGTCCACGGGCAAATACGAGTTGAAGGCCATTGCCCAAGATGGCAGCCAGCGCACGGTGGTGGAGCTGGGCACCACCCGCCCTGCTGGCCTGGTGGTCAACAGCAAAGACGAGGTGCTGGTGGGCACTGTCGGCCAGTTGCTTAAGGTTAGCCCGCAAGGGCAACTCACGGTCATTCCCTCTGCGGGGTTGCACAACCCGCGGGGCATTGCCATTGACGGCAAAGACAACGTGTACGTGCAAAACGACAGCGGCGGGCAACCGGTGACCAAGGTGGAGCCTTCCGGGGCCACCACCGTCATCTTTCATGGTGGCGACGGCATGGAGAATCCCTACTTTGAAGGTGACGGTTACCCCAACATTGCCGCTGACTGTGCCGAGAACTTTTACATCGCGCCGTTCGCTTGGCAAAAAATCGGCCAAAGTGGTGAAGAGCATAGGTTGGCCCAAGTCATCCCGCGCACCGGGCGCGTGGCGGTGTTGTTCGACACCCTCAAGGTCCACCCCAACTTCAGCGACATCGATTACCTGGCCTACGACAGGCTGAACAACCGCCTGCTGGTGTGGAACGACTCCGACCGGAGCGTGTGGGGCGTGCCCGTGACCTGTGGTGCCATCAGCGTGGACGTGCACCTGTTTGCCAAACCCGGTCAGCGCCTCACCGGGGCCACCAAAGCCCCCGTGGCCACCATCGCCCAGGCCGATGGCCGCACCGAATACGTGTGGAGCCTGAAAGACGTGACCAGCAGCGGGTCCCAGGTGTGTTTTGACGCCAGCCAAAACGGCCTGCAACTCGGCGAAAACCGCACCGCCCTGGACGCGGGTTACATGAGCTTTCAGAACAGCTTTGTGGCCCAACCCGTCAAGGTGCCCATGGCCGTGCCGCGTGTGCGCGGAGCCAACCTGGTGGGCATGACCGTGGCGACCGACAAGGCCGAGTTCCCCGCACGGGAAACCGCCCAAGTGACCACCACGCTGAACAACGCCAACACCCGCGATGTGTCGGGCACCCTGACCGTGGACGTGTTCGACGCCGTGGGCCAGAACGTGGGCCGGGTGGTGCAGCAAGGCGTCAGCATCGGTGCCCAAGGCGGCCTGACCGTGCCCGCGCCCTTTGCCATTGGCACCATCGTGCCCGCCACCTACACCGTCAAGGCCACGCTGACCGAGGCGGGTGTGACCGTGGCGAAAGCGCAAAGCGACTTCAACGTGCTGGCCGACCAGGCCAGCGCCTCTGCCGTGAGCCAAGTGCGTACCGACCGCAAAACCTACCAGGCCAGCGACCGCGTGCAACTCAGCTCCATGGCCAACAGCCGCTCGGCCAACGTCATCCTCAACAACCTCACCCTCATGGTGCGGGTGCGCGGCCCCGGGGGCGAACTGGTGTACAGCCACGGCCACCCCGTGCCCCAGCTGCTGCCCGGTGCGTTGATGAACTTTGCCGCCGTGCAACCCTTGGTGAATGCCGCATCCGGTGTGTACACCGTGACCCAAGAGCTGCTGGACGCGCAGAACCGCGTGCTGCACAGCACCCAGACCACCTACAACGTGGGGTCGTCGGCCAACGACGGCATGGGCCTGGGCGGCTCCCTGGCCGTGCGGCCCGGCCCTGTGCGCGGGCGGGATGACCGGTACGCCAACACCTACACCACCCAGGCGGCAATGACCACCGTGCGCATTGGCGACATGGCCAACCTCACCGCCCAGGTGGTCAACCAAGGCAACACCAACCTGACGGACCTGCCCCTGGCCATCTGGGTGGTGGACCCGGCCACGCAAGCCGTGCTGCACCAGTACAACACCACCGTTCAGCTGAACGTGGGTGCCAGCGTGACCCTGGTGGACACCTGGCGAGCCACCGGCACCGACCAGCAAACCCTGCTGGCCGTTCTGGTGGCCACCCTCAACGCCTCCAGCGGCAGCCCGGTGCAGATGACGCTGGCGCAGTCCCCCTTCATGTTGACCGCCTCGGCCCCCAGTGGCGGCACGGACCCCCAGGCAGTGCCCATGTGGGGTGACCCCGTCCAGCAAGCCGTGGCCCTGACCCTGCTTTGCGCCCTGATGTTGCTGGTGGCCCATGCCCAGCGCCGCCGCCACAACCCACAATGAACCCACAACCCGCCATGCCCTTGCAAGACATCCCCCAGCCCACCCACATGGGCGTGCCCCGGCGCATCATGCGCCGCGTGGCCACCGTGCTGATGGTGGCCCTGCTCAACACCGCTTTGCTGCCGCTCAGCCGCGCCCAGCAACTCAAAAGCGCCCAAGCGGCCCAAGCCGCCCAGATGCTGGCCGCCCAAGGCCCCCAAACCCTCCAAGACCTGCGCGATGAATGGGCCCAACTGCGCACCCGCTGGCAACAAGCGGGCGTGCCCCAGGACATCCTGGCCCGCCAAGCCCAGCTGGAAGCCACGTTCGAACAACAGTACCGCCAACGCTCGGCCACCTTCAGCGCCCAAAGTGCGCCGGGGCAGGCCGATCCCGGCCTCACCCACCACCCCATCAACCTGAACAACCTGCCGTGGCAAGTGCAAAAAGCCACCCGGCAAGACCCCATGGCCGACCCCCAGGCCCTGCAAGCCAAACTCTTTGGCGCTGCGGCCCAGCCGCTTTCATTCACCACCCAAAAAGCCGCCGCGCCCACCGCCGCCGACCTGGCCCCCACGCTGGACGCCCCGCACACCCCCGCCATCAAGGCGCTGGCGCAAAGCCTGGGCAACAACCCCTACAAAATCTTCCAGTGGGTGCATGACAACATCTACTACGTGCCCACCCACGGCAGCGTGCAAGGCGCACAAGACACCCTGGACAAAAAAGCCGGCAACGCCGCCGACACCGCCAGCCTGCTGCTGGCCCTGCTGCGCAGCGCAGGCGTCAGCGCCCGCTACGTGTACGGCACCGTGGAACTGCCCGCCAGCAACGCCATGAACTGGGTGGGCGGAGCCCAAACCCTGGACGCCGCCCAACAAATCCTCAGCCAAGGCGGAGTGCCCAACGTGGCACTGGTCAGCGGCGGGCAAATCAACACCCTGCGGCTGGAACACATCTGGGTGGAAGCCCACGTGCGCTACAACCCCGGGCGCGGGGCCAGCCATGTGGGTGGCCAGGTGGGCGACACCTGGGTGCCCCTGGATGCCAGCTACAAGCAATACACCTTCACCCCCGGCATGGACCTCGCCAGCGCCGTGCCGCTGGACACCCAAGCCCTGCTGGCCGCCGCCGAGCAAGGCGCACAAAGCAATGCCGCAGAAGGCTGGGTCAAAAACCTCAACACCAGCGCCCTGCAAACCCAACTGACGCAATACCAGACCCGCCTCAAAACCCACATCGACAGCCAGAACGCTGGAAAGAGCACCGTGGGCGACGTGCTGGGCACCCGCCAAGCGCGCATCGACCCCTTGCCCTACCTGGCAGGCACCTTGCCCTACACCCTCAAGGCCCGCACCCAAGCCTTCAGCGCCATCCCTGCCAGCCTACAAGCCCAGTTCCGCTACAACATCTACCCCAATGCCCAAGCCGCCGCCTGGGGCGACAGCCCCTTGCTGAGCTACCAGGCCCCCACAGCCGCCCTGGCCGGCAAGAAACTCACCCTGGCCTGGGTGGCCGCCAGCGCCGCCGACCAGGCCGCCATTGAAGCGCTGATTCCCAAACCAGCCCCCGGCCAAACCCTGGACCCCAGCCAACTGCCCCGGGGCCTGTCCCACAGCATCCAACTCAAACCCCAACTGCTGCTGGAAGGCCAAGTGCAAGCCCAAGGCCCCGGCCTGGGCGCGGGCACCGAAGTGGTGGGGGCAGGGGCCTTCACCAAATACGGCAACAGCGGAGACTGGGACGAAACCACCGACCCCCTCATCGCCGGGCAACAAAGCGCCCTGGGCCTGAGCGTTCAAGGCATCAGCCAAGAACAGCTCACCACCCTCAAGACCCGCATGGAGGCCACCAAACAAACCCTGCAACAAGCCCAGGCCGCCCCAGAAAACCAACGCGCCGCCCTGCTGCAAGGCATGACCGGAGACCACCTCACCGGAGACCTGCTCACCGCCACCCTGTGGGGCTACTTTGCCGCGCTGCAAAGCCATGGCGCGATTGCCAGCAGCCAAGCCCACATGTTCGACAGACCAGCCCTGAGCTACGGCCTGTTCCATGCCCAGGTGCGGTCCAACAAGCTCTACGGCATCGTCACCACCGGCATCACCTTCCAAGGCTTGAACATGGACATTGGCCACGTCCGCCACATCCGTTGGGTGACCAACGACGACCCGCAAGCCCCCATCAACAACAAACCGGAACTCACCCAAAACGGCAAGACCGCCGCCCAAAACCGCTGGATTGCCTACAACAAGATGCGCGGCCAGTACGCCAGCGCCATGGAACACGCGGTGCCCGAACAGTTCTGGGTGGACAAAAGCCAATGCCGCTACGTGGACGAAGCAGGCCAGATCCAGAACCCCTCCCTGGCCGACTGCGCCCAAGGCGTGAGCGCGGTGAAAGCCCTGGCCATTGCCCAGGCAGAAGGCCAACGCATCTACACCATCACCGCAGAGAATGCAGCCACGGCCTTGCCGAACTTGCCCGTGGGCGGCTCGGTGGGTGATGAAATCCGCTCAGCGGTTCAAGCGGGGAAAGAAGTGACGGTGCACGAGCGGGCGATCAACGCGCATGGGTTCTCGGGGTATGGGTACATCGTCACGGACCCGGATACTGGGGGTGGAGGGTATTTGATTGAGGGGAGGGGGAATGGGGGGTGGCTGGAGGCATTGACATATGCCTTGGGGGTTGCCTTGAAAGTAATAATAATACTGCCAGCTATTGCGTATGCGACAGCTATTTTGTCGGTATTGACAAGTCCATTTGTTGCTGCGGCAATTCTGCTTGTGTTGTCGATGGCTGCGCTGATTATATCTGCCCAAATATATCTTGCGGAATATCCTTGCGCAAGAGATATTATTCAGGGGATTGCTGGGGCTATTATGGGGTCGCTGTGGGGAATGCCGGAGTCTGCGGCTATTGTTGTTGCATTTATTCGGGCTTTGATTGGTGGATTGGTGTTGGGGTCATATGGGGTGGTGAGAACATGTCTGGAATAATTGAATATGGAGAGAATACTGAAAGGTTTGTGTTCTTGTTGTGTTCGGCTGCACTGTTTTTTGTGATGGTTTTTAAAATTTATTCAAGGGGTGTTTTTCTTAAGATGATTTCTGCCATTATTTTTGTTTTTTCTGCTTGGGTTTATGTGATCCACATGCGTGGAATTTTCATTGGGTTATTTTCGTTTTTTACTTTTGTTGCATATCTGTATTGGCTTTCATGCGGGAGGGATCGGCTGGCGGATTCAAGCTCCAAGTGCAACGAGAGTGATGATGGGAATTCAAAATCGAACCCCGTTGATCGGGTTTGATGTGAACTGCTCTGTATTCGATAGCTACTCACGCTTTCAAATAAAGCGCCAGAAGCCAATTTCTTCATGAATCCACCCGCCCGCCACCGGTCCCCGCATGCACCGCCCCCAGCGGCCCGCATGCGGCCCCGTCGCTACCGAGGGCAGAGGCTCAAGCGGATGTGTGGCCGCAATCCTCCCGGCATGGACCTGGCCAGCGCCGTGCCGCTGGACACCCAAGCCCTGCTGGCCGCCGCCGAGCAAGGCGCACAAAGCAATGCCGCAGAAGGCTGGGTCAAAAACCTCAACACCAGCGCCCTGCAAACCCAGCTGACGCAATACCAAACCCGCCTCAAAACCCACATCGACAGCCAGAACGCTGGAAACAGCACCGTGGGCGACGTGCTGGGCACCCGCCAAGCGCGCATCGACCCCTTGCCCTACCTGGCAGGCACCTTGCCCTACACCCTCAAGGCCCGCACCCAAGCCTTCAGCGCCATCCCCGCCAGCCTGCAAGCCCAGTTCCGCTACAACATCTACCCCTCGCCCCAAGCCGCCGCCTGGGGCGACAGCCCCCTGCTGAGCTACCAGGCCCCCACCGCCGCCCTGGCCGGCAAGAAACTCACCCTGGCCTGGGTGGCCGCCAGCGCCGCCGACCAGGCGGCCATTGAAGCGCTCATTCCCAAACCCGCCCCCGGCCAAACCTTGGACCCCAGCCAACTGCCCCGGGGCCTGTCCCACAGCATCCAACTCAAACCCCAACTGCTGCTGGAAGGCCAAGTGCAAGCCCAAGGCCCCGGCCTGGACGCGGGCACCGAAGTGGTGGGGGCAGGGGCCTTTACCAAATACGGCAACAGCGGAGACTGGGACGAAACCACCGACCCCCTCATCGCCGGGCAACAAAGCGCCCTGGGCCTCTCCATCCAAGGCATCAGCCAAGCGCAACTGCAAACCCTGCAAACCCGCATGGAGGCCACCCAGCAAACCCTGCAACAAGCCCAGGCCGCCCCAGAAAACCAACGCGCCACCCTGCTGCAAGGCATGACCGGAGACCACCTCACCGGAGACCTGCTCACCGCCACCCTGTGGGGCTACTTTGCAGCGCTGCAAAGCCATGGATCCATCGCATCCAGCCAAGCCCACATGATCGACCGCCCGGCCCTGAGCTACGGCCTGTTCCATGCCCAGGTGCGGCCCAACAAGCTCTACGGCATCGTCACCACCGGCATCACCTTCCAGGGCCTGAACATGGACATCGGCCACGTCCGCCACATCCGCTGGGTGAAAAACGACGACCCCCAAGCCGCCATCAACCACAAACCCGAACTCACCCAAAACGGCAAGACCGCCGCCCCCTCTGTCACGATAGATGACCGCTCCGTGTGTAAAACCCGAAGAACCCTGGAGGGGGCAGGAAAGATGGAGAGATGCCGGTCTACAGTGAGCAATACAAGGAACAGCTGGTCAGAAAGCTGATG
>NZ_BAAHAK010000013.1:0-95521 GCF_054777695.1 Hydrogenophaga soli | reverse complement strand
AGTCGGCTCGGTGCTCCTGCACCATGCGCACAGCGCGCTCGCGGACTTCTGGGGAGAACTTCGGTGACTTGTTCATGGCTCCATCTTCTCAAGAGTTGGAGCCTCCTCAAAACCCGGGGCGGTTCACTGATGATGATCGTGGGTCGGGCGCGAAGCGCGGAAGGTCTCGCGGTGTGGAGTGTCTCCAGTGAGGTCGCTCGCCGATGGATCCTCAGTGCGAACCTGGCGGAAACCTAATAAAAGCAACGGCGTCGCTCTTGGCATCGTCTTGCTTTGCCAACTCCTGGCGGATGTACTGCTAAGACTAGGCTGCCCCAGATTTGCGTAATCGGGAGCGACTGCATTTGCGCGCGACAGTCACTCGCCGGTAGATTTCTAACGGCAGCAACCAGCCTTCAGCGGTCTGCCAACAAATCAACCTCGTCGGCCAGATCCTGACTCCAGCCCGCCCAAGACCCAGCAGACTCAGCCCCGAGCCAGCACCTCCAGCTCACCCACCCGAATACATCAAAAACAATAGCTACTACCGCATACAAATAAAGCGGCAGAGCCATTTTTTCCTTAAACACCACCCCACCCACAGAGGCAGCCCAGCCCTCACCCCCCTCACCCCGGAAACAGCTCAGCCATTTCCTCCGCCGTGAACACCCGTGACCGGGTGTGAAAAGCCTTGCCCTCAGGCCCTTCCAGCGAAAACGTGCCGCCGTGGCCGTCGATCACGTCGATGATCAGTTGGGTGTGTTTCCAGTGTTCGTACTGCGACGTGCTCATGTAAAAGCCGCAGCCGCCAATGTCGCCCAGGTGGACGTCGCCGGGGCCAAGGGTCAGCTCGCCCAGCAAGTAGCAATTGGCGGCGCTGTTGTCACAGCAGCCGCCACTTTGGTGGAACATGAGGCCATCCCCGTGCTTGGCCTTGAGCCGGGCGATCAGCTCAAGGGCGGCCGGGGTGGCCACCACTTTGTCCACCATCAGAAGAAGCCCAGGCGCTGCTCGCTGTAGCTCACCAGCAGGTTCTTGGTTTGCTGGTAGTGGTCCAGCATCATCTTGTGGGTTTCGCGGCCAATGCCCGATTCCTTGTAGCCACCGAAGGCGGCGTGTGCGGGGTAGGCGTGGTAGCAGTTGGTCCACACACGGCCCGCCTTGATGGCGCGGCCCATGCGGTAGGCCACGTTGCCGTTGCGACTCCACACGCCGGCACCCAGGCCGTACAGGGTGTCGTTGGCGATGGCGAGGGCTTCGGCTTCATCCTTGAAGGTGGTCACGGCCAGCACGGGGCCGAAGATTTCTTCTTGGAAGATGCGCATCTTGTTGTGGCCCTTGAACAGGGTGGGCTGCACGTAGTAGCCGCCGTCCAGGTCGTTGCCAAACTGGGCCTGGTTGCCGCCGATCAGCACCTGGGCGCCTTCCTGCTTGCCCAAGTCCAGGTACGACAGGATCTTGGTCAGCTGTTCCTTGCTGGCCTGTGCGCCCATCATGGTGTCGGTGTCCAGCGGGTTGCCGTGTTTGATGGCGGCCACGCGCTTGAGCACTTTTTCCATGAACTTGTCGTAAATGCTCTCTTGGATGAGGGCGCGGCTGGGGCAAGTGCACACCTCGCCCTGGTTGAAGGCGAACAGCACCAGGCCTTCGATGGCTTTGTCCAGGAAGCCGTCGTCCTTGTCCATCACGTCGGCAAAGAAGATGTTGGGGCTCTTGCCGCCCAGTTCCAGCGTGGCGGGAATGAGGTTGTTGGCGGCGGCCTGGGCAATCACGCGGCCCGTGCTGGTGGAGCCGGTGAAGGCGATCTTGGCAATGCGCTTGCTTTGGGCCAGGGGCATGCCGGCCTCACGGCCAAAGCCGTTGACGATGTTGAGCACGCCGGGGGGCAGCAGGTCGGCAATCAGCTCCATCAAAATCAAAATGCTGATGGGCGTGCTTTCGGCGGGTTTCAGCACCACGCAGTTGCCCGCGCCCAGGGCGGGGGCCAGCTTCCAGGCGGCCATCAGGATGGGGAAGTTCCAGGGGATGATCTGGCCCACCACGCCCAGCGGCTCGTGGATGTGGTAGGCCATGGTGTTTTCGTCGATCTCGCTGATGCCGCCTTCCTGCGCACGCAGGGCACCGGCAAAGTAGCGGAAGTGGTCCACCGACAGCGGGATGTCGGCAGCCAGGGTTTCGCGGATGGGCTTGCCGTTGTCCACGGTTTCGGCGTAGGCCAGCAGCTCCAGGTTGGCTTCGAGGCGGTCGGCAATTTTCAGCAGGATGTTGCTGCGCGTGGCGGCGTCGGTCTTGCCCCAGGCGTCGGCGGCGGCGTGGGCGGCGTCCAGCGCCAGCTCAACGTCTTCGGCGGTGGAGCGGGCGGCTTGGGTGTACACCTTGCCGGTGGTGGGGGTGACCACGTCGAAATACTGGCCCTTGACCGGGGCCACCCATTGGCCACCGATGAAGTTGTTGTACTGGGCTTTGTAGGCGATCTTGGCACCTGCGGCACCGGGAGCGGCGTAAACGGCCATGTTTGTCTTCCTCGTGTTTCTGGAATCGGTTGAAGTTGAACCCCGTGAATCACTCACGCTGGGCCTGCTTCTCTTTCCAAAATCCGTGCCAATCGGCCTGAACTCCGCAAGCCATTGATTTGAAACAAAAAAACGTTGCATCGCCTGTGGCACCATCGGGCCGTGGACAGGTGTCCGGACATGTCCGGTGTCCACTTCTGGAACAGTTGATGCGGTTGCAAGGACAAGCCACCGTCGCACCCCCTGCCCTTCCTATACTGGCCGCACGACGCGGGACACACCGCGCGACCGGAGACAAGCATGCAACCCACGCCAGACGCACAACGCCTGCGCCACAGCCGCCGCCATTTGGTGGAACACGGAGAATGCCCGCCAGGCGTGCTGGACGAGCGTCTGTCGCGCTCGTGGCACCGCAGTTTCCAGTCGGGGTTGATGCCCACCGGGCGCTTGCTGGATGTGGGGCTGTGCACAGGCTCCGAGCTGCAGCAGCTCACCACCCGCCACCACGATTTGCTGGCGCACTCCCGCCCGATCATGGAGTTTCTGTTCGAGCAGGTGCGCCACCAGCAGGCCATGGTGATCCTCTCGGGGCCCTGCGGCACCTTGATGCACACGCTGGGCGATGCCCACTTCCTGTCCCGGGCCGACCGTGTGGCGCTGAACGTGGGGGCCTCGTGGACCGAAGCCCACCGCGGCACCAACGCCATTGGCACCGCGCTGGCCGATGTGCACGCCATCCAGGTCAACGGGAGTGAGCATTACCTGGAACGCAACGGCTTTCTCACCTGCTCGGCGGCCCCCATCGTGTCGGCCACGGGCGAGCTGCTGGGGGCACTGGACGTGTCGAGCGAGCACCGCGAAGGCCCCGGCCCGGCGCTGGGCTTGGTGCGCACCGCCGCCGCCCTCATCGAAAACCGCTTGCTGGGGGCCACGTACCGCCACCACTGGCGCCTGCACCTGCACACGCTGCCCGAAGGCCTGAACTCGGTGGGCGAAGGCATTGTGGTGCTGTCGGACGACGGCTGGGTGGTGGGGGCCAACCAGGCCGCCCAGAAGATGCTGCACCAGGACCTGCGCCAGCTGCGCGGGCGGCAGCTGCACGAGTTGCTGCACACCCGGCTGGACGACCTGCTGGCCCACCAACACCTGCGCAGCGGCCACAGCGCCGACAAGCCCGCCGCGGTGCGGCTGGTGCGCGACGGCAAGCCGCTGTACGCCCAACTGCAAAGCCGCCCGGGCCTGTGGCAAGCCAAACCCGCGCACCACACCCCTGCCCCCGCCCCAGCCCCCCCCTCGGCGCCGGGCGCGGACGCACTGGCCCGGCTGGACACCGGCGACGCCCGCTGGCGCAGCGCCGCCGACAAAGCCCGCAAGGTGCTGAACAAACCCATTTCGCTGCTGGTGCTGGGTGAGTCGGGCGTGGGCAAAGAGCTGTTTGCCAAGGCCGTGCACCGCAGCGGCCCGCGGGCCAACCGGGCGTTTGTGGCCATCAACTGCGCGGCCATGCCCGAAAGCCTGATCGAGTCCGAACTGTTTGGCCATGCGCCCGGGGCCTTCACGGGGGCGCGGCGTCAGGGCAACCTGGGCCTGCTGCGCGAGGCCCACCTGGGCACGCTGTTCCTGGACGAAATTGGCGACATGCCCCTGGCCTTGCAGACCCGCCTGCTGCGCGTGCTGCAAGAGCGCCAGGTGGCCCCGCTGGGCGGCGGCCAGCCGGTGGCGGTGGACTTTGCGCTGATTTGCGCCACCCACCAGCCGCTCAAAGCCCTGGTGGCCCAAGGCCGCTTCCGCGAAGACCTGTACTACCGCATCAACGGCCTGGTGCTGGAGCTGCCCGCCCTGCGCGAGCGCACCGACTTTGCCGCGCTGACCCAGCGCCTGCTGCTGGACCTGGCCGAAGGTGCCGCGCCCCCCACCGTGGACCCGGCCCTGCTGGACGCCTTCACCCGCCACCCCTGGCCCGGCAACACCCGCCAGTACCTCAACGCCTTGCGCACCGCCTGTGCCCTGCTGGAGCCGGGCGACACGGTGCTGAGCTGGCAACACCTGTCCGACGACCTGCGGGCCGAGTTGCAAAACCTGCCCCACGCCCCGCCGCACCCCACCCATGGCCTGCCCAATGCCCCCCTGCAGGCCCCCGTGCAGGCGCAAAGCCTGAAGGACGTGTCGCGCACCGTGGTGCTGCAGGCGGTGGAAAGCTGCCGCGGCAACGTGGCCCAGGCGGCCCGCCAGCTGGGCATCAGCCGCCAGACGGTGTACCGCAAGCTGCAAGCCCCGGGTGGCTGAGGCCACTGCCGCGGCAAAGGCCACGGGTGGCAGAGGCCGCCAAGGCGAGGCGGGCCGCGCTCAGGTCTTGAACACCGACACCGTGCGGGTGAGCGACTCGGCCTGATCCAGCAGGCTTTGCGAGGCCGCGGCCGACTGTTCCACCAGCGCCGCGTTCTGCTGCGTCATGGTGTCCAGCTGGGCCACCGCCTGGTTGATTTCGTGGATGCCCTGGCTTTGCTGGCCGCTGGATTGGCTGATGCCGGCGATCAGCTGCGCCACCTCTTGCGCATGGCCCACCACCGCGGCGATGGTGGTGCCCGCCATGTCCACCTGCTGCACCCCGGCGCTGATGCGGCCCACGCTGTCCTGGATGAGGGTCTTGATTTCCTTGGCCGCCGTGGCGGTGCGCTGGGCCAGCACCCGCACCTCGCTGGCCACCACGGCAAAGCCGCGGCCCGACTCGCCCGCCCGCGCCGCCTCCACCGCGGCGTTGAGCGCCAGGATGTTGGTCTGGAAGGCAATGCTGTCAATCACGCCGGTGATGTCGGCAATCTGGCGGCTGCTGCGGTCAATGTCCTGCATGGTGGCCACCACCTGCCCCACCACGGTGCCGCCCTCTTGCGCGGCCTGGGCGTTGGCCTGCGCCGTCTGGGCGGCGCGGCTGGCCACCTCGGCGGTTTGTTCCACCAACTGGATGAGGTCGCGCATGCTGGCGGCGGTCTGCTCCAGGCTGGCCGCGGCGGACTCGGTGCGGTGGCTCAGGTCCATGTTGCCCGAGGCGATTTCGGCACAGGCGCCGCGGATGTGGTCGCTGGCCTTGTGCACCTCGGTCACGATGCGGGCAATGCCCGCCTGCATGTGCTGCTGCGCCCGCATGAGGGCGGCCATTTCGTCGTGGCCCGTGGTGGTGATGGTGCGGGTCAGGTCGCCCTGCGCCATGCTGTCGGCCACGTCCTGGGCCGACTGGATGGGGTCGCAGATGCTGCGGGTGTTGAGCCAGGCCCCCGGCAGCATCAGCCCCAGGGCCACGGCCATCACCCCCCACAGCACCCACAGGGCCTGGGTGGCGGCGAGTTGCCCGGCCTGCTGGGATGCGGTGGCATGGGCGCTCAGCGCCGCGTCCATGGCAGCCACAGCAGCGGCGGCCTTGTCCAGGGTTTCGTGGGCGCGCCTGAGCACCTTGTTGGCCACCCCGGCGTTGTCGTAGATGTCGGCCTTGAGGTTGTCGATGACGGGTTGGGCCTGCCCGCTGTAGTCGCCCAGCAGGGTGGCCAGCTGCTGCGCGGGTTCAACCACCGCGGGCAGTTCGCCCTGGGCCAGCTTTTGGGCCATGTCCTTGAGCCGTGCCTGGGTTTGTTTCCACTGCGACTCCAGCTCGGTCACCCGGGCGGGTTTGTCGTAGGAAATGATCATGTCCTTTTCCAGGTTCTGCAGCTGCCACAGGGCCACGCGGATGTCGGCGTTCTGGGCCTGCAACTGCAGCACCTGCCCCACCAGGCCCTGGTTGACCTGCTCCAGGCGCTGGATGCCAACATACCCCGCCGCCCCGATCAGGGCCAGCCAAAGCACCACCACCGCCACCGCCCCCCGGATGCGCAAGCGGATGCTGAAACGACGAAGAAATGCAACCGCAGTCATGGGGGTTCCTTTCGTTGTACGAGGGGCTGTGCACGGTGTGACCGTGCCCATTCTGACGCCACCCGCCGACAGGGAAAACCCCGACAAGGGGAACCCCGGGGACTTGACCGACATCAATCCGCGCAAGATGGTCGCATTCCCACAATGTCCCTCGCTGTCACACACCTCCTTCGCACCATGAACACCACCCTGTTTGACCCGAACCCCGAGCCCGACGCCCCCGCGTTCGACGCCCAGCAAGCCTTTGTGCAAACGCTGCCCCTGGGGGTGGGTGCCGGGCTGTCGGTGGTGTGGCTGGTGCCCGAAGCGTGGCTGCCCGCCGCAGGCCTGCTGCTGGGGGCGGCGCTGGCCTGGGCGGGGGTTCAGTCCGCGGCCATGTGGTGGCTGCGCAGCCGCGGGCTGGCGCGCTGAGGGTCAGGGTGCAGCGTTGGGGAAGAACAGCTGCTCGCCCCCAATTTTGTAGCTGGCAATGTTGGCCTGACCTGCGGGGGAGGTCACCCAGTCCACAAATTTTTGGGCGGCGGCCTGCTTCACATGGGGATGTTTGGCGGGGTTGACCACCATCACGCCGTACTGGTTGAACAGGCGTTTGTCGCCTTGCACCAGCACGGTCAGGTCGGCCCGGTTCTTGAAGTTGAGCCAGGTGCCCCGGTCGGCCAGCACATAGGCGCCGGTGCTGGCCGCGATGTTGAGGGCTGGCCCCATGCCGCAGCCGCATTCCTTGTAGCCGCTGCCCTTGGCGTCCGAGCCGGTCATTTTCCAGAAGCGCAGCTCGGCGGCATGGGTGCCGCTTTTGTCGCCACGCGACACAAAGGCCACGTTGCCCGCGGCCAGCTTTTGCAGGGCGGCCACGATGTCGGTGCCTTGGGTGCCCGCCGGGTCGGCCTTGGGGCCGATGAGCACGAAGTCGTTGTACATCACCGGCAAGCGCTTCAAGCCATAGCCCTCGGCCACGAATTTTTCTTCCGCCGCTTGGTCGTGCACAAACACCACGTCGGCGTCGCCGCGGCGGGCCATGTCCAGCGCCTGCCCGGTGCCCAGGGCCACCACCTTGGTGTCAATGCCCGTGGCCTGCTTGAACGCGGGCAGCAAATGGGCAAACAGGCCCGATTGCTCGGTGGACGTGGTGGACGACATCACGATGGACTCGGGCGTCTGCGCGGTTGCATTTACTACAAAAACAGAAGCAATAACACCAACCAAAGAAAGCGCTAGACGCCTTTTTTGTTTGTTTATTTTGAAAACACTCATGCCGTTTCTCCTTGAACAAACTGGTGGGCCGCGGGGTGGTGCCGGGCCAAATGGTCGCGCTGAAAAAACACCTCCACCGGCAAATCGGCCAGCACCCGCCCGTGTTCGAGGTACAGCACGCGGGTGGCCAGGCGTTTGACCTGCCCCAGGTTGTGGCTGGCAAACACCAGGGGCAGGGTCTGGCCCACGTCGGCCATCAGGGCCTCCACCTCGCGCTTGGCGTGGGGGTCCAGGCTGGCGGTGGGTTCGTCCAGCAGCAACACATGGGGGCCACAGGCCAGCGCACGGGCCAGGGCCAGCCGCTGTTGCTGCCCCCCCGACAGCGCCCGGGCGGGCACATCGGCCCGTTCGGCCAGGCCCACGCGGGCCAGCAGCGTGCGGGCCTGGGCCCGGCACTGCCGCCAGGGCGTGCCGTTCAACCACAGCGCCACCGCCACATTGGCCCACACCGAGGCGTGCAGCACATGGGGCCGCTGGAACAGCATGGACAAGCGCACCCCCGGTCCCAGCTCGCGCTGGCCGGACGCCACCGGCTCCAGCCCGTGGATCAGGCGCAGCAGGGTGCTTTTGCCCGAACCGTTGCTGCCCACCAGGGCCACGCGTTCGCCGGGGTGAATGTCCAGGCTGATGTCGGTCAACACCGGCTGGTGTTGCAGCACCAGTTGGGCCTGCCGCAAGCTGACCAGCGCGGGGGCCGCGGGGAGGTTGGCTGGGGCGGTGGCGAGCATGTCACACCGCCTGGCTGGAGGGGCGCGACACGCTCAATGCGCCGTGGCCCGCCTGTTGCAGGCCCCAGTGGCGCAGCGCCAGCAGCAGCAGGTTGATGAGGCCCACCACCCCCAGCAGCACCAGGCCCAGGCCCAGCGCCAGCGGCAGGTCGCCCTTGCTGGTTTCCAGCGCAATGGCGGTGGTCATGACGCGGGTGAAGCCGTCGATGTTGCCGCCCACGATCATCACCGCCCCCACCTCGGACACCGCGCGGCCAAAGGCGGTGACGGCAATGGTCAGCAGCACCAAACGCTCGTCCCACAACAGCAAGGCCAAACGCTGCCAGGGGGTGGCCCCCAGCGACTGCCATTGCTCGCCATGGGCACGGTCGGCGTCTTCCACGGTCTGGCGCGTCAGCGCGGCCACCACGGGCAGCACCAGCACCGTCTGCGCCATCACCATGGCCGGAAAGCTGAACATCCAGCCCAGGAAACCCAGCGGACCGGTGCGCGACAGCAGCAGGTACACCACCAGGCCCACCACCACCGAAGGCAGGGCCAGCAGCGTGTTCAGGCCCACCAGCACCAGCGCACGCCCGCGAAACCGCCCCACCGCCAGGCAGCCGCCCAGCGCCACACCCAAGGCCAGCGCCAGCGCACAGGCGGCGGCGCTGACGGCCAGCGACCGGCGCACGATGGCCCACAGCATGGGGTCACCCGAGCTCAGCAACTGCAACGCGCTTTGGAGGCTTTCGGCAAAACTGCCCATGGAATGGAGAACGTCCTGTGAATCGAGCCACCGCGGCGGTGGCGGTCAATCATAGGGCTCGGGTGGGGGGCCCGAAGTCAGTACTGCCACGGTATGAAGGCTTGGACATACGTCACCACTTGCCCTGCTCCCGGCGTTGCGCACGGTAGATGCTGGCATGCCCGGAGAACAGGTAGCTGACCACACAGGCCAAGGCGGCAAACACCCCCACCTCGGCCCCAAACAGCTCCATGGCCATCAGCGTGGACGCGATGGGGGTGTTGGCGGCCCCGGCAAACACGGCCACAAAGCCCAGCCCGGCCAGCAGCGGGAAGGGCAGGTTCAACACCGGGGCCAGGGCGTTGCCCAGCGTGGCCCCGATGTAGAACAGCGGCGTGACCTCGCCCCCTTTGAAACCACTGCCCAACGAGGCGATGGTGAAGGCCATCTTGCCCGCAAAGTCCCACGGCGCCACGGGCTGCTGGAAGGCCTCCACGAGGGTGGGAATGCCCAGGCCCAGGTATCGGTCCGCGCCCAAGGCCCACGCCGCCCCAGCCACCACCACCCCACCCAGGAAAGGGCGCATGGGGGCGTAGGCCACCCGGGCCTTGACCCAAGCGGCCAGGGCGTGGGTGCCTTGGGCAAACAGCTTGCCCGTCAGGCCGAACAAGGCCCCGGCCACGGCCACGGCCAGCAAGGTCCACCCGGCCACGGGCGGCAAGGCCCCCATGGCGTAGTGGGTGTGGTGCACACCCCACCACAGCCCCACCTGGTCGGCCAGCACCGCCGCCAGCACGCAGGGCAGCAGCGCGTCGTAGCGCATGCGCCCCACGGCCAGCACCTCCAGGCCGAAGATGGCCCCGGCCAGCGGCGTGCCAAACACCGACGAAAAACCCGCGCTGATGCCCGCCATGAGGACGATGCGACGGTCCACCGGCGGGACCCTGAACAGGTGGGTGAGCTGGTCCGCCAGTGCCCCACCCATTTGCACCGCCGTGCCCTCACGCCCCACCGAGGCACCAAACAGGTGGGAAACGACCGTTCCCGCCAACACCAGCGGGGCCATGCGCAGGGGCACCACCTTCTGGGGGTCGTGGATCTCGTCGATCAGCAGGTTGTTGCCCGCCTCCACCTGCTGCCCCAGGCGCCAGTACAGCCACCCCACGGCAAACCCCGCCACGGGCAGCAAGGCCAGCAGCCAGGGGTTGGCCAAGCGGGTGGTGGTGGCCACGTCCAGCAGCCACAGGAACAAGGCCGACGCCGACCCCGCCAGCACGGCCACCGCACACGCCAGCCAGGTCCAGCGGAACAGGTAGCGCCACAGGTCGAGCGGCGAAGGTGAAGGGGAGGTGCTCATGAGTCGTCCATGCAAGGGGTGCCGCCACGGGCGGACACGTTCCCAAGTGTAGACAGCGTGGCCCGCCGCCAGTCCGTGGACAATGCGCCACTGCCCCCTTTTGCCCTGCCGCCATGCCCGCCATTCCGCGTGTCGAACTTCTGTACCAGCTGACCCGCGCGTCCGAGCGCAGTCGGCGCCTGCACAACCCCTTGCTGGACCTGCTGCTGGCCGTGCGTCAGGAAGGCTCCATTTCCGCCGCCGCCCGGCGGCTGAACCTGTCGTACCGGCATGTGTGGGGTCAGCTCAAGGCGTGGGAAGTCGATCTGGGGCACGAACTCATTGTGTGGGACCGCGGCCAGGCCGCCCGCCTCACGCCGTTTGCCGACAAGCTGCTGTGGGCCGAGCGCCTGGCCCAGGCCCGGCTGGCCCCGCAGATCGAAGCACTGCAGGCCGAGCTGGAGCGGGCACTGGCCACGGTGTTTGACGACCAAACCCTGGTGCTCTCCCTGCACGCCAGCCACGACGACGCCCTGTCGGGCCTGCAAGACCTGGCCAGCCAGCAAGGCGGGCTGCACCTCGACATCCACTTCACCGGCAGCGTGGACGCCATCCGTGCGCTCAACGAGGGGCGCTGCCACGTCGCCGGGTTCCACACCCGCCAGCACCCCGACCGGCACACACTCACGGCCCGCACCTACAAACCGCTGCTGCAACCCGGGCGGCACAAGGTCATGGGTTTCGCCCTGCGCACCATGGGCCTGATGGTGGCCGCCGGAAACCCGCTGGGCATTCACCAACTGGCCGATGCGGTGCGCCCCACAGTGCGCTGGATCAACCGGCCCTTGGGGTCGGGCACGCGGGTGCTGCTGGACGACATGCTGGCCGAAGCGGGCCTGCCCACCCAGCAGGTGCGGGGTTACGAGCAATGCCAACCGTCGCACGCGGCGGTGGCCCAGGCCGTGGCCTCGGGCCAGGCGGATGTGGGGCTGGGACCTCAATCGGCGGCGGTGGCGGCGGGGCTGGACTTTGTGCCGCTGGTGCAGGAGCGCTACCAACTGGTGTGTCTGAAAACCGCGCTGGACACCCCGGCCCTGCAGGCCCTGCGACAGTGGCTGGCGTCCCCCCTGTGGCAAGACGCCCTGCAACACCTGCCGGGCTACGCCCCCGACCAGCCGGGCACCGTGCAGGCCATGAGCCGCTGGCTGCCCTGGTGGACCTTCAAGCCCTGAGGCCCAACCCCCCAGGCTTTCCCTGAGTACAAACATCAGGAAATCCCTACACTGTGCGCAAACCGCGCATTCAACAGGGAGAAGTTCATGGGAGTTTTGCTCAACCGCGTTTCCATCCGTGCTCGCCTGACAGGCACTTTCGCCCTGTTGCTGGGGCTGATGGCCCTCATCATTGGCTTGGAGATCCGCGTCGGCCACAACACCGAAGCCGAGCTGGACACCCTGGTGCATGTGCACATGCGCAAGCTGGAGCTGGCCGCGGCCATCGACAGCGCCACCCAAAACAATGCACGCAGCGCCATGGAGTTGCTGGTGGTAGACCCCTCCCTTCGGGCGGCCATTCGCCAGCGCATGGCCAAGACCCGGCAAGACATCGACGGCTACTTTGACGAGCTGACCCGGCTGACCACCCAACCCACGGAAAAAGCGCTGGTGGACGAGGCCAAGGCCAGGCGGCAGGCGTTTGTGACCGCATTTGCCGCCACCACCGCCGCCTTGGACACGCAAGGGGAGGACGCGGCCAAGGCCCTGCTCAGTGCGCAGGTGGTGCCCGCCATCGAGGCCCTGAGCGGCCCCGTGCAAGCGCTGTCCAAAGCCGAACAGCAGGCCGCCGAAGCACGCGGTGACGAAACCGAGGCCCACCTCTCACGCGGGGTCCAGATCAACGTGAGCTTGGGTGTGATCTCCGTGATTCTGAGCCTGGTGGCCGCCCAGCAGCTGTACGCCTCCATCATGCAGCCGTTGCGGGCCACCAAGGCGTTTGCCCAGACCATGGCCCAGGGGGATTTGACCGCCCACATCGCCATCGAGGGCCACAACGAGTTGACCGACGTGATGGAAGACCTGAACCACATGCGGGAAAAGCTGGCCCACGTGCTGATGCGCATCCAGCAAAGCACCAACGCGGTGGCCTCGGCCTCCAGCCAGATTGCCACGGCCAACACCGACCTCAGCAGCCGCACCGAGGAGCAGGCCAGTGCCCTGGAGGAAACCGCCGCCACCATGGAGGAAATCGTCAGCACGGTGCAGCAGAACTCCGAGACCACCCGCGAGGCGCAGAAGCTGACCCATTCGGCCACCCAGTCCACCCAGGAGGTGGATGGCCAGCTGGACCGGCTGGTCAAGACCATGGAGGCGGTTCAGGTGGCCTCGCAGCGCATCCGCGACATCGTCACCGTGATCGACTCCATCGCCTTCCAGACCAACATCCTGGCCCTCAACGCCGCGGTGGAAGCCGCCCGTGCCGGGGACCAAGGGCGAGGCTTTGCGGTGGTGGCCTCGGAGGTGCGGGCGCTGGCCCAGCGCTCGGCGTCGTCGGCCCAGGAGATCAAGGGCATCATCGAGGACAGCGCCGCCAAGATGGAAACCGGCAACACCGAAGCCGCCCATGCACGCCAGGCCGCGGCCGAGGCGCTCAAGCACATCTCGGCGGTGCTGGAAACCATTGGCTCGGTGGACCATTCATCACAGGAACAGTCGGCCGGTGTGCAACAGGTGGGCGATGCGGTGCACCAGATCGACCAGGTCACGCAGCAGAACGCGGCGCTGGTGGAAGAAACCGCCGCCGCCACCAAGAACCTGGACGATCAGGTGCAGCACCTGGCCGAGCAGGTCAACCGCTTCAAAATCCCGCACTCGGTGCTCAACGCCAAGCTGTTGCACACCCACGGCTGACGCGAAAACCCTCGCTCCGAGGGTGGCGTCAGAACGCCAGCTTTTCGGCCTCCAGGTAGGCCAGGCTGGTGTACTTCCCAATGTTGCTGTCAAAGCCCGCCATGGTCTTGGCGCGTGCGGCCACGCGGGGGTCTTTCAGCACCATGTCCTTGGCCTTCTCCAGCGGAATGTCGTTTTTCACGGCCTCCACGCAGGGCTCCCAGATGCCCTTGAGGAAGGTGCCGTAGGTGTCCAGCAGGTTGCGCCGGGGCATGCCGTGGCCAGGCATCCACAGCTGGTCGCCCGCGGCCTGACGCAAGGCGTCGTAGTACTTGAAGGTGCCCGGGTACGAGCCATCGTCGATGTTGGCGATGCGGTTTTCCATGGCAATGTCGCCCACCTGGGTGACCCGGTCTTCCACCACCTCCACGCACAGGTCCGACGGGGTGTGCGCCTGGCCGTGGTGGTGCATCTTGAGGGTCACATCGCCAAACTTGAACACCTCTCCGTGGCGGGTGACGCGGTTGGGGGCCACCACCTGCGTGCCCAGGGTGGCCTGGTTGGTCCAGCGCTCCATCAGGCTGCGCCACAGGTTGCCCTCGTGGCCCTTGATCTGATCGGCCGTGCCTTGCAGGGCCACAATGGGCAAGTCTTTGCCGAAGGCTTCGGCAAAAGCATGGTTGCCCAGCCAATGGTCACCGTGGTAGTGGCTGTTGAACACGGCCACCACGGGTTTGGAGGTGACCTTCTTGATCATGCGGATGGCCATCTGCCCGATTTGCAGCGACGCCCCACTGTCCAGCACCACCACCCCTTGCGAAGTGACCACGAAGAACAGGTTGGCCATCATTCCCTGGTTCTCTGCTGTGGGAAAACCGTCGTTGGCGTAGACCATCCACACATGGGGCGACACCTGCTGAGGGGCGATGTCAGCCACCGACGGCCCGGCCATGAAATCGTGCACCTGCTGCGCAAAGGCACTCACCTCGGGCACCAGCGACAGCGCCCCGCCCAGCGCCGTGGTGCCTGCCACACCCGACGCCCCCCAGGCCAAACGACGCAAGGCCTGCCGACGAGAGCACACCTCAGGGGTTGCAGGGTGGGGAACGGGGGACACAGGTTGGGGGCCGGGCATGAAACTTCTCCTGCTGAATATTCAAATATCAGCCAACGATTATCAATAGATCCGCCATGGCATGCACGCCCCGGGCGCAGCCCGCGCAATCCCCGCGTCATGCCGTGGCCCTAAAATCAGACTTCAACGGCTCAACCTTCGTTGGGCCGCTTTCTTTTTTACAGATTGGAACTTGCCATGACCGCCCCTGCCGCAGCACCGGCCGCCGCATCTCCCCATGTGATGAACACCTACGGGCGCCTGCCCTTGGCGCTCTCCCATGGCCGAGGCTGCCGAGTCTGGGACACGAACGGCAAGGCCTACCTGGACGGCCTGGGCGGCATCGCCGTCAACACCTTGGGCCATGCCCACCCCAAGCTGGTGGCGGCCCTGCAAGACCAGGTGGGCAAGCTCATCCACAGCAGCAACTACTACCACGTGCCCGGCCAGGAGCAGCTGGCGGCCAAGCTGGTCGAGCTGTCGGGCATGACCAACGTGTTCTTCTGCTCCACCGGGCTGGAGGCCAACGAGGCCGCGCTGAAGCTGGCGCGCAAGTTCGGGCACGACAAGGGTATCACCCGCCCCGAGGTGGTGGTGTTTGAAGGGGCCTTCCATGGCCGCAGCATCGCCACGCTGAGCGCCACCGCCAACCCCAAGATCCACGCCGGGTTCGGCCCGCTGGTGGAAGGCTTTGTGCGCGTGCCGCGCAACGACATCGCTGCGCTGCGCAAGGCCACCGAAGGCAATGCCAACATCACCGCGGTGTTTTTCGAGGCCATCCAGGGTGAAGGCGGCATCCACCCCATGACGGTGGAGTTCATGCAGCAATTGCGCGCCATCTGCGACGAACGCGACTGGCTGCTGATGATCGACGAGGTGCAATGCGGCATTGGCCGCACCGGCAAGTGGTTTGCCCACCAGTGGGCCGGCATCGTCCCCGACGTGATGCCCCTGGCCAAGGGCCTGGGCTCGGGCGTGCCCGTGGGCGCGGTGGTGGCCGGTCCCAAGGCCGCCCACATCTTCCAGCCGGGCAACCACGGCACCACCTTCGGCGGCAACCCGCTGGCCATGCGCGCCGGGGTGGAAACGCTGCGCATCATGGAAGAAGAAGACCTCCTGGCCAACGCAGTCCAAGTGGGCAACCACCTGAAAACCGCGCTGGTCACCCAGCTGATGAACGTCCAGGGCGTGAAGGACGTGCGTGGCCAGGGCCTGATGCTGGGCGTGGAGCTGAACCGCCCCTGCGGCGTGCTGCTGCAGCGTGCTGCCGACGCGGGGCTGATGATTTCCGTCACCGCCGACAGCGTGGTGCGCCTGGTGCCCCCGCTCATCCTCAGCGTGGCCGAGGCCGACGAAATCGTGGCCATCCTGGTGCCGCTGATCAAGACCTTCCTGGCCGAACAGGCGTGACCCCCACCTTCGCACCCACTGAGCCCATGAAACACTACCTGCAGTTCAAGGACCTGAACGCCGACGAATACGGCTACCTGCTGGCACGCTCGGCCTTCATCAAGCACAAGTTCAAGGCGGTTGAAAAGTACCAGCCGTTTGCCGACCCCGACCGCACGCTGGCCATGATTTTCGAAAAGGCCAGCACCCGCACCCGCGTGAGCTTCGAGGCCGGCATGTACCAGATGGGCGGCAGCGTGGTCCACCTGACCACGGGCGACAGCCAGCTGGGCCGCTCCGAACCCATTGAAGACAGTGCCAAGGTCATCAGCCGCATGGTGGACCTGGTGATGATCCGCACCTTCGAGCAAAGCAAGATCGAGCGTTTTGCCGCCCACTCTCGCGTGCCGGTCATCAACGGCCTGACCAACGAGTACCACCCCTGCCAGATCCTGGCCGACCTGTTCACCCTGGTCGAGCACCGTCCCGCCGCCAGCGGCCAGCCGCTGGATGCCATCCGTGGCAAGGTGGTCACCTGGGTGGGCGACGGCAACAACATGGCCAACACCTGGCTGCAAGCGGCTGAGCTGCTGGGCTTCACGGTGCACATCAGCACCCCCAAAGGCTACGAAGTTCAGCCCTCTGTCGCAGGTGTATCAAGCGCAGCGTGCTACAAAATTTTCAGCAACCCGCTGGACGCCTGCCGCGGTGCCGACCTGGTCACCACCGACGTGTGGACCAGCATGGGCTACGAGGCCGAAAACGAGGTGCGCCGCGCCGCCTTTGCCGACTGGTGCGTCAACACCGAGATGATGGCCGTGGCCAAGCCCGACGCCCTGTTCATGCACTGCCTGCCCGCCCACCGCGGTGAGGAAGTCACCGCCGAGGTGATCGACGGCCCGCAAAGCGTGGTGTGGGACGAAGCCGAAAACCGCATGCACGTGCAAAAGGCCCTGATGGAGTACCTGCTGCTGGGCCGCCGCGACTGAAGCGCCTTATTTTTCACCCCATTGTTTTATTTTTTAACGTAAAACAATAAACTCCAACCCATGAACCACGAAATTCATGGCTTGGAGGGTGGCCCGCACACCCCCGCGGTGCGGCTGGCCCGCAGGCTGCATGTGTTTGTCACGCTGGGCGGCCTGCTGGGCCTGGCCGCCCTGCTCGCCAGCCCTTGGTGGATGAGTGAGCCCTGGCTGCTGGCCCTGGCGTCGTTCCAATGGCGCGTGGCCCCCGAACACCTGCCCACCCACCTCCCCCCTGACAGCTTGTGGCTGACCCGCACCGCCCTGCTGCTGCCCGGCCCGCTGGGTTTGGCCGGGCTGTGGCAGCTGCGTCGCCTGCTGGCGCATTACCGGCAAGGCGCGTTGTTCGACCTGAATGCCGCCCGCCTGCTGCGCAGCGTGGGCCTGTGGCTCACGGGCATGGGGGCCTTGCAAACCCTCACCCCCACGCTGGGGGCACTGGCGCTCACGCTGCACAACCCGCCGGGCCACCGCATCCTGGCGCTGTCGGTCAACTTCGAGAACTACACCGTGCTGCTGTTCGGCACCCTCATCGTGCTGCTGGCCAGTGTGATGGTGGAGGCCGCCCGCATCGCCCAGGAAAACCAGGAGTTCGTCTGACCATGCCCATCGTCGTGACCCTGGACGTGATGCTGGCCCGGCGCAAGATGCGCTCGCGCGACCTGGCGGCGCGGGTGGGCATCACCGAGCAGAACCTGTCGCTGCTCAAAAGCGGCAAGGTGCGCGGGGTGCGCTTCGACACCCTGCAAAAAATCTGCGAGGCGCTGGACTGCCAGCCCGGCGACCTGCTGACCAGCGAACCCGGCCCCGAGCCCGAGCCAGCCCCCTCATCGGGTCCGGCCATCGACCCCAGCCACCCCACCCCGCCATGAGCCCCCGACACACCGCCACCTGGGCGGTGGTGGCCTCGGTGCTGGCCCACGTTGCCGTGCTGGGGTGGTGGCCCGCGTTCCACCGGCCCACGCCCCTGGCCCCCGAAGCCACGCCCCCGCGCACCCTGCATGCGGTGCTGTTGCCTGCCCCCGCCGTGGAGCCCACGGCCCCGCCCGCCCGCACAGCTCCCAGCGCGAGCGCGCGAGCCCCGGTGGCATTGGCCCCCGAGCGCGCACGCACGCCCGCACCGGCCACGGCACAGGCCAGCCCGGCCACCGCGTTCACCGCAGCACCGCCTGCCGATGCCCCTCCCCCGCCACCCCAACACCCGCTGGACCTGGACCTGCCGCGCCATGCCTCTCAGTCCGGGCGTTGGACCGCTTCGTCCCACGGCCCGCTGGGGCCGGGGCTCGGAGCGGTGCGTGGCTCAGCCCCCGTAGGACCGGTGGCCCCCGAACCCACGGCAGCCCAACAGGCCGCCGCGGCCCCCCTGGCCCCCGCACACCCCAGCGTCACCGGCGTGGTGAGCGTGCGGGAACGGCGCGGCGACACCCTGGCCCAGGCCGAAGTGCGCACCCCCTGGGGCCGTTACTGCATGCGCAAGCGACAGTCGAGCCGCATGACCGAGCTGCACGACTCCCCGTTTGGTCAGGGCATGCAGGCCGCCAACTGCGACCGCGAATGACGCGTGGCACCATCGCCGCCCATGCAAGCCCTGCTCCACACCCTCTCCACCGCCCAACCCACCACCGAGGCCGAGCGCCTGTTCCATGGCCGCGGCGGCCTGCACCCCGGGTGCGAACACCTGACGCTGGACTGGTACGCCCCCGTGTGGGTGCTGACCGCCTTTGCCCCGGTGGCCGAAGTCGACCTGGCCGCCGTGGGTGAGGCCTTGGCCGCCCGCCACGCCACGCTGTGGCCCCAGCGGCACCTGAACTGGGTGTTCCAGGACCGCAGCCAACCCGGCAAGGCCCACACCCAGCTGATGGCCGGGCAGGTGCCCGAGCCCCATGAGGTGCACGAAGACGGTGCCCGCTACACCGTGCACGTGCTGCGGGGCCAGAACCACGGCCTGTTCCTCGACATGGCCGAGGGCCGCCGCTGGGTGCGCCAGCGGGCCGAACAACACCTGGCCGAGCACCAGGCCGCCGGGCACACCCGGCCCCCGCGGTTCAAGGTGCTCAACCTGTTTGCCTACACCTGCGGTTTTTCCATCGCGGCCTTGCAAGGCGGGGCCACCGAGGTGGTGAACGTGGACATGGCCAGTGGGGCGCTGGCCACCGGGCAGCTCAACCACGCCCGCAACGGGCTGGCAGGCCGGGCGCGGTTTCTGGCGCACGACGTGTTCAGCTCGTGGGGCAAGCTCACCCGCCTGGGGCCTTACGAGCTGGTGGTGCTGGACCCGCCCAGCCACCAGAAGGGCAGCTTTGTGGCCACCAAGGACTACGCCCGCCTGGTGCGCCGCCTGCCCGATTTGCTGATGCCTGGCGGACACGCCCTGCTGTGCCTGAACGCGCCCGAGCTGGACGCCGAGTTCCTGCACCGCCAAATGCGGGAGCAAGCACCCGAATTGCAGTTTGTGCAACGCCTGCCCAACCCCGCGGTGTTTGCCGACATCGACCCCGAACGGGCGCTGAAGGTGCTGGTGTACCGGCTGCCCGGCTGAAGCCCGGCCCCTTGATCACTACAAAATCAGTAGCCACTCACGCTTACAGAAAAAGCGCCAGAGGCTTATTTTTCTTGTAAATCCATCCCCCTTTCGCAGGGGATGGGGACGGGGTCAACGCGCTTCTGCCGCCCAGGCGGCCCGGCGGCGGGCGATTTCCGCCACCAGCTGCCGCGCCAGCGCCAGTTTGGTGTTGCTGGGCATGGACAGGGTGCCGTGTTCGTCCACCAGCAACAAGGCGTTGTGGTCTTGCCCGAAAGTGGCCGGGCCGATGTTGCCCACCAGCAGCGGCACGCCCTTGCGGGCGCGTTTGGCCTGGGCGTGGGCCAGCAGGTCGTGGCTTTCGGCGGCAAACCCCACGCAGAACAGTTGGCGTTGCTGGGCGGCTTCGCTGGTGGCCATTTGGGCCAGGAGGTCGGGGTTTTCGACAAAGGTCAGCGCCGGGGTCTGGCCGCTGCCGTCCTTCTTGATCTTTTGCGTGGCGGCGGTGGCGGGCCGCCAGTCGGCCACGGCGGCAGCCGCTACCAAAATGGTGGCATCCTCGGCATGCAGATCCAGCGCGAGCAGCATGTTTTCTGCCGATTTCACGTCGATCCGCAACACGCCCCGTGGGGTGCTCAAGCCCACCGGCCCGGCCACCAGGGTGACGCGGGCACCCGCCTCGTGGGCGGCGCGGGCAATCGCAAAACCCATCTTGCCGCTGGAGAGGTTGGTGATGCCGCGCACCGGGTCGATGGCTTCGTAGGTGGGCCCGGCGGTCACCACCACATGCTGGCCTTCCAGCACCTTGGGCGTGAAGAAGCGGATCAGGTCGTACAGCAGTTCGTCGGCCTCCAGCATGCGGCCATCGCCGACCTCGCCGCAGGCTTGTTCGCCCTGCCCCACGTCCAGCACGTGCACGCCATCGGCCCGCAGCTGGGCCACGTTGCGCTGGGTGGCGGGGTTGGCCCACATCTCGCGGTTCATGGCCGGGGCCACGATCAGTGGCACGCGCTCCAGCGGGCGGGCCAGGCACATCAGGCTCAGCAGGTCGTCAGCCCCGCCGTGCACCAGCTTCTTGAGGAAGTCGGCGCTGGCCGGGGCGACCACGATGGCGTCGGCCTCGCGGGTGAGGTTGATGTGGGCCATGTTGTTGCCCACGCCGGCGGCGTCGCGCCCGTCCCACTGCGAGCTGAACACGGGCCGCCCCGACAGCGCCTGCATCGTCACCGGGGTGATGAACTGGGTGGCCGCCTCGGTCATGACCACCTGCACGGTGGCCCCGGCCTTGACCAGCGCCCGGCACAACTCGGCGGCCTTGTAGCAGGCAATGCCGCCCGACAAGCCCAGCACGATGTGACGACCGGCCAGATCGCCCTGCACAACAGGGGCTGCGGTCACGGAGGGGGAAGTGGATGCTGCGTTCATGGCCGGGTATTAAACAACGGGGGCTCCGGCCCGGCTTTTATAATCGGCGTTTCCACCTCCACGGACGTGCTGCGTCCGGACCCACGACATGACCAAATTTGTCTTCGTCACCGGCGGTGTGGTGTCTTCGCTGGGCAAGGGCATCGCTTCTGCATCCCTGGCTGCGCTGCTTGAGTCGCGCGGCCTCAAAGTCACCCTCATCAAACTCGATCCCTACCTCAACGTCGATCCGGGCACCATGTCGCCCTTTCAGCACGGCGAAGTGTTTGTGACCGACGATGGGGCCGAGACCGACCTCGACCTGGGCCATTACGAGCGTTTCATTGAAACGCGCATGAAAAAGGCCAACAACTTCACCACCGGCCAGATCTACAAAAGCGTGCTCGAAAAAGAGCGCCGCGGCGACTACCTGGGCAAGACCGTGCAGGTCATCCCCCACGTCACCAACGAAATCCAGGATTTCGTCAAGCGCGGGGCCGGTTATGGCACCGATGACGCGGTGGACGTGGCCATCGTTGAAATCGGCGGCACGGTGGGCGACATCGAATCGCTGCCCTTTGTGGAAGCCGTGCGCCAGCTCAGCCTGAAGCTGGGCCCCAACCAGTCGGCCTTTGTGCACCTGACCTACGTGCCCTACATCGCCGCCGCGGGCGAACTCAAGACCAAGCCCACCCAGCACACGGTGCAGAAGCTGCGCGAAATCGGCATCCAGCCCGACGCGCTGCTGTGCCGCGCCGACCGGGCCATTCCCGACGACGAGCGCGAAAAGATCAGCCTGTTCACCAACGTGGCGCAATGGGGCGTGATCTCCATGCCCGACGTGGACACCATCTACAAGGTGCCCCGCGTGCTGCACGAACAGGGCCTGGACGGCCTGATCTGCGACAAGCTGCGCCTGAACACGCCGCCCGCCAACCTCAAGCGCTGGGACGACCTGGTGCACGAGGTGTTGCACCCGCAAGCCCAGGTGGACATTGCCATGGTGGGCAAGTACGTGGACCTGTCGGACAGCTACAAGTCGCTCAACGAGGCGCTGCGCCACGCTGGCATGAAGAACCATGCCAAGGTCAACATCACCTACATCGACTCCGAGAACCTGGAGTCCGAATCGGTCGAGCAGCTGGCCCGCTTTGACGCCATCCTGGTGCCCGGCGGCTTTGGCAAGCGGGGCGTGGAAGGCAAGATCAAGGCCGCCCAGTTCGCCCGCGAACAGAAGGTGCCCTACCTGGGCATCTGCCTGGGCATGCAGGTGGCCACCATTGAATTCGCCCGCCATGTGGCCGGACTGAAGCAGGCCAATTCCACGGAGTTCGAGCCCGAGGGACCGCAGCCGGTCATCGCCCTCATCACCGAGTGGAAAGACGCCGACGGCACCATCAAGACCCGCGACGAACACTCCGACCTGGGCGGCACCATGCGCCTGGGCGCCCAGAGTTCCGACGTGGCCCCGGGCACCCTGGCCCACAGCATCTACGGCCCCGTGGTGACCGAACGCCACCGCCACCGTTACGAAGCCAACGTGGCCTACCTGGACCAGCTGCGTCAGGCCGGACTGGTGATTTCCGCGCTGACCCAGCGCGAGCAGCTCACCGAAATTGTCGAGCTGCCCCAGTCGGCCCACCCTTGGTTCATGGGTGTGCAGTTCCACCCCGAGTTCAAGTCCACACCGTGGGACGGCCACCCGCTGTTCAACGCCTTCGTCAAGGCGGCGTTGAACCACCAGGGCGCGTCGGCAAAGGTCAGTGCATGAAGCTCTGCGGCTTTGACGTCGGGCTGGATCGGCCCTTTTTCCTGATCGCGGGCACCTGCTCCATCGAGGGGCTGCAAATGTCGCTCGACGTGGCGGGCCAACTCAAGGAAGCCTGCTCTGCGCTGGGCATCCCGCTGATCTACAAAGGTTCGTTCGACAAGGCCAACCGCTCGTCCGGCACCAGCCAGCGCGGCGTGGGCCTGGACAGCGGCCTGAACATCCTGGACGAAGTGCGCCGCCAGACCGGACTGCCCGTGCTGACCGACGTGCACGAGGCCGCCCAGGTGGCCGAGGTGGCCAGCGTGGTCGATGTGCTGCAGACACCGGCCTTCCTGTGCCGCCAGACCGACTTCATCCGCGCCGTGGCGCAAAGCGGCAAGCCGGTCAACATCAAGAAGGGGCAGTTCCTGGCCCCGTGGGACATGAAGAACGTGATCGACAAGGCCCGCGCCGCCGCACGCGAGGTGGGCTTGTCGGAAGACCGTTTCCTGGCCTGCGAACGCGGCGTGAGCTTTGGCTACAACAACCTCGTGGCCGACATGACCAGCCTGGCCGAAATGCGCCACAGTGGCGCCCCGGTGGTGTTCGACGTGACCCACTCGGTGCAAAAGCCGGGCGGCCAAGGCACCGTCAGTGGCGGCGCCCGCGAGATGGTGCCGGTGCTGGCCCGCGCGGCCACCGCCGTGGGGGTGGCGGGCCTGTTCATGGAATGCCACCCCAAGCCCGCCGAGGCCTGGAGCGACGGCCCCAACGCCGTGCCGCTCCAGCACATGAAGGCGCTGCTGGAAACCCTGGTCACGCTGGACCAGGCCACCAAGCGCAGCGGCTTCCTGGAAAACCATTTCAACGCCTGACCCTCCACGGAGACCTCCCCCATGGCACCCGGCTACCTGATCGTCGAGATGAACATCACCGACATGGACCAGTACCGCCAGTACATGGCCGAGGCCCCCGCGGCGGTCAAGGCCGCCGGGGGTGAATACCTGGTGCGCGGCGGCCAGTTCCAGGTGCTGGAAGGCGACTGGCAGCCCGTGCGCATGGCCCTGCTGCGCTTCCCCAGTTTCGACGCCGCCAAGGCGTTTTACGACGGCGAGATGTACCGCCAGGCCCGCGCCAAACGCGCGGGTGCCACCAGCCACTTCAACATGGTGCTGGTCGAAGGTGTGGACACCCCGGTCTGATTTTTCAATCTCGATGAAGAAAGTGAAACCATGAGTGCAATCGTAGACATCGTCGGCCGCGAAGTGCTGGACAGCCGCGGCAACCCCACCGTCGAATGCGACGTGCTGCTGGAAAGCGGCGTGATGGGCCGTGCCGCCGTGCCGTCCGGCGCGTCCACCGGCAGCCGCGAAGCCATTGAACTGCGCGACGGCGACAAGAGCCGCTACCTGGGCAAGGGCGTGCTCAAGGCCGTGGAACACATCAACACCGAAATCTCCGAAGCCGTGCTGGGCCTGGACGCTTCCGAACAAGCCTTCCTGGACAAGACCCTGATTGACCTGGACGGCACCGACAACAAGAGCCGCCTGGGCGCCAACGCCATGTTGGCCGTCTCCATGGCCGTGGCCCGCGCCGCCGCCGAGGAGTCCGGCCTGCCGCTGTACCGCTACTTCGGCGGCTCCGGCGCCTGCCAGATGCCCGTGCCCATGATGAACGTGGTCAACGGTGGCGCGCACGCCAACAACAACCTGGACCTGCAAGAGCTGATGATCATCCCCGTGGGCGCCCCGAGCTTCCGCGAGGCGCTGCGCTGGGGGGCCGAGGTGTTCCACGCCCTGAAGAAAATCATGCACGACAAGGGCATGAGCATTGCGGTGGGTGACGAAGGGGGCTTTGCGCCCAACGTGCCCAGCCACGAAGCCGCCATCCAGATGATCCTGGACGCCATTGCCAACGCCGGCTACACCGCCGGTGAACAGATCGCCCTGGGCCTGGACTGCGCCGCCAGCGAGTTCTACAAGGACGGCCAGTACGTCCTGGAAGGCGAAGGCGGCCTGAAACTGTCCGCCCAGCAATGGACCGACATGCTGGAAACCTGGGTCGACAAGTACCCCATCATCAGCATCGAAGACGCCATGGCCGAAGGCGACTGGGACGGCTGGAAGCTGCTGACCGAGCGCCTGGGCAAGAAGGTGCAGCTGGTGGGTGACGACCTGTTCGTGACCAACACCAAGATCCTGAAGGAAGGCATCGAGAAGAGCATTGCCAACTCCATCCTCATCAAGATCAACCAGATCGGCACCCTGACCGAAACCTTCGCCGCCATCGAAATGGCCAAGCGCGCCGGGTACACCGCCGTCATCAGCCACCGTTCGGGCGAAACCGAGGACAACACCATTGCCGACATCGCCGTGGGCCTGAACGCAGGCCAAATCAAGACCGGCAGCTTGAGCCGTTCCGACCGCATGGCCAAGTACAACCAGCTGCTGCGCATCGAAGAAGACCTGGGTGACATCGCCGTCTACCCCGGCCGTGCCGCCTTTTACAACCTGAAGTAAGCGGTTTCACCTGTGGCTGCCCGACTCGTCACCCTGCTGCTGCTGGCCCTGCTGGGGCTGGTGCACGCACAGCTGTGGCTGGGTCGCGGCAGCGTGACCCAGGTGGCCCAGATGAAGCAGGCGTTGGCGCACCAGCAGGCCGCCAACCAGCAGGCGCAGTGGCGCAACGACCAGCTGGCCAACGAAATCCGGGACCTGCGCGAGGGCCTGGAAATCATCGAAGAGCGCGCCCGCGCTGAGCTGGGCATGGTCAAGCCCAACGAGCTGTTTGTGCAGGTGGTGCGCAACCCGGCCCCGGCGGCCACCCAACCCTGAGCGCCCGCGCGGCCCGTGAGTTTCTGCATTGCCCTGCTGGGTGCCCGACACACCGGCAAGACCACCCTCGCCCAGGCCTTGGCCCGTGGACTGGAACAGGCCCAGGTGGGCCCCGTGGTCCTGGTGGCCGACCTGCTGAGCCCCCGCCACCCCAACCCGGATGAGCCGCCGTCCCTCGCCGAATGCCAGGCCGCGGCCCACACGTTGACCCTGGCCACGGCCCAGGGCATGCAGACCGCAGGCGCCCAAGGCTGGGTGGTGATCGACATCCCCACCCCGCTCGGCCTGCCGCCCTTCAGCCTGCCCACCACCCCGTCGCTGCTGCTGCTGATGGGGCTGGACCTGCCGCCATGCGCCACCCACACCGACCAGGACAACGCCCTTCGGCAGGCCCTGGCACGCCAAGCCACCCCGGTGCACACCATCTACGGCGAAGGCTCAGACCGGGAGCAGGCGGCTTGGCAGACCTTGCTGGGTCGCCTGGGGTCAGGGCATCCCGCCGCAAACGCTATTAAAAAAATAGCTGCTCACGCTTATTCTGAAAGCGCCAGAAGGATAAAAAGCCTTCAATTCAAACCGATGTGCGAAAACTGCGGAAACGCCGAGTGTGAACACCGGCTGTTCCGCCAGCTCATTGCGGGTCGGTGCTGACGGGGGGAGACACCACCGCCTGGGTGAACAGCTGCGCGGCATCCACTGGGTCGAAGCTGTATTGCGCCCCGCAGAACTCGCAGCCCACCGACACCAGGCCTTGCTCGGCCAGCACCGACTCAATTTCCTCCACGCCCAGGCTGCGCAGCATGTTGCCCACCCGTTCCCGCGAACAGGTGCAGGCAAACCGGGGGCCTTGCTCACCTTGCAGGGGCTCGAAGCGGCGCAGGTCTTCTTCCCAGAACAGGCGGTGCAGGATGGTGTCGGCGTCCAGGGTCAGCAGCTCGTCGGGCTGGAGGCTGGCCGCCAGGATGGCGATGCGGTTGTAGTCCTCGTTGCGGCCGATGTGGTCCTCGTCGCTGCGCACCACGCCACTTCCGGCCAAGTTGGCCTCGCCCTGCAAGGGCAGGCGCTGGATCAGCAGCCCGGCGGCCACCTGGTCGTTGGCGGCCAGCACCAGCCGGGTGTCCAGCTGTTCGCTTTGCAGCATGTAGTGCTCGATCACGTCGCTGAGTTTTTCCAGCTTCTCGTGACGGTCGCCGAACAGCGGCACGATGCCCTGGTAAGGCTGTTGCCCCGGCTTGCGCCCCTTGGGGTCCAAGGTGATGGCACAGCGGCCCTGGTTGTTGACGTTGACCAGGTCGCTCAGCGGCACGGGCTGCACGGCGGCCTCGCCCTCGGCGGCGTTGGCGGCGTCGGTCTGGCGAGGCACATTGCCCACCAGGGGGCCGTGGGCCACCTCCCCCACCACCTTGGCGGTGGCGCGCAGGGTCAGGTCGGCATTGACCTCGGCCACCGCAAGCTTGACCGGCCCGTCGCCCTGCACCTGCAGCAGCAGGGCACCGTCGAACTTGATGTTGGCCTGCATCAGCGTGGCCGCGGCGGTCATCTGACCCAGCAACTCGGTCACGGCCTGAGGATAGCCCCCGGCCTCCTGGCGGCGCGACAGCATGTCTTGCCAGGCATCGGTCAGGCGCACCAGCATCCCGCGCACGGGCCGACCTTCGAAAATGAATTTGTGCAACTCGGACATCAGCCCACCTTCTTCAGGCCCGTCTGAAAGCGACGGGCGTTGTCGATGTAATGCCGTGCACTCTGGCGCAGCCCTTCCATTTGCTCGGGCGTGAGCTGGCGCACCACGCGGGCGGGGCTGCCGACGATCATGCTGCCGTCAGGGAACACCTTGCCTTCGGTCACCAGCGACCCTGCGCCCACCAGGCAGTTCTTGCCGATGACGGCACCGTTCAGCACCACAGCACCAATGCCGATCAGCGTCTCGTCGCCCACCGTGCAGCCGTGCAGCATCACGCCGTGGCCCACCGTCACGTGTTGGCCCACCGTGAGGGGTTTGCCGTGGTCGGAGTGCAGCACGCTGCCGTCCTGGATGTTGCTGCCTTCGCCGATGTGGATGGGTTCGTTGTCCCCCCGGATCACGGTGCCAAACCACACGTTGGCGTGGGCGGCCAGGTGAACGTTGCCCATGACCTGGGCGCTGTCGGCCACCCAGGCCGTGGGGTCCACCGCGGGGGCGATGTCGTCGAGTTGGTAAATGCTCATCCCTAGAATTGTAGGGATCGTGACCTTGCCAACCCCGTCCACCTCCCCGTTGCCGCCCGCCCCGACCGATGTCCGCTCACAGGCCTTGCGGGTGCTGTGCCTGCAGGACCCGGCCGAAAAATGCCAGCACACCCTGGCCTTGGTGGACGCCTTCAAGGCAGGCCAGTGGCCCCTGGAGCCTTCCGCCATCGCGCCGCGCCCTGCCGACCAGGCCCTCCCGGGTCGCCCGGCTGTACCTCGGTTGATCGACCCCGCCCAGGTGCCCACACGCTCCCCGTTCACGGTGGAAGGTCGGGCAGCGCTGTTGCACGCCATTTGCCACATCGAGTTCAACGCCATCAACCTGGCGCTGGACGCGGTCTGGCGTTTCGCCGACATGCCCCCGGCGTTTTACGCCGACTGGTTGCAGGTGGCGGCGGAAGAGGCGCAACACTTCTCCCTGCTGCACAGGCTGCTGCTGGATTTGCGCGGCCCACAGGGCCAGCAATGGGCTTACGGCAGTTTTGACGCCCACGATGGCCTGTGGGCCATGTGTGAAAAAACCGCCCACGACGTGACCGCCCGCATGGCGCTGGTGCCCCGCACCCTGGAAGCCCGGGGTCTGGACGCCACCCCGCTCATCCAGGCCAAGCTGCGCAAGGTGGCGGCGCAAGGCGGAGCAGGCGCCTCCGACGCGCAAGCCCTGTGCGACGCGCTCGACATCATCCTGCGCGACGAGGTGGGCCACGTGGCCATTGGCAACCGCTGGTACGGCTGGCTGTGCGAGCGCCAGGGGCTGGACCCCGTGGCGCATTACCGCCACCTGGTGCGGGTGCATGCCGCGCCACGGCTCAAGCCCCCGTTCAACGAGGCGGCCCGCAAACAGGCCGGTTTCAGCGACACCGAACTGGCGTACCTGCTGACCGCGGGCTGAGCCCACCGCCCACCCTCACTTGCTGGTGGAAGGCTCCATCACCAGCACCACCCCCAGCGCCCCCACCGACACCACGCGGTCGTTCACCGTGGTGTACGACGCCACGCCCAGCGGGTGGTAGGTGGAGGTGAAGGCGGCCAAGGCCCCCAGACCCAGGGCACCCGCCAGGGGGCTGCGCTCGGACACGGCGGCCTTGATGGTGTCGCGGTGTTTCTCGGCAGAGGGGTTGAGCAAAAAGGCAGCGGCGGTCACCGCAACGGCAACAGCCGCCACAACGATGGAAGATTTGGCCATGGATCGAATCGCAAAACAATGAAAACGGGGCGTCAGCCAGCCCCAAGGGTCGGCCCGTTATACTCCATGCCCATGTTTGCCGCCCACCCGTTCACCCTGAACCCCGCACCTGCCGCCCTGGCAGGTTTGGCTGCGCGCGCAAGCTTCACCAAGACCACGACCATTAAAGGCTGATCCAGCCTGGTTCGTCGTGCGCCCTCCCCGGCCAGACGAGCCGGGCAAACAGTCAGGTCTGGCACTGTTTTTCTTAAACTGAAAGGGCGTTTGAAATGAGCAAGTTGGTGGGTTTGGTCGGCTGGCGCGGCATGGTCGGCTCGGTGTTGATGGATCGCATGCAGGCCGAAGGCGACTTCGCCCTGATCGAGCCGGTGTTCTTCTCCACATCCAACGCAGGCGGCCAGGCCCCTGCCGTGGCCAAGAACGAAACCAAGCTGCAGGACGCCTACAACATCGACGCGCTCAAGCGCTGCGACATCATCATCACCGCCCAAGGCGGCGACTACACCACCGAGGTGTTCCCCAAGCTGCGCGCTGCAGGCTGGAACGGCCACTGGATCGACGCAGCCTCCACCCTGCGCATGAAGGACGATGCGGTCATCGTCCTCGACCCCGTCAACCTGCCCGTCATCAAGACCGCCCTGGCACACGGTGGCAACAACTGGGTGGGTGGCAACTGCACCGTCAGCTGCATGCTGATGGGTGTGGGAGCGCTGTACAAGGCCGGTCTGGTGGAGTGGATGAGCACCCAGACCTACCAGGCCGCCTCCGGTGGCGGCGCCCAGCACATGCGCGAGCTGCTGACCCAGTTCGGCACCCTGAACGCCGAGGTCAAGGCCCTGCTCGATGACCCCAAGAGCGCCATCCTGGAAATCGACCGCAAGGTCATCGCCAAGCAACGCAGCCTGTCGGCCACCGAAACCGCCAACTTCGGCGTGCCACTGGGCGGCTCGCTCATCCCCTGGATCGACAAGGACCTGGGCAACGGCACCAGCCGCGAAGAGTGGAAGGGCATGGCCGAGACCAACAAGATCCTGGGCCAGGGCGAAGGCTTCGGCTCCGCCGCCGTTCCGGTGGATGGCTTCTGCGTGCGCATCGGTGCCATGCGCTGCCACAGCCAGGCGCTGACCTTCAAGCTCAAGAAGGACGTGCCCGTGGCCGACATCGAGGCCATGATCGCCGCCGACAACGAGTGGGTGAAGGTGGTGCCCAACACCCGCGAAGCCACCATCCAGGACCTGACACCCGTGGCCACCACCGGCACGCTGACCATCCCAGTGGGGCGCATCCGCAAGATGGCCATGGGCCCCGAGTACGTGGGTGCATTCACCATTGGCGACCAACTGCTGTGGGGCGCTGCCGAACCGCTGCGCCGCATGCTGCGCATCCTGCTGGATGCATGAAGCCTGGTTACCACCCAACAAGGGGGCTCAAGCCCCCCTTTTTGCATGCCCCATCGTTGCAGTCAGACAACGGTTGAACCCTTGTTTGGCCCCGAGACTTGCCCCTCGGAACCTCGGGCTGAGCACCAGCTTGTCAGCGTAATTCGTTGATGCTATGGTCGAAATCCGGCCTTTCACGTCGAGGTTTTTTGTGTCGCATCCTTTCGCTACCGCTTCTTCCCACCTTCATCTGCCCAGGTCCCTCTCCGGCAATGGTCATGGCCTGCGTGCACGGGCAGTGGCGGTTGCCGTGGCCGTGATGACCGCCGCGTGGTGCAGCACCCCGGCCCATGCACTGTCCTTGGGCAAACTGAACGTGCTTTCTGCGCTGGGTGAACCCCTGGTGGCCGAAATCGATGTTCCTCAGATCACCGAAGCCGAAGCCAGCTCCTTGAAGGTGGTGACGGCTTCCCCCGATGCGTATCGCAGTGCAGGGGCCGACTTCAACGCCGCACTTGCGGGTGCAGACATCCGACTGATGCGCCGTGCAGACGGGCGCAGCTACCTGCGCATCCAAGGTGGGCGCACCGTCAACGAACCCTACGTGGACCTCATCCTGGAAGCCAGCTGGTCCGCGGGACGCATCGTGCGGGATTACACGATGCTGTTTGATCCCCCCAACATGAGGGCGGCCACCCCAGCCCCTGCCACCCCCGTGGTGGTGCCTTCGGTGGCCCCCTCTGCCTCGGCAACCCCCGTCCCGGCACCCACGCCTGCACCTGCGGCCACGGTGACGCCCAGCGTCGAAGCGGTGACACCGCCCCCTGCGTCCGGCGGATCGACCAAAGCGGATCGCAAGACTGCTGCCGCCAAAAACAAGGCAACGGCCACCACAAAAGCCGCCGCGGCCCCAGCAACCAAAAACACATCGGTCACCGTGCAAGCAGGGGACACCGCAGGCCGAATCGCCAGCGCCAACAAACCGGCCGGTGTGACGTTGGACCAAATGTTGGTGGCCATGCTTCGCCACAACCCGGATGCGTTCATTGGTGGCAACGTGAACCGGGTTCGGACCGGCGCTGTCATCGACATGCCTGACGAAGCCACCGCCAACCAGACCGACGCCGACGAAGCTCGGCGAACCATCCAGGCGCAAAGCAAAGACTTTGGTCAGTTCCGCCAGCGCCTGGCCCGCAGCGTGGCGGCCGCACCCGCGACCCCCACAGACGATGGACAGCGAAAGGCCAGCGGCAAGATCCAAGCCGAAGTGACGGAGACCAAGCCTTCCGCACAGCCCGCCGACCAACTCAAGCTGACCAAGGGTGCCGCAGCCTCCAAAGAGGCTGCCAAGAACGAAGAACAGATTGCCCAAGCCCGCCAGGCCCAGGCCAATGCAGCCCGTGAAGCCGAACTGAAACGCAACCTGGCCGATCTGAACAAGATCTCGGCAGCACCTGCACCTGCACCCGCTCCCGTCGCACCTCCGGCCCCGGCTCCTGCTCCTGCTCCTGCTCCCGCTCCTGCTCCTGCTCCTGCTCCCGCTCCTGCTCCCGCTCCCGCTGCGGCTCCGACCCCTGCTGAGGCACCACCACCGCCAGCCCCTGCGCCGGCCGAAGCTCCAGCCCCTGCCGCTGCACAGCAGCCGACCGCCGAGGCGACGCCTGCCGCAGCGCCCCCCGCACCGGCCAACCCACCGGCCCCCACGCCCACCGCCGCTGAACCCGACTTGATGTCCGAGTTGCTGGACAACCCGCTCACCCTGCCGGCGGCGGGTCTGGTGGTGGCCGGGCTGTTGGGCTGGGTCGGCTATCGGTGGCGTCAAGGCCGCAAGAACTCCAACGTGGACAGCTCCTACCTTGAGAGCAAGCTGCAACCCGACTCCTTCTTTGGGTCGAGTGGTGGGCAGAGCGTGGACACCGCAGAAGCGGCGGCCACAGGGTCGTCCATGATGTATTCGCCCAGCCAGTTGGATGCGGGCGGAGACGTGGACCCAGTGGCCGAGGCCGATGTCTACCTGGCCTATGGCCGAGACCTGCAGGCCGAGGAAATCCTGAAAGAAGCCCTGCGCATCAACCCCAAACGTGTGGCCATTCACGCCAAGATGCTGGAAATCTACGCCAAGCGGCGAGATGCGAAAGCCTTTGAAATCCTGGCCTGCGAAGTCTATGCCCTCACCGGCGGCCAAGGCTCGGAATGGGAGCATGCCTGCACCATGGGACAGGAACTGGACCCACCCAACCCCCTGTACCAACCCGGCGGCAAGCCTGCGTCGTTGCAAGACACGCCCACGGGCTTCCAACCCGAGCCTCCGGGCATGGCCAACACCCAGCCGTTTGTGCCGCTGGATAACACTCCGCCGCCAGAAGACGACGCGACCGACTCCTCCCACATCGACCTGGACCTGGACTTCTCACTGGACGAGGCACCGTCGGCGCAGTCCACCCCAGAGCCCTCGCTGGACTTTGAGCCTGCGCCCCCGCCAGTGGCCATGGAGCCCTCGCCTCCACCCTCGTTCGAATTGAACGCTGACGACCTGTCGCTGGACCTGCCCTCGGTTTCTGCAGAGCCGACGCCCACACCGGTGGAGCCGCCCGCGGAGATCTCGCTGGACGACCTGTCGCTGGACTTCGACATGCCCGTCGAAGCCCCCACGCCGTCCCCGCTGGAGCAGACGGCACGCATTGAGCCCCCGGCCCCTGCACCCGACGACAACCTGATGGCGTTCAACATGGACGACCTGGACTTGGGGGTGAACCCGGGCGACTCGGTGTCCCCGCTGGAAGACATTCCTGAAGGTGATCCGCTGGAAACCAAGCTGTCCTTGGCAGCCGAGTTCCTGGCCATTGGCGACATGGAAGGTGCACGTTCGTTGGCCGAGGAAGTCCAGGAACAAGCCACGGGTCGCCTCAAGGACAAGGCCACGGCATTCCTGTCCGACCTGGGTTGACCCTCGTCTTCAGCGTCGGACAACCCTTTGCGCATCGCACTCGGCATCAGCTACAGCGGAACGCCCTACGACGGCTGGCAAAGCCAGCCGAGTGGCAACACGGTTCAGGATCAGGTGGAACAGGCCCTGGGCCTGTTCACCGCCCAGGACGACCGCCCCAAGCTGATGTGCGCCGGGCGCACCGATGCGGGTGTTCACGGGTTGATGCAGGTGGCCCATTTCGACACCCCCATTGCCCGGGATGACACCTCTTGGGTGCGTGGCACCAACCGTTTCTTGCCACCTGACATCGCCGTGCAGTGGGCTCGCGAGGTGCCCGAGCAGTTCCATGCACGCGCCAGTGCGCTCACCCGGCGTTACGCCTACATCCTGCTGGAAGCGCCTGTCCGCCCCAGCCTGGATGCGGGACGTGTGGGCTGGGTGTTCCGTCCGCTGGCACTGGAGACCATGCAGGCCGCGGCCCAAACGCTGCTGGGTGAACACGATTTCTCGTCGTTCAGGGCGGCTCAGTGCCAGGCCCACACGCCCGTCAAGACGCTGCTGAAGCTGGACATATCACGCCGCGGTGCCTACTGGCGCTTTGACTTCGAAGCCAGTGCCTTCCTGCACCACATGATCCGCAACATCATGGGCTGCCTCATCATGATCGGCCAGGGTTCACGCCCTGTGTCGTGGATGGACGAAGTGCTGGCCGCACGCTCCCGGGAGATGGCCGCCCCCACGTTCTCACCACACGGTCTGTACTTCCTGGGACCCACCTACGCCGCCGAGTGGGGGTTGGCGGACCACGCCCCCACCTTCGATTGGTTGCCCGGGCGCTGACCGTCTTTCCGCCTCACCATGACAGCTCATCACCGCACCCGCATCAAGATCTGCGGCCTCACCCAAGAGGTCGATGTGGACGCTGCCGTGGCCGCTGGCGCAGACGCCATTGGCTTTGTGCTGTACGCCAAAAGCCCGCGCCATGTGAACGCCGCCCGTGCGGCCGAACTGGCCCGTCGCCTGCCCCCGTTTGTGACACCGGTGTGCCTGTTCGTGAACGAATCGCCCGCGGTCATTCGCGCCACGGTGGCTGAAGTGGGTGCCGCATTGGTGCAGCTGCATGGCGACGAGCCCGCTCAGTTCAGCGAAACGCTGGGGCTGCGTCACCTGCGTGCCGCACGGGTGCCCATGGGCCCAGGCGCACCCGGTTTCGACCTTCTAGAATACGCACAACGCCACGCCAGCGCCCAAGGCATCTTGCTCGACGCCTTGGTGGACGGATACGGGGGTGGCGGTCAAACCTTCGACTGGACGGCATTCAATTGGTCACGGCTTCCACCAAACGTCAGCTCTCGCCTCGTTTTGTCTGGTGGACTCACGCCTGCAAACGTGACCGATGGCATTGTGCAAGTGCGCCCCTGGGCCGTTGACATCAGTTCCGGTGTCGAACGAGACGGTCCCGACGGCAAGCCCATCAAGGGCCGCAAAGACCCTGAAAAAATGCGCCGCTTCGTGGCCGCCGTCCGGGCAGCCGATGCGGCATTGAATGCCAGCCTATCCGCGCCGACCTGACCGCCACGGTCACTGGGGTCGGGCCCTGCGGAAGGCCTCCACCTCACAGCAGAACACGTTTTCACCATGTACGACTACCAACAACCCGACGCCAAAGGCCACTTCGGCATTTACGGCGGCAGCTTCGCCAGCGAAACCCTGACACACGCCATTGCCGAGCTTCGCGACGCCTACGCCAAGTACCAGCACGACCCCGAATTCCTGGCCGAATTCCGCAACGAGCTGGCGCACTTCGTGGGCCGCCCCTCGCCCATCTACCACGCCGCCCGCACCAGCCGCGAACAAGGCGGGGCGCAGATCTTCCTCAAGCGCGAAGACCTCAACCACACCGGTGCCCACAAGATCAACAACGTGATCGGCCAGGCCATGCTGGCCAAGCGCATGGGCAAGCCCCGCGTGATTGCCGAAACCGGCGCCGGCCAACACGGCGTGGCCACGGCCACCATCTGCGCCCGTTACGGGCTGGAGTGTGTGGTGTACATGGGGGCTGAGGACGTGAAACGCCAAAGCCCCAACGTCTACCGCATGAAGCTGCTGGGCGCGACCGTGGTGCCCGTGGAAAGCGGCAGCAAAACGCTGAAAGACGCGCTGAACGAGGCCATGCGCGACTGGGTTACGAATGTGGAAAACACCTTCTACATCATCGGCACCGTCGCAGGCCCGCACCCCTACCCCATGATGGTGCGGGACTTCCAGAGCGTGATCGGCAACGAATGCCTGAAGCAAATGCCCGAGATGATGGCCGAGCTGGGCCTGCCCGGCACCGCCGACGGGCTCCAACCCGACGCCGTGGTGGCCTGTGTGGGCGGCGGCAGCAACGCCATGGGCATCTTCCACCCCTACATTCCCTACGAGCACACCCGCCTGATCGGCGTGGAAGCCGCCGGTGAAGGCATGGACACCGACAAACACTCGGCCTCGTTGCAAAAAGGCAGCCCCGGGGTGCTGCACGGCAACCGCACCTACGTGCTGCAAAACGCCGATGGCCAGATCACCGAGACCCACAGCATCAGCGCCGGGCTGGACTATCCGGGCGTGGGTCCGGAACACGCCTTCCTGAAGGACATTGGCCGGGCCGAGTACGTGGGCATCACCGACGCCGAGGCGCTGGACGCCTTCCACTACCTGTGCCGCACCGAAGGCATCATCCCCGCGCTGGAATCCAGCCATGCGGTGGCCCATGCGGTCAAGCTCGCCAAGACCCTGCGCCCGGACCAGACCATCCTGGTCAACCTGTCGGGCCGGGGAGACAAGGACATTGGCACCGTGGCCGACCTGTCCCAGGCCGACTTCTATTGCCGACCCAGTTGCCGCGGCCAGTCCGTCAAGGGCGGCCTGGAACAATCCATCAAGGTGGTGAAATGAGCCGCATCCCCTCCAAACTGGCCGCACTGAAGGCCCAAGGGCGCAAGGCGCTGATTCCCTACGTCACCGCCGGTTTCCCCTATGCCGACGTGACGCCCGAGCTGATGCACGCCATGGTGGCCGCAGGCAGCGACATCATCGAGCTGGGTGTGCCCTTCTCCGACCCCATGGCCGACGGCCCGGTCATCCAGAAGGCGGGCGAAAAGGCCCTGAGCCAAGGCATTGGCATGGCGCAGGTGCTGGCCATGGTGGCCACGTTCCGCCAAGCCGACACCACCACCCCCGTGGTGCTGATGGGCTACGCCAACCCGGTGGAAGCCTACGACCTGAAACACGGCGCGGGGGCGTTTGTGCGTGATGCGGCGGCGTCTGGGGTGGATGGCGTGTTGATCGTTGACTACCCACCAGAGGAAGCCGAGGACTTTGCCGCCGCCCTCAAGGCCGCGGGGCTGGACCTCATCTTTTTGCTGGCCCCCACCTCCACGCCCGAGCGCATGGCCCAGGTGGGCCGCATGGCCAGCGGTTATGTGTACTACGTGTCCCTCAAGGGCGTGACCGGGGCCGGGCACCTGGACACCGCGGCCGTAGAAGCCGCCGTGCCCCGCATCCGCCAGCACGTCAACGTGCCGGTGGGCGTGGGCTTCGGCATCCGCGACGCCGCCACGGCACGCGCCATTGGCCAAGTGGCCGATGCGGTGGTGATCGGCACCAAAATCATCCAACTGCTGGAAGGCCAGCCGCGCGAGCGGGTGGCGGCCGTGGCCGCGGAGTTCCTGTCCGGGGTGCGCACGGCCCTGGACCAGGCTTGAGCGCATAATCCGCCGCATTGCGTGGTTGCCCCGGGCGGCCACACGTCGCGAACCAGGGCCCCTGCGGGGGCCTGTCTTTCGAGTCGGGGGCCTTGTGTGCCGCCGACTTTCACGCAAGGAGCAACACCCATGTCCTGGCTTGAAAAGCTGCTGCCACCCAAGATCAGCCCCACCAACCCCACCGAGCGCCGCAGCGTGCCCGAGGGGCTTTGGATCAAGTGCCCCAGTTGCGAGGCCGTGCTGTACAAGACCGACCTGGAAAAGAACCAGAACGTCTGCCCGCATTGCAGCCACCACCACCGCATTGGCGCGCGCGCCCGGCTGGACGCCTTTCTGGACGGCCAGGGCCGCTACGAACTGGGGCAGGAAGTGCTGCCCGTGGACGCCCTGAAGTTCAAGGACAGCCGCAAATACCCCGAACGCCTGAAGGAAGCCCTGGAGAGCACGGGCGAGACCGACGCGCTCATCGTCATGGGTGGCTCGGTCATGTCCATTGACGTGGTGGTGGCCTGCTTCGAGTTCGACTTCATGGGCGGCAGCATGGGCAGCGTGGTGGGGGAGCGTTTTGTGCGGGGCGTGGAAACCGCCATCGAGCAAAAAGTGCCCTTCATCTGCTTCACCGCCACCGGCGGCGCCCGCATGCAGGAAGGCCTGCTGAGCCTGATGCAAATGGCCAAGACCAATGCCGCCCTGACGCGGCTGGCCAAGAAGGGCCTGCCCTACATCAGCGTGCTGACCGACCCCACCATGGGCGGTGTGAGCGCCGGGTTTGCCTTTGTGGGCGATGTGGTGATTGCCGAACCCAAGGCGCTGATCGGCTTTGCCGGCCCGCGCGTGATCGAAAACACCGTGCGCGTCAAGCTGCCCGAGGGCTTCCAACGCGCCGAATTCCTGCAAAGCAAGGGGGCCGTGGACTTCATCTGCGACCGCCGCGAACTGCGCAGCACGGTGGCCAACACCCTGGCCATGCTGCAACGGCAAAGCGCCGACGCCGTAAACTCCTGATTTAATAGCTTAAAGCCTATACAGTGAAAGCGGTAGAGGCACTTTTTTCACTCAATTGACCACCCCACTCACCCTGCGCCAGCTGCCATTGTTCCCCTTGCAGACCGTGCTGTTCCCGGGGGGGTGGTTGCCGCTGCGCATTTTTGAGGTGCGCTACCTGGACATGGTCAAGCGCTGCCATCGGGCGCAGGCCCCTTTTGGGGTAGTGTGCCTGACCCAAGGGCAGGAAGTGGCCTCGGCGGCAACCCCTGGCACGGAAACCTTTCAGCCTGTGGGCACCTTGGCACGGATCGAGCAACTCGAACAACCCCAGCCAGGCCTGTTGCACATCACCTGCCGGGGACAGCAACGCTTCCGGGTGACCCATGCCCAGAAGCTGCCCCAGAGCCTGTGGGTGGCCGACGTGGACATGCTGGCCGATGACCTGCCCACCCCCGTGACCGACGACCTGTCGGGCACCGTGCACAGCCTGCAGCAGGTGTTGCACTCCCTCACCACCCAGGGCGGAGACCCCAGCCGTTTGCCAGTGCAACCGCCCTACGCCTGGCACGATGCGGGGTGGGTGGCCAACCGCTGGTGTGAGCTGCTGCCCCTGCCCAACGACCTCAAGCACCGGCTGATGTCCCTGGACTCGCCCCTGCTGCGGCTGGAACTGGTGAGCGACCTGCTGGACAAGATGCGCATCGACAGTGCACGCTGACCGGCTTGCAAATGCGGGGCGAGGCGGGGTGAGACGCCTCTCAGGCCTTCAGGTTGAAGTGAGACAGGTGGTTGGCGATGTGCATGGCATGGGCCTGCTCGTAGGCTGATGGGTCGAGCAGGCCGTAGGCAAAGTGGGGCTTCAGCGGCCCTTGCCAGGCCAGGAATGCCGCTGCCGCCTGCTGCAAGCGGGCCAAGGCCTCGGCGACAGGCACGGTGTCCGGAATCGCCGGTGCACCAGGAATGGGTTCGGCCAAGTCGTGCGTCATCCGCCCCCGCCAGGCAAACACCTGATAGGCCCCTGCCCCCAGGGTGTGCTGAAACCACGCGGGTTTTGACTGCGGAAAGCCCTGCATGGAAAACTCGATGCTCTGGGCACAGTGAGCCAGCGTGCCCCCCAGGGACCACTGGGCGGACGATTCCAGGCTGGTGGCCCCGGCCAGACGGCTCGCCTCTTGCAAGGCGGTCGCCAAGGTGGTGAACGACAGCTGCCGATCCGCACCCTGATCGGCACAGGCCGAACCCAGGGCCGTCGTGCCGACGGCAGAGGTTTGCAAAAAACGGCGACGGTTCAATGGAGCCATGGAGGTCAAACGTTCATCTGTGAAAAAGAGGCAGTTTGACCGTTTTGGGGCGATTGCGCTTGAGCCCCTCAGCCCACCACCACACCGACCGAGGGATCCCGCGGAATCCACACCCGGAACGTGCTGCCCTGCCCCACCACGCTGGACACGTCGATGCGCCCCCCGTGCTTTTGCACAATGCCATAGGCCAGCGACAAGCCCAAGCCCGTGCCTTTGCCCACGGGCTTGGTGGTGAAGAAGGGGTCAAAAATGCGGGCCAGGTGCTCTTCGGGGATGCCCTTGCCCGTGTCCTGCACCTCCACCCACAACCATTGCGCGTCAAACCCGGTGCGGACCCAGATGGTGCCCTGCGTCTCGATGGCTTGCGACGCGTTGACCAGCAGGTTCATGAACACCTGGTTGAGCTGGAATGGGCGGCACATGACCTTGGGCAGACCGGCAAACTCGCGCACCACCTGGGTTTTGTACTTCAGCTCGTTCCAGACCACGCGCAAGGTGCTCTCCAAGCCCTGCTCCAGGTCGGCCAGCTGGTTTTCGCTCTCGGTGGGGTGGGAGAAATTCTTCAGGTCCTGCACGATGCGGGTGACGCGCTGCAAACCCTCCAGCGATTCGGTCAACAACGAACCCACGTCTTCGCGCAGGTAGGCCAGGTCGGCCTCTTGGCTCACCCGCTCCACGGTTTGGCGGGCCACGTCGGGCAACTGGGGGGCCACCTGTTCGTACGCCGACAGCAGCTGCAACAGGCTGTGGACGTAGGTTTTCAGCGTGCCCAGGTTGGAGTACACAAACCCCACCGGGTTGTTGATTTCATGGGCCACCCCGGCCGCCAGCTGGCCGATGGAGGCCATGCGTTCGGACTGCATCAACTGGGCTTGGGCCGCTTCCAGCTCGCGCACCAGGCGGGCCAGACGCTCCTTCTCGGCGTTGAGGGTCAGGTTGAGTTGCTCCAGATCGGCGGTGCGCTCCCGCACACGCCGCTCCAACTCGTCGCGCGAGGCCCGCAGGGCCTCGGCATCGTGGGTGCGCTGCGTGATGTCCTGCACACTGAACACGCGGCCCACGATCTGCTCGTCCATGTACTGGGGGTGAGCACTGAACTCGAAAATCCGCCCGTCGCGGTGGTGCACCACGTCTTCGGTGCTTCCCGGATCGGCCACCGCGCTCAAGCGGGCATGCATCAGCGCAGATTCCTGCACGGCCCCCACCAGGTGGGCCACGATTTGGGCGTCGTCCTGTCGGTTCAGCAGGGTCTCAGGGACACCCCACATCTGGCCAAAACGGCGGTTCATGCTGCCGATCTGACCGTTCCAATCCAGCACCATGATGCCGTTGCTGGTGGCTTCCAGCGTGGCGCGCAGGCGTGACAAGGTCTGCGCCAGCACGTCATGCACCTCGCGGGAAGCATCGCTGGCGGCGGCCACGATGAGGTAGGACGACGCGGCGTGGTCGCCCTGCACCAGGGGGGTGACGGTCTTGACCACCTCGATCAAACGACCGTCGGCACAACGGTACAGGTCCTCCTGCTGCAACACCCCCTGGGGGCGACCGGCCTTCACCTCTTCCCAGAAGAACACCCCTTGCAAGGCGCATTCAATCTCGGTGATGGGCATGCCCACCAACACCGACAAGGGGTGGCCCAGTACACGTGCGGTGTCGTGGCTGGCCAGGGTCACACACAAAGACGCACCGTCCACCACCAAGGTCAGCGGAGGCGCCGGTGCGTTGGCGGACAGGTCTGGAACGGCCGTCATGGCGAGGGTTTGCCGGAAGAGGATGGCGAGGTGTCGAAGTAGTAGCTCAGGTGCATGCGGGGGCTGAGGTATTTCAGCACTTCCCGAGGCAACTGGGCGGGACGGATGGCCTTGCTGATGTTCAAGCTGGGTTCGGCCTCCAGCTCGATCATCAATCCGGCCTCAGGGGGCACGCTTTCGTCGTAAATCAGCACCACCGGACGCATGGGGTGGTCGGTGTTGACCGACGACACGATGCCCAGGGCGCCATTGGACAACTGAACAATGCTGCCCGGCGGGTACACCCCCATGCAGCGGATGAACACCTTGAGCAGGCGCGGATCGAACTTGGCCTGCTGCCGCGCAAACATGAGGGCCAGGGCCTCGTGCGGCGTCATGGCATCGTCGATCGACGCGGGGTTGCACAGCTCGTCAAAATGGTTGGTGATGACCACGATGCGTGCCAGCAGTTCGATCTGCTCACCCTTGAGCCCGGCGGGGTAGCCCGACCCATCAAAAAATTCGTGGTGCTGCCCAATCACGGCCAAGACCATGGGGGCCAGGTTGAGCTTTTGCGCCATGGCCACACCATACACCGGGTGTTGCTCAAAGAAATGGCGCTCCGCGGGGGTCATCGGCGTGCGTTTGTGCAGGATGCGGTCGGGCACCTCGTGCTCGCCCATGTCGTGCAGCAACGCCCCCACCCCCAGGGCCTCGGCCACCGTCCGAGGCAGTTTCAGGTCGCGCGCCACCATCAGCGACAGCGTGGCCACGTTGAGTGAATGCAGGTAAAGCTCTTCGCCGCCCGGCTTCTCGGCCATCACCTGAATGGCCATCTCGGGCGCGGTGAGGATGGCGTCGGCGATGTCCGACACCAGCCCCTGGGTGACCGCCAGCGCCTCGGCGGGGCGGCTGAACATGTTGCGCTGAAGCTCCTTCAAGGTGCGCGCGGTGGCCACGAACGCTTTTTCCACCCGTTCGGCGGCCAGTCGACGCTCACGCGCCCGCTGAACCATGGCCTCCTTGGCCTTCATCATGGGCGAGGCCGCCTCGGGAGGCGCAGGAGCGGCGGCCTCGGACACGGGGGGCGCGGCAGGGCGGGCCGCCACGGCCAAGGCCACGGGCTCGTCACTCAGTTCGGGGCTGTATCGAATCCGTGTCAACCCGAGCGACCGGAGGGTGCGAATCTGGTCGTCGGACGTGATCTTGAAGTGGCTGAAGGGAAACGGGTGGTCAAACCAGCTCAGGTCCAGGTACACATGCAAGCCCGCCCGCAGCTGCTGTGTGTCGATCCATAACGTGTTGACCGTGGCCACCTCACCCTCCGCATCAGCAGGTGGTCACCAGATCGAGCGCGTGCATGTAGCGCGGATCGGTCATCAGCCTGTCCCACGGTTGGGCTGGCGTGCGGGGCAGCAGGGCCTGGCGGCGCTCCTCGCTGGCGTCGCTGGGGGTCCATCGCCCTTTGACGATGGCTTCGCTCAGGCCGCTGAGCAGTTCATCCACCGCTTCGCCACCCCCTTCCAGCGACTGGTTGCACAGCAGCACCAGGTCGCACCCCGCCTCCAGCGCTGCCAACGCCGCGGTGGTGTAGCTGACGGGTTGGCCGTTGATGACGCGGGCCGCGGCCATGCTGAGGTCGTCGCTGAACACCGCCCCTTGGAAGCCCAGTTGGCCCCGCAGGATGTCCTGCAACCAGCGTGGCGAAAACCCGGCCGGACGGCTGTCCACCTGGGGGTAGATGACGTGGGCGGGCATCACCGCCGTCAGGCTGGACGACAGCCAGGCGTAGGGTGCGGCGTCGTCGGCCATCAGCGCCTCCAACGGGCGCTCATCCACCGGAATGGCCAGGTGCGAATCGGCCTGCACAAAGCCATGCCCAGGGAAATGCTTGCCGCAGTGCGCCATGCCGCTTTGCAGCAGGCCCAGCGCCAGGCTTTTGGCCAGCATGCTGACCACCCGGGGGTCGCGGGCAAAGGCCCGGTCGCCAATGACGGTGCTGCCGCCATGGTCCAGGTCCAGCACGGGGGCGAAGCTCAGGTCCACACCACAGGCCCGCAGCTCGGCACCCAACACAAACCCACAGGCACTGGCCACATTGGTGGCGTGCAGGTGCGGGCTGAGGCGGTGAGCGGTCGAGGCCTCAGCGGGCGCTTCGGCCTCCCACAGTCGGCCCAGGGCTCGCATGGGGGGCAGATGGGTGAAGCCGTCGGTCTTGAAGCGCTGCACGCGCCCGCCCTCATGGTCCACGGCAATGAGGATGTCGGGCCGGGCCTTCTTGATCTTGCGGCACAGGCGGGTGAGTTGCTCGCGGCTCTCGAAGTTGCGGGCAAACAGGATGAGGCCGCCGGTCAGCGGATGTTGCAACCGGCGCTTGTCGGCCTTGGTGAGCGATGTGCCGGCGATGTCCAGCACCACAGGGGCGGGATGGGAGGTCATGGGGAATCTTTCTGTTCCACCACCACAAAAGCCGCGGTGATGTCACCCTCGTCCGTGAGGGTGAGGTGGGCCCGCAGGCCCCGTTGGTCGAACCAGGTTTTCAAGTCGTCGTGCAGCGCCAGGGCCGGTTGCCCACTGGGGTGGTTGACCACCTCGCAACGCCGCCAGCTCATGGGCATGCGCATGCCCAGCCCCACCGCCTTGCTGAACGCTTCCTTGGCGGCAAAACGGGTGGCCAGGTAAGTCAAGCCCCGTTGGGCACTGCGCTCGCGGCGGGCACGCCAAATGGACAGCTCACCAGGGGACAGGATGCGCTCGGCAAAGCGGTCACCGTGGCGTGCCAGCGCCTCGGCCACACGCCGGGCGTCACACAGGTCGGTGCCAATGCCGAAGATCATTCCAAAAACTATAGCAAAGACTTCAATAAGAAGAAGCGATGACTGCCAAATAAGCTTGAACCGCGCCGCCGTAACCCAGTTCCAACGCGTCGGCCAACAGGGCATGGCCAATGGACACCTCGGCCACGCCGGGCACGGCGCGGAGGAAGGGGCCCAGGTTGTCCAGGTTGAGGTCGTGCCCCGCGTTCACCCCCAGGCCCGCCTCTTGCGCGGCCACAGCGGCATCGCGGTAGCGGGGCAGTTCCTCGGCGGCCTGGCCCCGCGCAAAGGCGGCGGCATAGGGCTCGGTGTACAGCTCCACCCGGTCGGCGCCCACCTTGCGCGCCCAGGCCATGTGTTCGGGCACCGGGTCCATGAACAGGCTGACGCGGGCCCCGGCCGCCTTGGCCTGCGCCACCAGGGGTGCCAGCCGCTCCAGGTCTTGCGGAAACTGCCAGCCGTGGTCGCTGGTGAACTGGCCCTCGGCGTCGGGCACGAAGGTGGCCTGCGCCGGGCGCACCGCCTCCACAAAACCCAGCAGGTTGTGCAGGGGGTTGCCCTCGATGTTGTATTCGCGGCCCGGCCAGCCTTGCAGCAGGGCGGACAGGTCGTGCACGTCATGGGCACGGATGTGGCGCTCGTCCGGCCTGGGGTGCACGGTGATGCCCGCGGCCCCCGCTTGCAGGCACAAGGTGGCGGCCCGGGTCAGGCTGGGGATGCCCAGGTGCCGGGTGTTGCGCACGGTGGCAACCTTGTTGAGGTTGACGGACAGGGCGCAACGGCCCGCGGTGTGGGAGGTCATGGTGGCCATGGAAGCAAAGGGCCGCTGGGGTCAGCGGCGGGCCAGGGTGTGCACGTCGCGCATCATCTGGCGGGTTTTGAAAACTCGAACGCCACTATGGTAGTGCAGCATGCCCCGCAACACCGTTTGCAGCGCCGCGGGTATGCCGGTTTCGAGCACCTGCAACAGGGCATTGAACGGTTGACGCTGGTCCAGCGCCTGTTGCAACGCCTGCCATTGCTCAGCCAGCAACGAGGGCCGCTCGACGCCATCCCACGCGGCTCCGGTCGCCACCAGGCCATGGTCGGCCTCCAAACCGTAGCGGTGCCCCGGCACCAAGGGCTCCAGGGTGTGGCCTTCAACGGCCAGGGAGGGCAAAAAGCCCGCCTCGCGCAACAGGGTCAGCTCAAAAGCGCGCAGCACGCCCGGCCAGGGTTCAGGCGATTCGGCCAGACGGGCCACGGCCTGGGTGTAGGCATCGAACAACACGGGGTGGGGATCGTCCCGGGCCAGCAGCTTGAGCAGCATTTCATTGAGGTAGATGCCCGACAGGAGCGACTCGCCCACCGGCATCACATGCCCGCCACGCCAGTGAGCGGTCTTGAGGGTGCGCACCTCGCCGTCGCCCGACCAGGCCAACAGCAGCGGCTGCAAGGGCAACAGCACCGGGCGCAACTGCGAGGTGGGCCGCTTGGCCCCCTTGGCCACCAAGGCCACGCGGCCCATGTGGCGGGTGAACACGTCCAGGATCAGACTGCTCTCGCTCCAGTCGTGGCGGTGCAGCACAAAGGCCGGTTCGTCGGTGTAACGGGTGGGTGAGGCCACACTCAGCTCACCAACGGGGCGGGGTCACGCGACAGCGGCACGCCTCACTCGTAGCCAAACGAGCGCACCCGGGCATCGTCGTCGGCCCAACCGGAGCGGACCTTGACCCACAGTTCGAGGAACACCTTGGCGTCGAGCAGTTTTTCCAGCTCCACCCGCGCCTCGGAGCCGATGCGTTTGAGCTTTTCGCCGCCCTCGCCAATGACCATGCCCTTGTGGCCCTCGCGTTCCACCACGATGGTGGCGGCGATGCGGCGCAGCCCGCCCTCTTCCTCGAACTTGTCAATCACCACGGTGGAGGTGTAGGGCAACTCGTCGCCGGTCAAGCGGAACAGCTTTTCACGCACGATTTCGCTGGCCAAAAACCGCTCGCTGCGGTCGGTCAGTTCGTCGGCCCCATACATCCAGGGCTGTTGGGGCAGGTACTTGGCACAGACGGCCAGCAGGCGCTCCACGTCGCGTTTGCTGTTGGCCGACAGGGGCACGATTTCGGCAAACGGGTGTTTGCCTTGCATCTCCTGCAGCCACGGGGCCAACTCGGCCCGGCGGTGGATGAGGTCGAACTTGTTGGCCAGGAGAATCACCGGCTTGCCTTCGGGCAGCAGGCCCAGCACCGTGGCGTCGGCAGGTTGGAAACGCCCCGCCTCCACCACAAACAGCACCAGGTCCACGTCGGTCACCGCGCCCAGCACGGTTTTGTTGAGCGAGCGGTTGAGGGCGTTGCCATGCCGGGTCTGGAAACCCGGGGTGTCCACAAACACGAATTGGCTTTCCCCCTGCGTGCGCAGCCCAGTGATGCGGTGGCGCGTGGTCTGGGCCTTGCGCGAGGTGATGGACACCTTCTGCCCCACCAGGGCGTTGAGCAAGGTGGACTTGCCCACGTTGGGTTTGCCCACAATGGCCACCAGACCGCAGTGCTGCTGCTCGGGCGGCACGTCCGGCAGCTCGGGCGCCACCTCGGTACCTGCCGACGGTGCGGGCCGACGCAAGGCCTTGGCCAGCAGCGCCTCCAGATGGGGGTCCACGGCCGCGGGTGCGGGTTGAGCAGGCGAAGCTGGGCGACGGGTCATGAACGGTTCCGGTTTTTCAGTTGGGCGAGCATGGCCGCGGCCGCAGCCTGCTCGGCTGCTCGACGAGAAGGGCCTTGGCCCGGTGCAGTCAGCGACAGTGCGGGCACATCACACACCACGTTGAACAGTTGTTGATGGGCAGCCCCGGTCACCCCCACCACCTGGTAGGCGGGCACCGGGTGCTTGCGGCCTTGCAGCCACTCTTGCAATTCGGTCTTGGCATCCTTGGCCATGGCACCCTGTGCGGCCTGGAGCGGAATGTCCTGAAACAAGCGCTGCACCAGGGCGCAGGCGGTGTCGAACCCAGCGTCCAAATACACGGCGCCAAAAACGGCTTCCAAAGCGTCGGCCAGGATGGAGGGACGTTGGCGCCCGCCGGTGCGCAACTCACCCTCGCCCAGCATCAGCGCGTCGGCCAAGCCCAGTCGCATGGCCAGCGCGTGCAGCGTGTCCTGCTTGACCAGGTTGGCCCGGGTGCGAGACAGGTCACCCTCTGGGGCTGCCGACAGGCGTTCGTACAACTGGCGAGACACCGCCAGGTTGAGCACTGAATCACCCAGGAATTCCAGCCGCTCGTTGTGGTCTGCGCTGAAACTGCGGTGTGTCAACGCCCGCTCCAGCAAAGACGGCTGGGCAAATCGGTGCCCCAGTCGGCGCTGAAGCGTCTCGGCAGCAGGGGTCACCGAGAGCTGCCCTGGTACTTCATGACCAGGTAAGCCGGCCCGCCCAGGTGAATTTCACGCTGATAGGCAAACGACACCACCACCTTGTCGTTTTCCTTGGTCACCTCCAGGTCTTTGCCGGTGATGCTGCTGATCTGGTCAATGGAGGTGGTTTTGTCAAAACTGATGCGCACGTCTTGCACCGTGGTGGCCCCATTGGCCGCCTTTTTGACCGCTTTGACAATGGTCATGTACTCGATGTAAGTGGGCACCGCTTGCACCAAGACAATGCCCAAAAATGCCACCACGCTGCCGACAAACAGCAAACCGATGAAGGTCATGCCCCGTTGACGTTGTTTCATGAAACTGCCTCCTGATTGACCCATGCACGGCAACCCTGATTGATCAACACGTTCACTCAAAGCTGCCAATGCGCTTGATGTTGCCGAAGTTCATCCACACAAAAAACGCCTTGCCCACGATGTTCTGCTCCGGCACAAAACCCCAATACCGAGAATCCAGCGAGTTGTCGCGGTTGTCACCCATCATGAAGTAGTGGCCAGGTGGCACCTTGCACACCACACCTTCCACGCTGTAACGACAGTGGTCTTTGTACAGGAAATCACTGGCACCGGGCACAAAGGCCGGACGGTCGTCGTCGTTGAGCGTGTTGTAGGTCTTGCCGTTTTGCTGCTCCTGGTACTGCTTGCCATAGCGCATGCTGTCCGGGTCAAAAAAATCCGGCTGCGCGACCTTGGGCACGGGCTGACCGTTGATGGTGAGTTTTTTGTTGAGGTAGGCCACCTCATCCCCGGGCACCCCGATCACACGTTTGATGTAGTCCAGGCTGGGTTGAGGGGGATAACGGAACACCATCACATCCCCGCGCTCAGGCTCGTGATTGGCAATGATCTTGGTGTGGATGACCGGCAAACGCACCCCATAGTGGAATTTGTTCACCAAGATCAAATCGCCCACCAGCAACGTGGGAATCATGGAGCCGGAAGGAATCTTGAAGGGCTCGAACAGGAACGAGCGCAGCACAAACACCACCGCGATCACCGGAAACAGGCCGGCGGTCCAATCCAGCCACCAAGGCTGGCGCAACATGCGTTCGCGGGCGTCGGCGCTGAGGCCGCCATCCACTTGGGCAATGCCCTGGGCTTTCAACTGCGCCAAGCGTTGCTCGGCTTGCGCTTCGGCCTCCTGAACCGACCGCTGCCGTTGCGGCAAGAAATGAAACCTCTCGGCCAACCAGTACACCCCGGTCACCAAGGTGGCCAGCAAAAGCATGAGGGCAAAGTTGCCTTCCACCTGCCCCAGATACCAAGCCACCATGTAGCCACCAAACGCAGCCAGGATGACCCCGGTCAGCGTGGACACCGCGTTCTCGTTCATCAGTCTTCCACCTGCAAAATGGCCAGGAAGGCTTCTTGCGGCACCTCCACCGATCCGATCTGTTTCATGCGCTTCTTACCCGCTTTCTGCTTTTCCAGCAGCTTGCGCTTGCGGGTGATGTCGCCGCCGTAGCATTTTGCCAGCACGTTTTTGCGCAGCGCCTTGATGGTTTCGCGGGCAATGACATTGCCGCCGATGGCGGCCTGAATGGCCACATCGAACTGCTGACGGCTGATGATTTCCCGCATCTTGGCCGCCACCGCACGCCCCCGGTACTGGGCCTGGGTGCGGTGCACGATGATGGACAGCGCATCAACCTTTTCGCCGTTGAGCAGCATGTCCACCTTGACCACATCGGACGCCCGGTACTCCTTGAACTCGTAGTCCATGGAGGCATAACCCCGGCTGACCGACTTGAGCTTGTCGAAGAAGTCGAGCACGATTTCGCCCAGCGGCATGTCGTAGGTCAGCATGACCTGTTTGCCGTGGTAGGCCATGTTGAGTTGCTGACCGCGCTTGACGTTGGCCAGTGTCATCACCGGACCCACATACTCCTGCGGCATGTACAGGTGCACGGTCACGATGGGTTCGCGGATTTCCTGGATGCGCCCCACCTCCGGCATTTTGGAGGGGTTTTCCACCTGGATGACTTCGCCATCCCCCTTGACCACCTCATACACCACGCTGGGTGCGGTGGTGATCAGGTCCTGGTCGAACTCGCGTTCCAGGCGCTCCTGCACGATTTCCATGTGCAGCAAGCCCAGAAAGCCGCAACGGAAGCCAAAGCCCAGGGCTTGGGACACCTCGGGCTCGTACTGCAAAGCCGAGTCGTTGAGCTGCAGCTTTTCCAGCGCGTCGCGCAGTTGGTCGTACTCGCTGGCTTCGGACGGGTACAAACCAGCGAACACCTGCGGCTTGACTTCCTTGAAGCCCGGCAGCGGCGCGGTGGCAAACGCCAGGTTGGCACCGCTGGAGGTCTTGATGGTGGTGATGGTGTCACCCACCTTGGCGGCTTTCAGCTCCTTGATGCCCGCAATCACATAACCCACCTCGCCCGCCTTCAAGGCATCGCGAGGTACGTTGTGGGGGGTAAAAACACCGAGTTTCTCGGCGTTGTACAGCGCCTCGGTGGCCATGAGCTTGATGCGGTCACCGCGGTTCAGTTGCCCGTCAACCACGCGCACCAGCATCACCACGCCCACATAGGCGTCGAACCAGCTGTCGATGATCATGGCGCGCAGCGGCCCCGTGGGGTTGCCACGCGGTGCGGGCACCTTGGCCACCACCAGCTCCAGGATGTCGTCCACACCCATGCCGGTCTTGGCAGAGCACGGCACGGCATCGGTGGCGTCGATGCCGATCACGTCTTCAATCTCTTGCTTGGCGTTGTCCGGATCGGCCTGGGGCAGGTCCATCTTGTTGAGCACCGGCAGCACTTCCACACCCAGGTCCAGTGCGGTGTAGCAGTTGGCCACGGTCTGGGCTTCCACCCCCTGGCTGGCATCCACCACCAGCAACGCGCCCTCGCACGCCGACAAAGAGCGGCTGACTTCATACGAAAAGTCCACGTGGCCGGGTGTGTCGATGAGGTTGAGGTTGTAGACCTGACCGTCACGGGCGGTGTAGTGCAGCGCTGCGGTCTGAGCCTTGATGGTGATGCCGCGCTCTTTCTCGATGTCCATGGAGTCCAGCACCTGTTCGCTCATTTCGCGATCGGCCAGACCGCCGCAGCGCTGAATGAGGCGATCGGCCAGGGTGGACTTGCCGTGGTCGATGTGCGCGATGATGGAGAAATTGCGGATGTGGTTCATGAACAGTGCGGCCAGCGCAGGGCTCCAAAAAACAGACGGAGCCAAGAAAAAGGGCGCGCCTGATGCGGGCGCGCCCGTTGAAACCGCGGATTTTACCCGTCAGGCCGAAGGCATGCCGCCTTCATCACCGGCCACTGGGGCGAATCAGCACGTATTGAGCCCACTCCCCTCGGCGCAACAACACGCTGATGGCCTTGGTTTTGTCCAGACGGGCCAGCACCGCCTCAAGCTCACGCACCGAGGCCACCTCGGTGTTGGCCACGCTCAGAATCACATCGCCTTCGTTCAAGCCGGCACGGGCGGCGGCACCTTCCACGGCATCCACACGCACGCCGCCTTTCAGACGCAACTCGTTGCGCTGGGCCTCGGTCAAATCCCCCACGGTCAGCCCCAGCGCCTTGGCCCCGGAGGCTGGCACGGGTTTGCCCTCACCCGAACCCGAGCGGCGGGCCGACGGCTTGGCGTCGGCCTCCACCTCCCCCACCAACACGGAGATGTCTTTCATCTTGCCGCGGCGAAACACCGTGATGGTGCTGCGTGTACCGGGTTTCGTATTTCCCACCAAACGCGGCAAATCCACCGATTTTTCAATGGAGCGCCCCTCAAACCGGACGATGATGTCCCCGGCCTCCAGTCCGGCCTTGGCCGCCGGAGAGTCAGGTTCCACCGAGCGCACCAAGGCCCCGCGCGCCTCACCCAGGCCCAGGGACTCGGCCACGTCCTTGGACACCTGATCGATGGACACCCCGATGCGCCCACGGGTCACTTTGCCCGAGGCCCGCAACTGGTCGGACACGCGCATGGCTTCGTCGATGGGGATGGCGAACGAAATGCCCATGAACCCACCCGAGCGGGAGTAGATCTGGCTGTTGATGCCAATGACCTCCCCCCGCAGGTTGATCAGCGGCCCACCGGAGTTGCCAGGGTTGATGGCCACATCGGTCTGGATGAAGGGCAAGAAGTCCCCGGTGTCACGCGCCTTGGCACTGACGATGCCCGCGGTGACGGTGTTCTCCAACCCGAACGGGGAGCCAATGGCCATCACCCATTCACCCACCCGGATTCGGCTGGCGTCACCTATGCGCACGGCGGGCAGGCCTGCGGCTTCAATTTTCACCACGGCCACGTCGGTTCGCTTGTCGGCCCCCACCACCTTGGCCTTGAACTCGCGCTTGTCGGGCAACGTCACCAACAACTCATCGGCACCGTCCACCACGTGGGCGTTGGTCATGATGTACCCATCGGTGGACAGGATGAAGCCAGACCCCACACCAGTGGGCCGCTCTTCATCCTGTCCGCCCCGGTCCTGGCGCGGCGCACTGCGCCCAGACCCCGGGGGCACCGGAATGCCAAAACGACGGAAAAACTCCAACATCTGTTCGTCGGCCGCACCGCCTGTGGGGGTCTGGCGCACACGTTCCAAGGTCCGGATGTTGACCACCGACGGGCCGACCAACTCGACCAGCTCGGTGAAATCCGGCAACCCCTTCACCACCGGCGCTGGTGACTGGGCCCACACGGGCGTGGCAGCCAAACCCACCGCACAACCTGCCGACAGCATCAAAGCCCCGATCCAGCGTTGTGCAGAAAGGGAAATTGGGGGTCGCGAGGCAATCTGCATGAACTCAACTCCGAAAGATGTCAGGATGAACAAAAAAACGCGACCCACTTGGGGTCGCTGACCTGTGCTTCAAGAGGCCACCCACAGGGCCCCACGTCAGAGACTCAGCGTGTGCGCTCAAGTTCCTGTGCAAACAGGCTGAGCGTGCGAGCGGGCACCTCCCCCACCAGGGTCAGCCAGTGCTCTCCCATTCGCTTGGCCATGGAGCGGGTGGCACCAGACGCCATGCTGCCCTCCTGCACATGCCGCTTGGGGTCGTAACCCTCGATGAACAGAGACACCGAAGCCAAACCATCAGACAACACCCATTGCAACGGGGGGGGCGCAGACTGAGGATCGGCTTCGTCCTTGATTTGGCACCCAATGGTTTGAAAACCCGGCACGTCCTTGCGCAACCGCCATCCCTGCTCTGCGGGCGTGGTGTGACGGACGGTGAGGGTCTGCACGGTGTAACCCGGCCGGTTCTTCATCAGCTTGAGCAGCGCTTCAACCTTCAACGGCACGTCCAGGTTCAGTTCGGAAAACGCCACCTGCTCCAACACCCGTTGCTGCCCGTCCAGGGTCTGGATTTTCAGGACCAGACCGGTTTTGCGCTCCGACCACACCCGGTAGCCGAAACGAAGGTCGTCCTTGGGGACCAAGTCATGGGCCTCAGCTTCAAAACCGGCCACACGCTCCACCACACCCAAGGGTTTGAGGCTGTAGTGCTCCTGAACCGATTGCCCTTGGGTCTGCAGCAATGCGGGAAACAAGCCCAGCGTCTCACGGCGCTCCTGCACCGTGGTGCGGGCCTCGGGAATGAAGGTCACCACCTCGTCGTTGCGCCGGACCGTGGTGCGAGCCGGTCCGGTCAACGTGTCCACACGCTCCAACTGTTGAGCGCCATCACACGCGTGCCAGATGCGCGCCGACGACATGGCCTGCGCCGTGGACACCACAAAGGTGCCGGTGAAGGTCCGTCGCCTTGATGCCTCGTTGAGGCGGGTCAACCAGTCGGTCAGCGACACCGCTGCACCGGGGGGCGGTTCTGCTGCGTGCGCAGGGGCAAACAACATGCCCCCAAAAAAAGATACAAAAAAAATAGCATTCACCGCTTTCAAATGAAGCGCTAGAGCCATTTTTTTCATCAAGAAATCACTTCCCCTGAGCACCAACAACGATTCCTTCATGTCAGCGCTGCGCCGCGTCGTGGGTGGCTGCGCGCAAAAAACCCGCGGGCACTTGCCACGCGGTTCCGCCGCCGTTCTGGCGATGGGCCTGCATCAAGGCCTGCATGCGGGCGTCGCGCTCAATGGGGCCCTGCTCGGTGGCCACCACCACCGTGGCGGGGGTGGCCGTCGGCGCCTGGGCCATCTCGGCCCCAGGGCCTGCTGCGCCGTGGTTCAAGCTGACCAACACCCATGCCACCGATGCCACCGCAGTGATGGACGCCAGGCCTGCCACCATCTTCCAGCGGAACACCCCGTCGTTGGCCGCCTCGTTGGTCGCCGCATGGGGCACCTGAACCAGCATGTGCACCGAAGACGGGGCCTGTGCAGCCGACGCCTGCCCGTCATCGGCGACGTCTTGCCGTGCACGCAACAACACCTGTCGTGCAAACGTCAGTGAACCCTGGGGGCTCAGTGCCCCTGAGGGCACCGACAACTCGCCGCGCAAGGCCTCACCGATCAGGTGGTGGCTGTGCCAATCCGCCATCAGTGCCAAGGCCACATCGCCTGACCCTTGGGCCTGAGCCCAACGTTCTTCGCTCCAGCCCACGGCATCGAGTTCGCCGTCGGCCAGTGCCGACACCCAAACCGCCGAAGTTTCGGGCAAGGGTAAAACCTGCGACGAGGTCGCCAACGACTGTGCGGAAGTGGTGTTCATGGCATTCGTCCTGTTTGAGGCTGGCGTTGGTGACTTCACCAACGTTTGCCCGCCTGTCGGGCCAGCATCGGCTTGATGCGGGTTGAAATGGCTTCGCGGGCCCGAAAAATCCGTGACCGAACCGTTCCGATCGGGCAATTCAAGGCCTGTGCGATGTCGTCGTAACTCAAACCCTCAATCTCCCGCAACGTGATGGCCTGGCGAAGCTCCTCGGGCAAAGCGTCCATGGCTTCATTGACGGCTTGCGCGATTTCCTTGCTGGCCAGCACGGCTTCGGGGGTTTCCTCGTCGCTGGCACCCCAACTTTGTTCCAATTCGTTACCGGAAGTTTCATCGTCCTCGGACGAACGCAGTGCGGACATCGAAATCACCGGATCGCGCTTGAGGTCCATCAGGTGCTTCTTGGCCGTGTTCACGGCAATGCGGTACAGCCAGGTGTAGAACTGCGACTCGCCACGGAATTGCGCCAACCCTCGGTAGGCACGGATGAAGGTTTCCTGCGCAATGTCAGGCACCAGATCGACATCACGCACCATCCGCCCGATGAGGCGCTCCACCCGTCGCTGGTATTTGATGACCAGCCACTCAAACGCACGGTCATCACCCGCCACAGCCCGCTGTACCAGCAGGGCGTCGGAATCCGATGGGGAGGACGGTGGAAGCGTTTCGGTGGACATGGCAAAAATGTGGGCGCACTATACCTGAGGGGTTTCCCCACCCAAGACTGATCAGTTGCCAAGGTTCAGCCGTGAAACGCCAGCGCACAGCGCAACGCATGCCAGCGATCAGGCGCATGACGTTGAAAAAGCCACACCCAACGCGGCGCGGTGAGCCCAGAAACCGCTTCACAGCGCAACAGCAAGGCCCTGGGGAACGACCACACCACGTGAACCGCCCTCAGCGTCACCGCATGCTCTCCACGTTCATCCGCCCACTGCCATCGCGGTGGCCCCTGGTCTCCACCATTGGACCAAGCCACCCAGCCCGACATCGGGCGCTGCCACGACAGCAATGACCACCCCCAACGAACAGACGTGGAATGAAAACGCCCCGCCGGATAGGACACGGGCGGGGCGTGGAATCGGGCCATGAAAACACGCCGACAGGTGAAACAACCCGCCGGATGCTGCCTTCACTCGAAGCGCTTGAACACCAATGATCCGTTGGTGCCACCAAAACCAAAGTTGTTCTTGAGGGCGTAACGGATGGGCATGTCCCGGGCGGTGTTGGCGCAGTAGTCCAGGTCGCACTCAGGGTCTTGCTCAAAGATGTTGATGGTGGGCGGGCTCTTCTGGTGGTAGAGGGCCAGCACCGAGACGACACTCTCCAGACCACCGGCTCCCCCCAGCAAATGCCCGGTCATGGACTTGGTGGAGTTGACCACCACCTTGCGTGCGTGGTCACCCAAGGCCGCCTTGATGGCATTGGTTTCGTTCACATCCCCCAGAGGAGTGGACGTTCCGTGGGCGTTGAGGTAATCGATCTGATCGGCATTGACACCCGCATTGCGCAATGCATTGACCATGGCACGGCGAGGGCCGTCCATGTTGGGGGCGGTCATGTGGCCTGCATCGGCACTCATGCCGTAGCCCACCACTTCGGCGTAGATGCGTGCACCACGGGCCTTGGCGCTTTCATACGACTCCAGCACCATGACGCCTGCACCTTCACCCAGCACGAACCCATCGCGGTCCTTGTCCCAGGGACGGGACGCCGTGCGAGGGTCGTCGTTGCGGGTGCTGAGGGCACGCATGGCCGCAAAGCCACCCACACCCAACGGAGACACCGTGGCCTCACAACCACCGGCGACCACGATGTCGGCATCACCGTATTCGATTTTCCGCGCGGCCTCACCAATGCAATGCAAACCGGTGGTACATGCCGTGACCACCGCCAGGTTGGGGCCTTTGAACCCAAACCGCATCGACACATGGCCGGACACCATGTTGATGATGGAGGCGGGAACAAAGAATGGGGACACCCGGCGTGGCCCCCGATTGACCAGCTCGTCCCGAGTGTTCTCGATCAGCGGCAAGCCACCAATCCCCGAGCCGACGATGCAGCCGATGCGCGTGGCCAGCTCCTCATCCAGTGCATCCCCGGTGGGCAAACCTGCATCGGCCACAGCCTGGGCGGAAGCCGCCACGCCATAGTGAATGAAGGTGTCCATGGTCCGCGCTTCCTTGGCCGTGATGTAGGTTTCCACATCAAAGCCTTTGACTTCACCCGCAATCTTGCAAGCGAAGTTGGAAGGATCGAACCGGGTGATCAGATCGATACCGGACTGACCAGCAAGAAGGTTGGACCAGGCTGTGTCGACCGTGTTGCCCACGGGACTGACACAACCCAGACCGGTCACGACAACACGGCGGCGGGACATGGGCAGGTCAGGCCTTCTGGTGGCTCATCGCGTAGTCGATGGCGTTTTGAACGGTGGTGATCTTCTCGGCGTCTTCGTCGGGGATCTCGATGCCGAATTCATCCTCCAGGGCCATGACCAGTTCCACCGTGTCAAGCGAGTCAGCGCCCAGATCAGCCACGAAGGCTTTTTCGTTGGTGACCTGGCTCTCCTCCACGCCGAGTTGCTCGGCAATGATTTTCTTCACACGTGCTTCGATATCGCTCATAGTTCCCTCTGAGGGTGGTTGAAAGTGGCCGCCATTTTAGCTACGGACGGTTGCGATGAACCGATCCGGCCCGCCGGGCGGTCCGTCAACGACGTTGCAGAATCAATGGATGCCGATCAGGCCATGAACATGCCGCCATTGACGTGCATTTCCTGCCCCGTCACGTAAGCGGCCTGAGGGCTGGCCAGAAACGCCACCATGTGGGCAATGTCTGCTGGCTTGCCGAGGTGACCCAACGGAATCTGGGCCAGCAAGGCCTTTTGCTGATCTTCGGGCAAAGATGCCGTCATGTCCGTTTCGATGAAACCGGGGGCCACGCAGTTGACCGTGATGTTCCGGCTGCCCAACTCACGCGCCAGGGCCCGCGTCATGCCCGCCACACCGGCCTTGGCCGCTGCATAGTTGGCCTGCCCAGGGTTTCCAGAGGCACCGACCACGCTGGTGATGGCCACGATGCGCCCATAACGCTGCTTCATCATGGGCCGAATCACCGCGCGACTGAGGCGAAACACCGCGCTGAGGTTGGTGGCCAAGACGGCGTCCCAATCCTCGTCTTTCATGCGCATGGCCAACATGTCACGGGTGATCCCCGCGTTGTTGACGAGGATGTGCAAGCCCCCATGCTCTTTGACCACAGCCTCCACCAACACATCGCAGGCGGCCACATCGTTCACATTCAGGTTCACACCCTTGCAACCGGCATGGGCCTGCAAGGCCGCGCTGATCTTGGCCGCACCGTCGTCGCTGGTGGCGGTGCCAATGACTTTCACACCCTTGCGAGCCAACTCCAGCGCAATGGCCGCGCCGATGCCTCGGGATGCACCTGTGACCAGGGCGACTTGCCCTTCCATCTTGATGTCGCTCATGCCAACACGCCTTTCACGTCCGCCAGCGTGGCGGGGTCATACAGGGCCAGACCTTGCAAATCAGGGGTGATGCGCTTGACCAGTCCGGCCAGCACCTTGCCGGGGCCGCATTCCACCACATGGGTCACGCCCATGGTCTGGATGCTCTGAATGCACTCCACCCAACGCACAGGGCCATAGGCTTGGCGCACCAGGGCGTCTTTGATGCGAACCACATCGGTTTCCACGGAGACGTCGATGTTGTTGACCACGGGCAGCGCTGGCGCAGCCAGGTCTGTGGTGACCAGCCGGGACGCCAACCGCTCAGCGGCGGGCCGCATCAGGCTGGAGTGGAAGGGTGCCGAAACCGGGAGGGGCAAGGCGCGCTTGGCTCCCGCCGCCTTCAACACCTCACAGGCTTTTTCCACCCCCGCCTTGGAGCCGGCAATCACCGTTTGAGAGGGGTCATTGAAGTTCACGGCCTCCACCACTTCGCCCCCTCCCAAGGTGCTCTGGGCTTCACGGCACCCAGCCACCACCTGATCTGACGGCAGGCCCAGAATGGCGGCCATGGCCCCCTGCCCCACGGGCACGGCATCTTGCATGGCTTGGGCACGGAACCGCACCAGGGGAGCGGCCTGGGCCAAGGTGAGGGCACCGGCAGCCACCAGGGCGGCGTACTCACCCAAGGAATGCCCCGCCAGGACAGCAGGCAGCGCACCGCCCTCGGCACGCCACACGCGGTAGGCCGCCACGCCAGCCACCAGCATCACCGGCTGGGTGTTGGTGGTCAGGGCCAAGGCCTCTTTCGGACCGTTGTGAATCAGGGCTCCAACATCTTCACCCAAGGCGTCTGACGCCTCGGCCAAGGTGTCGCGCACCACCGGGTGGTCGCCCCAGGCGTCCAGCATGCCCACAGATTGCGAGCCTTGCCCCGGGAAAACAAACGCAAATTTACTCATATTTTTTGCCTCCATCGCTTATTTCACGCTATGTATGCGCTCTACATTTTGATGACAGCAGCACCCCAGGTGAAACCACCACCCACACCTTCCAGCAGGATGACCTGGCCGGGCTTGATCTGACCGGAGCGCACAGCGTGGTCCAACGCCAACGGAATGGAGGCGGCCGAGGTGTTGCCGTGCTGGTCCACCGTGACCACCACCTTGTCCATGGACAGTTTCAGCTTGCGCGCGGTGCTTTGCATGATGCGGATGTTGGCCTGATGAGGCACCAACCAGTCCACATCGGCATCGGTCAACCCCGCCTTGGCCAAGGCTGCGCGGGCAGCATCTTCGAGCAGGCCGACGGCCAGCTTGAACACCGCCTGCCCGTCCATCTTGATGGTCGGATCCCCCAGCACCTGCCCCCCGCTGACGGTACCGGGCACACAGAGAATGGACGTGTGTTTGCCATCGGCATGGATGTCGGTGGCCAAAACGCCTGCGCCAGAACCATCGTGTTCGCAAGCTTCCAACACCACGGCGCCAGCACCATCGCCAAACAGCACGCACGTGGTGCGGTCGTTGAAATCCAGGATGCGCGAGAACACTTCAGCCCCCACCACCAAGGCTTTGCGAGCCGATCCCGTGCGGATCATGGCATCGGCCAAGGTCAGGGCATAGATGAAGCCGCTGCACACCGCCTGCACGTCAAAAGCCGCACCACCGGCGCAACCCGCCTCACCGCGCGCCAGCGCAGCTTCGGTCAGCTTGCGCTGCAAGATGGCGGCCGTTGAAGGAAACACCATGTCGGGCGTGGACGTGGCGACCACGATCAGGTCGATTTCGCTCAACGGCGTGCCAGATGCAGCAAGCGCCGCCTCGCACGCACGCAACGCCAGATCGCTGGCATTGACGCCGTCGTCCACAAAATGTCGGGCACGGATGCCTGTGCGCTCAACAATCCAGTTGTCACTGCTTTCCAAGCCGCGTGCAGCGAGTTGGTCCACCAGGTCCTGGTTGGTCAGACGACGGGCAGGCAAGGCGCTGCCGGTACCGGAGATGCGGGAATAAAGGGCCATCGGAAATGTCAGAGGGCGGAAGAGTTGCCAGAAGTGGCCGCTGTCAGCCCCATCAGAGGCGCGGCATGCGCAATGCGTGACTGCACGCGCTGCAGCAGGCCATTGCGGGCCGCATCATACGCCCGCTCCAATGCACGCCCGAAAGCAAACGCATCAGCCGATCCGTGGCTCTTGAACACCAAGCCTCGCAAGCCCAGCAACGCCGCACCGTTGTAGCGGCGATGGTCCACGCGTTTCATGAACGCTTTCAACACGGGATAGGCACACAGGGCCGCCAGCTTGCGCAGCGGACTGGCAGAAAACTCCTCTTTCAGCAAGCCACCCATCATGCTGGCCAAGCCCTCGCTGGCCTTCAACGCCACGTTGCCCACAAAGCCGTCGCAGACCACGATGTCCACGGTGCCCTTGAAGATGTCGTTGCCCTCGACGTTGCCAAAGAAGTTCAGATCTCCGTTGGAGCCAGCCGTGCGCAGCAACTCAGCCGTCTGCTTGATGACCTCGCTGCCTTTGATGACTTCTTCGCCGATGTTGAGCAACCCGACGGAAGGCTGCTCGCGCCCATACACCGCCGCCACCAGCGCAGACCCCATCACGGCGAACTGCAACAAGTGCTGGGCAGAGCAATCCACATTGGCACCCAGATCCAGCACGGTGGTTCCTCCGCCCTTTCGGTTGGGTAACTCGGAGGCAATCGCAGGGCGATCAATCCCGTCCAGCGTTTTGAGAACATAACGGGCAATCGCCATCAGTGCGCCCGTGTTGCCCGCAGATACCGCGGCGTCGGCAAGCCCCTCTTTGACCTGCGTCACCGTCACTCGCATCGACGAGTCTTTTTTCCGACGCAAAGCCGTCTCGACCGGATCGTCCATTTCCACCACTTCAGTGGCAGGAACCACCTGGCAGCGATCAGACAACTTCAAACCAGCGTATTGGGCGATGACATCCGGTTTGCCCACCAGCAAAAGTCGGACATCCGGGTGTGAGGACAAAAAAGATTCACAGGCAGGCAAAGTCACGGACGGACCGTGATCGCCCCCCATGCAGTCCACTGCAATGGTGATCATGTACTACCCAAGAGCGCTGTGCAACGGCACACCGCACAAAACAAAGGCCCGCATGAGCCATGCGGGCCTTCACGCAAAACCTGAAAATCAGGCCTCGTTCTTGGTCTTCAGCACTTTGCGACCACGGTAGAAGCCCGTGGGGCTGATGTGGTGACGCAGATGGGTTTCACCCGTGGTAGGTTCCACAGCAATGCCGGGCACGCCCAGAGCGTTGTGCGAACGGTGCATGCCGCGCTTGGAGGGAGATTTTTTGTTTTGCTGGACGGCCATGGTCGGCTCCTGGTCAATGGGTTGGACAACAGTGCAACCGACTCGATACTTTGACCGCAGTGCTGCACGGAACTGTCGATTATAGCAATCTAAGTTCAGTCACCGGAACGCCCCATTTTCTCGCGCAATCCGGCAAAGGGGCGAACCCGGTCTCCAGACCCTTCTTCCACAGCAGAAAGTGAGTCCGATGGGTGCAGGCGAAGAACAGGTTGAGGGCACTGATCGTGCATGGGCACCAGCGGGAGTGACATGATCAACTCATCTTCGACCAGCTGAGGCCAATCAAAGCGCACATCAAGCACCAGGACATCTTCCTCGCTGGCATCGTCCTCTGCAGCAGCAGTGACCTCATCAGCCACAAACCGAAACGACCGCTCACTGGTCACCCGAGTCACAACCGGAGCCAGACAGCGTTGGCAAACCAATGGCAACCGAGCCGATACCTCCAGATGCAACCAAGGTTGCAGCACACCTCCCGGACCTTGACGCAATTCACCGCGGATGAGCCAACAAACCTCGGACACTCCGCCATCCTCACAGGCTTCGGCCCCCAATCGTTCAAAGGGCACAGGCCGCCCCGCTATGGCGTCGCGCGGCCACACCCCGGACAAGGTCTGAGCCCCAGAGGCAAAGGCAGAAACACTGAAGTGCGCAGGCAACGTGGTCAAACTCATGGAAGCAGTGTAAGAGAATCGCCACATGACTCCCTCGCCCCCCCACCAGCCCCAGCTGATCCTTGCCTCAACGTCACGTTACCGGCACGAACTTCTCAGCCGCCTGGGCCTGCACTTCACCGTTTATCCCCCTCATGTGGATGAAACCCCACAAACTGAAGAACAGCCTCGCCATCTGGCCATTCGTCTGGCCAAGGCCAAGGCCCTGGCCGTTTCCGCGCAACATCCAGATGCCGTGGTGATCGGAAGTGACCAAGTGGCCGACCTCCATGGACAAGCACTGGGCAAGCCCGGCCGACACGACCGCGCCGTGAAACAACTCCAAGCCATGAGCGGGCAAACCGTGCTTTTTCACACCGCCATGGCCGTTGCGCACGCGTCCACCAACAGCCTTCATGAAGAACTTGCCACCGTGGAAGTTCAGTTTCGAACACTCTCAACCGATGAGATCGAACACTACCTCGAGACCGAGCAACCTTACGACTGCGCAGGCAGTGCCAAAAGCGAAGGACTCGGGATTGCCTTGCTCGACAACATCCGCAGTGACGACCCCACTGCATTGGTTGGCTTGCCATTGATCCGAACCGCCCGACTGCTTCGAATGCTCGGGATCAACCCCCTGATGCCGACCCCGAGATGAGCACCGACCACAAAGGAACGCTGTACCTCGTTCCAACACCGCTGGACTTCGGTTGTGACGCCTCCGTGTGGGCGTCCATCGAAGATGTGTTGCCAAAGGGCACGCTGCACATCACGTCGCAACTGCGCCACTGGATCACTGAGAACGCAAAGTCAACACGCGCCTTTTTGAAGCGGACAGACCGAGCAATCCCCCTGGTTTGTCCGATTCAAGACCTCGACATACGAGAACTCCCCCGAACGATGCACAAGAAGGGAGACTTTGGCTCAAGACCGGTCAATCCCGACGACCTTCGGCAACTCCTCGCCCCTGCATTGACAGGAAGCAACATCGGCTTGGTCAGCGAGGCCGGCATGCCCGCCGTGGCCGATCCAGGTGCCCTGGTGGTGCGCATGGCCCATCAACTGAGCATACGCGTTGAAGTGCTGGTGGGTCCAACGTCGCTGATCATGGCACTGGCGGCCAGTGGGTTGAACGGGCAGAACTTCTGCTTTGTGGGCTACCTCCCACAATCACCCACGGAACGCGCTCAACGCATCCGCGAACTGGAGAACAAGGCCATCCAAACCGGACAGACGCAAGTGTTCATTGAAACACCCTTTCGCAATGAAGCTTTGCTCACATCGTTGGTGAGTGTGTTGCGCCCCACCACGCACTTGGCGGTGTCAATGGGCCTGACCTTGGCCATCCCTCCGGAAAGCACTCATCAAACCCACCACAGCGCCCCCGTGTCCCATTGGCGCCAGCATCCTCCCAAAACACCGTGGGCTTATCCCGCCGTGTTTGCAATTGGAATCTGACCCCAACACGGCATCACCCCCATTGAATCGACGTCAGAGTTCCGAAAGCACCTGTCGCATGTGCGCGGTCACGCTGCCTGCCAACTCGGGGTTGGCCAGCGCCAAATCGATGGTGGCTTCCAGAAACCCCTCTTTGCTACCACAGTCATAGCGACGACCTTCGTAACGCATGGCGTACACCGGCTCTCGGTCGATCAATCCAGAAATGCCATCGGTCAACTGGATTTCCCCCCCGACGCCTCGAGGCTGATTCCGGATGCTCTGAAAGATCCGCGGGGACAGGATGTAGCGTCCAGCCACACCGAGCGTCGAGGGGGCATCCTCTGGCGCAGGTTTTTCGACAATCGCCTGAACCGCAGCATAAGCGCGCTGGTCACCCCGGGTGCTGACGATGCCATACCGCTTGGTGTGCTCACGGGGCACCTCCTGGACTGCAAGCACCGTACCAGGAGCGGTAGAAAACCCCTGAATCATCTGCTTGAGGATGGGCGTAGACCCCACCATCAAATCATCGGCGAGCAACACAGCAAACGGCTCGTCACCCACCAAGTTTTCCGCGCACAGCACGGCATGCCCCAAGCCCAAGGCCCGAGGCTGTCGAACGAAAATGCAATCCATGTCATCAGGTTTGATGGACCTGACAACGCTCAAAAGCGCATCTTTGTGCGCCGACTCCAACTCTGACTCCAACTCATAAGCCGTGTCGAAGTGATCTTCGATGGACCGTTTGTGCCGTCCGGTGACAAAAATCATTTGTCGAATCCCCGCCTCGTACGCTTCTTCCACTGCGTACTGAATGAGCGGCTTGTCCACCACAGGCAACATCTCCTTGGGGATGGCCTTGGTTGCCGGCAAGAACCGCGTCCCCATACCTCCGACAGGAAACACCGCCTTGGTGATTTTTGGAATCAAAGACTTGGACATGACAAACCACTTCGCATCAAATTGAAAAATAGGCAAAAACCGAAAATCACTTCACGTTCAAGCCGCTCATCATCAACGCCTTCAGTGCACCATAACCCATCGCAGCACCGAAACGCTTGGCAATTTTTTCTGCCACGTTTTCCTTCTGGGTGTAGTCAACGATGTCCTCGGCTTTGACAATCTCGCGGGCCACAAAATCCACGGAGCCCAAACCATCCGCCAAACCCATCTGAACCGACTGGGAGCCACTCCAGAACAAGCCACTGAACATGTCCGGCGTTTCTTTCAGGCGATCTCCACGCCCCGCTTTGACAACCGAAATGAACTGCTGGTGAATCTCATTGAGCATGGCCACTGCATGGGCCCTCTGGGACTCAGACTGCGGACTGAACGGGTCCAAAAAACCTTTGTTCACACCCGCCGTCAGCAAGCGTCTCTCCACCCCCAATTTGTCCATCAAGCCCGTGAAGCCGAAACCGTCCATCAGCACACCAATGCTGCCGACGATGCTGGCTTTGTCGACATAGATTTCGTCCGCTGCCACCGCAATGTAGTAAGCAGCAGACGCACAACTGTCTTCCACAACCGCATAAACAGGTTTTTTGTGCAATGCCTTCAGGCGAACAATCTCATCATTGATCAAACCCGCCTGCACTGGACTTCCCCCGGGAGAATTGATGACCAGGACCACCGCTTGCGCACCTGAATCATCAAAAGCGGAGCGAAGAGAGTCAATCGTCGACAACGCATTGACTTCTCCTTCCGCCCCTATCTCCCCTCTCAGCTCAATCACCGCAGTATGTGGCGTGGAAGGCGCACTGGCCGAAGGCGTCTTGCTCCAGCCGGCCCAGATTGCCACAGCAATCAATACCGCCCAAACAGTCCGCCAGAGTGTTTTCCAGCGACGCACTGCCTTTTGCTCTGCGAGCATGGCAAAAGCAAGTTTTTCCAGCATGTCCCGCTCCCAAACCTTGGTTTGGAGAGCGTCCGTTTTGTCATCAGTCATCACTCAAAGTCCTTGGCCTAATCCGGCATGGTGCCGCTCGGGCGAATGTTTCATGGAGGATTCAAAACAGGTTGTAGGAGGCGATCAGCTCGCCACCAGACCACGCCATCCCGAACATCCAACGGTATTTTGACCAATCCCCCACGACAAGGCCCCCCAGCGCAGGCCCCAGTATCCGGTCGGTAGTGTGCGCCGTGGGTCGCACACAACAGCCAGCGGCCAGAAATATCAAAAACTTGGTTGGGCTGCCAATCCAGCTCCATGGGCACATGCGTGCAACGGTTCAGGTAGGCATGCGGCTTGTCGTTGTACAAGATTGCAAATGCGCGACAAGTCTGACCGGCATACATGACGTCGAATGCAACCGCCGAGCCCCGCTCCTGCAGGCTTTGCAGGTTGCACAAAGGGTGCCAAACATCCCCGGTCAATGGACACGCCCCCACCTCATCCACCATCACGCATTCTCCAGCAACCACCGGTGAAGCTGAGGGACCGAATGCGCAACAAACAGGGGCGCCAATCCGTCAAAGGACTGTGGATCGTGGGCACCGTAACTCACACCCACAGCAGGACAACCCGCATTGACCGCCATCTGCAGATCGTGGGTCGTGTCCCCCACCATCAGCGTTCGATCGGGTTCCACGCCAAACTCAGCCATGAGTTGCTCCAGCATCATGGGATCGGGCTTACCCGCTGTTTCTTCCGCCGTTCTTGACGCATCGAACAAATCGCACATTGACACGACCTTCAGAGCCTCGTCCAGCCCACGACGACTCTTGCCTGTGGCCACCGCCAGCCAGTGATGGCGAGCCTTGAGATCAGCCAACATGGAAGTCACCCCCTCAAAAAGCACCACCTCATGCTGGAACCGAAAGTAGTGGTGGCGGTAACGTTCACTCATCTGAGCCCACTTGGATGGAGGCACATTGGGGGCTGCATGCGCCAGAGCCTGTTGCAGCCCCATGCCGATCACAAACGAGGCGGCTTCCACACTGGGCGGTGTTTCACCCACGTCCGCAACAGCGGCCTGAATACAACGCACGATCAACGCAGTGGAGTCAAACAATGTCCCATCCCAATCAAAGGCGATGAGATCAAATCGGGAAGGACGCTGAACAGACATGGACATCAACGGCAATTCAAAGAGAGGGATTGTCCACGATAGCTCCTTGCCACCACGACCAGCCCGCCCATAAAAAAACCTGGCAAAGCCAGGTTTTCACACCACCTGCGAAACAGGTGTCAAAAGCAGCCGAGACACTCAGATCAAATAATCATCCAAACTCTTACCCTCGGACAGCAGCTTGCGCACCCACTCGGGTTTTCGACCCAGTCCACCAGCCCACAGCTCACCATTGGGCCCACGGTATTTCGCCGCAGCGGTTGACGTGGACTTGGCAGGCTTTTTCCCCGAAGAGGAAGCCCCGCCCAAATCAGCCACGGTCAAGCCATACTCTTTCATTTTGGCCTTGATCTCCTGGACAACAGAAGCGATTTCCTGCTTCCGGACTTGTTCAGCTTGGGCCAGCAACGCTTCTGCTTGTGCCTTCAGTTCGACGTAAGTGCTCATTCGGTATCCTGCTTTGATGTTGAAAACTGGATGATAGGGCAGGTCACTTGCCACAAAGCCTGCACCACTCCGGATTGGCATTTTAATTCAATAAATCAATACATCCGCATTCAGACTTCCGTCTTGACCAAAACATCCGTCGAAAACCCCTTCAGCATCAGCCTGAGCTCCTGCGGCAAGCCAGAAGCCAGTTGCACAGGTGTTTTCAAATGAGGATGTTCAAACCCCAAGCGCCAAGCATGCAAGAACATGCGCTTATGCCCCATTTTGGTGAGGCTTTTGTTCCACTCATAGTCCCCGTATTTGTCATCACCCGCAATCGCATGGCCCGAAGAAGAAAGATGAACCCGGATCTGATGGGTTCGCCCGGTCTTGATCGTGACCGCCAACAACGACACGGGCTCTTTGGCTTCACCCAACACGCCAACCCCCATCACGGACACCAACGAGATGCTGCGCATGGCATCCGGATGGTCAGCAGGCACCACCCGAACTCGACGCTCTCCATCGGGCAAAAGGTATTTCTGCAAACTCAGATCAATCACCTTGCACTTGGCAGGCCAGACCCCCTTGACCAACGCCAAATAGGTTTTCTGTGTTTCCCGCTCTCGAAATTGATCTTGCAAAGCACGCAACGCACTTCTTTTCTTGGCCACCAGCAGTATGCCGCTGGTGTCTCGATCCAAACGATGCACAAGCTCCAAGCATTGCGCCTGGGGACGCGCCTGCCTCAGTTGTTCAATGACGCCCCAACTCACCCCGCTCCCACCATGCACGGCCGTGCCTGCGGGCTTGTCCACCGCCAACAACCAATCGTCTTCACACAAGACGGGAAACTCGCGGGCCGGAACGCGATCCGCCGAGGACTCGGAAGACCGCTCGGCCTGACGCACAGGAGGAAGCCGCAACACATCGCCTGCCTGCAAACGGGTGTCGGCACTGACTCGTCCTTTGTTACGCCGTACCTCGCCCGAGCGAATGACCCGGTAGACATGGGTTTTGGGAACGCCTTTGAGCAGGCGGAATAAAAAGTTGTCCACCCGCTGCCCATCGGAATCAGGGTCAACAGTGATCCAACGGACTGATTGATCGTTCACGCTGTGTCGGTTCGCAATGCCGCCAGACGGCTGAAACCGCCCACGCTGTACCTATAATCGGAGCGCTTTCACGTCGTCTGTGCTGAACGCGCTGGTCTGTTCAAGTGTAAGGCCAGCTAACGGACGTGGCAGCAACCCAGCCACCCGCAGCCTCCCCACGAACCCTGCCCGTTCATCCCCTGAACTGGCAGACACGTCCCAGGCAGCGGTTGGAATGCCCAGTTCGTTGTTGAATCAAGATTACGGAATACCCCAACCATTCAGACATCGATGCTGAATGGGGAGACAGTGAACCCATGGTGACACATGGTCATGGCAATTTGCCTTGTTCACAACTCTCCACGCGCCCACGCCCAGGCAGCGTTTCTTCCCCAACCGCAGCGACTCATCACGCCGTGGGGAGCAAACCCAAATCTGCCTGATCGCTCTCCGGCAATTCCTCCCCGTTCATCACGCTGGCGTTCCTTGGCTCATCGTCGCCTCCGGCCATCCGGAAGGCGTTGTGACCACACGTGCTTACGCAAAGGACGCACACATGAAACGCATGCTGATCAATGCCACGCAGGCCGAAGAACGCCGCCTGGCCATCGTCAACGGACAAAAGCTGCTTGACTACGAAATCGAAATCGAAGGGCGCGAACAGCGCAAAGGCAACATCTACAAAGCCGTGGTGACCCGGGTTGAACCCAGCCTTGAAGCCTGTTTTGTTGACTATGGTGAAGACCGTCACGGCTTCCTGCCTTTCAAAGAAATTTCGCGCCAGTACTTTGCTGCGGGTGTGCCTGTCAGCCAAGCCCGCATCCAAGACGTCATCAAAGAAGGCCAGGAACTGCTGGTTCAGGTTGAAAAGGAAGAGCGTGGCAACAAGGGCGCAGCCCTGACCACCTTCGTCAGCCTTGCGGGCCGTTATGTGGTGCTGATGCCCAACAACCCCCGCGGCGGCGGTGTGAGCCGTCGCATCGAAGGCGAAGACCGCGCAGAGCTCAAAGCCGCACTGGACCAGCTGGAATACCCCAATGGCATGAGCATCATCGCCCGCACCGCCGGCATCGGCCGCGATGCCGCCGAGTTGCAATGGGACCTGAACTACCTGCTCAAGCTCTGGACCGCCATCGACGGCGCCACCAAAGGCGGCAAAGGCGCATTCCTGATTTACCAGGAATCCAGCCTGGTCATCCGCGCCATCCGCGACTACTTCAACAGTGACATCGGCGAGATCCTCATCGACACCGATGACATCTTTGAACAAGCCCACCAGTTCATGAACCACGTGATGCCCGAACATGGGCACCGCGTGAAGCGCTACCGCGACGACGCACCGCTGTTCAGCCGCTTCCAGATCGAACACCAGATCGAAAGCGCCTACAGCCGCACCGTGCAACTGCCCAGCGGCGGCGCCATCGTCATCGACCACACTGAAGCCCTGGTGGCCGTGGACGTCAACTCGGCCCGATCCATCAAGGGGGGTGACATCGAGGAAACCGCGCTGCGCACCAACCTCGAAGCGGCCGATGAAGTGGCCCGCCAAGCCCGCCTGCGCGACCTGGGCGGCCTGATCGTGATCGACTTCATCGACATGGAAGAGGCCAAGAATCGCCGTGAGGTGGAAAACCGCCTGCGCGACGCGTTGCGCCAGGACCGTGCCCGTGTGCAGTTCGGTGCCATCAGCAAGTTCGGCCTGTTGGAAATGAGCCGCCAGCGCCTGCGTCCGGCGTTGAATGAAGGCGCTTCCATCCCCTGCCCGCGCTGCGGTGGCTCTGGCCACATCCGCGACACCGAAAGCTCTGCACTCCAGATTCTGCGCATCATCCAAGAGGAGTCCCTCAAGGACAACACCGCCGCCGTGCTGGTGCAAGTCCCGGTGGAAGTGGCCAGCTTCCTGCTGAACGAAAAGCGCACCGAAATCACCAAGATCGAACTCAAGCAGCGCATCAGCGTGCTGCTGGTGCCCAACAAGTCGCTGGACACCCCCAACTACAAGCTGGAGCGCCTCAAGCACGACGACCCTCGCCTGGATTCGCTGGATGCCAGCTACAAACTGGCCGACGAAGTGGAAGAAGCCACCACCTTCACCCGCCGCAGCCAGGAGCGCAGCAACAAGCAAGAACCTGTGATCAAAGGCGTCCTGCCCGATCAGCCCGCCCCCGTGGCAGCACCGAAACCCGAGGTTGCAGCACTTCCACCCGTGTCTGCCCCTGTTCCGGTGGCGGCGTCGCCCGCTCCGGCTGCTTCGGGTGGTTTCTTTGGTTGGCTGAAAAAACTCCTGGGCGGTGATGCACCAGCCGTGCCGAGCGCCATTGAACCCGCCCCAGCCACCCGCGAGGCAGAAGCCAAGACGGACAGCACGGCCCGTGAAGGTGCAGGCCGAGGAGAGGGTCGTGGCGGGCGCGATCGAGGCCCTCGCCAGGGCCGCCGAGGCGAAGGACGTGGAGAGAACCGAGAAAACCGCGCAGGAGATCACCGCTCCGAAGCACGGGTTGACGGCAAAACTGCCACCGACACACGTCCTCCACGTGAGCGTGGCGAGCGAAGCGGCAATGCCGAACAGCGCAACACCGAAGGTCGCGGCAATGGTCGGGGCGGGCGTGGCGAACGCACCCCTCGTGACCGCGACATTGACAACCTGTCACCCGTGACGTCTCCGTCCCCGGCGATGTTGGGGGACGAAGCATCCACTGCGCCTGATGCCAATGCATCGGGCAACCGCCCCCCCCGAGGAGAGCGCACTGAAGGCCGTGGAGAAGGTCGCCGCGACCGGGGTGGACGCCGTGAACGACGCCCCAGCGATGCCACCGGCCCTGAAAACATGCCATCGGTTGAAGCCACCCCCGAAACGCGGACGCAGGCTTCGGAAACCGAGGACACCACGGTCATCGCACCCAACCGGGAAGCAGCAACCTACAGCTATTTCTCGGCACCCGAAACTGCCCCGGCAGCCGATGGCACCGAAGCCGCACCGGTTGACGCCGCAGCAGCCCAGGACGCCACCGAAGCAGGTGCTCGTCCCCCTCGGGAAAAGCGTTCCCGGGATCGTTATGGCCGTGAACGCCGCGAGCGAACCTCCGCACGCACGGAAGATGGCGCAAGCATTGCCCCTGAGTCCACTGACACAGTCCAGGTGACCTCGCCCGTGGCCACTTCGGTCTTGGATGTCGCACCGACCACGGTCGCCCAGCCGCCCGAAGTGGCGCAGCGAACCATGCCCAAGGTTCAAGCCTACGAGCTGCCGGTGCAGACCTTGGTGGCCACGGCGCAATCGGCCGGTTTGGTTTGGGTCGAGTCCGATTCATCCAAAGTGGCCCAGGTTCAGGCGCTGATTGCGGCCACGCCGCGACCGGTCCACGTCCCTCGGGAGCGTCAGCCGCTGGTGCAGATCGATGAAGGCCCGTTGGTGCTGGTGGAAACCCGCAAAGACCTGAGTGCCATGGTCCTGCCGTTTGACGCACCGACCCAGTCTTGAGGCACACCCGCCCAGCCCCAAGTCACCGTGGGGCTGGATGGCCAGCTGATCTCAAACCAAAAAGCCCCGGCAGGTTCTGGAACCTGCCGGGGCTTTTTGTTGGACGGATCTGGGCGCTTGGATCAGGCTTGAACTCAAGCAGACCCTGAGGCCACACGGGCCAAGGCCGCCTGTCGCCATGCGGCCTTGGCAGCGGGCTCATCCCCACGCTGCTCGGCCAACTGCGCCAGTCGCACCCAGGCCAGAGATTGGGTGCCGACGTCACTCAACAAACGTGCAGCCTGTTGAAAAGCCGCGGCGGCCTTGCCCCACAGCTGTCGGTGGTGGTAGGTTTCAGCGGCCACAAACAAGAGGCAGGGGTCTGCAGGTTGCTCCAGTTGCATGGACTCGATGCGGGCCAGCCAGCGGTCATCCATGTGCGGAACAACCCCTTGCATGACCCGCACAAACTGGTGGCGCAAATCGTCTCCCATGGAGGAATACCCGGCCAGCAGAGGCTCAGACCAGTCACGCAACAACGCGCGACCCAAGTCGTGGTCCATTTCTTCAGACCACACCGCCAACAAACGGGCCATGGCCGCCAGCACCACCGCGGCATCCCGGCGTTCAGTGGCGTCCATGGAACGCCACACCCCCAGCAGCTGGGCCACGTCGTGGCAATCGGCGAACAAAGCCACGCGCAATCGACGCATCAGACTCTCGGACACCGCCTCCGAAAAAGCCTTGTGCTTGGCCAACAGGCGTGCCGTGTCAAACGCCTGGGTGTGGTCGCTGTTGAGTTGAGCCAGCTTGAGCTTGAGCCGCAGGGTCAACGTGCGCCGTGCAGCTCCCTGGGGCAACTGCGACAGCAGCCGCTGAGCCGCGGGCAAGCGGCGGTCATCCACCGCCCAACGCAAAGCCCTCAGGGACACCGCCTCGCGCACGGTGACGAGGTCTGGGTGATCGGCGGCCACGAGGGCCTGTTCCAGATGTCGCCCTTGGGCATCGGCATCTTGCAGCGAATGCGCCGCCTCCGCCGCCATCAAGTGCGCCATGGCCAACCGCGTGCGTCCAGCCACGCTGCCATCGCGCGGTTGGGCAGCCTCAGCCGCCAGCAACTCCGCGGCATGCTGTGCAGCCCCTTTTGCTCGCACAAAGCGCCCCGCCGTCTGGTGAACCTGTGCGTCCAACAACGCGGCATGGACGGCACGCTCCCGCTGGAGCGCGCGCCAACGGCGGGCCTGCTCGGGCAGGCTGCGCAACGCAGACGCCGAGCGCAACGCCAAATGAAGCAGCCCAAACAACAACAACACCGAGGCCAGAACCAGATTGAACGACATGTCCACCCGGTACGGCAACCAGAACAGCGTGACCGTGGCGCCGTTCTGCCCCATCAACAGCGCCAAGGCCACCGCGGCGGCAAACAGGCCCACCAACCAGAACACGGCCTTCATGGTCAACGTCCACCGGCCGCTGTTGCCAGGGCCGACAAGGTGTCATCGGGGCGAGGCAGGTCCAAGGTACGAGAGGCCTGCAGCACCTCGTTGAGCACCAGCAGGGCCTGCTTGTTCATGGGGGCTTGTGGGTCAAAATACTTGGTCAAGGCTGCACGGACAAACTGCATGTCGGCCCGAGCCGCAGGAATCTGTCGCGCCAGCAGGCTCAGGCGGATGTTGAGCAACCGCAGCTTGAGGTTTTCGCGCATGAACACCGCTTGTTCGGGAGCCAGCAGCACGGCATCGGGCTCGTCAATGCGGCTGACCCTCACCAGATCTCGCCCAGCCTGAGCCACCTGCCGCATCCAATCGTCCCACAGGCTGCGAATCCGAAGTGACCACCCCGCCCAGCCCCCGCTCATGGCACTGGGAGCAGGCTCCGCAGCCACTGGCGCTGTGCGCCCACTCTTGTTGGCCTTGTGCACGGGTGCGGGTTTGGGCGCTGCAGGCGTCGCGGCGGCCGTGGGCGGCGAGGCCTCGGCTCCATCGGCGGCACCGCTGGACGCCGCCACGGGCGTTGACGGTGGACCCGCATCCTCCGCCTCTGCAGGTGTGGAATCTGGCGGCTGGCGCGGTGCTGGCGACACAGGAGCAACAGACGACACCACCGGTGTGGACTTGGCCACCGCGGGCACCGCAGACTTGGTCCGGGAGACGGGCGCCGCCTGGGTCAGCACCCAGTCGTCCACCGAGCGGGCCAACTCGTCCAGCCGGGCCGCCAACAGCGGCAAATCGGCCACAGACGAGGCCTTGATGCGCTCCAAGTCCCGCGCCATGGCGCGCTGGACCGGATTGAGCCGCGGTTGGGCGGCCTTGGCGATGCGGCGGTCGGCCGCCTGCAAGGCCGACACCAGCGGCTGTGCACTGCCGGTCAGTTCGGCCTGCTGGATGGCCAGGCGAATGCCCGACTCGATGTCGAGCACCAAGGTGTCATCGCGGGAGCGGGACACGCTGAGCATCAGCTCTTCCAATTGGGTGCGCTGAAGGCTGACCTCCGACAACTTCACTTCGGCCACCGTCAGCCGTGCCTGCAACTCTTGGGTGAGGGTCTTGGCTTCTTCGGCGGTCTCCCGGGATTGCTCCGACTCGTCAGCCACCGACGCCGCGCGCTTGGCCAACTCCTGCTGGATGTGGTCCAAACGCTGCCACAGCATGCCGCTGAGCAGCAACGCCACCAGAGCCACCCCCAGCAGCACCATGGTGAACCACCCGCCAGACGCAGGCGCTGGGGCACGCGGCGCCGCAGGCGGCACCGCGGGTTTGCCAACCGACTCCCCCCCAGGGGTGGGCGCGGCAGTTCCCGGTGTCGCAACGTCAGCAGCGTCCGAAGCCGTGGAAGCGGAAGGGGATGAGGTCGATTCAGTCATGGGTTGCGACCCATTTTAGGTTGGGGCCATGTCCGCCAGTGTGCTCGACACCTCTGCCAGCGACGGACGGCTGCGCACCACCTGGCCAAAACCCAGTGTCTGCAAGGCCAGGGCAATGCGCGGGTGGGTGGCCAACGCCCGGGTTCCCGACCAATCCTGACCCGGTTTCAACCGCGCCAAGTGCGCCACCGCTTCGGAACTGCTGAACAGCCAGACGGCATCTGCGTTCAAAGCGGCGTTCGCCCGCACGTGATCGGCCACCGCCCACCGGGGACACGAACGGGCGTAAGCCGCACACGCATGGACCACACCGCCCTTGGCTCGCACCTGGTCGGCCAACCAGTCGCGCCCTTGCCCCTCGACCGAAGACGATGCCGGAGAGGCCGACGGCGACTGGCCGCGCACCACCAGCAAACGAAAACCGGGCCGCACCTGCTCGCTCACCACCGCCCACAGGGCTTCGGAGTCGTACTGTTCGGCGTCGGCCCGAGGTTGGTCGATGACCACGCTGGGCACCCCCGCCACCCGCAACGCCCGGGCGGACCCCGGACCTGGCACCCAGCAACGAGGTCCCTGAGGTTCCCCCAGATCCCTCAATGGACGCGCATCGGCACCGTCCACCCAACTCATTTCGATAGCAGAAAAGTCATGCCAATCAAGCGGTAGCTTGCCTTTTGACATCAAGCTTGCCACGTCAAAGGCAGCAATCGCCTGGGGGCTGACCCACATGACCGCGGTGTACTCCGTCCAATGCTCCCGGCAGTGCATCAAGGCGGCCAGGTCACTCGGCGGGCCGAATTCGATCAGCGGCAACTCGGTGGTGACGCTGCCCGCCCGTGCCAGGGCCGACGCCCAGACACGCGCCTCGGCCGCAGGCCGGGTCACCACCACCGGCGGCAGTGGTGTGCGCGGTTTCAACACAGGAGGGGGCACAGGCTACTCCGCGACGGGTTGGGCACAGGGCCAGGCAATCCTCAGGAGACCGAAGGCAGGTCGGCACGACGGGCGCCTGCAGCCACCAGTCCAAGGGCCACTTCACGGCCCAATGCCTCGGCCTCGTCCAACGAAGCCACCGAACGCTGCGCCTCGGTGCGCACCAGGGGGGCGCTGACCAATTCTTCACCCCAGGCGGCTTCCAGCTTCAGCGCGCCATCGGCTTGCCAGCGGGAAAACGCCGCCAGCGGCATGGAGCAACTGCCGCCCATGGCCCGGCTGACGGCCCGCTCGGCGGCCACCGACAGCCAGGTGGGCAGGTGGGCCAGCGGGGCCAGCGCAGCGGCCACGTCGGCGCGGTGGCTGCAAATCTCGATGCCCAAGGCCCCTTGCCCCGCGGCCGGCAGCATGGATTCGGGCTCAAACACCTGCCGGATGCGCGCCGCCAAGCCCAGGCGCTTGAGGCCCGCAGCAGCGAGCACGATGGCCTGGTACTGTCCCTCGTCCAGCTTGCGCAGGCGGGTGTCCAGGTTGCCGCGCAGGGGTTCGATGTGCACATCGTTGCGATCCAGGCGCTGCAAGGCTTCACGCAGCAGCACCAGGCGGCGCAGGCTGGAGGTGCCCACCACCGCGTTTTCCGGCAGGTCTGCCAAACCCGCACAGTGGGGCGACACCCAGGCGTCACGCGGGTCTTCGCGCTCCATCACGCAGGCCAGGGAAAAGCCCTCGGGCAGCTCCATGGGCACGTCCTTGAGCGAATGCACGGCCAGGTCAGCCCGACCTTCCGCCAGCGCAGTTTCCAGCTCCTTCACGAACAGGCCCTTGCCGCCCACCTTGCTGAGGGTGCGATCCAGGATCTGGTCGCCCCGAGTGGTCATGCCCAGCAGCGTGACGGTGTGGCCTTGGGCTTGCAGCAGCGCCTGCACATGTTCGGCCTGCCACAAGGCCAACCGGCTTTCGCGGGTGGCGATGGTCAGGTTCAAAGGGGAGACGGACGCAGGTGCGGACATGGCGAGGACGGCTGGAGCGGAGGGACGCCCCCGTCAACCCTGACGAAGGCTGTCGGGAGGCTGAAAGGTGCCCAAAAAGTACCCGTTTGGTAACCCAAAAAACGGGGTTTTTGAGGGTGCAGGATGCTAGCATGACCCGTACCCCCTCCCCCCTTCCGGACACCCCCCATGAACACCCCCGCCCGACGCCCCGCGCCGCGCCGCGCCGCGCCTGTTTCGCCCCAGGCTGCCTTGACCCCTTCCGGCCACGGCAAAGACGACAAAGACCGCCCCTTGGTCGAGGACATCCGGCTGCTGGGCCGTTTGCTGGGTGACGTGATCCGGGAACAGGAGGGCCAGGCCGCCTTCGACCTGATCGAGCAGATCCGCCAGCTGTCGGTGGCTTTTCGCCGCGACGCCGATGCCGCCGCCGACAAAACCTTGAAGAAGCTGCTCAAGGGCCTGAGCGACGACCAGACGGTGAGCGTGATCCGCGCTTTCACCTACTTCAGCCACCTGGCCAACCTGGCGGAAGACCGCCACCACATCCGCCGCCGGGCCATCCACGAACGCGAGGGCGACGTGCAACCCGGCAGCCTGGACATGGCGCTGCAGCGCATCCAGAAGGCCGGCATTTCCCGCCAGGCCGTGGCCCGCACGCTGGCGCACGCCCATGTGTCCCCGGTGCTCACGGCCCACCCCACCGAGGTGCAGCGCAAGGCCATCCTGGACGCCGAGCGGGCCATTGCCCAGTTGCTGGCCGCCCGCGAGCACCTGCTGCCCCGCGAACTGGCCGACAACGAGGCCCAGATCCGCGCCCGCGTCACCCAGCTGTGGCAGACCCGGCTGCTGCGTTTCACCAAGCTGACCGTGGCCGACGAAATCGAAAACTCGCTGACCTACTACGAAGCCACCTTCCTCACCCAGATTCCCCGCCTGTACCGCGACCTGGAAGACCTGCTGGAACTGCCCCAGGCGTCCGACCAGGTGCCCCCGTTCCTGCGCATGGGGCAGTGGATTGGCGGTGACCGCGACGGCAACCCCTTCGTGACCGCGCCCACGCTGGAATACGCGCTGCGCCGCCAGTCCGAAGTGGTGCTGCGCCACCTGCTGACCGAAATCCACTGGCTGGGCGGCGAACTGTCCATGTCCGAGATGTTGACCGGCGTGACCCCCGAGATGCGCGCCCTGGCGCAAAGCTCGCCCGACACCAACGCCCACCGCATGGATGAGCCCTACCGCCGGGCCTTGACCGGCATGTACGCCCGGCTGGCCGCCACCCTCACCGAGCTGACCGGCACCACCGCCGCCCGCCATGCCGTGGCCCCGCAGAACCCCTATGCCCAGGCCGACGAGCTGCTGGCCGACCTGCGCACCCTCGAAGCCAGCCTGAACGCCCACCACGGCCAGGCCCTGGTGCGCCAGCGCCTGGCACCGCTGATCCGTGCGGTGGAGGTGTTTGGCTTTCACCTGGCCACGGTGGACCTGCGCCAAAGCTCCGATCAGCACGAAACCGTGCTGGCCGAGCTGCTGGCCACCGCCCGCATCTGCCCCGACTACACCGCGCTGGACGAAACCGCCAAGCGCGAACTGCTGCTGCGCCTGCTCAACGACGCCCGCCCCCTGCGCGTGATGGGTGCCAGCTACAGCGACTGGACTCGCAGCGAGCTGAGCATTTTCGAAACCGCCCTGCGCATGCGCCAGCGCTACGGGGCCAACGCCATCCGCCACTACATCATCAGCCACACCGAAACGGTGAGCGACCTGCTGGAGGTGCTGCTGCTGCAAAAGGAAGTGGGCCTGATGCGCGGCCTGCTGGCAGAACAAGCAGAGGCCGACCTGATCGTGGTGCCGCTGTTCGAAACCATTGAAGACCTGCAGCAATCCGCCACCATCATGCGCGAGTACTACGCCCTGCCTGGCGTGGCCGACATGGTCCAACGCGGCGGCCCGGGCCAGTACAGCGAACAGGACGTGATGCTGGGCTACTCCGACAGCAACAAGGATGGCGGCATCTTCACCAGCAACTGGTCGCTGTACAAGGCCGAACTGGCGCTGGTGGACCTGTTCGAGCAGCTCGCCAACAGCCACAACATTGAATTGCGCATGTTCCACGGCCGCGGCGGCACGGTGGGGCGTGGCGGCGGCCCCAGCTACCAGGCCATCCTGGCGCAACCCCCGGGCACGGTGCGCGGCCAGATCCGCCTGACCGAACAGGGTGAAGTCATCGGTTCCAAATACGCCAACCCCGACATCGGGCGGCGCAACCTCGAAACCCTGGTGGCCGCCACGCTGGAAGCCACGCTGCTGCAATCCACCCAGCCCGCCGCCCCCGAGTTCCTTCAGGCGGCCCAGGCGCTGTCAGAGGCCAGCATGGCCGCCTACCGCGCCCTGGTGTACGAGACGCCCGGCTTTGCCGACTACTTCTTCAACGCCACGCCGCTGCGCGAAATCGCCGAACTCAACATCGGCTCCCGCCCCGCCTCGCGCAAGGCCACCCAACGCATCGAGGACCTGCGCGCCATCCCCTGGGGCTTCAGCTGGGGCCAGTGCCGCCTGACGCTCCCGGGCTGGTTCGGCTTTGGCTCTGCCGTGCACGCGTTCCTCAACCAAAATGGCCCCCGTCGCTTGTCCCTGCATAAGAAGCTGCTACAACAAATGCATGCGCAGTGGCCGTTCTTCAGCACCTTGTTGTCCAACATGGACATGGTGCTGGCCAAGAGCGACCTGGCCCTGGCCCGCCGTTATGCCGAGTTGGTGACCGACACCCGCCTGCGCAAAAAGGTGTTCGCCGCCATTGAAGCGGAGTGGCACCTGACGGTGGATGCCCTCAACCTCATCACCGGCAAGGCCCAACGGCTGGTGGACAACAGCGCGCTGGAGCGCTCCATGCGCCACCGCTTCCCCTACATCGACCCGCTGCACCACCTGCAGGTGGAACTGGTGCGCCGCCACCGCGCGGCCACGCAGCGCGGCGAGGTGGTGGACGACCGGGTGAAACGCGGCATCCACATCAGCATCAACGGCATTGCGGCGGGTTTGCGCAACACCGGTTGAGTGCGCATCAAACGCTATTTATTTGATAGCTGCTTGCGCTTTCTTATAAAGCGCTAGAAGCATTTTTCTCATGAATCTCAAACCACGCAAGCGCCCATGAAAAAAGCCCGATCGGCACAGCGTGCCGTCGGGCCTGGGCAAATGGGGGGCCAACCGCTCAGGTTGGCGTCCGCTCAGAACGTTTCCCAGTCGTCATCCCCACCCTTGGCTTTGGAGGCAATGGCCGTGCTGGTGGAGGTGGCCGCTGCCGTCGCCCCGGGCAGCTTGGCCGCTGGCTTGGGGGCCACCGCCGGTTTGGCGCTGGCCTTGGCACTGGCTTGGGCCGCTGGCAGCGCTTTGACCGCCGTTTTCACCGGGGCCGCCAGGGAACGGGCCGCCGGGGCTTTGCGCTGAGCCGCAGCGGGTGTGGCGTGTGCTGCCGTGGCACGGGGCGCGCCTGCCCGCTGGCCGTCTTGCGCCGAGAGTTTGAACACGGCCACGGTTTGCACCAGTTCTTGCGCCTGGGTGTTCAGCGATGAGGCCGCTGCCGCCATCTCTTCCACCAGCGCCGCGTTTTGCTGCGTGGCTTGGTCCATTTGCTGCACCGCTTCGGCCACTTGCCCCACGCCGTTGGCTTGTTCGCTGCTGGCCGCGCTGATCTCTCCCATGATGTCGGTGACCCGCCGGATGCTGGTCACGATTTCGGTCATGGTCTCTCCCGCCTTGTCCACCAGGTGGGTGCCTTCTTCCACGCGTTCGACGCTGGCGCTGATGAGGTCTTTGATTTCCTTGGCCGCCTGGGCACTGCGTTGGGCCAGGCTGCGCACTTCTCCCGCCACCACCGCAAAGCCTCGCCCTTGCTCACCGGCCCGTGCGGCTTCCACCGCCGCATTCAAGGCCAGGATGTTGGTCTGGAAGGCGATGCCGTCGATGACGGTGATGATGTCGGCGATCTTGCGGCTGGATTCGTTGATGCCTTTCATGGTGTCCACCACCTGGCTCACCACTTCCCCACCTTGCACGGCCACGGTGGAGGCGCTCATGGCCAGTTGGTTGGCCTGGCGGGCGTTGTCGGCGTTTTGTTTGACGGTGGAGCCCAGCTCTTCCATGCTGGAGGCCGTTTCTTCCAGCGCGCTGGCCTGGCTTTCGGTGCGGCCCGAGAGGTCTTGGTTGCCTTGGGCAATCTGCGTGGAGGCCGTGGCCACGCCGTCCGAGCCTTGGCGCACCGAGGAGACCACGCGGATCAGGGATTGCTGCATGCGCGCCACCGCGGCCATCACGCTGGTGGTGTCTCCCGCCTGAACATGGAGTTGGGTGCTCAGGTCGCCATCGGCCACGCGGCTGACCGCGTCGGACAGCTCGGCAGGTTCTGCCCCCAGGGCGCCCACCAGGCTGCGGGTGATCAAGGCCCCCGCCACCACGGCCACCACCAGGGCCAGCACGGCAATGCTGATCATCAGGGCACGTTGGGTGGCGTAAGTCTCTTTGGCGTCGGCCTCCAGCTTGGCGGAGTTGGCTTTGCTCAAGACCACGAACTGGTCAACCACGTTGTTCAACGCTTTCAACAGCGGGCGGCACTCGTCGTTCATCTTGGCAATGGCGGCCTCGTTCTGCCGGTTCAGACCCAGCTCCACGATGGCTTGGGCCACGGGGCCATACTTTTGCTCCACCGCGTCGATCTCGGCCACCAGGCGCTTGGCTTCGTCACTCACCCCAGGCTGGGTGGCGACCATCTGCTTGAGGTGTGCCAAGTTCTTGCCCACCGCGACATGGGCCTTGGTCACCGCCTCTTTTTCGGCCTGCAAGTCTTCGGGCTTGGTCACCAGCACGATGTTGCGGGCGGCGATGGCCCGGTCGTTCACCACGTTCATCAACGCGTTGGCGGTGGCCAGGCGGGCATAGATGCCCTCCACAAAGTTCTGAAACTCTTCGTTGGCGGCACCCAACTCGCGAAGCGCCATGCTGCCAATCAGCAGCACCATGGCGGCCAGCACGCTAAACGCCCACGTCAGTTTGGCTCGAACGGTCATGTTTTTCATGATGGTGTTTCCCACACAGTTAAGTTATTCGGCGTGATACCCCCACCTGGAGCTGGCACCGCGCTGGTGCGCCAGTGTGCGGGAAGGTCAACAGAATGACAACACCATGAACTCAAAAACGTGGTCGATGACCGGCGCTCTTGGGTGTAAGCACAACAATTCACCGGCGGCGGCACGAAACGGCCACGGAAACAACCCGTCGGCAGGCCTGTGCAGCGGCTCAAAGGGTCAACGGACCCAGCTCGTGACGGCGCGGCAGCCCGTCGCTGTCGCCCGGAAACTGCACCACCCGGGCCCCGATGGCGTTGCCACGGGCCACGGCCTGGGGCCAACCCAAGCCCTCCAGCACCCCGCTGATCACGCCCACGGCAAAACCGTCGCCCGCGCCCACGGTGTCCACCACCTGCGGCACGGGCACGCCGGGCACCGTGGCCTGCTGCCCTTGGGCGCTGGCCCAATGGGCCCCGTAGCCTCCTTCTCGCCCCAGCTTGACCACCACATGCTGGGCACCTGCGTCCAGGTAGAACCGGGCCACCTCTTCGGCGTGGCTTGCCCCGGTCAGGGTTTGCCCCTCGGCCAGGCCGGGCAGCACCCAGTCGCACAAGGCGGCCACGGCGTTGAGCGTGTCGATCATGGCCTGTGGGCTTGCCCACAAGCGGGGGCGCAGGTTGGGATCGAACGACACCGTCATGCCCTGGGCCTTAGCCCAGCGGATGGCGACCAGCACCAGCTCGTGGCAGCTGGGCGACAACGCCGGGCTGATGCCGGTGATGTGCAGGTGCCTGGCCTTGGACTGCACCAGGCGTTTCAGATCGTCCGGCCCCATGGTCGATGCCGCCGAGCCCTTGCGGTGGTACTCCACCTGGGGATCAGCCCCCTGCGTCTCGCGCGACTTGAGCATGAAACCCGTGCGGTGAACGTCGCTGACCCGCACGCCGTGGGTGGCGATGCCCTCGCGCTGCATCACGCCCAGCAGGTACTGACCCAGGGAATCCTGACCCAGCCGACTGAGGTAAGCCACCCGCCAGCCCAGGCGGCTGAGGCCGATGGCCACGTTCAGCTCCGCCCCGGCGGCAAATTTGGCAAACCGCTGGACTTCGGCCAGCGGGCCTTCGTCCTGTGCGGCAAACAGCACCATGGCCTCACCCAGGGTGAGCACGTCCACTTCGGTGTGCATGGGCATCACATCACCGCGCCCAGTTGCCAGGGCACAAATTCCATGTCGCCCAGGCCCAGGACCTCGCTGGCGGTGGGGCGACCGCTGGCCACCTCAAGCAGCGACTGGAACAACTGTTCACCACACGCCTCCACGCTGGCCACGCCGTCGATGACCTGCCCGGCGTTGAAGTCCATGTCGTGGCGCATGCGCTCGTACAACGGCGTGTTGCTGGCGATCTTGAGCGACGGCGTGGGCTTGCAGCCAAACGTGGACCCCCGCCCGGTGGTGAAGCAAATGAGGTTGGCCCCACCCGCCACTTGCCCGGTGGCCGACACCGGGTCGTAGCCCGGCGTGTCCATGAACACCAGGCCCGGCGTTTGCACCGGCTGCGCATACGCCAGCACGTCCATCAGCCCCGAACGGCCCGCCTTGGCCACCGCCCCCAGGGACTTTTCCAGGATGGTGGTGAGTCCACCGGCCTTGTTGCCCGGAGAGGGGTTGTTGTCCAGCGAAGCGCCATGTTGCCGAGCGTAGGCCTCCCACCACTGCACGCGCTGCATGAGGCGCTGGGCCACATCGGCATTGACGGCGCGAGCGGTCAGCAGGTGTTCGGCCCCATAAATTTCGGGGGTTTCCGACAGGATGGCCGTGGCCCCGTGGCTGACCAACCGGTCCACCGCCGCCCCCAGCACGGGGTTGGCGCTGATGCCGGAATAACCATCTGACCCGCCGCATTGCAAGCCCACCACCAGATGGCTGGCGGGCACGGGGCTGCGCTTCGCGGCACTGGCATGGGTCAGCAAGCTGTGCAGCAGCGCCTTGCCTTGGGCAATGGCCTCCGCCGTACCGCCCGCGCTCTGGATGCCCAGGGTTTGCACCGGACCATGGGCCAGGGCCTGCACCCGCTCGGCCAGGGCCGACACCTGGTTGACCTCGCACCCCAAGCCCACCAACAGCACGGCGGCCACGTTGGGGTGGGTGGCGTAGCCCAACAAGGTGCGCTGGAGGATGTCGAACCCTTCACCCTCGCCCCGCATGCCACAGCCACTGCCGTGGGTCACGGCCACCACACCATCCACACCCGGGTAAGCAGCCAAGGCGTCCCCTGAAAACGCCTGGGCCAAGGCCCGTGCCACCGAGGCCGAACAATTGACCGTGGACACAATGGCCACATGGTTGCGGGTGCCCACGCGGCCATTGCTGCGCACATACCCCTCGAACTGCGCAGGCACCGCCACCCGTGGCAGGGGCTGGTACGACGCCCCCACCGCCGTGGCGGTGGCATGGTCGGCCATGCCCAGGTTGTGCGAGTGAACGTGCTGCCCGGGCGCAATGTCCTGCGTGGCCACGCCGATGACCTGACCGTACTTGCGCACCGGCTGTCCCGCCGCCACGGCACGCACCGCCACCTTGTGGCCAGCGCCAATGGCCTGCACCACCAACACACCGCCCCCCAAGGGCAAACGGTCTCCCGGGTTCAGGGCCGCACGGGCCACGGCCACGTCATCTTGGTCGGAAAGCAGCCAGGCGCTGCACGGGGAGGGGGTCATGTCCATCGGTCAGGGAAGGTCAGTTCGTGTCCTGCAGCACCTGCTGCAGGCGGGGAAAGGCCAGCGACAAGCCCTGGCTTTCCGCCCACTGGATGAAGGCACCAATGCGCCGTTGCTTCTTGAGGGCGTGGTTCTGGGCGATGTCGACCAGGCGATGGGCCAGGAAGGGGTTGAGCAATCGGTCCCGCACCTGGGCGATGTAGCCCTGGACCTGTGCGCCCTGGCCCACCGCATCAAACACCGGCCACACCTCGTGTTGCCAAATGTGTTCCAGCAAATCCCGCATCACGGGGTATTGCATGGCCTGCAACACGGTCATGTCGGCGCCTTGGGCCAGCTTCAACCACAGGTCGGCCAGCACGGTGTGCCCCAGGTTCAACACATGGAGCTTCTGCTTCTCAAAAACCGCCAGGTTGTCGGTGAGCACAATGTCGGGGTGACGGCACGGCAGCTGCAGCCCGGGCTGGTTTTCCACGGCCCACAGGGCGTACGGCTCGGCCACCGCACCCACGGGCTCCAAGGCCTCGGACACGATGCGGTCCACCAGCGAATTGCCCCACACCACACCGCGGGGCAACCAATCCATGAACGCGGCGTCGCATTGCCATGCGCTCGCCAGCTGTGCCACGGTGGCATGCAGCTGGTCCCCATTGTTGGCAACCAGCTCGCAGGGCAACACCGTCAAGGCTTGCTGGGGCACGTGTTGCCAACGGTCGTGCAACAACACCAGCAGCTTGGCCGGAAAGGACTCGGGGGCCGCCTGCCCCGTGGCCAGCAGGTGCGGGCCGTCGGTGTCGTGCAGCAACCAGCCGCTGTCACCTGTGTTGGAGATGACCACGGCGGTGCCGTTGCACATGTCTGCACGCACCTCGTCCCATTGGGTGCGGGCGTTCAGGGCCTTGCGGATGGCGCGGCAGGTCTTTTCCGTGGTGACGGCCTGGCCCTCGGACAGGCCGCGCACCACCACTGGGTAGCCCTCGGGGCGGCAGAAGGCCTGGGTCCGCTGCGAGCTGGCCGGATTTTGCGTGCTTTGCACCACGGTGATGCCGCCCAGGGCCTCGCCCCGGTCCAGCGCCTCGGACACGAACAAGTCCACATGCGCTTGCAGAAAGCGGCTGGTTCCAAACTGCAATATGGGGTTGACCCGACGATCGGCCATCAGCACTCCACAATGGCCTTGATGACCGCCTGCTGCGGGTCCAGCAAACGTTCAAACGCGGTGGGCAGTTCGGCCAGCTGAAGCCGATGGGTGGCCAGTGCCTGATCGGGCACGTCGCCACGGCGCATGGCGGCCATCACGGTTTCGAAGTCTTCCACCGTGGCGTTGCGGCTGCTCAACAGCGTGGCTTCACGTTTGTGGAACTCGGGGTCGGAAAAGCTGATGTTGCCCTGCACGATGGACACCAGCACATACCGCCCGCCGTGGGCGATGAAGCGGAACCCCCGCTCCATGGCCTGGGGATTGCCGGTGGCGTCGAACACCACGTCGAAAAACTCCCCTTGGGTGAGTGCCGACAAACGGTCTTCGTCGCCCTCGCCCAGCGCCACCGCCGCCGTGGCACCCGCGTGCTGGGCGGCAAAGTCAAGCCGGTCCTGGCGGCCATCCAAGGCCACCACCGTTGCGCCCCGCAGCCGGGCAAAAATCATGGCGGCCAAACCGATGGGGCCCGCCCCCACCACCAGCACGCGCTGCCCCGCGGCCACATCGCCCCGGCGCACCGCGTGGGCCCCGATGGCCAAGAATTCCAGCATGGCCGCCTGGTCCAAGGAGATGCCCTCGGCCTTGTGCACAAAGGCCTGCGGCACGCTGAGGTACTCGGCCATGGCCCCGTCGCGGTGAACCCCCAGCACCTGGATGTGGGTGCAACAGTTGGTCTTGCCCTGGCGGCAGGCCACGCAGCGGCCACACGACAGGTAGGGCATGACATACACCCTGTCCCCCACGTTCAGACCGGCGTCGGCATCGGCCTCGTCCACCGTTCCCGAAAACTCGTGCCCCATCACACGGGGATAGCTCAGGTAGGGCTGGTGGCCGGTGAAGATGTGCAAGTCGGTCCCACACACACCCACCCGGCGCACCCGGATCAGCACCTCACCGGGCTGGCGCACCGGTTTTTCACTGTGCTGGGCCACCAGATCACGGGGCGAAGCGCAAACAACAGACAACATTTTTCAAGATCCTGAAAATCAGGAGCCCACGGGGCTCCACTCGAACACGGGTTTCATGAACACCCATTTCTCACCGTCGGGGGTCCATGGCGTGGGGCGCTGAAAGGTCCACATGAGTTCCTCCCAGCGTTGGATGACCGGATCGTTCTCGCTGGCCTGGCGCATGCGCTCGGGGGTGTATCGGGTGGGGTCCACCTCCATCAGCATGAACATGCGGGTGCCCAGGCGGTAGATGTCCATGCGCGTCACGCCCTGGGCTTGCAGGTGTGCCAACACCTCGGGCCACACCGCCTGGTGGTAACGCTCGTATTCGGCGATCAGCTGGGGGTCGTCGGCCAGGTCCAGGGCCAGCGCATAACGCACAGGTGCACCCGGGACACTGGAAAGGGTGTGGTCTGCACTCATGTCAGCGCCCGATCCAGGTGGGTGTAACCCCCGTCGACAAAACACCACTGGCCCGTGGTGTGCGACGACATGGGCGACAGCAAAAACACGCAGGTGCGGGCCATTTCCTCGGCCGTGGTCATGCGCTGACCCAGCGGAATCTTGCGCGTGATGTCGGCCAGCTTGGCCTCTGGGTCGGGGAAGGTGGCAATCCAGCGCTGGTACAGCGGCGTCATGACCTCGGCGGGAATCAGGGCATTGACGCGCACGCCGTCAGCCAGCAAGGAGGCGGCCCATTCGCGGGTGAGCGACAGCTGGGCGCCCTTGGAGGCGGTGTACCCGCTGGTGCCGCCCTGCCCGGTCACCGCCGTCTTGGAGGACACGTTGACGATGCTGCCGCGCGTGGCCTTGAGGTGGGGCACACACAGGTGAGCCATGGTGTAGTAGTGCACCAGGTTGCGGTGGAGCGAGGCCACAAAGGCATCCGGACCCGCGTCCAACCCCACGCCGTCGTTGACGCCTGCGTTGTTCACCAAACCATCCAGACGGCCCCAGCGTTGAATGACCCGGTCAACCGCCACCCGGCATGCGTCGGCGTCGGACAGTTCCACCTGTTCAAACTGGCAACCCTGCGGGTGGCTGGCCAGTTGCTGCCACCAGTCGTCAGCGGGTTTGCTTTTGGAGAAGACCACCACGATGGCGCCTTCCTGGGCCAGCACCTCGGAGATGGCGCCGCCAATGCCCGCGCCACCGCCGGTGACGATGAAGACTTTGTGCTTGAGTTGCAAATCCATGAAAAAACTCCTGTTCAGTCGGCCCACTGGTAGCAGCGCTGGGCGTTGTCGGCCCAAAAGGCCTGCTGCTGCGACTCGCTCAAACGGCTGCTGGCCCAGTGGTTGGAAAGGGCATGCACCTCGGCCATGGGCACGGCCACTTCGCACACCGGCCAATCCGATCCATACAAGATCCGGTCCGGACCAAAGCAGTCCAGCACGTGGTCCATGACCTGGTGAATGAGGGTGCGTTGCACCGCGCTGAGTCCTTGGGGCGACACACCCCCCAGTTCGGTCACCAGGCCGGACAACTTGCACACCACATGGGGCAAACGGGCCAGCGCCTGGATGTGACTGCGCCACAGGCGCAGGGGCTCGGCATCGCCCTCCAAGGTGGCCGCCAACGGGGGTTTGGCGGCATGGTCCAGCACCAGCCAATGATTGCCATGGCGGGCGCAGAAATCCAACACCTGGCGGCCCAATTGGTGGCTGTACACCAGCACGTCGTACACCAGGCCCAGGCGCTGCACCGTGGCCAGGGCGCGGTTCACCTGCACCTGCTGCACCCAGGCGTCCACATCGGGCTCACCCTGCAGCACATGGCGCACGCCCCTGAAACGGGGGTGTTCAGCCCAATGCGCCAGACGGTCCGCTGCGGTGGGGGCGGTGAGGTCCACCCACCCCACCACGGCCCGAATCCGCGGGTCTTGGGCCGCCATGGCCAGCAAGTCGGCGTTTTCGGCTTCGATGGTGCGGGCCTGCACCGCCACACACCCACTCACCCCGGCTTCGGTCCAGCCCGGTTGGGCATCGGCAGCCAAACGATCCCGCTGCAAGACCCCGAGGTCGGGGGTGATCCAGGGATAGTCTTCGGGCCGATAACGCCAGAAGTGCTGATGGCTGTCGATCTTCATCACGGCAGGGCTTGCGGACGGTGTTGGTACTGCGCCAACGACTCCGCCTTCATTTCGATGGAAAAGCCCGGGCGGCTGGGCGGCATGTAGGCCGCGTTGCGCACCACGCAGGGGTCGACAAAGTGCTCGTGCAGGTGGTCCACGTATTCGATGACACGGCCCTCGCGGGTGCCCGCAATGCACAGGTAGTCGATCATGGACAGGTGCTGCACGTACTCACACAGGCCCACCCCCCCGGCATGCGGGCACACCGGCAGGTTGTGTTTGGCGGCCATGAGCATGACGGCCAGGATTTCGTTGACGCCGCCCAGGCGGCACGAGTCGATCTGCACCACGTCGATGGCACCGCGCATGATGAGCTGTTTGAAGATGATGCGGTTCTGGCACATCTCGCCCGTGGCCACCTGCACCGGGTACACCCCGGCACGGATGACGCGATGGCCTTCCACATCGTCCGGGCTGGTGGGTTCCTCAATGAACCAGGGCTGGGCAAACGCCAGCTGCCGCACCCAATCCACCGCCTGGTCGACTTCCCACACCTGGTTGGCGTCGATCATCAGTTTGCGATCAGGCCCCAGCACCTCCCGGGCGATGCGAAGGCGGCGGATGTCGTCCTCCAGGTCACGCCCCACCTTGAGCTTGATGTGGTTGAAGCCCGCGTCCACGGCCTCTTGGCACAGTCGGCGCAGTTTGTCATCGTCATACCCCAGCCAGCCCGCTGACGTGGTGTAGCAGGGGTAACCTTCGGCGCGCAGCGTTGCGATGCGCTCGGCCTTGCCCTGGGCACGCTGGCGCAACAGCGCCAGTGCGTCTTGCGGGGTGATGCAATCGGTGATGTAGCGGAAGTCGATGCAGCGCACCAGCTCTTCGGGTGACATTTCCGCCACCAGTTGCCACAGGGGCAAGCCCCGCATCTTGGCCCACAAGTCCCACACGGCGTTGACAACGGCGCCCGTGGCCAGGTGGATGGCCCCTTTGTCAGGGCCGATCCAGCGCAACTGGCTGTCGGAGGTGATGAAACGCCAAAAGCGCCCCATGTCCTCGACCACCCAGTCCATGTCCAGCCCCACCACCAGGTGGCGCATGGCCTCGATGGCGGCGCAGCAGACTTCGTTGCCGCGCCCGATGGTGAAGGTCAACCCATGGCCCTGCAGTGTCGGATCGTCGGTTTCCAGAACCACATACGCTGCCGAATAGTCGGGATCGGGGTTCATGGCGTCCGACCCGTCCAAGCGGGTGGAGGTGGGGAAGCGCACGTCCAGGACGCGCATGGACCGGATGACAGTCATGGGTGAAAGCGATTTGAAAAGTACGGAAAGAACTCAGGCGTCGACAGTGCGCTGCATCTGCGTGCCCAAGCCGTCAATGCCCAGTTGCATGACTTGCCCGGCACGCAGGTAGGTGGGGGGCTTCTTGCCCATGCCCACCCCGGGTGGCGTGCCGGTGGAAATGACGTCGCCCGGCTGCAGGCTCATGAACTGGCTGAGGTAGCTGATGAGGAAGTCCACCCGGTACACCATGGTGCGGGTGCTGCCGTTTTGCTGGCGCTGGCCGTCCACGTCCAGCCACATGCCCAGGTTGTGGGGGTCGGGCACCTCGTCGGCCGTCACCAGCCAGGGGCCCAGGGGACCAAAGGTGTCGCAGCCTTTGCCCTTGTCCCAGGTGCCGCTGCGGTCCAGCTGGTACTCGCGTTCCGAGATGTCGTTGATGACGCAATACCCCGCCACATGCGACAGCGCATCTTCCTGGCGGATGTAGGCACCGCCGCGGCCAATCACCACGCCCAGCTCCACTTCCCAGTCGGTCTTGAGCGACCCGCGGGGAATGCGAACGTCATCGTTGGGGCCGATGATGGCGCTGGTCCATTTGTTGAAGACCACCGGCTCGGGAGGCACCTGCATGCCGCTTTCCGCCGCGTGGTCGGAGTAGTTGAGGCCGATGCAGACGAACTTGCCCACACGGCCCACACAAGGCCCCAGACGCAAGCCTTGTTGCGGCGCCCCATCCACCAGCGGCAGGCTGTCGGGGTCCACGGCTTTCAGGCGCTCCAGACCCTCGGGGCACAACACGTCACCCGCGATGTCGGTCACCAACGCGCTGAGGTCCCGCACACGGCCTTGAGCGTCCAGCATGCCGGGTTTTTCGTGGCCAACGGGGCCATATCGCAACAATTTCACTTGATTTGCCTCTGGGGAAAGAATAAAAGAGAGGGAATCACCCCCGGTGACAGCCCCCGCAGGGGCCATCACCACAGGCGATCAGTCGTACAGAACCGCAGCCACCTTGGGGTCGTTGATGTTGGTCTTGTCGTAGTAGTAGAAGCCGGTGTCGATGATCTTGGGCAGCTTCTCACCCTTGATGGCCTTGACCGCTGCTTCCACCGTGCGGTAGCCAATGCCCACGGGGTTCTGGGTGATGGAGCCGGCGATGGTGCCGTCGTTGATCATGTCCTTCTGGGCCTTGCCAGAGTCGAAGCCGATGATCACCACGCCGGTTTTCTTGGCTTCCTTCATGCCCTTGCCGGCACCGATGGCCCCGGGTTCGTTGGTGCCGAAAATGCCCTTGAGCTTGGGGTGGGCCTGCAACAGGGTCTTGGCGATTTCAGCCGACTTGAGCTGATCGCCACCGTACTGGACATCCACCACCTTGATCTTGGGGTACTTGGCCTTGATCTGGTTCAGGAAACCGTCGCGACGGTCCACGCCGGTGCGGCTGGTCTGGTCGTGGGCGATCACGGCCACTTCACCTTCGCCGCCAATCTTTTCGGCCAGTTTGTCGGCGGCCAGGGCCGCGGCGGCCACGTTGTCCGTGGTGGCGGTGGTGACGGGGATGTCGCTGTCCACACCCGAGTCAAACGCAATGACGTGAATCTTGGCGGCCTGGGCCTTTTTCAGCAGCGGAATGGCGGCCTTGCTGTCCAGCGCGGCAAAGCCCAGCGCCTGGGGCTTCTTGGCGATGGCGGCCGACAACATGTCGATCTGCTTGTCCACCTGCTGCTCGGTTTCAGGTCCCTCAAACGACACCTTGACCTTGAATTCCTTGGCCGCCTGGTCCGCCCCTTGCTTGACGGCCTGCCAGAACTGGTGATTGAACCCCTTGGACACCAGGGGGATGTACACCTCCTGGGCATTCACGGCCGGGCCAAAGCCCGCCAATGCCAGCACGGCGGACAGAGCCACGAGTTTGCGTTTGGTGATCATGAAAAGTCTCCTTTGATTGAACGCACGGTGAAAAAGCAAAGCACGGTTGAATTGCGCCGCGACGGCCCTGGGGATCAGGACTTGTTGCGTCGAAGGTTGTCGGTGTAGACGGCCAAAATGATGATCAGGCCCGTCAACACCATCTGCCACTCCTGGGCCACCGACATGATGCGCAGCCCGTTGATCAGCACACTCATGATGAAAGCGCCGATCACCGTGCCCAGGATGGTTCCCACGCCCCCACTGAGGGACGTTCCGCCAATCACCACGGCGGCAATGGCGTCAAGTTCGTAGCCCTGCCCCAGCGCAGGCTGGGCCGAGTTCAGGCGGGAGGCAATCAGCAGCCCCGAGATGGCGCAAATGCCCCCGCTGAAGGTGTAGACGACCACCTTCCAGCGATCCACGTTGACGCCCGACAGGCGCACCGCCTCTTCGTTGCTGCCCAAGGCAAAGGTGTAGCGCCCCAACAGGGTTTTGTTGAGCACCAGCGACGACACCCCCGCCACCACAAAGAACACCAGCACCCCGGTGGGCAGGGGCATCCAGTCGCCCAACACCGAACCCAGCGAGATCTGGTCGAAGCCCTCCACATCGTTGAAGTAGATGGGACGGGTCTGGGTGATGATGAGCGACAGGCCTTTGAGCAACATCATCATGCCCAGCGTGGCAATGAATGGCGGCACCCGCAAGCGCGTGATGGTCAAGCCGGAAATGGCCCCCACCAGGGCCCCCACCACCAGGGTCAACGGAATCCCGGCCCACATGGGCAAACCCATCTTGACCATGAAGACCCCGCCCATGACGGCGCAGAACGTCATCAGCACGCCCACCGACAGGTCAATGCCCGAGGTGATGATGACGAAGGTGCTGGCAATGGCCAGCACCCCGATCACCGTGGTGGATTGCAGGATGCCGATGATGTTGTCCTGCGTCATGAACGCATCGGGACGCAACACCGAGAACACGGCAATCAGCGCCACCAAACTGGCAAAGGCCAGCAGCTTTTGCTTGGCCTGGCCCGACCAGGCGAACTTGACGGGCGATGGCTGGGAGGAAGAAGCGGGAGTGGTCATGAACAAACGGTCAGAAATGGCTTGAATACAAAGGGGTGGGCACTCAGGCCAACGCGGTGCGCTGCGTGGCCAGCGCCATGATTTGCTCCTGGGTGGCGGTGTCGCCCGGCAGTTCGCCGGTGATGCGGCCTTCACACATCACCACCACCCGGTGGCTCAGCAACAGCACCTCAGGCAGCTCGGACGAAATGACCACAATGGCCCGCCCTTGCGCCGCCAACTCGTTGAGCAGGTGGTGGATCTCGGCCTTGGCCCCCACGTCAATGCCCCGGGTGGGTTCGTCGATGAACAACACCTGGCAATCCCGCAGCAGCCACTTGGCCATGACCACCTTTTGCTGATTGCCCCCGGACAACAAACGCACCGTCTGGTCCAGCCCCGGGGTTTTCACCCGCAGCTTCTTCACCAGCTCGTGGGCGTGCTCGCGCATGGCCTTGTGGTGCAGCCAACCCACCCCACGCTTGAAGCGGTGCAGGCTGGCCAAGGTGACGTTGGCCTCCACATTCATGCCCGTGGCCAGGCCCAGCATCTTGCGGTCCTCGGAGAGGTAGCCAATGCCCGCTTGCACCGCATCCTTGGGGGAGCGGATGTCGATTTTTTGGCCATCCACCCAGATGTCGCCGGACTCGCGGCGGTCGGCCCCAAACACCAGACGGGCCAGCTCGGTGCGCCCCGCCCCCATCAGACCGGCCAGGCCCACGATCTCGCCTCGCCGCACCGTCAGGCTGGCGTTTTGCACCGCCCGGCCCCGACTCAGGCCCTTCACCTCCAGCAGCACGGGGTTGCCGGACGTGTCAGGCACCTCTTTGACATGGGCCTTGATCTCCCGCCCCACCATCATGGCCACCACCTGGGGCATGGGCGTGTCGGCGGGCACGGAGGCGATGGTCTTGCCATCACGCATCACCGTCAGCCGATCGGCAATGCGCTGGATCTCATCCATCTTGTGGGAGATGTAGACAATGCCCACCCCCTCGTCACGCAACTGCCGGATGACCCGGAACAGCTCCTCCACCTCACGGGTGTTGAGCGCGGCTGTGGGCTCGTCCATGATGAGCACCCGCGAACGGAACGTGAGCGCCTTGGCAATCTCCACCATCTGCTGGGCCGCCACCGTCAAGCCCGACACCTGCGCAGCCGGGTCAAGCTTGACGTTCAGGTGCTCGAACAGCACGGCGGCGTCGCGGTTCAGGCGCCCCTCGTCCAACCAACCCCAGCGGTGAGCCTCCCGCCCGATGTACATGTTCTGCGCCACCGTGAGGTGCTGCGCCAGGTGCAACTCCTGGTGAACAATGCCCACCCCTTTGGCCTGGGCTTGCGCGGGGGTGTGAAAGTCCACCTCCTCGCCGTGCACCCACAACCGCCCGCTGTCCTTGCGGTACACACCGGCCAGGATTTTCATCAGCGTGGACTTGCCCGCACCGTTCTCCCCCATCAGGGCATGCACTTCACCACCGCGAAGATCGAACGACACATCGTCCAACGCGACCACACCCGGAAAGGCCTTGCCCAAGCCCTCGGCCCGGATCAAACACGCTGCGTCTTTGGCGTCCATGACTGCTTTGATGTGTTGACTGCGATGCGGCTTCAGATGGTGACGCCACCGTCCACCAACAGCGCCTGCCCTGACACAAACCGCGACTCGTCGCTGGCCAGGTACACCACCATGGGCGTGATGTCATCCACCGTGGCCAGACGCCCCATGGGCTGACGGGCAATGAAATCCTTTTCAGCTTGCACCGGATCAGCGGCGGACGCAATGCGGCCACGCAAAGAAGGTGTATCCACCGTGCCCGGACACAGCGCATTGGCACGCAAACCCTGCTTCACATAGTCCGCCGCCAGCGACTTGGTCAACCCGATGACCGCGGCCTTGGTGGCCCCATAGGCGCAGCGGTTGACAAATCCCTTGATGCTGGACGCCATGGACGCCATGTTGATGACCGACGCCGTGCCACCCGACTCCGCCACGCGGGCCAGCATGCCCGGCAGCAAGGCACGGGTGACGCGGTACATGCCGTGCACGTTGATGTCGAAGCTGCGCATCCAATCCTCGTCCGACCCGTCCAGCAGCGTGCCGTTGGTCACGATGCCCGCGCAGTTGAACAACACATCCACCGCACCCACGCTGGCCGCCACCGACTGCACCTGGGCATCGCTGCACACGTCCATGACCTGCACGGCTATGGCGGGGTGTTCATAGGCCAGCTCCTGCAGCAACGCCGCATTCACATCGGTGGCCACCACCCGAGCACCTTCCTGGGCACAGGCAATGGCACTGGCCCGGCCAATGCCCTGCGCCGCGGCGGTGATGAAAACGGTTTTGCCTGCAAGTCTGTCGTTGGCCATGTGAGTGTTTGTATATAAACTGTTGATTCACTGATGAAAATCATAAACACCACCAACCATCAAAAACACCCAGGAAAACCCTATGACCATTCAGAACAAGCAAACTTTGAAAACATCGGCTAACCTGCCACCCTGTTCATCACTGATGAACCCGACCATTCACCATTGATTTTCATGAGCGACGTCAACGCATCCACCTCCCCCGCCGAGGCAGCGGACAAGTACCGGGCACCTGCCCTGGACAAAGGTCTGGACATCCTGGAACTGCTGGCCAGCCAGCCCCAAGGCCTGACACGCGCCGAAATCGTCAAGGAAATGGGGCGTGGCCCCAGTGAGATCTACCGCATGCTGGAGCGGCTGGTGGCCCGGCAGTACGTGCGTCGCAGCGCCGGAGGTGACCGCTACGCCCTGAGCCTGAAGCTGTTTGCGCTGGCCAACATGCACCCCCCGCTGAGTCGGCTCATCAACCAGGCGCTGCCCATCATGGACGAGTTCTCGCGCCGGGCCGAGCAGTCGTGCCACCTGGGTGTGTACGACCGGGGCAACGTGCTCATCAGCGCCCAGATGAACAGCCCACGGGGCTGGAGCTTTTCCGTCCAACGCGGCAGCCGGGTGAGTTTGCTGGACACGGCTTCGGGCCATTTGCTGCTGGCCTTTGCCGACCCCGCCAGCCGTGACCGCATGCTGGCCGAACACCTGCCCTTGCAAGGCGAAAAACAGATCGACATGCCCGCCCTGCTCAACACCTTGTCCATGGTGCGACACGACGGCTACATCGACCGGGACAGCGCCCAGACCTTCGGGGTGACGGACATCGCCTTCCCCATCTGCGGCCCCGATGGCAGCGCCCTGGCGGCCCTCACCTGCCCCTACATCCGCCTGATCGACGGCTACATCAGCCCACCGCGTGAGCAGGTGCGGGAATACCTGCGCGAAGCCGCGGCCGCCCTGTCGCTGACCGACGGCGTGGCCGAGTTCCAGAAGAACATGCGCTGACGGCGCTCAGAACGTTTCCCAGTCCTCATCCCCACCCTTGGCCTTGGGCGCGATGGCCGTGCTGGTGGAGGTGGCCGCTGCCGTCGCTCCGGGCAGCTTGGCTGTCGGCTTGGGCTCCGCCGCCGACTTGCCCGCCGCCGGTTTGGCGCTGGCCTTGGCACTGGCTTGGGCCGCCGGCAGCGCTTTGGCCGCCGTCTTCACCGGGGCCGCCAGGGAACGGGCCGCCGGGGCTTTGCGCTGAGCCGCCGCGGGTGTGGCGTGTGCTGCCGCCGCTGCGCGGGGTGCGCTGGCCCGCTGGCCGTCTTGGGCCGAGAGTTTGAACACGGCCACGGTCTGCACCAGGTCTTGCGCCTGGGTGTTGAGTGACGAGGCCGCTGCCGCCATTTCTTCCACCAGCGCCGCGTTTTGCTGGGTCA
>NZ_BAAHAK010000012.1:0-115548 GCF_054777695.1 Hydrogenophaga soli | reverse complement strand
TGCTGTGCAAGCCCGGCTCCATCAAGCCCCACACCCACTTCACCGGTGAGGTGTATGTGCTGAGCAAGGACGAAGGCGGCCGTCACACCCCGTTCTTCAACAACTACCGTCCTCAGTTCTACTTCCGTACCACGGACGTGACCGGCTCCATCGAACTGCCCGAAGGCAAGGAAATGGTGATGCCTGGCGATAACGTGTCGATCACCGTCAAGCTGATCGCCCCCATCGCCATGGAAGAAGGTCTGCGTTTCGCCATCCGTGAAGGTGGCCGTACCGTCGGCGCTGGCGTTGTGGCCAAGATTTTTGCCTGATTCCCACGGCTGTTAAGGAATCGTCATGCAAAAGCAAAAAATCCGCATTCGCCTGAAGGCGTTCGATTACAAGCTGATCGACACGTCCGCCGCTGAGATCGTTGACACCGCCAAGCGCACCGGCGCGATCGTCAAGGGCCCCGTGCCCCTGCCGACCCGCATGAAGCGCTTCGACATCCTGCGCTCGCCGCACGTCAACAAGACCAGCCGTGACCAGTTCGAAATCCGCACCCACCAGCGTCTGATGGACATCGTGGACCCCACCGACAAGACGGTGGACGCCCTGATGAAGTTGGATCTGCCGGCTGGCGTGGACGTCGAAATCAAGCTCCAGTGAGCGTGATCCGCGGATGATGCTTGCGCTCCATCACTGGAGCCAGTAGAATCTGCGGTTCCCTTTCTTGGGGTCAAAGTCAGATGCAGCAGGGTGACCTGCTGCGCTCTGTTTTTGCGCAGCGCGTTTGTGCTGCGTGCAATGTCAGTATCAGCCCCGGCCAATTGAAGTCGGGAACGGAGAAAACAATGAGTCTTAGCAACTCCCTCGGGTTGTTGGGTCGCAAGGTGGGCATGATGCGTCTGTTCACCGATGACGGGGATGCAGTGCCCGTCACGGTGGTGGATGTGTCCAACAACCGCGTGGCTCAAGTCAAAACCCAAGCCAACGACGGCTACGACGCCGTTCAGGTCGCTTACGGCAAGCGCCGCGCCAGCCGCGTCACCAAGCCTGAAGCTGGTCACCTGGCCAAGGCCGGTGTTGAAGCCGGTGAAATCCTCAAAGAATTCCGTGTGACCGCCGACGTGGCTGCACAGTACCCCGCTGGTGCGGTGGTGCCTGTGGCTGCCGTGTTCGCCGCAGGTCAAAAAGTGGACGTGCAAGGCACCTCCATCGGTAAAGGCTTTGCAGGCACCATCAAGCGTCACAACTTCAGCTCGCAACGTGCGTCTCACGGTAACAGCCGTTCGCACAACGTGCCGGGTTCGATCTCCATGGCGCAAGATCCGGGTCGTGTGTTCCCTGGCAAGAAGATGTCGGGCCACCTGGGCGACGAAACCGTCACCACCCAGAACCTCGACGTGGTCCGCGTGGACGAAGCCCGCCAGCTGCTGCTGATCAAGGGTTCCGTTCCCGGTTCCAACGGTGGTTTTGTGACCGTCCGTCCCGCCGTCAAAGCCAAAACCGACAAAGGAGCTAACTGATGCAAGTTGAACTCCTGAACGACCAGGGTCAGGCTGCGTCCAATGTGGATGTGCCGGATACCGTTTTCGGTCGTGACTACAACGAATCGCTGATTCATCAGCTGGTGGTGGCTTACCAAGCCAATGCCCGTCAAGGCACCCGTGCTCAAAAAGACCGCGAAATGGTCAAGCACTCCACCAAGAAGCCGTTCCGTCAAAAAGGCACCGGCAATGCCCGTGCTGGTATGACGTCTTCCCCGCTGTGGCGCGGAGGCGGTCGGACCTTCCCGAACAGCCCTGATGAAAACTTCACCCAGAAGCTGAACAAGAAGATGTTCCGCGCTGGCATGGCTTCCATCCTGTCGCAGCTGGTCCGTGAAGGCCGTCTGGCCGTGGTCGAGTCCATCAAACTGGACTCTCCCAAGACCAAGCCGCTGGCTGAGAAATTCAAGGCCATGAACCTCAAGTCGGTGCTGGTCATCGCTGAAGAGGTTGATGAAAACCTGTACCTGGCTTCTCGCAACCTGCCCAACGTGCTGGTGGTTGAGCCGCGTTATGCCGATCCGGTTTCTTTGGTTCACTACAAGAAAGTGATCGTCACCAAGGGCGCCATCGACAAGCTCAAGGAGATGTACGCATGAGCACCCCTCAATTCGACGAAGGCCGTCTGATGCAGGTTCTGGTCGCTCCCGTGGTGTCTGAAAAGGCCACCATGGTGGCTGAAAAGAGCAACGCCGTGGTGTTCAAAGTGCTGCGCGATGCCACCAAGCCCGAAATCAAGGCCGCTGTGGAGCTGCTGTTCAAGGTTCAGGTCAAGGGCGTTTCCGTGCTGAACCAAAAAGGCAAAACCAAGCGTTTTGGCAAGACCATCGGTCGCCGTGACCACGTGCGCAAGGCCTTCGTGACCTTGATGCCCGGTCAAGAGCTCAACCTCGGTGGGGAGGCTGTTTAATCATGGCAGTTGTTAAGTTGAAACCCACCTCCCCCGGCCGCCGTGCTGTGGTGAAGGTGACCCGCGACCACCTGTACAAGGGTGAAGCTTTTGCTGCTCTGCTGGAGCCGCAAAAGCAAAACGCTGGCCGTAACAACAACGGTCACATCACCGTGCGCCACAAGGGCGGTGGTCACAAGCACCACTACCGCGTGGTGGACTTCCGTCGCAACAAGGACGGCATTCCGGCCAAGGTCGAGCGCGTTGAGTACGACCCCAACCGCACCGCCCACATTGCGCTGCTGTGCTACGCCGATGGCGAACGTCGCTACATCATTGCCCCCCGTGGCATTGAAGTCGGTGCCACGCTGATGAGCGGCTCTGAGTCCCCCATCCGTGTGGGCAACACGCTGCCCATCCGCAACATCCCCGTGGGTTCCACCATCCACTGCATCGAGTTGCAAATCGGCAAGGGTGCTCAAATCGCCCGTTCCGCCGGTGCTTCCGCTGTGCTGATGGCCCGCGAAGGCATCTACGCCCAGGTTCGCATGCGTTCCGGCGAAGTGCGCAAGATCCACGTGGATTGCCGCGCCACCATTGGTGAAGTGTCCAACACCGAGCACAACCTGCGTCAGCTGGGCAAGGCCGGTGTGAAGCGCTGGATGGGTATCCGCCCGACCGTTCGCGGTACCGCCATGAACCCGATCGACCACCCGCACGGTGGTGGTGAAGGTCGTACCGGTGAAGGCATGGCTCCTGTGGATCCATGGGGCAACCTGACGAAGGGTTACCGTACCCGCAACAACCGCCGCACGCAGAACATGATTGTTTCGCGTCGCAAGAGCAAGAAGTAAAGGGGTAACGGTATGACTCGTTCACTCAAAAAAGGCCCGTTCGTTGACCATCACCTGATGGCCAAAGTCGAAAAGGCTGTTGCCACCAAAGACAAGAAGCCGGTGAAGACTTGGTCTCGCCGCTCCATGATCCTGCCCGAGTTCATTGGTCTGACCATTGCTGTGCACAACGGCAAGCAACACGTGCCGGTGTACATCACCGACCAGATGGTCGGCCACAAGCTGGGTGAATTTGCGCTGACCCGCACCTTCAAGGGTCACCCGGCCGACAAGAAGGCCAAGAAGTAAGGACACGCACATGGAAACTCGTTCTGTTGTTCGCGGTGTTCGTCTGTCTGTTGACAAAGGCCGCTTGGTGGCCGACCTGATCCGCGGCAAAAAAGTCGATCAGGCCCTCAACATCCTGACCTTCACCCAGAAAAAGGCCGCTGGCATTGTGAAGAAGGCCCTGGAATCGGCCATCGCCAATGCCGAGCACAACGATGGCGCTGACATCGACGAACTGAAGGTGAAAACCATCTACGTCGAGCAAGGCACCACCCTGAAGCGGTTCACCGCACGCGCCAAAGGCCGTGGCAACCGCATCAGCAAACCCACTTGTCACATTTATGTGACGGTTGGCAATTGAGAGGCTAGAGCACCATGGGACAAAAAATCAACCCCACCGGCTTCCGTCTGGCCGTCTCTCGCAATTGGACCAGCCGCTGGTACGCCAGCAACCGTGACTTCGCCGGCATGCTGGCCGAAGACATCAAGGTCCGTGAGTACCTGAAAGCCAAGCTGAAGAACGCTTCGGTGTCTCGCGTCCTGATCGAGCGTCCTGCCAAGAACGCCCGCATCACCATCTTCTCGGCACGTCCTGGCGTCGTGATCGGCAAGAAGGGTGAGGACATCGAGAAGCTGAAGAAAGACCTCAGCGCCAAGCTGGGCGTGCCCGTCGCCGTCAACATCGAAGAAGTGCGCAAGCCTGAAATCGATGCCAAGCTGATCGCTGACAGCATCACCCAACAGCTGGAAAAGCGCATCATGTTCCGCCGCGCCATGAAGCGCGCGATGCAGAACGCCATGCGCATGGGCGCCCAGGGCATCAAGATCATGTCCGCCGGTCGTCTGAACGGCATCGAAATCGCTCGCACCGAGTGGTATCGCGAAGGCCGTGTGCCCCTGCACACCCTGCGCGCCGACATCGACTACGGCACCTCCGAAGCCAAGACCACCTATGGTGTGATCGGCGTCAAGGTGTGGGTCTACAAGGGTGACACGTTGGGCCGTGCCGATGCTGTTTCTCTGGACAGCACGCCGCGTCCTGAAGAAGAGCGCCGTCCTCGCGGTCCTCGTCGTGACGGTGCCCGTCCGGGCAGCGACCGTCCCGCACGCGGTGCCCGTCGTCCCGCCGGTGGCAATGCCGCTCCGGCTGACGGCAGTGACAAACCTGCAGAGGCTGGTGCCAATGCAAATGCCGCCGTTAAGCGCGTACGCAAAGCCGCGCCCGCCGCAGCCGCGGACGGTAAAGGAGAATAAACATGCTGCAACCTTCCCGCCGCAAGTACCGCAAGGAGCAGAAGGGCCGTAACACGGGTGTTGCCACCCGCGGTGCGACCGTGGCCTTCGGTGATTTCGGTCTGAAGTCCACGGACCGTGGCCGTCTGACCGCTCGCCAGATCGAGTCTGCTCGTCGTGCGATTTCCCGTCACGTCAAGCGTGGTGGCCGCATCTGGATTCGTGTCTTCCCCGACAAGCCGATTTCCAACAAGCCCGCTGAAGTGCGTATGGGTAACGGTAAAGGCAACGTGGAGTACTACGTGGCCGAAATCCAACCCGGCAAGGTGTTGTACGAAATCGTCGGTGTGCCCGAGCAACTGGCCCGTGAGGCGTTTGCCCTTGCTGCCGCCAAGCTGCCCCTGCGCACCACGTTCGTTGCCCGTCAATTGGGTCAGTGATCAGGAGAATCCACATGAAAGCTGCTGAACTGCGCCAAAAAGACGTTGCCGGCCTGGAAAACGAAGTGAAGTCCTTGCAAAAGGCCCACTTCAACCTGCGCATGCAAAAGGCCACCCAACAACTGGCCAACACCAACACGCTGCGTCAGACGCGCCGTGCCATCGCTCGCGCCAAGACCATCTTGGCCGAGAAAACCCGTGCCGCCTAAGGAGTGACCATGACGGAAGCCAAACCCTCCCTCAAGCGCACCTTGATCGGCAAGGTGGTCAGCGACAAACGCGCCAAGACCGTGACGGTCCTGGTCGAGCGTCGTGTGAAGCACGAGCTGTACGACAAGATCGTGATCAAGTCGTCCAAGTACCAGGCTCACGATGAAGCTGGTGAATACAAAAACGGCGATGTGGTGGAAATCACCGAAAGCCGTCCGCTGTCCAAGACCAAAAACTGGGTGGCCACCCGCTTGGTTCAAAAGGCCGCCGCGGTGTAAGCCTGTTCCGGCCTCGGGGCACACGCCCACGAAAAGCGACCGACAATTCGGTCGCTTTTTTTATGCCCGTTCGCATTGGTGTGAACGGGTTTTACCCTGAGGACCCCCATGATCAAGATCGGCGATTCCCTGCCAGCAACCACCCTGATGGAGTACAACGAAGTGGAGGGTGAAGGCTGTTCCATCGGTCCCATGCCGGTGGACGTGACGCAGGCCACGCAAGGCAAGACCATTGCGTTGTTTGCGCTCCCTGGTGCTTACACGCCCACCTGCTCCGCCAAGCATGTGCCCGGCTATGTGGCGCACGCGGATGCTTTCAAGGCCGCAGGCGTGGATGAGATCTGGTGCGTCAGCGTCAACGACGCGTTTGTGATGGGCGCATGGGCCAAAGACCAAGGCACCCAAGGCAAGGTGCGCATGCTGGGCGACGGCTCGGCTGAATTTGCCAAGGCCACGGGCCTGACCCTGGACTTGACGGCGCGCGGCATGGGGTTGCGCAGCAACCGCTATTCCATGCTGGTGAAAGACGGGGTGGTGAAGACCCTCAACATTGATGGTCCTGGCCAGTTTGAGGTCAGCGATGCCGACACGCTGCTGGCACAGGCCAAGCAACTGAGCTGAGCAAAAGCCCTCAGAGCTCGGCCATCAGGTGGTGGGCGCCCGGAATGGGGCTCTGGGTGTACGGCGGAATGGGGACGAAACCCATGTCTTCGTACAGGGTTCGTGCGGCTTCCATCTCGGTCAGGGTGTCCAGCAGCATCACGCCGTAGCCGGCGACCCGGGCCGCGTCCATCACGGCCTCGACGAGCCTGTGCCCCAGGCCCAGCCGCCGGTAGGCAGGCGCCACGAACAGACGCTTCATTTCGCAGGCGTTGGCATGGTCGGCGTCGTGGAGCGCTCTGAACGCGCAACAACCTGCGGCCACGCCATCCACCCATGCCATGTGAAACCCACCAGAGGGTGAAGGGTAGGCATGGGCCAAGTCGGCCAACTCCACGTTCAGGCCGGGAAAACACTCGGGCTGCTGAACGTTGGCCACGTAGGTCTGGATGAGCTGGACCGCCCGTTCATGGTCAGAGGGCCAGACCGCGTCGGTCACCAGGATGAGGGGCGTTGAGGGGCCGTCAAACATGGGGCGACTATAGCCAAACCGCGCGTTCATTCGGTTCGTCAACCGCCCAAAGACACCACCCAGGCAACGGCACCAGCACAGAGAAGGGCGACTCCCAGCGCGACCAGTCGCTGCATCGGACCGTCAGCAGCGTCCACGGGAACCTGCTGGGGGGGCACGGGCCAGTCGCCTGACAGCATGCCCTGGACAAGCGGCTTCTTCTTGAACCGCTGGTGGTACACGATGGCGGCAACGTGCAGTGCCACCAGGCTGAGCAGAAACAACTTGCCCAGTCCCTTGTGATACCGGGTGGCTGCCGAAATGGCGTCACCCGACACCAGGGACACCAATGGACCGGTGAAGGCGATTTCATCGTCGCTGATCAACCCGGTGCCGACCTGAGCGGACAGCACAACCATCATCGCCAACACGGACAGTGCTCCCAACGGGTTGTGCCCGACGGACTCCGTGCCATGGCCCCGCAGATAGGCCCAAAGCCGGGCGGGAGAGGGCACAAACACCACAAACCTCGACCAATGTCCGCCGACCAGGCCCCACGCCAGCCGGAACAGCAGCAGCCCAAGCACGGCATACCCCAGTCGCATGTGCCAAGTCATGGCATTGCCGCCGACGTTGCCGGTGATGACCAAGCCAACAACCGCGATCACCAACGCCCAATGAAAGAGTCGGGTGGGCAAGTCCCATACTTTGACCGTTGCCATGTGCACATCTCCAGCGGTGGTTGGTACAGCGTGGATTGTGTGCCAAGGTGCCGGACACTGTCTTGGTGACGGAGGTCACACAACGCGGCGCGGCAGGAATTCGTTTGCCTCACTACACTTCCGTGCACAGGCGCTGTTGCCTGACAACCCCCTTTGATCAAGGAGCTTGCATGAAGATCCGTTCGCGAATCGTATTGCTCACCGCGCTGGCATGTGCCGCTGTTCCCGCGATGGCGCAGTTTCAAAAGCCCGAAGACGCGGTGAAGTACCGCCAGAGCGCGTTTTCAGTGATGGCCAGCCACTTTGGTCGCCTGGGGGCCATGGCCAGCGGCAAGGCGCCGTATGACGCCAAACTGGCGCAGGAAAACGCCGCCGTGGTGGAGTTCATGAGCAAATTGCCGTGGGCCGGTTTCACGCCCAGTACCGAAGGCGTGAAATCCAAGGCCAAGCCCGAAGTGTGGATGGACAAGGCCAAGTTCGACCAAGGGGCCGAAAAAATGGTGGCGGAAGTGGCCAAGCTGAACACCGCAGCCAAGGCGGGCAACCTGGATGCGTTGAAGGCCGCGTTTGGCGAAACGGCCAAGACCTGCAAGGCCTGCCACGACGCGTTCCGCGAGTGACAATTCCATAGCAAAAACCCGTTCATCTGAAAGCGATGGACGGGTTTTTGTTAGGTTTCTGCCAGGAGCTTGTCCAGCAGATGGTGCAGCGCCTCGAAGTCCGGCGGACCCACATACCGTTTGACGATCTGTCCCTGCTTGTTCACGATGAATGTGGTGGGGGTCAGCCGGATCTCGCCCCAGGCCTTGGCCACCGCCCCGGTGTTGTCAATGGCCACCTTGAACGGCAACTGTCGGGTTTGCGCAAAGTTGACCACATAAGCTGGCGGGTCGTAGGCCATGGCCACGGCCACCGTTTCAAAGCCCCGGTCTTTGAACTTCTGGTAGGTGGACACCAGCTCGGGCATCTCTTGCACACAGCTTGTGCAGGTGGTGGCCCAGAAATTGACCAGGGTCACCTTGCCTTTGAGCGCTTGTGTGCTGGACTGGCTGCCATCCAGCAGCGTGAAGGTGGCCTCTGGCGCTGACTCCGCACCCGTGCACCCTGATCCCAACACCACGGTCAGCGCACAGGCATTCAGAACAAGCAAACGACGCAGGACATTCATGGACGCGTGACCTCAAGGGCGGAAAGGGGGCTGCAACATGGACACTGTACCCGGCGTTGCCAGGCCGCACGGTGTTTCATGGCAAATGTGACCGACGACGAGGGACAAAGTTCAGTGTTCGTGAGCGCCACAGGACAGGCGGTGCCGTGGCACCCCGCTATAGTGGTGAGCGGCAAAGGACCCACCTCGCAGACAGGGGGCCATGCCCAGCTGCCGTTCAGAGCAACATGGAGACAACCGTCAGGGACTTTCAGGTCGAACGATGAACAACGAACCTCGGTCTTCAAGGCCTTTGCGCGTGCTGGTGGCAGACGACAACCCGGTCAACCTGCGGGTGGCAACCCGGGTGCTGCGGGACATGGGCCACAGCGGCGTGTTGGTCACCGACGGCGAAAAGGCGCTGAAAGCCCTGGAAGCGCAGGCCTTTGACGTGTGCCTGTTCGACGTGACCATGCCCAACCTGGACGGCATTGGTGCATTGACCGAGCTGCGCCGCAGGGAAGCGCGCGGCCAACGCAAGACGCCCGTCATCATGGTGACGGCCTTCGACCTCCCCTCTGACCGCACACGGCTGATGGCGCAAGGGGCTGACGGCTATGTGCCCAAGCCCTTGGAGCGTGGCGCGCTGGAGACCGAGCTGCAGCGTGTGTTGGGCTGAGCATGGGGCGGTACAAGTCTTGGTTTCCCGCTTGGCTCGCCACCCTCACCTTGCTCGTGGGGCTGGTGGGCACGGGGGTGTCGGTCAAGGTGGTTCGGCAAACGCTGAACGCCAAGGCCGAAGGGCAGTTTGACCGGGAAGTGGAGCGATTGAAGCTGGCTCTGCAGACGCAGCTGGACCAGCAACACACGCTGTTGACGGCGGCCCGGGGTGCTTTTGCCGCCAGCCAGCAGATCAACCGGGAAGAGTTCACCCAGTTTGTGGCGTCTCTGGATCTGCCGGTTCGCTACCCGGCCGTGGACATGTTTGCGTTTGTGCGCACCGTGCCCGCGGCGGACTTGGCGAGTTTTCTGGCCCAACGGCGCGAGGAGAACGCGCACTACCACTTCCGCTACATGGTGCCTCCCGCACAACCCCTCACCTTGGATCATCAGGTGGTGGACTACATCGAGCCGGTGGCCAAGCGGGCGTTGATCGGGCTGGAGCTCTCCACCAGCCAAGAACGCAAGGGGGCCATGGAGCGGGCGATACGGTCGGGGACGGCCGTGCTCACGGCGCCGCTGAAGGCGGCGATGGACCCAAACGGCGCCCCCATTTTTGGGTACTTCATGCCGGTGTACGCGTCGGGGCAAGTGCCCAACTTGATGGACGACCGATTCCGTCTGATTTCCGGTTTTGTGGTGACGGTGTTCACCGTCAAGGGCGTGGTGGATGCCGCCCTGATGGGGGTCAACATCAGCATCGACTTCACCCTGTCCGATCCGTTGGCACCTGCGGCCGACGGGTCCGGTTTGGGGCTCACGCTGTACGACCGGACCACCGAGGTTGATTTGCCGGAAGGACAGGCGCACCTGCTGGAGCGGCGCGAACAGTTCTTTCTGGGCAACCGGTCTTTCGAGTTGCATGCCCACAGCACGCGCACGTTTGAAGCCCAGCTGGACCGCCGCTTGATCATGCTGCTGGGCGCTGCAGGCCTGGTCACCAGCGTGGCACTGGCCTGGGGGGTGTTTGTGCTGGCGCGCAGTCGAAGCCAGGCGGAGCGGGAGGTGGCCAGCCTGTCTGAAGACCTGGAGCGTTTGTCGCTGGTGGCGAAAAAGACCACCAATGCCGTGTTGATCCGCGATGCCCAAGGGCGCATCAACTGGGTCAATGCCGCGTACACGCGCATCACCGGCAAGACGTTGGAGGACGTGCGCGGTTTGACCCCGTCCCAGGCGGTCCACACCCCACGCTCACCCAACGACGGGGTGGATCGCCTGACGGCCGCCGAAGAGCGAGGCGAACCGACCCGTGAAGAGTTGACCATTGTGGACACCCAGGGCCAGACGCACTGGTTGGACATCGAGTTGATGCCGCTGCGCAGCGCCGGGGGGGCGTTGAGCGGGTTCATCTCGATCGAGGTGGACATCACCGCCCGCAAGCTGACCGAGCAGGCCCTGTTGAAAGCACAAAGAGCCTTGGAGCTGTCCAACCACGCGGCCCGCATCGGCACCTGGGAACTGGATGTGGCACAGGACAGCCTCACCGGGTCGGCCACCACGCGGGAGATTTTTGGGGTTTCGGCGGATTTCAACCTGAACCGCCAGACGGCCTTGCAGCTGTTCCCGGAAGGTGAAGTCAGGGAACGCGCACGCGCCTTGATGGCACGAGCCTTGTCCGAAGGCGTGGGCTGGGACGAGGAAATGCAGGTGGTTTCCCTGGGCGGGGAGCGCAAATGGGTTCGGACCATTGGCGTGGTGGAGCTGGACCAAGGGCGGAGCCTGCGGGTGTACGGCACGTTCCAAGACATTCACGAACGCAAGCAGCGCGAGGTGGAGCTGGCCCAGGAGCGGGAGCGCCTGCAAAGCATCATCGAAGCCACGCGGGTGGGCGTCTGGGAATGGAACCTAGAGACCGGTCAAGCCAGCTACAACGCCCGCTGGGCCGAGCTGCTGGGGTACACGCCTGATGAGCTGGGCCGCGACGCCTGGGCCATCGTGGCGCGGGTCACCCACCCGGACGACCATGCCATGGCGCAGCGGGCCTTGCAGCGCCACTGGAAGGGGGAGACGGACTACCACGACCTCACCTTGCGAGCCCTTCACAAAGACGGGCGGGTGATTTGGGTGCAGGACCGCGGGCGGGTGTTGCGGCGCGCCGAGGACGGGCGGGCCTTGTTCATGACCGGCACCCGCGCAGACGTCACCGACCTCATGGTGGCCAAGGAGGCAGCCGCTGAGAAAGCACGCACCCTGCGCGGCGCCATCGACGCCTTGGGTGAGGGTTTTGTGCTCTACGACGACCAGGACCGGCTCGTCTACTGCAACGACCGCTACAAGCAGCTGTACCCCAAAGCCGCCCCCGCCATGGTGCCGGGCAACACGTTTGAACACATCATCCGGCACGGCGCAGAGCGTGGCGAATACGCGGCGGCCGTGGGGCGGGTGGACGACTGGGTGGCCGAGCGCATGGCCTCCCACCTTCGTGCGTCCGAGGACGTGGTGCAGCAATTGACCTCGGGCACCGTGTTGCGCATCGTGGAACGGTTGACGCCGGATGGCTTTCGGGTGGGGTTCCGCATCGACATCACCGAACTGGAGCGAGCCCGGGCATCGGCCCAGGAAAAGGAGCAACTGCTGGTGCAGTCGCTGGACGCCGTGGGGGTGGCGTTGGCACTGTTCGACACCGAAGAACGGTTGGTGTGGGCCAACGAAATCTTCTACGCCATGCACGAGCTGGCGCGGCACCTGATGCACGAGGGCATGACCTTTGCCGAGTTCATCCAGGCCAACCTGGACGTGAATGGGGTGAGTTGTCCGCCAGAGGATCTGCCCCACTGGAAGGCCATGCGGCTGGCGACGTTCCGCAGCGGACAGGGGACCTTGGTCACGCGCACCACGTCCGGGCGGTCCATGCGCGTGGTGGAGCGGCGCCTGCCCTCGGGAATGACGGTCAGCCTGCGCACCGACGTCACCGAACAAATCCGGGCGCAAGAGCAAGCGGAAGCGGCCAGCCAGGCCAAGAGCCAGTTTGTGGCCAACATGAGCCACGAAATCCGCACGCCCATGAACGCCATCCTGGGCATGCTGCACCTGCTCCAGACCACCTCGCTGTCGGCGCGCCAGAAGGACTACGCCGAAAAAAGCGAAAGCGCGGCGCGCAGCCTGCTGGGCATCCTCAACGACATCCTGGACTTTTCCAAGGTTGAGGCGGGCAAGCTGGAACTGGACCCCGAGCCGTTTGCCTTCGACAAACTCATCCGCGACCTGGCCACCATCTACGCCAGCAACCTCAAGGGCAAGCAGCTGGAGTTGCTGTTCGACATCGACCCGCGGGTGCCCCGGGTTCTGGTGGGGGATGCCTTGCGCTTGCAACAGGTGCTCATCAACCTGGGGGGCAACGCCATCAAGTTCACGGCGCACGGTGAGGTGCTGCTCAAGGTGTCGGTGCAAAGCCAGGTGGTGCGCGAAGACGGCGGCGGCGAAGTGGTGTTGCTGTTTGAGGTGCGCGACAGCGGCATCGGCATCGCCCCGGAGGCCCAGTCCAAGATCTTCAGCGGCTTCACCCAGGCGGAAACCTCCACCACCCGCAAATACGGCGGCACGGGCTTGGGCCTGGCCATCAGCCAGCGGCTGGTGAACCTGATGGGCGGTGAGCTGGGTCTGCAAAGCACCCTGGGCCAGGGCAGCACGTTCTCGTTTGCGCTGCCCCTGCGTGTGCCTGCCACGGTGCCCACCGAATTTACGCCGCAAGACCGCAGCGCCCTGCATGACCTGCGGGCCCTGGTGGTGGACGACAACCCGGCCGCGCAACACATCATGCAGGGCATCCTCGACGGCGTGGGCTGGGGGGCGACGGTGGTGGGGGGGGCCGACGCGGCGCTGACCGCGGTGGACGCCAGCCTGACCGACGGGGGCGAGCCGTTCGACGTGATCTTCCTCGATTGGGACATGCCGGGCATGGACGGCCTCACCCTGGCGGCCCAACTGCGCAAGCGCCTGGCGGGACGACCGGTGCAGCCGCTGCTTGTGATGGTCACCGCCAGCGGGCGCGACATCTTGCACGCGGCCCCGGACCATCAGCAGTCCGTGCTCGACGGTTTCCTGGTCAAGCCCGTCACCGGCTCCATGCTGTACGACAGCGTGGCCGACGCCATGGCCCTGGCCCGGGGCACCGCCCCCCAGGCTGCGGTCCAGCGCACCAGCTGCCAACACCTGTCGGGCATGCGCCTGCTGCTGGTGGAGGACAACCTCATCAACCAGCAGGTGGCGCAGGAGTTGTTGTCCAGGGAAGGCGCGGTGGTTGACATCGCCCACAACGGGCAGGAGGCGGTGGACCGTTTGCGTGACGCACCCGAGGCGTTTGACCTGGTGCTGATGGACATGCAGATGCCGGTGCTCGACGGCATCCAGGCCACCCACGCCATTCGCCAACGGCTGCACCTGCGCATGCCCATCGTGGCCATGACGGCCAATGCCATGGCCAGTGACCGCGAAGCCTGCCTGATGGCCGGCATGAACGACCACGTGGGCAAGCCGTTCGACCTCCAGCACCTGGTGGACACCTTGCTGCGCTGGGCGGGAGACGCGGTGCGTCCTGCCACTGCTTCCGCAGGGGAGGGGTTGATCACTCCTGAATGGATAGCTGAAACACCAATCACTGAAAGCGCTGAAGTCCAAAATCACCCCAGTGTTTTTGTGCCACCCTTGATCCGGGTGGACCCCGCCCTTGTCGATGTGGCCGGGGCCTTGCAGCGCCTGGGCGGAGACGTGGCGTTTTACCTGCGCATCGTGGGCAACTTCTGCCAAGACCTCCGGTTGCAGCCCGCCCGCGTGGCCGACGCCTTGGCCCAGGGCCATGTCCAGGGTGTCACCGGGGTGCTGCACACCCTCAAAGGCATGGCCAGCACGGTGGGGGCGCAGGCCTTGGCGCAGGCGGCTGCGGCGGCCGAGCAGACGGTGAAGGCTGCCGCGTCCGACCCGGATGCCCCCCTTGCGCAGGACTGGCGCGACGGGCTGCTGGCCGAAATGGCCCGAACCGCCGAGGTGTTGCAACAGGTGCAGGCGGATCTGGGGATGCCTGCGTCTGCTGCGCAGGCCTCACCCGAGGCCGATCCTCAAGCCGTCTTGCAACACTGGTTGCCACGCTTGCAACAGTTGGCGGACTTGTTGGCGGTGTCCGACATGGAGGCACTGGAGTTGCACGATGAAATGCTGCAAGATGCAGCCGTTGCCAGCGATCCGCGTTGGCAGGCGTTGCATCAGGCCATGGAACAGATGGATTTCGAGCAAGCCCTGGTGGCCGCCCGGGCCCTCATGCCGCCCACTGACGTTCGGTGACCGTGACTTCCTTTCCCCTCGATCCTTTGGCCCACCCCAGCAAGTTGCTGGTGGTGGACGACCAGCCGTTGCACCTGCAGGTGCTGCACCGCACCCTGTCGGGCGAACACCAGATGTTTGCGGCCACCCAGGGCGAGCAGGCCCTGAAGGTGGCCCGCGAGCAGCGCCCGGACCTGGTGTTGCTGGACGTGGTCATGCCCGGCATGGACGGCTTCGAGGTGCTGCATCGCTTGCGGTCGGAACCCGAGCTGGCCGACATTCCCGTCATTTTTGTCACCGCGCACGGCGGAGACGACATCGAGACCCAGTGCCTCAGTGCGGGGGCGGTGGACTTCATCTCCAAACCCATCAACCCCAGCGTGGTCCGCGCACGGGTCAAGACCCACCTGACCTTGAAATTCCAATCCGATCTTTTGCGCAACCTGGCCTTTCTCGATGGGTTGACCGGCGTGTCCAACCGCCGCCAGTTTGACGAACGCCTGGCGGTCGAGTGGGGGCGGGCGCAGCGCCATGGGGCCGCGTTGACCCTGGTCTTGCTGGATGTGGACGCCTTCAAGCGCTTCAATGACCACTATGGCCATCAGGCGGGTGACGATTGCCTGCGCCAGATGGCCTCGGTGCTTCAGTCCGAGTTGCGTCGGCCCGCCGACTTGGTGGCCCGCTACGGGGGGGAAGAGTTCGTCTGCCTGCTGCCCGACACCGCGTTCGACGACGGCCTGGCCATGGCCCACCGGATGCTGACGGCGGTCAAGAACCTGGCCATCCCGCACCACTTTTCCGAGGCGGCGACCGTGGTCACCGTCAGCCTGGGCGTGGCCACCCGGGAGGGCGCGGGGGTGGACAGCCGTGCCAGCGACCTGCTGGCCCTGGCCGACGCCCAGCTGTACCTGGCCAAACGCGCCGGGCGGGCGCGGGTGTGTGGCGCACGCCTGCCCACGGCGTCAGCGTCCGTGGCCTGAGCCGAGGTGATGGCATGCGCGTCATGAAGCACTGGCTCCACATCGTCCGGTCGTGGCGACCACGCACCCTGGCCCTGCTGGTGTTGCTGGCGTCGGCCGTCGCCTCGCTGTTCTGGATGGTGGACAGCGAACAGCAACACCGCAGCGTGCTTCGCGCCACCACCACCCGTGCCGCGGCAGGGGCCGCCTTCAACCTGCGCCAGGCCCTGGATGCCGACCTGCGGGTGCTGGACCTGGTGGTGGTGCTGCTGCAGCAAGGGCAGGGAGAGGTGGCGGGCTTCGAAACCCAGGTGGGCAAACTGCTGCACCGGGCTCCCGACGTGATGTCGGTGGGGCTGTTGCCCGACGGCGTGCTGGCCCACTCGGCCCCTGCCGAAGACATTCCCCGCGACATGGGGCGCAGCGTGTTGGAGGGGCCGCACAAGCACCCCGACGCCGTGCGGGCGTTCCAGGAGGGGCGGCGCATCGTGTCCGAGCCCGAACGCGGGGCCGATGGCAACTGGGTGGTGTGGGTCTACCAGCCCATCTACCTGGGGGCGTCCGAGGCGGCGGTGGGCGGCTCTGCTCCCCCGCCATTCCCTGGCGACTGGTGGGGCCTGGTGCGCATGGCCATCGACCTGGAGGGGTTGCTTTCATCCAGCCGCCTCGATCAGGTGGAAGAACAGGGGTATGACTACGAGCTGGTGAGTTGGGCCGATCCGGTGTCCCCCCAGGACACACGGGAGGCGCTGGCGGCTTCCCAGGCGCTGAAGGGCGCCATGGACGACCCGGTGGAAATGGACACCAGCCTGTACGACCTGAAATGGCGCTTGCGGCTGGTGCCCACCGGGGGGTGGAGCAGCTCGTCCACCCTGCGCCTGAAAATCGCCTGGGCGCTGGTGTTCAGCGGGGCCATGTCGGGTTTGGCCTACCTGCTGGGGCAGCGCCTGCAACTCACCCGCAGCCTGTTGCAGAACCTCACGGACCATGTGCCCGGCGTGTTGTACCAATACCGGGTGCAGCCCGATGGCCGTGCCCGCTTCCAATACCTGAGCCCGGGCATTGAAGCCCTGGTGGGGCTGAGCCAGGAGGCGCTGTCCCGCTCCGACGCGTCGTGGTGGGAACGCCTGGTGCAGGAGGATGGAACCTCCCTGCAAAGCGCCCTGAAGCACGCGTTGGTGGACATGAACACCTTCGAGACCGACTTCCGCATGCACATGCCCGATGGCAGCGTGCGCTGGTTCTGGACCCGGGCGCAGCCGCAGCGGCAGGACGACGGAGCGGTGGTCTGGCACGGTTACCTGGCCGACTGGACCACCGAAAAGCAGACCGAGGACGCCCTGCTCCAGAGCAGCCATTTGCTGACCGAGGCGCAGGAGGTGGCCCGCCTGGGCTACTTCTTCACCGACGTTCGTTCGGGCCGGTGGACCAGCTCCACGCTGCTGGACGACATCCTGGGCATTGGCGCGGATTTCGACCGCACCACCGAGGGCTGGAACAGCCTGGTGGACCCGGCCTACCGCGACAGCCTGCGCGACGCCTACCAGGCCGCCGTGGCGGCCCGCACCGGCTTCAACGTGGAGTACCCCCTGTGCCGCCCAGTGGACGGACGCATGATCTGGGTCCACCTCATGGGGCGGCTGGAGTTCGACGACCAGGGCCGCCCCACGCGCCTGGTGGGCACCGTCCAGGACATCAGTGCCCGCAAGAAGGCCGAGGCCGACATCCGCAGCCTGGCCTACTACGACCCCCTGACCGGTCTGCCCAACCGGCGCTTGCTGCTGGACCGCCTGAGCCAGGCCTTGGCCGAGCGTGCGGCGGACGGCCAACACGGGGCGCTGATGTTCATCGACCTGGACCACTTCAAGGACCTCAACGACACCCTGGGGCACGACAAGGGCGACGCCCTGTTGCGCATGGTGGCCTTGCGTTTGCTGAGCTGTGTGCGCGAGCACGACACCGTGGCGCGGTTGGGGGGCGACGAGTTCGTGCTGCTGCTCGACCGGCTGGAAGTTGCCGCCCCGGACGGACAAGGCCCGATGGACCCCACCCGCGCGGTGGAGGACCTGGGACTCACCCTGGTGTCCACCCTCAGCCGTCCCTACCCCTTGGGTGGAGGCCAGCACACCAGTACGCCCAGCATTGGCGTGGCCCTGTTCTCCAACGACGGCCTGTCGGTCGACGACGTGCTCAAACGCGCCGACGTGGCCATGTACCAGGCCAAGGCCGCCGGGCGCAACACGCTGCGCTTCTACGACCCGAGCATCCAGGCCGAGCTGGCCGATCGGTTGCGTTTGGCCGAAGACCTGCGCGCCGCCTTGCTGGGCGATCAACTCTTCCTGCAGTACCAGCCCCAGCACGATGCCAGCGGTGCGCTGGTGGGGGCCGAAGCCCTGCTGCGCTGGCGCCACCCGGTGCGGGGCATGGTGTCACCTGCGGTGTTCATCCCCTTGGCCGAGCAGGTCGGGCAGATGGAGGTGCTGGGCCAATGGGTGCTCAACACCGCCTGTCGACAACTCAGCGAGTGGCTGACCCACCACCCGCTGGCCCAACGGCACCCGGGCTTCACCCTGGCCGTCAACGTCAGCGCCCACCAGTTCCGCAGCCGCACGGTGGTGGCCGACGTGCAGCGGGCCCTCAGCCTGACGCAACTGCCCCCGGGTGTGCTCAAGCTGGAGCTGACCGAGAGCCTGATGGTCCACGACGTGGAAGACATCATCGCCAAGATGAACGAGATCCGCCTGCTGGGCGTGCTGTTCTCCCTGGACGACTTCGGCACCGGGTACTCGTCGCTCACCTACCTCAAGCGCCTGCCGTTGGACCAGCTGAAGATCGACCAGTCCTTCGTGCGCGACGTGCTCACCAGCGCCCACGACGCGGCCATTGCCCGCACCGTGGTGGCCCTGGGGCAGACCCTGGGCCTGGAGGTGATGGCCGAAGGGGTGGAGACCACGGCCCAACGCGCCTACCTGCACGACCTGGGCTGCACCCGCTACCAGGGCTACCTGTTCAGCAAACCCCTCAACGCCGACGATTTCCTGGCCTACGCGCTGCGAGAAAGTTATGTATAAAAATGGCCTCTAGCGCTTTGTATGAAAGCGTGAGCAGCTATTGTTTTTGAATTTACTGTCACTGGCCAACGTTGATTCGGTTCAACTCCGCCAGGGTTTTGACGGCGCTGCGGTAGGCCCCGCAGCCGATCAGGCGGTTGTCGTCCAGCGGCAGCACATACGACGCCTTGCCCTTCACCTCGCCCGTCACCAGGTTGATGATGTTGTATTCCACCCAGCCGCCCCCTGAGTCTGCGCGTTTCCAGGCGTCGGTGATGAGCTGCTGCGCATCCAGGCCCGGGGCGGCGCTCAGGTGGGTGCCCACCTTCTTTTCGTCCATGCCCATCACGCGGTAGTAGCCCTCGCGGTCGAACACAAACACATACAGGTCGCGGTCGATGAACGGCCCGGGCTTGGTGTGGAAGTCCTTGAACGCCCGGTCAAACCCCACGCGGCGGAGGTGTTCCGCTGCCTTCAGGGTGAGTTTCTTGGCCTCGTCGGCGGTGCCTTGGCGCAGGTGGATGTGTTCCACCGCATGCGCCAGTTGTGTGGCCCGCTCGATGAGGCGGTGCGAGCGGTGCTGGGTGCGTTCCACCAACGCCGAGTTCTCGGCGGTGACCGAGTCCAGGTCGCCCACGGCCACCACCACCTCGCCCAGCGATTGGCTCTGGGTGGCGCTGGCGTCGGCAATGCCCTGCATGCCCTGGGTCACGTCGTTGATGTTGGACACCAGGGCGTCCATGAGTTGGTTGACCGAGGCGATTTCCGTCACCGAGGTGTTGACCCGGCCCGCCGACTCGGCAATGAGCTTGCGCACTTCGGAGGCCGCCTGCTGTGTGCGTTGGGCCAGGTTGCGCACTTCCGAGGCCACCACGGCAAAGCCGCGCCCCTGTTCCCCCGCCCGAGCCGCCTCCACCGCGGCGTTGAGCGCCAGGATGTTGGTCTGGAAGGCAATGCTGTCGATGGTGCCGATGATCTCGGTCATCTTGGTGGAGGTGGTCTTGAGCGTGTCCATGCTCTTGACGGTCTGCCCCATCAGGTTGCTGGCTTCGCCCGTGCGCTGGCGCAGGCTGAGCGTCATGCCGCTGACGTCCTTGGCCACCACGGCGTTCTGCTGCACCATGTCGCCCACCGAACGGACGTTGGAGGTGGTTTCCTCCAGGCTGGAGGCCTGGGCCTGGGTGCGGTCGGCCAGCAAGGTGCCGTCGTTGACCAATGCCGTGCCCACGTCGCCCACCAGGGCCGCGGCGCTGCGCACCTCTGCCACCAGGTCGGACAGCTTGCTCAACATGGTTTCGAACGAGTGCCCGATGTCGGTCAACTCGTCACGGCCTTCCACCTTCACCATGGAGGCCAGGTCCCCCTGGGCGGCTTCGTCCATGGCGCGACGCAATGCATTGAGGCTGCTCAGCGTGGCCGAGCGGAAGCACAACATGCCGTAAACCAGCAGCACCAGCCCGGCCAGTGACACGGTGACCGAGAGGATGAGTTGCCGGGTTTGGGACTGCAACCGCGCTTGCAACTGCTGGCTCAGCTGGGCCTGCACGTCGTGAATGAAGACCACGGCCTTGTCGATGGCACCGGTGCCGCGCTGGAAGTAGGGGGCCGGGTCGCCCTCGGGCGCCCCCGAGGCAAAGGCCTGTTCGGCATCGGCGACAAACCCCAGCGATTGGTCCAGCGCGGGTTTCCAGGAGGCTGGTTCAGCATCGCCCTGGCGTTTCATTGCGGCCAGCTTGCCTTCCAGCGTGTGGGTCATCTGGCGGACCTGGACACCGAGCCCCAACACCTGACTGACCTCCTGGGGCGTGGCCTGCTTGCGCGCCATCAGCCCGGCGCCGGTGCCACGCAGCTGACCCAACAGTTCCACCCACGGGATGCTGCGTTCGACCAGGATGTCCATCAGGAAGTAGGCGCTGGCTTCCGGGTCCAGCAGCAGGCCCGAGGTTTCACCGGCATACACCACCAGCTCGTGCATGCGCTGAATGGCCTCACTGTGTCGGCTCCAGGCCTTGGCGGCCTGGCTGCTGTCCACGTCCTGCATCAGCGTGGTCAGCAGGTTCTTTTCTTCCGCCCACCGTTGTTTCAGATCCAACTGTGGGTACGCCGCCACGGTCTGGTCCATGTGCGCCATGGCGGCATTGAGCTTGCTCCGTGTGGCATCCAGCGGGGCCTTGGCGCTGCTGTCACCCGACAGCAGGCGGTGACTGAGCCCGCGGTGCGTCTGGGTGTTCAACACCACGTCCAGCGCCGTGTCCAGCACGGCCAGCCCCTGGGTTTCTTTCTGCGTGGCCTGACGCCCCTCCACCAGCACCTTGGACAGCAGCACCAGGGCCAACACCAGCGGAATCACGGCCATCAAGGCCATGGCACTGAGTTTGGTGCCCATGCGAAGCCGACGCATTGCAGAAACGCCAGGGCGCATCAGCATGGGAATGCCTGTGCGGCGGGGAGCCGAAGGGGAAGGGGGTGCGCTCATGGGGCCTCGTGAACAATCAATGGGCGAATATGGGGCAGTTTATGCATGCATTGGTGGTTTTGACTGATGTGCAAAGGGTGCGAAGGGGTTTTCCCGTCGGTGTTTTCCCCAGGATGGCTCACCCGCGCAACCACTGGGGGTATCACTCCCGATGGAGGCCTTGCGCGGTGGTGAAATGGCAGCCTTTCAACCGTGACAGGAGAGGGTGATGACGTGGCACCGTGTGCGCCGGTGGGGCTGGGGGTGTGCCCTGGTGTTGTGGGGGTGTTCACCCACGTTCAACTGGCGTCAGGTCCGGGCGGAGGGGTCGTCGGTGGCGGTCTTGTTGCCCTGCAAGCCCGATCGGGCGGTGCGTTCCGTGACCCTGGCGGGGCAGGCGGTCCAACTGTCCATGCTCAGTTGTGATGTGGGGGACTTGACCTTTGCCCTGGCGTCGGCGCCACTGCCCCCAGGCTTGTCGCCCGATGTGGCGCGGCAGGCCTGGCAGCAGGCGTCGCTGGCCAGTTTGCGCGCCGCCCCTGACGCGGCGCGGCCTTGGACGCCGGGCGTGCGGCCTGTCACACCGGCCACCGCGTGGGCGGGCTGGCAGGCGGTGGGAACACGTCCGAATGGCCAGCCCGTGGCGGCCCAGGCCCTGCAGGTGGTGCACGGCGCGGAGCTGCTGCAGCTGGTGGTGTACGGCCCGGTGGCGCCCGACGTGGCCCAAACCCTGTGGGAGGGGGTGCAGCCCGATGCCGTGCGCTGATGTTTCGTTCATTCGGGCCACCGGGGTGGCCGATAATGGCCGCCCATGAACGGCATCCTCGTCATGGCCCATGCGCCGCTGGCCTCCGCCCTGCGCCAGTGTGTGTTGCACGTTTTTCCGGACGCGGGGGCTGCGGTTGTGGCGCTGGATGTCCAGCCCAACGAGCAGCCCGAAGTCACCTTGCTGCAAGCCCGCATGCTGGTGGACCAGATGGGGGCCGAGCAGGTGCTGGTGCTGACCGACATGTTCGGCGCTACGCCTTGCAACGTGGCCCAGCGTCTGGTGGACGGCGTCAAATCCCGCTTGTTGGCGGGCGTCAACCTGCCCATGCTGCTGCGAGCCGTGACCTACCGCCACGAAGCCTTGGACCTGCTGGTGTCCCGGGCCCTGGCGGGAGGCACCCAAGGCATTTTGGCCGTGAGCGTGACCGCTCCTCAGAACCAGAACCGACGACACCATGATCAAGACCACCACCACCATCAGCAATAAGCTTGGACTGCACGCCCGCGCATCGGCCAAACTGACCAAGCTGGCCGGCAGTTTTCCCTGCGAGGTCTGGATGAGCAAGGGCGACCGCCGCATCAACGCCAAAAGCATCATGGGGGTGATGATGCTGGCCGCAGGCCTGGGTTCCACCGTCGAGCTGGAAACCGATGGCCCCGACGAGCACGCCGCCATGGAGGCGCTGCTGGCGCTGATCGCCGACAAGTTCGGGGAAGGCGAATGAGTTTTTCCGTCCATGGCATCGCGGTGTCCAGCGGGGTGGCCATTGGCCGCGCCGTGCTGGTGGCGTCCAGCCGCATGGACGTGGCCCACTATTTCATCGAGCCCGACCAGATCCAGGCCGAAATCGGACGCCTTCGCCGGGCCCGCGACGAAGTGGCCGCCGAAATCGGGCGCGTCCAGGCCAGCCTGAACGGGCTGTCCGGCAAAGATGGTCATGTGGAGCTGGCCGCGCTGCTGGACGTGCACCTGATGCTGCTGCAGGACGAGCACCTGACCGACGGCGTCAAGCACTGGATCGTGGACCGCCGTTACAACGCCGAATGGGCGCTCACCACCCAGCTCGAACAGGTGGCCCGCCAGTTCGACGAAATGGAAGACCCCTACCTGCGCGAGCGCAAGGCCGACCTGGAGCAGGTGGTCGAACGCATGTTGCGGGTCATGCGCGGGGTGGGCTCGCCGGTGGCCTTGCCCCCCGCGCCCAGCCGAAAGGCCCCGCAGGGGCTGCTGCTGGACGACACCATCGACGTGCCCCTGATCCTGGTGGCCCACGACCTGTCGCCCGCCGACATGCTGCAGTTCAAGCAGAGTGTGTTTGCCGGTTTCGTGACCGACGTGGGCGGCAAGACCTCGCACACCGCCATCGTGGCGCGCAGCATGGACATCCCTGCCGTGGTGGGCGCGCGTTCGGCCAGCCACATCATCGAGCAGGACGACTGGATCATCATCGACGGCGAGGCCGGCGTGGTCATCGTCGATCCGTCGCCCATCATCCTGGCGGAATACGGCTTTCGCCAACGCCAGACCGAGGTGGAGCGCGAGCGCCTCAGCCGCCTGCGCAACACCCCCTCGGTCACGCTCGACGGCGAGGCCGTGGAACTGCTGGCCAACATCGAGCAGCCCTCCGACAGCGTGGCCGCGCTGCGGGCGGGGGCTGTGGGGGTGGGGTTGTTCCGCAGCGAATTCCTGTTCATGGGGCGCCAGGGCAACCTGCCCGACGAAGAAGAGCAGTACACCGCCTACCGCGCCGCGGTGGAAGGCATGGAGGGCCTGCCCGTCACCATCCGCACGGTGGACGTCGGGGCCGACAAACCGTTGGACCGGGGCCGCGTGACCGAGGACCACCTCAACCCGGCGCTGGGGCTGCGCGCCATCCGCTGGAGCCTGGCCGAACCGGCCATGTTCCTCACCCAGTTGCGGGCCATTCTGCGGGCGGCCCACCATGGCCCCGTGCATTTGCTCATCCCCATGCTGGCGCACGTGTCCGAGATCCGGCAGACCCTGGCGCTCATCGAGCGGGCACGGGGCCAGCTGGTGGCGCAGGGCGTGCCCCATGGCGCGGTGCAGGTGGGGGCCATGATCGAGGTGCCCGCCGCGGCGCTGATGGTGGACGTGTTCCTGCGCTACTTCGACTTCTTGTCCATCGGCACCAACGACCTCATCCAGTACACCCTGGCCATCGACCGGGTGGATGAGTCGGTGGCCCACCTGTACGACCCCTTGCACCCGGCGGTGCTGCAACTCATTGCCCGCACCATCGCGGCGGGTCGTCGCTTGGGCAAGACCGTCAGCGTCTGCGGTGAATTGGCGGGTGACACCACGCTGACCCGCCTGCTGCTGGGCCTGGGCTTGCGCAGCTTTTCCATGCACCCGGCGCGGTTGCTGGCCGTCAAGCAGCAGGTGCTGCGTTGCGACGCCCGCAAGCTGGAGGCGTTGGCGCAGGCCGTGCTGGTGGCCGAAGAACCGGCGCTGGTGCTGGCGGGCTGAGGGCTTTCATCAGCGGTTGCGCATATACCTGTTTCCTTTGAGCGAAGTCAAAGGCAGATACGGGTGGGAGTGTCAGACTGGTTGTCTCCGGGCGATGTTCGTCGCCGTTGTTCAGCCCCTTTGCCACCCATTGCCATGAGCACCTTCCACCACGCCGACCTCATCCAAGACATCAATGCCAGCCTGACCCCGTTTCGCAAGGCCCAGCCCGAGGCCATGGCGGGTTTTGGACAGCTGGCCCGCGCGGCCATGGCCGAAGGGGCCATCAACGCCAAAAACAAGGAGTTGATCGCCTTGGCCATTGGCATCACCCAACGTTGTTCGGGCTGCATCGGCTTTCACGTGAAGGCGCTGCAAAAGCTGGCATGCACCCGTGCCGAGCTTGAAGAAATGCTGGCCATTTGCGTGTACATGGGCGGTGGCCCGGCGCTGATGTACGCCGCCGAAGCCCTCCATGCGTGGGATGCCATGGCCACACCAGCCCAGGGCTGATTCAAAGCCTTTTTGGCCTCTACCGCTTTTCAATAAAGCGGTAGGCGCTACAAAATCAGGAGTTTTGGGGTGTGGGCGCCAGCACGTGCCCGGCCTGCTGGTCGGCGTGGTAGCTGCTGCGCACCATGGCGCCCACGGCTGCATGGGTGAAGCCCATGGCGTAGGCCTTTTCCTCGAACATCTTGAACGTGTCGGGGTGCACGTAGCGGCGCACGGGCAGGTGGTGCCCGGACGGGGCCAGGTACTGCCCGATGGTCAGCATGTTGATGCCGTGGTCCCGCATGTCCTGCATCACGGCCAGGATTTCGTCATCGGTCTCGCCCAGGCCCACCATCAGCCCGCTCTTGGTGGGGACGTCGGGGAACAGGGCCTTGAACTTCTTGAGCAGGTTCAGGCTGAAGGCGTAGTCCGCCCCTGGGCGGGCTTCCTTGTACAGCCGTGGCACCGTTTCCAGGTTGTGGTTCATCACGTCGGGCGGCGCGGCCTTGAGGATGTCCAGGGCTTTGTCGTCACGCCCGCGGAAATCGGGCACCAGCACCTCGATCTGGGTGTGGGGCGACAGCTCGCGGGTTTTTTGAATGCAGGCCACGTAATGCCCGGCACCACCATCGCGCAGGTCGTCCCGGTCCACGCTGGTGATGACCACGTACTTGAGTTTCAAGTCGGCAATGGTCTTGGCCAGGTTGTCAGGCTCAAGCGGGTCCAGCGGGTCGGGGCGGCCATGGCCCACGTCGCAGAAGGGGCAGCGGCGGGTGCACTTGTCGCCCATGATCATGAACGTGGCCGTGCCCTTGCCAAAACACTCGCCGATGTTGGGGCAGCTGGCTTCCTCGCACACCGTGACCAGCTTGTTGGCTCGCAGCACGTCCTTGATTTCGTAAAAACGGGTGCTGGGGCTGCCGGCCTTCACGCGAATCCACTCGGGTTTGCGCAGCGTTTCGCCGGGAACCACCTTGATGGGAATGCGTGACACCTTGGCGGCAGATTTCTGTTTGGCCGAAGGGTCGTAGGCGGCGGACGGCGCGTCCGGTTGCTGCTCAGGGGAAGACATGGATGTGAGGCGAAAAGCGGGATGAAGTGGCCGGGTGTTCAAGAGCCCAGCAAGGCCTGAAGTTCGTGTGACCAGAGGTTTTGGACCTCTTGCGGTGCGATATGGATGCCGATTGTAGAAAGGTCAACCGTCTGCAAACCCTCGTAACCACAAGGGTTGATGCGCCGGAAGGGTTCCAGGTCCATGGCCACGTTGAGCGATGCGCCGTGGTAGCTACAGTGCCGCGTGACCTTGATGCCCAGCGCGGCGATCTTTCCCAACCCTTGGAAAGACGGCGTGGGCCCGCTGACGGCGGGGGGGGGCAATGCGCGGTGGTCGCGGGGATCATCCAGGCGGACGTAAATGCCGGGGGCGCTGCGCACCCGGTGCCCGGTCACACCCAGGTGGCTCAAGGTGCGGATGACCGACTCTTCCAGCCGGTACACGTATTCCTTCACAAAATACCCGGCGCGTTTCAGGTCCAGCAGCGGGTAGGCCATGACCTGCCCCGGGCCATGAAACGTCACCTGCCCACCGCGATCGGTCTGGACGACCGGAATGTCGCCCGTGTTCAGCAAATGCGAGGGCAGCCCGGCCAGCCCTTGGGTGAAGGTGGGCGGGTGCTCGCACAGCCAAAGTTCATTCGGGGTGGCGCCATCGCGGGCCTGGGTGAACGCCTGCATGGCCTCAAAGGTGGGCAGGTAATCCACCCTGCCCAGGGCTTTGACCACCAGCGCGTTCAAAGCACCACCTTGACCATGGGGTGGCTGGTCAGGGCCCGGTACAGGTCGTCCAGCTGCTCACGGCTGGTGACGCGCACGGTGAGTGTCAGCCCCAGGTAGGTGCCACTGCTGCTGGGGCGCTGTTCCACGGTGTGGCCCAAAAAATCCGGGTCGAAACCGCGTGCCAGTTCCACCATGGTTTCCAGAAAACCGGGCACGGCAGCCCCCATCACCTTGATGGGGAAACGACAGGGGTATTCAATCAGGCTGGCGGTGGTGGGGACAGAGGACATGGGGTGAAAAAGGGGTGTTGACGGTCCGATGGGGTTTCTACTTATAATGGCTGGCTTTGCGGCGCAGGTCAACGGGCCGTAACCTGGATGTAATGCTTGATGAACACAATCGATCAGGTTTCCAGGAAGCCTTGCACAAAGCTCAATGCCAACCCCGGCAACGGCGTTGATGGGGTGGAAACTGAGGATGAAGACAACAACTTCAAGCCTCTGACGGCTCAAGAAGCTGAAGAATGGCGTTTGCGGCAGCGCACGGTGTCCATTTGGCGTGTGCTGGGTTGGCAGTTGCTGGTGGGTGTGTCGGTTGGCTTCCTTTGGTGGGGTCTTTCCGGGCGACTCGTCGGAGCCCTCTCGGTTTGGTATGGCGCTGGGGCGGTTTGGTTCCCCGCCGTGCTGATGGCTTGGGGGCTGACTGCCGGAAGGCTTTCCAAAGCGTTGTCGGTGTTCCCAAAGGGGTCGCTGGCGGCGGTGATGTTTTGGGAAGGGGTCAAAGTGCTTCTTTCCGTGATGCTGATGGCGCTTGCGCCAAAGCTGTTGGTTCAGGTGGACTGGCTGGCTTTGCTGGCGGGTCTGGTGGCGGTAATCAAGGTGAACTGGTTGGCCCTGTGGGGGTTGAGCCGTTCAACTGCAAACTGATGGTTGATGTGAACTATGTCTGCTGAAGCGCATGCTTTGACACCCGGCGAATACATTCGCCACCACCTGCAGCATCTGCAGAATCACAAGCAGACTTCGATTGTTGACTTCTCGGTCATCAACATCGACTCCGTGATTTTCAGTTCCATCCTGGGTGCGTTTGTGTGCTTCGTGCTGTTCATGGCTGCACGCAAGGCGCATGCCGGTGTGCCGGGTCGCTTTCAGGCCGCGGTGGAAATGCTGGTCGAGCTGGTGGACAACCAGGCCAAGGCCGTCATCCACAACGCACAAAGCCGCAAGCTGGTCGGACCTCTGGCGTTGACCGTGTTTGTGTGGATCTTCATGATGAACTTCATGGACATGCTGCCGCTGGACCTGTTGCCTCAGATTTGGGCGGCCATTTACGAAGCCCAAGGCCACGATCCGAGCCATGCCTATTTGCGCGTGGTGCCTTCGGCGGACCTGTCCACGACCTTGGGTCTGTCCACCTCCGTGCTGGTCATGTGCCTGATCTACAACATCAAGATCAAAGGCCTGGGTGGTTGGACGCATGAGTTGGTGTGTGCGCCTTTTGGCACCAGCAAGAACCCTGTGTGGGCTGTGCTGCTGGGGGTGGTCAACTTCCTGATGCAAATGATCGAGTTCGTTGCCAAGACGGTGTCTCATGGCATGCGACTGTTCGGCAACATGTTTGCCGGCGAACTGGTGTTCATGCTGATTGCTCTGCTGGGTGCCTATGCGGCCACTTCGCTGGGTGGTGGGCTGTTCTTCATCGGCCACATCATCGCCGGTACGGTCTGGACGCTGTTCCACATCCTTGTGATCACGTTGCAAGCGTTCATTTTCATGATGCTGACCTTGATTTATCTGGGTCAAGCGCATGACGCGCACTGACCTCGCGCATTGGTTTCCTTTCCCATCCCTTTCTTTCTCAACTTAGTTCCTTAGGAGTCATCATGGAAAACGTTCTGGGTCTCGTCGCTCTGGCTTGTGGTTTGATCGTTGGTCTGGGTGCCATTGGCGCTTCCATCGGTATCGCCCTGATGGGTGGCAAGTTCCTCGAATCCTCTGCTCGTCAACCCGAGCTGATGAACGACCTGCAAACCAAGATGTTCATTCTGGCCGGTCTGATCGACGCTGCATTCCTGATCGGTGTGGCCATCGCCCTGCTGTTCGCGTTCGCCAACCCCTTCCAACTGGCCGCCTGATCGCAGGTCATTCAAGGCTGGGTCGCGGGCGCCCTTCAGCGTGGACAGGTGATTCCTCGCCTGTCCTCATCATCGCAAGAGGCCGCCCAGACGCCGATTGCGTACACCCCCTGAACACACAAAGAAAGGTGTTGCTGTGAACATCAATGCAACGCTCTTTGCGCAGGCGATTGTTTTTGCCATTCTGGTGTGGTTCACGATGAAGTTCGTGTGGCCGCCCATTGCCAAGGCACTCGATGAGCGCGCTCTCAAAATTGCCGAGGGTCTGGCCGCGTCCGAAAAGGCCAAGACCGAACTGTCCGTGGCCAACAAGCGGGTTGAAGAAGAGTTGAGCAAGTCGCGCAACGAATCCGCCACCCGTCTGGCTGACGCCGAGCGTCGTGCCCAGGCTTTGATCGAAGAAGCCAAGACCCGTGCGACCGAGGAAGCTGCCAAGATCGTGGCCGCTGCCCGTCAAGAGGCCGAGCAGCAAGTCGTCAAGGCTCGCGAAGCTTTGCGTGAAGACGTGGCCACTTTGGCGGTCAAGGGTGCAGAGCAAATCCTCCAGCGTGAAGTCAACGCCGCTGTTCACAGCGAGTTGCTGGGTCGTCTGAAGACCGAACTCTGATACAAGGCAGATCACATCATGGCTGAAGTTGCCACCGTTGCCCGGCCCTACGCCGAGGCCTTGTTCCAGTCCATCGGCGTGCAGCCGAATGCGCCCACTGAATGGTTGGACGAGCTGGCGCAAATTTCTTCAGACGAGCAGCTCCGGCAGTTTGCCGACAACCCCAAGGTCACCGATGATCAAATCATGGCGGTGTTCCAGTCGGTTGTGCGTTCGCCGCTGACGACCGAGGCGGGCAACTTCCTGCGGTTGATCGTCGAGAACGGTCGCTTGTCCGCGTTGCCAGAAATTGCCGCTCAGTTTCGCACCCTGTGCAATCAGCGTGCGGGCGTGGCCGACGCCGTGGTTCAGAGTGCATTCCCCATTGATCCCTCGCAACTGTCGGAGATCACGGGGCTGCTGGAAAAACGTTTCGGTCGCAAGCTGAACCTCTCTGTTGAACTGGTGCCCGACCTGATCGGTGGCATTCGCGTGGCTGTGGGTGATGAAGTGCTCGACACCTCCATCAAGGCACGGCTGGAACAAATGAAAGTGGCCCTCACGGCGTGAGCCGAGGTCGCGAGTCACAACACACATGTAAAGAGGAACGAGTCATGCAACTCAATCCAGCAGAAATTTCTGAACTGATCAAGTCCCGGATTCAAGGGGTGTCAGCGTCCACCGACGTCCGCAACCAGGGCACCGTGGTCTCCGTGACCGACGGCATCGTTCGTGTCCACGGCCTGTCGGACGTGATGCAGGGCGAAATGCTGGAGTTCCCCGCGACCAAGGACGGTGTGGCCACCTACGGTCTGGCACTGAACCTGGAGCGCGACTCCGTGGGTGCGGTGATTCTGGGTGAATACGAGCACATCTCCGAAGGCGACACCGTCAAGTGCACGGGCCGTATTCTGGAAGTTCCCGTGGGTCCTGAACTGCGTGGCCGTGTGGTCAACGCCCTGGGGCAACCCATCGACGGCAAGGGGCCCATCAACGCCAAGCTCACCGACGTGATCGAAAAGGTGGCCCCAGGCGTGATCGCCCGCCAGTCCGTGGACCAGCCGATGCAAACCGGCCTGAAGTCCATCGACTCCATGGTGCCCATTGGCCGTGGCCAGCGCGAACTGATCATTGGTGACCGCCAGACCGGTAAGACGGCCGTGGCCATCGACACCATCATCAACCAGAAGGGTCAGAACATGACCTGTATCTACGTCGCCATCGGTCAGAAGGCGTCGTCGATCAAGAACGTGGTGCGCGCCCTGGAACAAGCCGGTGCGATGGAATACACCATCGTGGTGGCCGCTTCTGCCTCCGAATCCGCTGCCATGCAGTACGTGTCGGCCTACTCGGGCTGCACCATGGGTGAATACTTCCGCGATCGTGGCGAAGACGCCCTGATCGTGTACGACGACCTGTCCAAGCAAGCCGTGGCCTACCGTCAGGTGTCCCTGCTGCTGCGTCGTCCTCCCGGCCGTGAAGCTTTCCCTGGCGACGTGTTCTATCTCCACAGCCGCCTGCTGGAACGCGCCGCCCGCGTGAACGCCGACTACGTCGAAGCCTTCACCAAGGGTGAAGTCAAAGGCAAGACCGGTTCGCTGACGGCGCTGCCCATCATCGAAACGCAAGCCGGTGACGTGTCCGCCTTCGTGCCGACCAACGTGATTTCCATCACCGACGGCCAGATCTTCCTGGAAACCAGCCTGTTCAACGCCGGTATCCGTCCCGCCATCAACGCCGGTATCTCCGTGTCCCGCGTGGGCGGTGCCGCTCAGACCAAGTTGATCAAAGGTCTGTCCGGTGGTATCCGTACCGACTTGGCCCAGTACCGTGAACTGGCTGCGTTCGCGCAGTTCGCTTCCGACCTGGACGAAGCCACCCGCAAGCAGCTGGACCGCGGTGCCCGCGTGACCGAACTGCTGAAGCAGGCACAGTACAGCCCGCTGCCCATCAGCTTGATGGGCGCCACGCTGTACGCCGTGAACAAGGGCTTCATGGACGACCTGGACGTCAAGAAGGTGCTGTCGTTCGAATCCGGCCTGCATGCCCACCTCAAGGACAAGCACGCTGCGTTGCTGGCCAAGCTGGAAAGCACCAAGGCCATGGACAAGGACGCGGAAGCCGAGCTGAACGCCGCCATCACCGAGTTCAAGAAAACCGGCACGTTCTGATCTGCCCGACAGATCGGATAAGGAGCATCTATGGCAGCAGGCAAGGAAATACGCGGCAAGATCAAATCGGTGGAAAACACCAAGAAGATCACCAAAGCCATGGAAATGGTGGCCGCGTCCAAAATGCGAAAGGCCCAGGACCGCATGCGTGCGGCCCGGCCTTACAGCGAGAAGGTGCGACACATTGCGGGCAACCTCAGTCGCGCCAACCCGGAATACTCGCACCCCTTCATGGAAACCAACGAAGGCGACACTGTCGGCTTCATCGTGGTCACCACCGACAAGGGCCTGTGCGGGGGATTGAACACCAACGTGCTGCGTGCCGTCACCAACCAGTTGCGTGAAGTGCAGGCTCAGGGCAAGAAGTCACAGGCAGTTGCGTTCGGCAACAAGGGTCTGGGTTTTCTGAACCGCATCGGTGCCAACGTGGTGTCGCACGCGGTGGCACTGGGTGACACGCCCCACCTGGAGCGTCTGATTGGCCCCATGAAGGTCATGCTCGACGCGTACAGCGAAGGCAAGGTCAGCGCGGTGTACCTGTGCTACACCCGTTTCATCAACACGATGAAGCAAGAGCCTGTGGTGGAGCAGTTGTTGCCGCTCAGCGCTGCCACGCTGCAAGGTGAGTCGTCGTCTCACGACTGGGACTACATCTACGAGCCGGATGCGGCCACGGTCATTGACGACCTGCTGCTGCGCTACGTTGAAGCGCTGATTTACCAGGCGGTTGCCGAGAACATGGCGTCGGAGCAGTCTGCTCGCATGGTGGCCATGAAGGCTGCCACCGACAACGCCGGCAACGTGATCGCTGAACTCAAGCTGGTCTACAACAAGACCCGTCAGGCCGCGATCACCAAGGAACTGTCGGAAATCGTCGCCGGTGCCGCAGCAGTTTGACGCACCACGAAAACAACATTCAAGCAAACGTTAAGGATTCAATCATGGCTCAAGCTCAAGGCAAGATTGTTCAGTGTATCGGTGCCGTGGTGGACGTCGAATTCCCCCGTGACCAGATGCCCAAGGTGTACGACGCCCTGAAAATGGAAGGTTCTGCGCTGACTTTGGAAGTTCAGCAGCAGCTGGGTGACGGCGTGGTCCGTACCATTGCGCTGGGTTCGTCCGACGGTCTGCGTCGTGGCATGGTGGTGTTCAACACCGACGCGCCCATTTCCGTGCCCGTTGGCAAGGCCACCCTGGGTCGCATCATGGACGTGTTGGGCAACCCCATCGACGAACGTGGTCCTGTCGACCAGGCCGTCACCGCCTCCATCCACCGCAAGGCCCCCGCGTATGACGAGCTGTCTCCTTCCCAGGAGCTGCTGGAAACCGGCATCAAGGTGATCGACTTGGTGTGCCCGTTTGCCAAGGGCGGTAAGGTGGGTCTGTTCGGTGGTGCCGGTGTGGGCAAGACCGTGAACATGATGGAACTCATCAACAACATCGCCAAGGCTCACTCGGGTCTGTCGGTGTTCGCTGGTGTGGGCGAGCGTACCCGCGAAGGGAACGACTTCTATCACGAAATGGCCGATTCCGGCGTGGTGAACCTGGAGAACCTGGGCGAGTCCAAGGTGTCCATGGTCTACGGCCAGATGAACGAGCCCCCGGGCAACCGTCTGCGCGTGGCCCTGACCGGTCTGACCATTGCCGAGTCCTTCCGTGACGAAGGCCGTGACGTGTTGTTCTTCGTGGACAACATCTACCGTTACACCCTGGCCGGTACCGAAGTGTCCGCGCTGCTGGGTCGCATGCCTTCCGCCGTGGGTTACCAGCCCACGCTGGCCGAGGAAATGGGTCGTCTGCAAGAGCGGATCACCTCCACCAAAGTGGGCTCCATCACCTCCATCCAGGCCGTGTACGTGCCGGCCGACGACTTGACCGACCCGTCGCCCGCCACCACCTTTGCTCACTTGGACTCCACCGTGGTGCTGTCGCGTGACATCGCCGCACTGGGTATCTACCCTGCCGTGGACCCCCTGGACTCCACCAGCCGTCAGTTGGACCCCAACGTGGTGGGTGAAGAGCACTACGGTACCGCACGCGCCGTGCAAGGCACGCTGCAACGCTACAAGGAACTGCGCGACATCATCGCCATTCTGGGCATGGACGAACTGGCCCCTGAAGACAAACTGGTGGTGGCCCGCGCTCGCAAGATGCAGCGTTTCCTGAGCCAGCCTTTCCACGTGGCCGAAGTGTTCACCGGTTCCCCTGGCAAATACGTGCCTCTGAAGGAAACCATCCGTGGTTTCAAGATGATCGTGGCGGGTGAGTGCGATCACCTGCCCGAGCAGGCGTTCTACATGGTGGGCACCATCGACGAGGCCTTCGAAAAGGCCAAGAAGCTGGCAGCCTGATCGGCTTCATGCCGTCATGTCCCCGGCGGGTGCGGTGCACCCGCCATTGACAGGAAAAACACATGAGCTCGATTCAAGTTGATGTGGTCAGCGCCGAAGAGTCCATCTTCAGCGGTCCGGCCAAGTTTGTCGCCCTCCCGGGCGAAGCGGGCGAGCTGGGCATTCTGCCCGGGCACGTTCCGCTGATCACCCGCATCAAGCCCGGTGCCGTGCGCATCGAAAAGGCCGATGGGGGTGAAGAGTTCGTTTTCGTGGCGGGCGGCATCCTGGAGGTTCAACCCAACCACATCACGGTGTTGAGCGACACCGCGATCCGTGGCAAGGACCTCGACGAAGCCAAGGCCAGCGACGCCCGCCGTGCCGCGGAAGAAGCCATCAAGAACGCCAAGAGCGACATCGATCTGGCCAAGGCCACGTCGGAGCTGACCGTGATGGCGGCCCAGATCGCTGCGCTGCGCAAGTACCGCCAGCGCAAGTGAGGCAAACCCTCTTCTCAGAAAATCCGGCCTAGCGCCGGATTTTTTTTGCCATGACCGTTCCCAACCCGTTGTTGTTCGACGCACCACCCCATTGGCTGCCGGGCGGCCACCTGCAAACCCTGGTGCCTGCGTGGTGGGGCCGCCGCAGCCCGCCTGACGTGCCGTGGCAACGAGAGCGCTGGGACACACCGGACGGCGACTTTGTGGATGTCGACTGGTTGGTTCACCGCGAGGAACCGGCGCAGTCTTCGCCTTTGGTGATTCTGTTTCATGGGTTGGAAGGCTCGTCGGAAAGCCATTACGCCAAGGCGTTGGCGTCCGTGCTGCATGCGCACCATTGGGGACTGGGGGTGGTCCATTTTCGGGGCTGTTCCGGAGAGCTGAACCGAGCCCCGCGGGCCTACCACTCAGGCGACGTGGAAGAGGTTCAGTGGATGCTGGAGAGAGTCCGCCGCAGGCACCCCGGGCGTCAGGTGGTGGCTGTGGGGGTGTCGCTGGGGGGCAACGTGTTGATGCGCTGGGCCGGTCTGCGCGGACTGGGGGCTGCTCAATGGGTGGATGCCGCGGTGGCGGTGTCGGCACCTCTGGATTTGACGGCATGTGGAGAGGCCTTGGGACGCGGCTTCAACCGCCGTGTGTACACCCCGTTGTTCTTGCACACCATGTTGCCCAAGGCGCGGGCCAAATGGGCGCAACACCCGGGCCTGTTTGATCTGCATCGGTTGTCGCGTTGCCGCACACTGTATGAGTTTGACGATGCGTTCACTGCGCCCGTTCATGGTTTTGGAACGGCACAGCGCTATTGGTGCGAGGCGTCAGCCAAACCCGTGCTGGGGGCCATTGGCATTCAGACCTTGATGGTCAATGCCGTGAACGACCCGTTTGTGCCGAGTCATTGCCTGCCCCGCCCCCACGAGGTGAGCCGTTGCGTCACCCTGTGGCAACCGCGTCGGGGTGGTCATGTGGGATTCCCCGTGGCTGGGGCCAGGGGGATGTCGGCTTCATTGACCGGAGCGCTGCCTCGCGCCGTGGTCGCATGGGTGGCGCAGGCGCTGGGCGTCGGGACGGACATCACCTGAAGGGATGCATGATGGATGACATTGTCAAAGCCGCCATGGCCAAATGGCCCAACGTGCCTGACTGCCTCGGATGGCTGGGCTTGGATGACCGGGGGCAGTGGTGGATGCGGGATGAGCGGGCGCAAGCGGCTGGGCCGTTTCAGCTGCCTGCCCAACACCCCCAAGCCCAGCAGGCGCGGGGTTCCCGCCTGCAGCACGACAAGCTGGTGGCGTTCATCGGTCGCAACTACCACCGTGACGACCACGGACACTGGTTCTTCCAGAACGGACCCCAGCGGGTGTTTGTGGAATTGATGCGTGCGCCATGGGTGTGCCGGTTGCGCCAGGGCGAAAGCGAACGGGTGAGCCTTCACACGGGGGTGGATGCATCGGTCCAAGCCGTGTGGTTGGATGACCAAGGCTTGTTGTACGTGCATACGCCGCAGGGGTTGGCACTGGTGCACAGCCAGGACATGGGCATTGCCGCAGACCTGTTGGAGGCGGGACTCTGGCATGCCGAAGCGTGTCGTTCAGACCAACTCCAAGCCCAATTCGGCCATGTGCTGAGTCCGGCCCAAGAAAAAACCCCGCGGGCCTGAGCCACAGCGGGGTTGTTCGGTGCGTGCCATGCACGCGAATGTCAGACCGGCTTCAGGGAGCGGCGGGTTCTTCAAACTTGGCACCACCGGCATTGGCCATGTGGGCCACAGCGCGGGAAATTTCCAGGTCGGACAGCAAGCCGCCCTTCTGAGGGCCCATGGCGTTTTTGCCGTTCATGGCGGAGTTGACCAACGCTTTGAACCCAGCGCCGATGCGTGGACCCCAGGCTGCGGCGTCGCCAAATTTGGGAGCACCCACCAAGCCGGCTGCATGACAAGCCGAGCACTGTGCGGCATAAGCGTCAGCCCCGTTGCGCAGCTTCTTTTCACCCGTTTGGAGCTCCACCGAGCCGACGCGCTGGAGGCGAATGGCGGTGGCCAGTTCAGACGTGTCAGCACCCGCCGCAGGCTTGTTGGCGGAGGTCACGTAGTACACCAGGCCGATGATGACGAACACCGGGACGACAAAAGAGAAAAACGACGTCCACAGCAGCTGTGCGGGGGTCTTGATGGGGCCGGTGTGAGAGTCGTGGCTCATGGTGTTCTCAAAGGAAGGGGCAGACTTTGATGCGGGGGAACCCGGAGCGGGCACAGGATTATAGGTGCCCGGGCGTACGGGGCCATGCAGAGGCCCAAGCGCACAATCTGGTGCATCACTTCGCCGCTTTGGTGCATGGCGAGGGGTCACCTTCTGGGGAAAACCACCAGCCGGTTGGCACAGCCATTGCTTTACATTGGACTTCCTGGCCGATTGGTCAGGTTCCTGAGGATTCTGGCTCCCATGACGACATCCATTCCAGCTGCACCCCACGCGGTCCAGGTCCGGCAGGCGCACGTGGTCTACCCCGCCCCGGACGCCCCGGTTCATGCCTTGCAGGACATCCAGCTCGACATTGAGCAAGGGGAGTTTGTCTCCCTCATCGGGCCTTCAGGCTGCGGCAAGACCACCTTGCTGCGGGTGATTGCCGACCTGGAGCCCATCACCTCAGGGGAGGTGCTGGTCAATGGCCTCACGCCGCATGACGCACGCCTGCGCCGCGCCTATGGTTACGTGTTCCAGGCCCCCGCGCTGTTCCCGTGGCGCACGGTGTTGTCCAACGTGATGCTGCCCTTGCAGATCCAGGGCCTGGACAAGGCCACGGCCGAAGCCACCGCCCGCGAGCAGCTGGGGCGGGTGGGCCTGGCCAACTTCGAAAAGAAATACCCCTGGCAACTGTCGGGCGGCATGCAGCAACGGGTGTCCATTGCCCGGGCCATGGCGTTTGAGCCACGCATCCTGATGATGGACGAGCCGTTTGGCGCCCTGGACGAGATCACCCGCGACAACCTGAATGAACAGTTGCAACAACTGTGGCAGCGCGAGCGGCGCACGGTGGTGTTCGTCACCCACTCCATTGCCGAAGCGGTGTACCTGTCCACCCGCATCGTGGTCATGTCGCCGCGGCCCGGGCGCATCGTCAAGGTGATTGACTCCACCTTGCCCGACGAGCGCCACCTGGGGTTGCGCGACACCCCGGAGTTCATGCAGCTGGCGCACGAAGTGCGGGAGGCCCTGGCCGATGGCCACCATTGAACGCGCCCCCTGGAAGGCCAACGCCGGGCCGGTGGCATTGGTGGCGGCGGTGGTGTTGCTGCTGTGGTACCTGGGCGCCTGGGGCTTGAATGCCCAGGGGGCCATTGAACGCGTGCTGGAGCCCCAAAACCAGCCCTGGACCTGGACCGACCTGTTGCGGGCCACCTTGTCGATGGAGCGGCCGGTGTTGCCCTCGCCGCACCAGGTGGCGCTGGACTTCTGGAGCAGCCTGGTCGACTGGCCGCTGAACTCGCCGCGCAACCTGCTGTTTCATGTGGTGGTGACCGGCGAAGCCACCTTGCTGGGTTTTGCCATGGGCACGGTGCTGGGCGTGGTGCTGGCTGCGCTCATCGTGCACTCGCGCTCGCTGGACCGTGCGCTGCTGCCGTGGATCGTGGCGTCGCAAACCATTCCCGTGCTGGCCATCGCGCCCATCGTGCTGGTCATTCTGGGCAGCCTGGGCTTTGCCGGGGTGTTGCCCAAGGCGGTGATTGCCATGTACCTGTGTTTCTTCCCGGTCACGGTGGCCATGGTGCAGGGCTTGCGCAGCCCGCAGCGCATCGAAACCGAGCTGATGCACACCTACGCCGCGTCGCGCTGGCAGGCGTTCTGGATGCTGCGCATGCCGTCGGCCTTGCCCTTCCTGTTTCCAGCGTTGCGCGTGGCCATTGCGGCGGGCCTGGTGGGGGCCATGGTGGCCGAGCTGCCCACGGGTGCGCAAGCCGGCCTGGGGGCACGGCTGCTGACGGGCTCGTACTACGGCAACACGGTGCAGATCTGGTCGGCCTTGCTCATGGCTTCCTTGCTGGGCATGGCGCTGACCGCGGCGGTGGCCGCATTCGAGCGCCTGGTGCTGCAAAAGGGAGGCAAGAAGTGAGATCTCAAAACAATAGCAATATTGCCAATCATGAAAAGCGTGAGAAAGTAAAAACATTGCAAGAAAACGGGCGGGCCAATGCCGTGGATGCGCCGCTGACCGCCGTGCGCACGCCACGCCCGGGCGCGTTGTGGGCGGTGTTGGCCTTGGGTGCCACCCTGTTGTCCCTGGCCTATGGGCTGACGGCACCGACCGACGGCCAGACCGTGGCCACGGCACCCGGGGCCTGGCACCACGGCTGGGGTTTGGCAGGGCTGCTGGGCTTGGCGCTGGCGGGGCTGCTGGGCCTGCAAGTGCCCAGCCGCTGGGGCAGCGTGGCGGTGGCCGTGGTGGCCTTGGCCGCCGGGCTGTGCTGGGCGCAACTGCCGCCCGCCCTGGGCGAGGTGGAAGGGGCCGCGGGCTTCTGGCTGCCTGTGTTGTCGCTGGCGGCGCTGGCCGTGCTGTCCATCCAACGCATGGCCTTGCTGGACGGCCAGTGGATGGACCGCTGGTTGGCGGCGGCGGTGTTCGGGCTGTGGGTGCTGGTGTTCTGGCAGGTGCTGACGCTGGGCCTGGGCGTGCCCCGGGTGTTGTTGCCGGCCCCCAGTTTCATCGGCGTGGCGCTGATGGAGCATGCCGACAAACTGGCGGGCGATTTTGTGCAGACGGTGCTGAAGTCCGTGGTGGTGGGCTGGTTGCTGGGCTGCGGGCTGGGTTTCGGGGTGGCCATCGCCATCGACCGTGCGCCATTCTTGCAGCGTGGGCTGCTGCCCTTGGCCTCGCTCACCAGCACGGTGCCCTTGGTGGGCGTGGCGCCCATCGCGGTCATGTGGTTCGGGTTCGACTGGCCCAGCAAGGCGGCGGTGGTGGTGTTGATGACCTTCTTCCCCATGCTGGTGTCCACGCTGGCGGGTTTGCACGCGGCGGACAAGTTGCAGCGTGAGTTGATGCACACCTACGCGGCCAGCTACACCCAGACGCTGCGCGACCTGCGCCTGCCCTCGGCCTTTCCGTTTGTGGTGGGGGCGCTCAAGGTCAATGCCACGCTGGCGCTCATCGGGGCCATCGTGGCCGAGTTTTTTGGCTCGCCCACGGCGGGCCTGGGGTTTCGCATCTCCACCGAGGCATCGCGCATGAACATGCCGCTGGTGTGGGGGGCGATTGCGGTGGCGGCAGTCACAGGCTCTGTGGCCTACGCCTTGCTAGTGAGGTTGGAACGCCGGGTGGCGTTCTGGCATCCGTCGGTGCGTGCGGCCACGTGAGGGTGGCGGTTCATTTTTTTCCCACAAGGAGTTCCCCATGAAGCGTTCGTTCAAAGTATCGGTGCTGACCACGGCGTTGGCCGCCGTGTGTGCGTTGGGCAGTGTGGCTGCCCACGCAGCAGACAAGGTGACCATCCAGCTCAAGTGGGTGCCGCAGGCCCAGTTCGCGGGCTACTACGTGGCCCAGGCCAAGGGCTACTACAAGGACGCCGGCCTGGACGTGACCATCAAGGCCGGAGGCCCCGACATCTCGCCCGTGCAGGTCATTGCCGGCAAGTCGGCCGACGTGATCGTCAACTGGATGCCCGACGCCTTGGCCGCCCGCGAAGCCGGTGTGCCCCTGGTGAACATCGCCCAGGTGTTCGACAAGTCCGGCCTGATGCTGACCTGCAAGAAATCGGCGGGCATTGCCAGTCCCAAGGACTTCAAGGGCAAGACCCTGGGCGTCTGGTTTGGCGGCAACGAATACCCCTTCCTGAACTGGATGGGCAAGCTGGGCTACAAGCCCGACACCGACATCAAGGTGCTCAAGCAAGGCTTCAACGTCGACCCGCTGCTGCAGAACCAGGCGGCTTGCATCTCCACCATGATCTACAACGAGTACTGGCAGGTGATCGACGCGGGCGTGAAGGAAAGCGACCTGATCCCCTTCTTCTACGAAGAACAGGGCGCCGCTTCGCTGGAAGACGGCCTGTACGTGCTCGACAGCAGCCTGAAAGACCCCAAGTTCGTCGCCAAGATGGCCAAGTTCCTCAAGGCCAGCTTCAAGGGCTGGAACGACGCCGTCAAGAACCCCGAAGAAGCCGCCAAGATCGTGGTGGCGCAGGATGCCTCGGGCAGCGCCACCGTCAAGGTGCAGCAACGCCAGATGGAGAACGTGGCCAAGCTCATCAGCAACGCCAACAGCCCCAAGATCGGCTACCTGGACCCCGCCGCCTACGAGCGCACGGTCAAGGTGCTGATGACGGGCGGTTCGTCCCCCGTCATCAAGAAAGACCCCGGCAAGGCCGCCTACTCCCACGCCGTGTGGGACGCCGCCGCCAAGTGAGCACACAGTCAGGAGGGCCTTTGAGCAGCACCGACATCACCGAAGGCGGGGCCAAGGCCCACATCCGCCAGGCCAACGAAGCCTTGATCCTGGAAGCCGCCGAGCGCGTGTTTGCCGGGGCGGGGTTTGGTGGGGCCACCATGGCCGCCATTGCCGAGGCGTCGGGCCTGCCCAAGGCCAACCTGCACTACTACTTCGGCAGCAAAAAAGAGCTCTACCGTGCCGTGCTCGACCGCACGCTGCGCGGCTGGTTGGAGCCCACCCACGGCATCACCCCCGATGCCGATCCGCGTTCGGCGCTGGAAGCCTACATCCGCGACAAGATGCGCATGGCCATCGAACGGCCCCATGCCTCGCGGGTGTTTGCCAACGAGCTGCTGCACGGGGCCACCGAAATCCAGGACCTGCTCGCCACCACCCTGCGCGCCCTGGTGGCCGAAAAGGCCGCGGTCATCGACCTGTGGGTGTCCCAGGGCCGCATGGCCCCGGTGGACAGCACCCACCTTTTTTTCTCCATCTGGTCGGCCACGCAGACCTACGCCGACTTTGACGTGCAGATCCGCGCCGTGCTGGGCAAGACAGAGTTGACGCCCGCCGACCACGAGCGTGCCACGCGCCATGTGGTGGGCTTGGTGTTGCGGGGCTGCGGCCTGTCGGCCTGAGGCCCTCAGGCGGTTCCGTGCGGGCGTGGGTCGTCGCCCGTCGGGCTCACCGTTGAATGTGCCACCGCCATCAGCAGCGCACAGGCAGGGTCCAGCAACTCGTGCAGGTGTTCGGTTCGACCCTGCTCGATGTGCATCAGCACCAGTTCATTGACGCCCCCCACCACCGCCATGGCCAGCGGCATGGACAAGGCCTGGCCGCCGGTTTGCGCTGCACGGCGGCGTGACATTTCCACCACCAGGTCGGCCAGACGCTCGTAGCCCTGACGCCGCACCGCCAACCCACGCTCCCCCAGTGCCAGGATGTCCATGAACACCGTGCGCAGCAACTCGGGGTGCAGGGCCAGGGTGTCCAGGTACGCGGCCATGGCTTGCCGGACTTGGTGCGGTCCGTCGGCTTGCGGGTCAATGGCACTGCGCACCCGCTCCACCAGCCGGTTGCTGCCGTGTTCATACAGCGCCAACAGGCACTCGGCCTTGTCGGCAAAGTGCTCGTAGAACGTGCGCCGCGACACGTTGGCCGCGGCCACGATGTCGGCCAAGGTGGTGTCGCCATAACCTTTGGCGGCCACGGTGTGCGCCATGGCCTCCAGCAGCCGGGCGCGATGGTCCATGGGGGGCGGAGCGGGTTGGGGTGCCACAAAAAATCAATTGGTACTTGACAGTACCGCGAGTGTAGGTGACGATATTGGTACCGTGTAGTACCAATGCCTGCCATCATGACATTCCCCTTTTGCCCAAGGCGGCACCCCTTGCTGATGCTGGCGGGCCTTCTGGCCGTTGCGTCGCCCGGGGTGCAGGCCGAGCTCCTGGCGTTTGACGACGCCCAGCGCCAACTGCTGGCCCGCTCCGACCGCTTGGCGGCGTCTCACCAGGGGGTGGAAGGGGCCGAGCTGCGCCGCGACGCCACCCGCAACCTGGGGGGGCCGGTGCTCAGCCTGTCCGGGGCCACCTACGTCTACAACGCCAGCCTGAACTTGGACATCAGCCCCTTGGGGCCTGCCCTGGCCAGCACCGTGGCGCACCTGCCCCCGGCCTTGCGCGGGGCCTTTGCCGGGCTGCCCAGCCTGCCACCCAGCTACACCACCCGCCAACACGCCACCCAGACCACCGCCGCGGTCACCGGCGTGTGGCCCCTGTACACCGGGGGGGCGACGCAGGCCGCCCAGCGCCTGATGGGTGAACGCGTGGCCGAAGCACGCGCCGAAGCGGCCCAGGTTCACGAGGAGGTGGATGGCGTGCTGGTGCAGCGCTACTTTGGCGCCCAACTCGCCCAGCGGGCGGCCGACCTGCACCAGGCCGCGCTGGCCAACATCGCGCAGCACGATGCCGCCGCCCAAAAGATGATGGACGCCGGGGTGATGGCCCGGGTGGACCGCCTGCAGGCCAGCGTGGCCCTGGAAGACGCCCGCCGTCAGGCCCGCAAGGCCGACGACGAAGCCGCGCTGGCCGCCGTGGCCTTGACGCGCACCCTCAAGGCCACCGAGCCTGTGCAGCCCACCAGCCCCTTGTTCGTCAGCAGCCAACCGGTGGAGCCGCTGGCGCACTTTGTCGACCTGGCCCTGGCCCACCATCCGGGCTTGGCCAAGGTGGACGCCAAGAAAGGCCAGGCCGAACAGCTGCGTGAGGCAGAGGACGCCTTGCGCCGCCCCCAGGTGTTTGCGTTTGGCGAGCGCCAGCTCAAGACGGGCCGGGACGCCAACTGGGTGGCGGGGGTGGGCGTGCGCTGGTCGCTGCTGGACGCCATCGACCGCAAGACCCTGGCCCAGGCGTCCGAGCGTGACGTGCAGCAGGCGCAACGGCTGAAAGAACAGGCCCAGAGCGACATCGAACTGCTGGTGGAAAAGCGCTGGCTGGCGCTGGAGCAGGCGCGCCGCGCCTATGCGTCGCTGGCCCCCAGCGTGGACCTGGCCCAGGAAGTGTTGCGCCTGCGCCGTGCCGGGGTGAGTGCGGGCACCGCCACGCCCTTGGAACTGATCGACGCCGAACTGAACGTGGCCAAGGTGCAGACCGAGCAGGCCCGTGCCGCCTACGACTACGTCAAGGCCCTGGCCGAACTGCTGGAGAGCTGTGGCCGCACCCAAGACTTCACGCACTACATGGCGAAAGCCGACATCCAGGTGAAATGAACATGACCGCCCCTCGCACCGCTGGCAAAGCCACCCTCGCCGCCACCGCGGCCCTCGTCATCCTTGGGGCCGCGGCGGCCTGGGGGCTTTGGGAGGCCTCGCGCCCCGCCCCCGAGGTGTTCCAAGGCCAGATGGAAGCCCAGGAAACCGACATTGCCGCCAAGGTGTCCGCCCGCGTGTCCGAGGTGCTGGTGCGCGAAGGCGATGTGGTGACCGTCGGGGTTCCCCTGGTCCGCCTCGACAGCCCCGAGGTGGCCGCCAAGCTGGCGCAGGCCACCGCAGCGCAGGACGCGGCCAAGGCCCAGGCGGCCAAGGCCGAACAAGGCGCACGCCCGCAGGAAATCGACATGGCCCGCCTCAATTGGCAGCGCGCCGCTGCTGCTGCCGAGCTGGCCGAACGCACGTTCAAACGCATCGACGGCCTCGCCCGCGACGGCCTGGTGCCGGCCCAGAAGCGCGACGAGGCCGAGGCCAACCACAAGACCGCCCGTGACCAGGCCCTGGCCGCCAAAGCGCAGTACGACCTGGTCAAGGCCGGTGCCCGGGCCGAGGACCGGGCCGCCGCGGGCGCCCAGTCCCGCCAGGTGGCCGGGCTGGTGGCCGAGGTGCAGGCGGCCCAGGCCGAAACCGAGCTGAAAAGCCCCGTGGCGGGCGAGGTGGCCAAGGTGCTGGCCCGGCGTGGTGAACTGTCGCCCCAAGGCGTGCCCATGGTCACGGTGGTGGACCTGCAAGACCAGTGGGTGGTGCTGAACGTGCGCGAGGACAAATTGCAGCGCTTTGCGGTGGGCACCGAGTTCGACGCCATGCTGCCCGCGCTGGGCGGGCAGACCGCGCGCTTCAAGGTCTACCACACCGGGGCCCTGCCCGACTTTGCCACCTGGCGGGCCACCCGCTCGGGCCAGGGCTTTGACGCCAAGACCTTCGAGGTCAAAGCCCGCCCCCTGAGCCCCATCGCCGGGGCCCGCCCCGGCATGAGCGTGCTGGTGCAGTGACGGAGCCCGCATGACCCCCTGCCTCCACAGCGCCCGCCGCGAACTGGCCCGCCTGCGCCGCAGCCCCTGGGAGCTGGCCATGGTCACCTGGGTGCCGATGCTGGCGCTGGCGCTGGTGTGGTGGATGTTTTCCACCGGCGTGCCGCGGCAGCTGCCGGTGGCGGTGGTGGACCAGGACCATTCCGCACTCTCCCGCCAGCTGGTGCGCCTGCTGGACGCGGCGCCCGGTATCCATGTCAGTGCCCACCTGCCCGACACGGCGCAAGCCGACGCCGCCCTGCGCTCGGTGTCCGTGTACGCGGTGGTGGCCATCCCCGCCGACTTCGAACGCGACGTGAAAACCGGCCACGTGGGCGACGTGACGCTGCTGCACAACGCCCAGTTCGCCACCCATTCCGGCATCGTGCAGCGGGACGTGCGCACGGCGGTGGGCACCCTCAGCGCCGGGGTGGAGGCCACGGCCCGCACCAAACGCGGTGAAGCGCCGCAGGCGGTCAAGGCCAGCTTCATGCCCATTCAGGTGCGGGCACACAACCTGTTCAACCCAGCGGGCGATTACGAGCCCTTTCTGGGCCTGTCCCTCATTCCGGCGGTGCTGCACATCCTGGCCATGACCGCCGGGGTGTGGGCCGTGGGCCGCGAACTGCGGGACCGCACCCTGGCCGAATGGCTGAACGCAGCCACCCGTGGCCACGTCGCTCAGGCCCTGCTGGGCAAGCTGGCCGTGCCGGGGTTCAGCCTGGGGGGCATCGGCAGTGTGGCCATGGTGGCTGCCACCCTGGGCCGGGGTTGGGCCCCGGCGGGCAGCCTGTGGGTGGTGCTGGCCGGCCTGTGGCTGCTGGTGGCGGTGTCGTTGTTGACGGGCGCGCTGCTGGTGGGCCTCACCCGTTCCCTGGCCACGGCCTTGTCGGGGGCGGGGTTTTTGTCGTCCCCGGCGTTTGCCTTCAGCGGCGTGGGGTTTCCGCTGGCGGCCATGTCGGGCGGTGCCCGGGCCTGGGCGCTGGCCATGCCGTACACCCACTACATCCGCCTGCAGACCGAGCAACTGCAGATGGGCACCCCGGTGGCCCACAGCGCCGCCACCGTGGCGGGCCTGGCCGTGGCGGCGGCGGTGTTGTGGGGGCTGGCCGGGTTGGCCGTGCACCGGCTCCAGTCCGCGCCCTTGCCCGAGGACGTGCTCGCCCCACTGACCCAACAGGCCGCCTTCACCGCGGCCACCGCCACCGGCTGGCGGCACAGCCTGCAGACCGTGCTGCGCGACAAGGCGGTGATGATGTTGCTGCTGGGCGGGCCGCTGCTGTACGGCTTCTACTACCCCTGGTTCTATGCCCAGGAGGTGGTGCGGCGCACACCGGTGGCGGTGGTGGACCAGGACCACAGCAACCTGTCGCGCCAGATCACCCGCCTGGCCCAGGCCAACCCCAGGCTGGAGGTGGTCCACACGGTGTTGGACGAGGCCGACGCCCGTGACGCCTTGGCCCGGGGCGAGGTGCAGGGCTACCTGCTGCTGCCCGTGGACCTCAAGCGCCACGTCACCCATGGGCAGGCGGCCACGGCGGTCATTGTGGCCAACGGCACCCGGCCCCTGGTGGCCAAGAACGTGGCGCAGGGGCTGGCCGAGGCCGTGGGCGCGGTGTCGGCGGCGGTGGAAATCCGCCAGCTGGAGGCGCGGGGCCAAAGCCCCCGCCAGGCCCACACCCAGCGCGAGCCGGTGCGCCTGAGCACCGTGGCCCTGTTCAACCCCACCGAGGGGTACGGCAGCTTTGTGGTGCCAGCGGTGGCCCTGCTCATCCTGCAGCAAACCCTGCTGATGGGCGCGGCGGTGCTCGGCGGTGGCTGGACACAGGCCGGGCGGCACCGGGTGTCGGCCCGCACCTGGCTGGGCCGGGTGGGGGTGCTCAGCCTGATGGGCTGGATCAGCGGCCTGTTCTACTTTGGCTGCGTGTACCTGATGAACGACTACCCCCGTGGCGGCAACCCTTGGGGGGCGTTGGTGCTGCTGGCGGTGTACAGCCCGGCCATCGCGTCGCTGGGCTGCTTGCTGGGGCTGTGGTTCGGCCAGCGCGAGCGTGCGGTGCAGGTGCTGCTGTTCACCACCCCCATCATGGCGTTTCTGGCCGGGTTCTCGTGGCCCGCCCAGGCCCTGCCGGAGCCCTCGCAGCTGCTGCGCTGGCTGTTGCCCAGCACCGCCGGGGTGCAGGCATCGCTTCGCCTGAACGAGCTGGGGGCCAGCGTGTCCATGGTGCTGCCCCAGCTGGCGGTGCTGGGGGGCTTGGGTGCGGTGGCGTTTGGGCTGTTGTGGGGGTTGACCCGGCAGACCGAGTCCCCCACAGGGCCAGCTGCAGCGGTTGAGTCAGTATGAATTTGATAGCTGCTTGCGCTTGTAAATAAAGCGCTATAGGCCAGTTTTTCTTAAATTTCCACAGGCTCTGGCCGGATGCGTGTGGCCCACAGCACCCCGGCCAGCAGCAGGCCGATGCCCACCAGCGTGAGCGGCGCGGGCCATTGCTGTCGCCACACAAACGCATAGGTCAGCGCAGACAGGGTTTCGAACACGATGAGCTGCCCCACCAGCGCGGTGGGCAGGCGCTGGCTGGCTTCGTTCCAGCACAGCGTGCCCACCCATGAGGACAGCAGGCCGATGGCCACCATCAACCCCACGAAGGCGGCGGGCCGGGGGCCAAAGGGCATGGGGAAGGGCTCGGCCACGGTGGACGGCCCCCACGCCGTCCAGACCCAGAACAGCGCGTAACCCACCACAGCCAAGGGCAGGGTGGTCAGCCCTTGGGCGGTGGCCCAGGCCCGCGGGTTGCGCCCGGGGTGGTCGCGCAGCCAGTTGCTGTTGCGCAGGGGGTACCAGGTCCAGCAGGCCACGGCCACCACGGCCAGTGCGGCACCGCTGGCGTAGCGGGGCAGGTCGGCGTCGGGGTTGTGGGCCAGCAGGCTCAGTTCCACCTGGTTGACGCAGGCGATGCCCGCGGCAATCAGCAGCAGCGAGGGGGCCAGCCGCGCCCAGGGCAGGCGCCCGTCGCGCTGGTGGTTGAGCAGGTTGGCGCTGATGGCAATCACCACCGGCAGCGTGCCGATCATCATGGTGGGCAGTGGCCCGCCGGTGCGCTGGATGGCGCTGGCCAGGCAGATGTAGTACAGCAGGTTGCCCACCACCGAGAGTTTGAGGGCCTCCAGCCAGTCGGCCCGGGTCAGGCGCGACAGTTCGGCCCGGTCCAGCCAGCCCAGGGGCAGGGCGATGAGCCCGAAGGCCAGGTAGCGCCCGAAGGCCTGGAGCGCCGGGGGGTATTCGGGTAGCAGCAACGGCCCCACAAACACCAGCCCCCACATCAGGCCCGCCGCCAGGGCAAACGCCACACCAGTCACCATCGCTCAGTCCATTCGGTTCAAAGGCCGCGAGTGTGACCGAAACGGTGGCGCGGGTCTTGTACCAGCTTGCGCTCAGCCCCTGACCTGGCGCTGGTAGCGGGCGGGGGTGACGCCGTAGCGGCGCACAAAGGCCTTGTTGAGGTGCGACTGGTCGCACAGCCCGGTGGCGGCGGCCACCTCGGCCGGGGCCATCCCTGCGGCCAGGCGCTGCTTGGCGCTGACCAGGCGGCGCGCCATCAGCATCTGGTGGGGTGACACGTGGTGCTGGCGCTGGAACTGGCGCAGGAAGTGGAAGGGGCTCAGGCCCGCCACACGGGCCAGGTCGTCCAGCGTCAGGCGGTCGGCCAGGTGGTCGTTCATGTGGTCCAGCACCGCGGCAAAGCGGGGCGCGGCGCCGTCGTGCCCGGTGGGGCGGCGGCGGGCCAGGGGGCGCAGTTCCATCACCAGTTGGTGCAGCAGGCCGTCGGTGGTCAGCGGGTCGGTGGTGGCCCACAGGGTTTGCAGCAGGCGCGAGACGCGCTGGGCGCGGGGGCGGTCGCTGTCCACCACGGTCTGGTCGAACCACCAGCCGTCCTCGCCCGACACCTCGGCCAGCACCTGCGGGGTGAGGTAGATCATGCGGTAGCGCCAGCCGCCCGCGGTTTCGGCGCGGCCGGTGTGCAGCACGTCGGGGTTCATCAGCACCAGGGAGTCGGGCGGGGCCAGGTGGTCGCTGCCGCTGCAGCGAAACCGCTCCACGCCGTGTTCGATGGCCCCAAAGCCGTAGGCGTCGTGGGTGTGGGGGTCGAACACATGGCGCACGATGTGGGCGCGGTACAGCTCCACCCCGGCGCGGTGTCCGGCGGGGCGGAACTCGGCCTGGTCGGTGGGGCTGTCGAATTGCGGGGGAACGCCCTGCATGCGGGGAGCGGTCACGGGGAGGTGAAGAGGTTGAACGCGGCGGACGCCGTGGAAAAGGCCAAGGGTTGGCGGGTGGGGGGCTCAAAGCCCGCCTCGGCCGATTCTGCGCGAATCTGGATGAGCGGGGGCGGCGCGGTGAAGCTGCCAAAAATGGTGGCGAACGACACGTCGGACGCATCCCGCCCCGTGCCGATGCGGATGAAGCCCATGGGGATGGCGGTGCCCGAGGGGTCGAAGATGTACCAGCGCCCGCCCAGGTACACCTCCACATAGGCGTGGAAATCGGGCGGGCCCAGGGCGGGGTCGGCCCCGTAATCGATGCCGGTGGTGAAGCGCGCCGGGATGTTGAGGGCCCGGCACAGCGCAATCATCAGGTGGGCAAAGTCGCGGCACACGCCCTGGCGGTCGCGCAGGGTGTCCAGCGCCGAGGTTCCCGAGTGGCTGGTGTTGGACTTGAAGGCCACCTGCTGCTGCACCCAGTCCTGCACCGCCTGCACGCGCAGGTAGCCCCGCGGCAGTTGACCGAACAGGCCCATGACCATGCTGCCCAGCGCGTCCGAGGGGCAGTAGCGGCTGGGGTACAGGTAGGGCAGCACGCTGTCGGGCAGTTCGGCCAGCGGCACTTCGGGCACCTGCGCCGGTTCGGCGCGGTGGTGGCGCACGTCCACGGTGCATTGGTAGCTGATGTCCAGTCGCCCCGCCGGGGCCGACAGGCGCAGGATGCGGTTGTCGGTGACGGCGTCGGTGCTCTCGGTCATGCCGCGCGAGGGCTGGATGCTCAACCGCTCGGACACCACGCGCTGCTGCGCGGTGCGTGCGGCCTGGATGTTGAAGATGAAGTCCGCCCCGGGGGCGGCCACGTCGTAGGACAGGCCAATGTGTGCATGCAAACGAACCATGCAGGCATTAGCGCACGAATCGTGCCTGAGGTGCGGATGGCGGCGGGTGTTTCCGCTCAAGCGGTGTTCGGTGGCCCTTGAACCTGGTTGCGTCCGGCCTGTTTGGCCTTGTACAAGGCCTTGTCGGCCTGGTTGAGCAGGAGTTCGAAGGCGTCGGGGCCACCCATGCAGTGGGTGGCCACGCCAATGCTGACGGTGAAGTGCACCAGCTCGCCCCGGTCGTTCACCGACACGGGTTGCGCCGCCACCGCCTGCCGCAGCGTTTCGGCCAGCGCATGGGCTTGGGCGTGCCCGGTTTCGGGCAGCAGCACCACGAACTCTTCACCCCCCACGCGGGCCACCGTGTCCACCCCCTGGCGAACGCGTTGGGCACAGGCGTCGGCCACGGCACAAATGACGTGGTCGCCCACCTGGTGGCCCCAGGCGTCGTTGACGGCCTTGAAGAAGTCGATGTCGATCATCAACAGCGACAGCGCATGGCGGAAACGTTCGACCCGTTTGCATTCGCTCACGCCCAGCTCCATCAGCCGACGCCGGTTGACCAGGCCGGTCAGCGAGTCGGTGGTGGCCAGCAGTTCCAGTTGGAGGTTGTAGCTTTCGAGCAGGGCGTTTTTTTCGGCCAGCTGGCGGTTGATGTCTTCCATCTCCTGCTCGCGGCGCTTGCGGTCGTCGATGTTGAAGGTCACGCCGATGAAGCGCTGGCCCGGCGTGTCGGCATGGGCATCCATCACCTTGCCGTAATTGGCAAACCACACCCAGCGCCCATCCTTGGCCTTGAGGCGGAATTCGCAACGGTATTGCGGTGTGCGGCCCGACAGGTGGGCGTCGACCGACGCCTTGACCTCTCCGACGTCGTCTGGGTGCATCAGTTGAAAGACCTGTTCCAAGTGGGCTGCGGACTCTTGTTCGCTGTAGCCCAGGCTCAGATAGGTCTGAGACGCCTTGCGGGTGACCTCGCCGGTGAGCAGGTTGTTTTCCCACAGGTCCAGGCCCGCGGCTTCCAGGGCCAGGGCCAGGCGGTCACGGTAAAGGTCGGCCTCGCCCATGGTGCTCAGGTCGACGGCAATGCACCGGCGTAGCCGATGCTTCTGAGCAGGCTGGCAAAAGACGCCAGAACCCCCGGGGCCTGGTACAGCGCGGGGGCCGTGCGCACCCGGATCACGCTGACGGCCACCCCGGTGCTTTGCCCGGTGGTGGCGTCGAAGTACAGCGCCAGGTCATCCGACGCATTGGAAAAGCCCTGCCCAGTGCCTTCGGAGTAGTAACAAATGGAGTCGGGGGCCACCGCATCGGGCACCGCGTTCGCCGTGTTGTACATGATGAGGTTCTCATTCATGTTGTACAGGTAGCGGGTGTCGGTGCTGTGGTCGGGGTGGGGCGTGTTGTCCAGGCGGATCACGCCGCAGTCCAGCGACGCGCTGGAGGTGGCCTGCGTCACGCTGGTGATGTAGAAGTTCTGCGCCAGCACATCGGTGCTGCGCTGGGTCAGCAGGGCAATGGCCTCCGCCACCTGGGTGGTGGACAAGGGCTGCGTGGCCCCCAGCAGCAACAGCCCGAGGTCACGGGTCTGCACCAGGGTGTCGGCGATGTAGCTGCCGCTCAGGGCATGGCCGTTGGCCGCGGTGGAGGGCCACATGGCCAGGCCGCTGTAGCCCCCAAAGGCGGCCACCACGCCCCCGGCCAGGGACTCCACCTTGGTGGCCGTGCTGGCTTGGAGCACGGCGGATTCAAGCTGGGCGGGCACTGCTGCATCGCTGGCCAGTGCCGCCGGGCTGGGGGGCAGCGTGGCGCTGCCGGCGTAGGTGGTTTGGGGCAGTTCGGGCACCGCACGCCCGGCCCCATCGCCATTGACCACCCACAGCTTGCCTTGAGACTGTGCCGCCGCAATCAGCGGGGCCAGGGAGTTGATGGGGCCGATTTCCACCGGGATCAGGCATTGCAGCGTTTCGCCGGTGGCGGCTTGCAGCACTTGGGTGGTGTTGGACATGGCCTGCGTGACGGCCTCCAGGCTCAGCTCTTGGGCGGCATCGGGCGACCCCATGATGGCCAGCACGCAGGCGCTGGAGCTGCCGTCATAGGGCTGCACGGTGACGGTGCCGTTCCAGCCGCTGTGGGCCATCTGCTGCAAGATGTGCAGCGCATCCTGGTAACTGCCGCCGCCCCCACTGGCCAGCACGGCGGCACCGGCTGCCACCGCTTGGAAATCCGTCAGCCCAAATTGATGCACGCTCATGAAAAGGCCTTGTCGTGGGGTGCATCGTGTTCGATGCTTTCGAACACTGTAGCAGGCGGCTTCAGAACGGAATGTCGTCGTCCATGTCGTCAAAACCGCTGGACGACTTGGCGGGTGTGGCCGGGGCGGGCGCCGGGCGGGGCGCGCCGCCGCCATAACCGCCGCCGCTGCCACCCCCACTGCCGCCGCCGTAGCCGCCACGGTTGCCCGCGGGCGGTGCGGGGCGTCGGGCGGGTGCGGGGGCGTCGTAGCCGCCTTCGTCGCCGCCACCGGCGGGGCTGCCGCCCATGCCTTCGCGGCTGCCCAGCAGTTGCAGCTCGGTGGCGATGATGTCCACCGTGTTGCGCTCCACGCCGTCCTGGCCGGTGTACTTGCCGTACTTCAGGCGGCCTTCCACGTACACGGGGCGGCCTTTCTTGACGTACTCACCGGCGATTTCGGCCAGGCGGTCGTAGAAGGTGACGCGGTGCCACTGGGTGTCTTCCACCGTTTCGCCACTGCTGCGGTCCTTGCGGCGGCTGGAGGTGGCGATGGTGACGTTGGCCACGGCTTGGCCGGAGGGCAGGTAGCGGATTTCGGGGTCGCGTCCGCAGTTGCCGATGAGGATGACTTTGTTGACCGATGCCATGGCGGGTGAGTCCCTGTCAGGTGGGTGAAACGGGTTGGAGGATTCGGGAGGTGGTGGATTGTGCCAGCCACCGCACGCCTGCAACAGAGGTCAGCGCTGCAACGGCACTTCGGGCACCGGCTGGCCCCAGCCCAGCAGCAGCCACAACACCGCCACCAGCAGGCAGGCTGCAAACAGCACGGGCGAACCGCCCCATTTGGCCAGCGCCCCGCCCATGGCCCCGCCCACAAAAAAGCCCACCGATTGCAGGGTGTTGTACACCCCCAGCGCCGCGCCACGGGCATGAACCGGGGCCATGCGCGACACCAGGCTGGGCTGGCTGGCTTCCAGGATGTTGAAGCTCACGAAAAACAGGAACAGCAGCCCCGCCAGGGCCCACAGGCTGAACTGCCCCAGCGCCTGCCACCCAAAGCCGACCTGCACCAGCACCAGCAGGGCCACCGCCCCGCGCAGCACCGTGCGCAAATGGCCGCGGCGCTCCAGGGCGAACAGCCCGCCCATCAGCAGGAAGGAGCCCAGCACCGCCGGCAGGTACACCTTCCAGTGCTCGGGCTGGGGCAGGCCGGTGGTGGTCAGCATGGCGGGCACGGCCATCCACATGGCCACCTGGATGCTGTGCAGCGCAAACACCCCCAGGTACATCCGCCACAGGCGGGGGTGGGCGATCACGTCGGCCAACCGTCCGCGGGCCTCGGTCTGCTGGCGCACCGGTTCGTCCGGGGTCCACCAGCGCACGGCCACCGCGCCCAGAATGGCCAGCAGGCAGGTCAGCAGGAACACGCCCGACAAGCCCACCAGCCCGGTGAGCGGTGGCGAGAGCATGAGCGACACGGCAAACGTCAGCCCGATGCTGGCCCCCACCAGGGCCATGCCCTTGGTGCGCACCTCGTCGCGGGTCAGGTCGGCCAGCAGCGCGGTGATGGCGGCCGACATGGCGCCCGAGCCCTGCACGGCACGCCCCACCATCAGCCACTGCACCGTGGGGGCCCAGGCGGCCACCAGGCTGCCCAGGGCAAACAGGGCCAGCCCGAGCAGGATGACGCGCTTGCGCCCCCAGCGGTCGCTGGCCAGCCCCAGGGGCATCTGCATCAGCGCCTGCGTCAGGCCGTAAGCCCCCATGGCCATGCCCACCAGCGCGGGGTCGTCACCGCCCGGGTAGTGGCGCGCTTCCAGCATGAACACCGGCAACACCAGGAACAGCCCCAGCATGCGCAGCGCAAACACCGCCGCCAGGGACAGGCTGGCGCGCCGCTCCAGTGGCGTCATGGTGTTGGAAGCGGGGGCTGTGGAGATGGCGGAGGCTGGGCTGGACACGGCAGAGCGCATGGGCAAGGCGCAGGGGCACGAAAAGCCGTGATTCTCCGCCATCCACCCACAAGGCCGGGGGCGCGTCCGATAATGCCCGGTTGCCTTGATCAGACTGCCGCCCGATGTCCACCCCCCACGACGACGCCCCCTACCTTGCCAACGCGCTGCGCCAGCAGCGCATCAGCGTGCGGGGTGCGCGCACCCACAACCTGAAGAACATCGACCTGGACATCCCGCGCGACAAGCTGGTGGTGATCACCGGGCTGTCGGGCTCGGGCAAAAGCAGCCTGGCCTTCGACACCCTGTACGCCGAGGGCCAGCGCCGCTACGTGGAAAGCCTGAGCGCCTACGCCCGCCAGTTCCTGCAGCTGATGGACAAGCCCGATGTGGATTTGATTGAAGGGCTGTCGCCCGCCATCAGCATCGAGCAGAAGGCCACCAGCCACAACCCACGCTCCACCGTGGGCACGGTGACCGAAATCCACGACTACCTGCGCCTGCTGTTCGCCCGCGCCGGCACCCCGCACTGCCCTGAACACGGCGAACCGCTGGCCGCCCTGAGCGTGAGCCAGATGGTGGACACGGTGCTGGCTTGGCCCGAAGGCAGCAAACTCATGGTGTTGGCACCCATTGCCCGCGAGCGCAAAGGCGAGTTCCACGACACCTTCGAGGCGCTGATTGCCCAGGGCTACGTGCGTTTTCGCGTCAACGGCCAGGTGGTGGAAAGCCACGAACTGCCCGAGCTGGACAAGACCCACAAGCACGACATCGACGTGGTGGTGGACCGCCTCAAGGTGCGTGCCACGCCGCCCGCCAACGCCCCGGCGGACGGCGAGGACACCCAGGCCTACCTGGCCCAACGCCAGCGCCTGGCCGAAAGCTTCGAGGCCGCACTGCGCCTGGCCGAAGGCCGCGCCCTGGTGCTCAACCTCGATGGCGCACCGGTTGCTCCTGAAAAAGGAGCTGCTCGCGCTTTTTCTGAAAGCGCAGAGAGGCTTTTTTCCTCTAAATTTGCCTGCCCGGTGTGCAGCTACTCGCTGGCCGAACTGGAGCCGCGGCTGTTCTCGTTCAACTCGCCGCAGGGGGCGTGCCCCACCTGCAGCGGCCTGGGGCATTCGGAGGTGTTCGACCCCGAGCGCATCGTGGCCTTTCCCACGCTCAGCCTGTCCAGCGGGGCCATCAAGGGCTGGGACCGACGCAACGGCTACTACTTCTCCATGGTGGAAAGCCTGGCCAAGCACTACGGTTTCGACCCCGAAGCCCCTTGGGAAGACCTGCCCCAGCAGGCGCAGCAGGTGCTGCTGTACGGATCGGGCGACGAGGCGGTGGCCTTCCAGTACGTGATCGACTCCGGCGCGGGCAAGGGCAAGAAGGTGACCAAGGAGCACCCGTTCGAGGGCGTGGTCCACAACTTCGAGCGCCGCTACCGCGAAACCGACAGCGCCCATGTGCGCGAAGAACTGGGCCGCTACCGCGCCACCCAGCCCTGCCCCGACTGCCACGGCAGCCGCCTGCGCCGCGAGGCCCGCCATGTGTTCGTGGGCGAGGGGGCGCAAAAGCGCGCCATTTTTGACGTGAGCCATGTCACCCTGGGCGAGGCCTACGCCTACTTCCAGGCCCTGCAGCTCACCGGGGCCAAGGGCGACATTGCCGCCAAGGTGGTGCACGAAATCCGCCAGCGCCTCAAGTTCCTGAACGACGTGGGCCTGAACTACCTCAGCCTGGAGCGCAGCGCCGAAACCCTGAGCGGCGGCGAGAGCCAGCGCATCCGCCTGGCCAGCCAGATTGGCGCGGGCCTGACCGGGGTGATGTATGTGCTGGACGAGCCCAGCATCGGCCTGCACCAGCGCGACAACGACCGCCTGATTGCCACGCTGCAACACCTGCGCGACCTGGGCAACACCGTGCTGGTGGTGGAGCACGACGAGGACATGATCCGCACGGCCGACCATGTGATCGACATGGGCCCCGGCGCGGGTGTGCACGGCGGGCGCATCATGGCCCAGGGCACGCCCGACCAAGTGGCCGCCACGCCCGACTCGCCCACCGGCCAGTACCTCAACGGCACGCGCCAGATTGCCGTGCCCAGCGAGCGCCACACCCCGTGGGACTGGGTGACCGTGGTGGGCGCCAGCGGCCACAACCTGAAAAACGTGACCGTGCCCTTCCCCATCGGGTTGCTGACCTGCGTGACCGGCGTGAGCGGCTCGGGCAAGAGCACGCTGGTCAACGACACGCTGTACACCGCGGTGTCCAAACACCTGTACCGCAGCCACGAAGAGCCCGCGCCGCACGAAGAAATTCAGGGGCTGGAGCATTTCGACAAGGTCATCAACGTGGACCAAAGCCCCATTGGCCGCACCCCGCGCAGCAACCCGGCCACCTACACCGGGGTGTTCACCGCCATCCGCGAGCTGATGGCCGAAACCAACACCGCCAAGGAGCGCGGCTACGGCCCGGGGCGCTTCAGCTTCAACGTGGCGCAAGGCAGTGGCGGCGGGCGCTGCGAAGCCTGCCAGGGCGACGGCGTGGTGAAGGTGGAAATGCACTTTCTTCCCGACGTGTACGTGCCCTGCGACGTGTGCCACGGCCAGCGCTACAACCGCGAAACGCTGGAGGTGCAATACAAGGGCAAGAACATTGCCCAGGTGCTGGACATGACGGTGGCCGAAGCGGCCGAATTCTTCAGCGCCGTGCCCAGCATCCACCGCAAGCTGCAAACCCTGCTGGACGTGGGCCTGAGCTACATCCGCCTGGGCCAAAGCGCCACCACCCTCAGCGGCGGCGAAGCCCAGCGGGTGAAGCTGGCGCTGGAACTCAGCAAACGCGACACCGGGCGCACGCTCTACATCCTGGACGAACCCACCACCGGCCTGCACTTTGCCGACATCGAACTGCTGCTGAAGGTGCTGCACCAGCTGCGCGACGCGGGCAACACCCTGGTGGTGATCGAGCACAACCTGGACGTCATCAAAACGGCCGACTGGCTGGTGGACATGGGCCCCGAAGGCGGCGCAGGCGGCGGCACGCTGGTGGTCGCAGGCACGCCCGAGGATGTGGCCGCTTGTGAGGCGAGCTTTACGGGGCGGTATTTGCGGCGGTATTTGCCTCGGCACCACTGATTGCAGCGGGTCGGTTCTGCGGTAAGGTTCCCTGCGTGGCGATGCTGTAAGGATGCGTGTGACGAGTGCTTCAAACCCCGAGCCCGAAAGCCCGCCCGACGCTGCCTTGCGTCGGGTGGTGATGCGCTTTCCGCAGTTGACCCTGGCGTTGGTTTTTGGCTCGGTGGCTCGCGGAACCGCTCGCCCCGACAGCGACCTGGACATGGCTGTTGCCAGCCGGTCAGGGGCACTGACGGCGGAGGAGCGCTGGGACATCGTCGATGCCCTGGCCCAAGAGACAGGACGCCCTGTGGATTTGATCGATTTACAGCTTGCGTCGCCCCCCCTGCTGGGTGAAATCGTGCGGCACGGGCGCAGGGTGTGGGGCGATGATGCCGCCTATGGTCGGCTGATCAGCCGCAACCTGTTCGAGCAGGCCGACTTCGCTCCGTATCGCCATCGTTTGTTGTCAGAAAGGCGGGCTGCATGGATGCCTCCGTTGTAGAGCAAAAGCTGGAGTCACTGCGTCGGTGCTTGCATCGCATCGAGCTCAAATGCCCCGCCGATCCGGTGCAGTTGGAGTCAGACTTTGACCTGCAAGACATCGTCTCTCTCAACCTCAGCCGGGCGGTGCAGCTGTGTGTGGATGTGGGCGCACACCTCATTGCCGGCATGAACACGCCGCCTCCCGACACCATGGGCCAGACCTTTGACATCCTCGCCCGCGAAGGGGTGTTGAGTGCCGAGTTGGCCACCAGTCTCAAAAAGGCCGTGGGGTTTCGCAACATCGCTGTCCACAGCTACAACGCCATCAATTGGCACATGGTCCACCGCATTGCGCACGATCATTTGGGGGATTTCACGGCGTTTGCGCGCGTGGTGGCGGCGCGATTGGGTTGAGCAACAGCACCATCGACCAAACGTTCAATCGTCAATCTCCGTGTCCGCAGGCCGTCTCACGTTCCCAATGTTGTTTGCGGGGACGACCCACTTCACCGGGCAGCATCTGCGGCGGTATTTGAAAACGCCCGCCTGAAGTCGCGGGGTGACACCCCCAGCGTCTGCCGGAACTGGCGGCGCAGGGCCTGCACGGTGCCAAAACCGGCTTGTTCGGCCACCTGTTCGATGGGCAAGGCGGTGGACTCCAGCAGTCGGCGGGCCTCTTGCAGCCGGGCCGTGTCCAGCCAAATGCCCGGGGTGCACCCGGTGGCGGCCTTGAAGTGGCGCAAAAAGCTGCGCGGGCTCATGGCCAATCGGGCCGCCATGCGTTCCACCGTCCAGGGCTGGGCCAGGTTGGCTTGCAAGGTGTCCAGCAGGTGGGCCAGCCGGCCATGCCTGTCGGGCGGCACGGGCCGCTCAATGAACTGCGCTTGTCCGCCCTGCCGGTGGGTGGGCATCACCAGCCGGCGTGCCACCCGGTTGGCGGCTTCCAGGCCAAAGTCCTGGTGCACGATGTGCAGCATCAGGTCCATGCCCGCGGCACTGCCTGCCGAGGTGAGCAGGCGGTCGCTTTCCACGTAAAGCACCTGGGCATCCACCTCAATCGCCGGATGGCGCTGGGCCAGTTGGTTCGCGTAGCGCCAGTGGGTGGTGGCGCGTCGGCCATCCAGCAAGCCGGTGGCGGCCAGCACAAACGCCCCCGAACAGATGGAAGCCAGCCGTGCACCCCGCGCCCAGGCGCGGCGCAATGGCTGCGTCAGCGCGTCAGGCACGGGCACATCAGGGCCCTTCCACCCGGGGATGACGATGAGGTCGGCCTGCTCCAGCAGATCGGCCCGGGCATTAGCCTGCACGCGCAAGCCACCGTGGGCACGCAAGGGGCCGTCTTCGATGGCGGCACTGGCAAAGCGGTACCACCCCGTGCCCATTTCGGGGCGGGGCAGACCAAACACCTCGGCCACGATGGAGAACTCGAACGTGCACAAACCGTCGTACACCGGGGCCACCACCAAAGGGCCGGTGAGGGGCGGCGCAGGGGTGTCGGCGGGCGCGGGCATTGGCGTGTTTCTTTCCATGGTTGTCACTCAGCGCCATTGTGGCGGCGGGTGGGGCCGGGAACACTGGGGGCGTGTCCAACCCTGTTGCGAGCCTTGTTCCCATGACCACCGCCGTGTCCCAAGTTCCTGCCGCATCGGCCAGTGCCGCCCAGGCCCACTTTGCCGCCGAATTCACCTTCGAAACCGATTGCTGGGACGTGCACGATGCCCTGTCCAAAGGCCCCGACTTTGTGCTGCTGGACGTTCGAGGCCCCGCGCTGTACGCCAAAGGGCATGTGCCTGGGGCCGTCAACCTGCCGCACGGCAAGATGGTGGAGTCGGTCATGGCCCGCTGGCCTGCCGACACCTTGTTCGTGACCTACTGCGCCGGGCCGCATTGCAACGGCGCTGCCCGCGGGGCGTTGCGCCTGGCCCAGTTGGGCCGACCGGTCAAACTCATGGCCGGAGGCATCACCGGCTGGTTGGATGAAGGGTTTGCGTTGGTGTCGTTGGCCGCACCGTGAACGCCCATGCAGCGGCACAATCCCGTCACCATGCCCCAGTTCGCCGCCAACCTCACCCTGCTGTACACCGAGCTGCCGTTCCTGGACCGCTTTGCCGCCGCCGCCGCCGATGGGTTCCGGGCCGTGGAATGCCTGTTTCCCTACGAGCACCCGCCCGAGGCCATTGCCGCCCGGCTCCAGGCCCATGGCTTGACCCAGGCGCTGTTCAACCTGCCGCCGGGCGATTGGGCGGCGGGCGAGCGGGGCATGGCCTGCCACCCCGGGCGCGAGGCCGAATTTGCCGCCAGCGTGCAAACCGCCTTGCGGTACGCCCTGGCCACCGGCTGCCAGCGGCTGCACGCCATGGCCGGGCTGGCCCCGGCGGGGGTGGACGCCGACACCCGCCAGCGCACCTACGTGGCCAACCTGAAGGCCGCCGCCCGCGTGCTGGCGCCGCACGGCATCACGCTGCTGATCGAGCCCATCAACACCCGCGACATGCCGGGCTACTTCCTGAACCGGCAGCAGCAGGCCCATGACACGGTGGCCGCCGTGGGTGAACCCAATGTGCGGGTGCAGATGGACTTCTACCACTGCCAGATCATGGAAGGGGACCTGACCCGGCGGCTGGAACAGCACCTGCCCGGGGTGGGCCACATCCAGATCGCCAGCGTGCCCGACCGCCACGAGCCCGACGCGGGCGAGGTGGCCTACGCCCACCTGTTCGCCCGCCTGGACGCGCTGGGCTACAGGGGTTTTGTGGGCTGCGAATACCGCCCGCGAGCGTCGGGCCCCGGGGGCACCTCGGCGGGGCTGGGCTGGTTTGCGCCGTGGCGGGCCAGCCAGCGGTCTGCCGACCAGCGCCCCGGCCCGTAAACCGCCAGCCCGGCCAGCAGCGAGCCCCAGAACAGGTGCAGCTGGAAGGCCGCCTCGGGCATGTCGGGCAGGCTGAGCACGGCCATCACGTTCACCACCGACAGGCCCAAGGCCGCCACCCGTCCGCCCAGGCCCAGCACCAGCAGCACGGGCAACACCAGTTCACCCGCCGTGCCCAGCACCGCCGCCACCGGCGGGGGCAGCAGGGGCACCTGGTACTCGTAGGCAAACAGCTCCAGCGTGCTGGACCAGTCGCGCAGCTTGGTCAGCCCCGACAGCCAGAACACCTGGGCCACAAACAGGCGTGCGGCCAGCGCGGCCAGGGGCTGAAGCTGGTCCAGTCCCCAGGCCAATCCACGGTAGGCATGGCCCAGCCGGTGCCAGACACGGGCCCGAGCCCGCAAGGGCGGCTCCGAGGCGCTCGAAAACATGGGAAATGGCATGGTCAATGTCCTTGCAAGGGTGGGGGGTCATCGGCCACAGGGAGCGCCGCGATGCCCGTCACCAGCCCCTGTTGCAGGGCCTGCGGCAGCCAGCTGGCAAAACCAGGGTCGGCCTGCTCCAGGGCGGCCAGCAGGCTGTTGCCGTGCAGCAGGGCCTGCACAAAGCGGGCGGTGTCCGGGGGAATGAACTGGCAGTGCACGCCGAGGGCGGGCCGCCACAGCAGCACGTGGGTGGTGCGGGGCGCGGCCCAGTGGACGGCATCAGGCCCCAGCGCCAGCAAGGCTTGCGTGCGGGTGTGCGGGGCGGCGGCGATGGCGGTGTCGGCATCCGTGTCCTTGAGGGTGTGGGCGTGCCAGAGCGCGGCCACATCCCAGTCCAGCGTCAGCACCTGGGTGGCGGCAGCCCAGGCCAGGTGCAGGGTGGCGGGGTCGTCGGTGCTCAGGCGTTGCAGGCTGGCCAGCCCGTCGGCGGGCGGGGGCACATCAGGGGCTGTTTGGGCGGTGTGCAGGGCCCATTCCAGCCGGGCCAGGTCGGGCAACCAGGGCAGCGACGCCAGCTGCGGGCTGGCGGCCATGAAGGCGGGCAGCGCGTCGCCCCACCAGGCCAGGTCGCCCCGGGTGGGCGGGTGCGCATGCCACAGCGCCCGGGCCAGCTGGCCCATGCTGTCGGCGCTGATCACCTCGGTCACCACCGGGTGGGCGGCCACCAGCACGCGTTCGGCCAGCGCATGGCCGTTGGATTGATAGGCTTTTAGGCCTCTTGCGCTTTCATCAAAAGCGCAAGCAGCTACTGAATTTATAGCATTGCATGTTTTGCGGGTGGGCACGTTGCCGGACCAAATGGCGTCCAGCAGCGCCTGCTGCTGCGCCAGCAGACCCGTTGCGCCGTGGGGAGGGACCAGCCGGGTGAGCGCGTTCATGCCAGCACCCCTTGGACACTCGCCGCGGCTTGTGTGGCCTGGGGGTCAATGTCGGCGGCGGTGTCCGCCAGGGCCTGGCGGGCGTGCGCGTCGGCGCGGGCCACCTCGTCCAGCAGCACCGCCAGGTCGGGCACGTCGGTGTCCCATTCGATCAGGGTGGGCAGCGGCTGGTGGCGGCCCCAGCGCCGCACGGCGTGGCGGTAGACGGCCCACACCGCATCGCAAACGCGGCTGCCGTGGTCGTCGATGACGATGGCGCCCGCGTGCACATGCCCGGCCAGGTGGATTTCGGCCACGGTCACGTCAGTCCCCAGCGCGTCCAGCCAGGCGGTGCAGTCGGCCAGCAGGCGCTGGGCCAGGGCAGTGTCGCTTGCCACGGCCTGCGGTGTGGGCGCGCCGTGGGCATTGAGGGCGTTGACCATGAGGTTGTTCACGTCCACCAGCAGGTGGCAGCCGCTGCGGCGGGCCAGTTGGGTGAGGAAGTCGGGCTCGCTCCAGTCGCCCTGCGGCCATTGGATGTAGGCCGAGAGGTTCTCCACGGCGATGGGGCGGCGCAGCCGCTCCTGCACGCACTGCACGTTGGCCACCATGACGTGCAGGGCCTCGTGTGTCCAGGGCACGGGCAACAGGTCGGCGGCATGGATGAGTTGGGCGCCACCCGCGGGGCCTCCGGGCGCCCCGCGGGTCACGGTCAACGGGGCGCGGGCAAAGCTGGCGTGGTCGCTCACGCGGACCGGGTCGGTGCGCTCCACCAGCGCGGCCAGCTGGTCCAGGTGCCACGGGTCCAGCCCGGCGGCCGACCCCAACGACAGCCCCACGCCGTGCAGGCTGATGGGGTAGGCCGCGCGGCCCTGGCGCAGCACCTCGGCGCTGGCCCCGCCGGGGGCAAAGAAGTTTTCGCTGTGCACCTCCAGAAAGTCCAGGGCGGGCCGTTCGGCCAGCACCTGGGCAAAGTGGGGGTGACGCCAACCCAGCCCGGCCATGGCATCAGCCCTTTTTGGCCTTGGCCTTGGCTTCGTCCATGCTCAGGCCACCGGCCTGTTTGCAACTGCCCTTGGGCACAAACTTCCAGTCGCCCGCGTCCATGTCCATCTTGGCTTGGCCTGCGCAAGAGTGGGTCCCGGCGATGTTGGCGCAGTCGTTCTGCCCGGCCTTGGCAATGCCGAAGCACTTTTCCTTTTCCTTTTCCTGGGCGTGGGCGGGTGCAGCGGCCAGGCCCATGCCGATCACGGAGGCGGCGGTGAGGGCGATGAGGGCGCGTTTGTCGAGGTTCAAAGGGGTCATGAGGTGCATCTCCTGCGAGTGGTTGAAGGGATCAACCCAGATTGCTCATTGGGCGCACCTGCGGTGCTGCATGGGGCGTTGACGGTGTCTTTCGGGTCATTTCTGCCCTTCTTCGTCGCCCATGGCACCCGCCATGGGCTCCTCAGTCAGGACAGAACTGTTCCCGAAATCCATCCGTCATCACCCCATGCCCCAATGAACAATCTGGGTTCAACCCCCGCGCTGCCAGAGGTGGCAACACGCGGTGGTTGCTCTTGAGTCGGGCGGCGGGGCCGGTTTCTTACACCCGCAAAAAAATATTTTTCGAACCCGTCGGCCAGCCCAAAATCGCGGCACCGTTTGCCTGCCACCCCATGCCCGACACCCCACCACACCCCAGCCACAGCGACCTGGCCGATCAGCTCCAGCAGCACCGCCCCATGCTGCTGAAGTTCGCCATGCGCCAGCTGCGCAACCCCACCTGGGCGGAAGACGCAGTGTCCGACACCCTGCTGGCCGCCCTGGCCAAGCCCTCGGCCTTTGAGCAACGGGCGCAGCTGCGCACCTGGCTGGTGGGCATCCTCAAACACAAGGTGCTGGACCAGATGCGCGCCCACGCCCGCGAAGCCTGCGACCCCGGCACCACCCCCGACGACCTGGCCGACCCGCTGGACGACCTGCCGCTGGACGCCCGCGGCCACTTCAGCGAGCTGCCCGCCGACTGGGGCAACCCGGAGCAGGACCTGTCCCGCCGCCAGTTGGCCGAGGTGCTGGAGCTGTGCACCGACCGCCTGCCCGCCGCCCAGGGCCGCGCCTTCATGATGCGCGAGTGGCTGGAGATGTCGGTGGACGACATCTGCAAGGAACTGGGCGTGAGCTCGACCAACCTGTACGTGCTGCTGCACCGCGCCCGCCTGCGCCTGCGCACCTGCCTGGAACTGAACTGGCTGGGCCGCCAGCAGGCCGCCTGAGCAACGCCACCCGGACTGCCCGCCATGGACCTGATGATTCCCTGCAAACGCGCCGCCGAGCTGATGGTGGCCCGAGAAGACCGCCCCCTCAGCTGGGGCGAAGGGGCCGCCCTGCGCGTGCACCTGCTGATGTGCAAGGCCTGCCCCCGCTTCGAAAAGCAGCTGCTGACCATGCGCCAGGCCATGGGGGCCTGGCGGCGCTACAGCGAACAGCCGGACGACGAGAACGAAAACAATCAAAAACAGTAGCTGCTTTCGCTTATCAATAAAGCGCTACAGCCGTTTTTGATTGCAAGTTCACCCAATCGCCCCGCCCCCCAGGCACACCTCACCGTCGTACAGCACGGCGGACTGCCCGGGGGTGACGGCCCACTGGGCTTCGTCAAAGTGCAGGCGAATGGCGGCGGGGTCGCTGCCCGCTTGCAGCCAACAGGGCGCGTCGTCCTGGCGGTAGCGGGTCTTGGCGGACAGGCGGCGGGCGGGGGTGCCGTCGGGGCCGGTGGCGTTGAAGGCAGGCGCGGTGCCCGCGGTCCAGCTCAGGTCTTGGGCGGTCAGGCCCTCGCTCAGCAGCCAGGGGTGGTCGTGGCCTTGCACCACCCACAAGGTGTTGGTCTTCACGTCCTTGCGGGCCACAAACCAGGGGGCGTGTTCACCACCGCCTTTTTGCGCACCCTTTTCCTTCACCCCGCCAATGCCCAGCCCCTGGCGCTGGCCCAGGGTGTAGAAGCTCAGGCCCACGTGTTTCCCGATGGTGTGGCCACGGTCGTTCTTGATGGGGCCGGGTGCGTGGGCGATGTAGCGGTTGAGGAAGTCGCGGAAGGGCCGTTCGCCAATGAAGCAGATGCCGGTGCTGTCCTTCTTCTTGGCGTTGGGCAGGCCAATCTCAGTGGCAATGCGGCGCACCTCGGTCTTGTGCAGTTCACCCACGGGGAACAGGGTCTGCGCCAGCTGCGCCTGCGTGAGGCGGTGCAAAAAGTAGCTCTGGTCCTTGCTGGGGTCCAGGCCCTTGAGCAGTTCAAACCGGCCATCGCCCAGGCGGGAGGTGCCCACGGGCAGCAGGGTGCCATCGGCCCCCACGCAGCGCACGCGGGCGTAATGGCCGGTGGCGATCTTGTCGGCCCCCAGGCGCATGGCGTGGTCCAGGAAAGCCTTGAACTTGATTTCGGCGTTGCACAGGATGTCGGGGTTGGGCGTGCGCCCGGCTTGGTACTCGCGCAGGAACTCGGCAAACACCCGGTCCTTGTATTCGGCGGCGAAGTTGACGTGTTCGATGTCGATGCCCACCACGTCGGCCACGCTGGCGGCGTCCAGCCAGTCCTGGCGGCTGGAGCAGTATTCGCTGTCGTCGTCGTCTTCCCAGTTCTTCATGAAGATGCCGATGACCTCGTACCCCTGCTGCTTGAGCAGGTAGGCGCTCACCGACGAATCCACGCCCCCGGAGAGGCCCACAACCACTTTTTGCTTGACAGTCATGGGGCGGGATTATCCCGCCCGGGACTCAGGCCCGCAGGAAGAACACCACCGACATGGCCAGCCCCGTGGTCATCACCAGCCCCCGCACCCAGGCCGCAGGCAGGCGGCGGGCCACCCGGGCCCCCAGCACGCCACCCAGCGTGGCGCAGGCCATCATCCACAGGGCCTGGGGCCAGGCGATGGCCCCGGCCACGGCAAACGCTGCCACCGACAGCAGCGACAACACAAAGGAGTTGAAGTTTTTGAGCGCGTTGGCGGTGTTCACCCGCGGCTCGCCGGTCAGGGTGTAGAGCGCCATCAGCAAAATGCCCAGGCCGCCGTTGAAGTACCCGCCGTACACCGACACCAGCCACAGCCCGGGGGCCCGTGCCCGCGTCCAGCCGTGCCCCCCGGCCCAGCGGGTGAGCGCGGGGCCCAGCGCAAACAGCACCGTGGCAAACAGCAGCAACCAGGGCACCAGGCCCGAGAACACCTTGGCCGGGGTCACCAGCAGCAGCAAGGCCCCCACCACACCGCCGCTGGCCGACAGCAGGGCTTCGCGGTGCAGCAGGCGGCGGTCCAGGGCGTTCAGTTCGCCACGGAACCCCCACACGCTGCCCAGGTAACCCGGGCTGACCGCCACCGCGCTGGTGGCGTTGGCCGCAATGGGCGGCACCCCGGCCCACACCAGGGCAGGAAAGGTAAGAAAGCTGCCCCCACCGGCCACCGCGTTGAGCGTGCCCGCGCCCAGCGCCGCCAGCGCCAGCACGGCCCAGGAGGCCCCGTCCATCGGGCTCATGGGTGGCCGCCTTGCCAGACCGACGCCGCCGTGTGCACCACCCCCAGCGGGTGGCGTTGGCCGCGCAGGTGGTCTTCCATGCACTGCACCACCAGCGGGCTGCGATGGCGGTGGGCGCTGGCGCGGACTTCGTCGGGCGTCATCCACACGGTGCGCACGATGCCGTGGTCCAGCGCCCGGCCCGGCACCGCGTCGGCCACGGTGCCGCAGTAGGCAAAGCGCAGGTAGGTGGTGTCTGCGCGCCGCGCCAGGTACACCCCCACCAGCGCCTGCGGGGTGAAGGGGTGGGCGGTTTCCTCCAGCACTTCGCGCACCACGCCCTGCTCGGGGCTTTCGCCGGGCTCCAGGTGGCCCGCGGGGTTGTTGAGGCGCAAGCCTTCGGGGGTGTGCTCCTCGACCAGCAGGTAGCGGCCGTCGCGTTCGATCACGGCGGCCACCGTGACGCTGGGTTTCCATCGTTCGCTCATGGGGCCGATTATGGGGAGCGCTGCCGCGCCGACCTGTCGCACCCGACGCACCGGTCACGTTTGGGGACGGTATCGGTTTCCGTTAAGCTGCGAGTCAGCTTCAGCCCCCCATTCGGGGCGTCGTATTTCAGAGGAACTGTTCATGCCGTCAGGCGCACCCGCTCAGACTGTCTCCCGCGTTCACCCCCTCCGGCTGATGACCACGGCGCTGGTCTTGGCCACCCTGATGACGGGCTGCGCCCGCATCCCGCCCAGCGCCGAACCGGCGGGGCATGTGAGTTTGGCGCTGCCCGGATCGGGCTGGACCCCGCTGGGGCCGGTGGAGTCGGTCACCGTGCCGTCGGGCGCATCAGAGGCCCCCGCGCAGCGTCAGGTGATGGGCCTGCCCAACCCCCAAGGCGGTTGGCTGGCCACCGTGGTGCTGACGGCCACCCGCGCCCAGACCTGGCAAGCCCCGGACCAGCCGCCCCGCTGTGTGCCCGCACGGGCCGAGCAGGTGGAAAACCCGGAAGCCACCGGCCCCACCCGCATCGACTGCCTGCGGGGTCGGCTGTACGCCAGCCAGCAAGGGTGGATGCAAAAGCACCACCCGGACGCGGACGCCGTGCTCCAGGCCCACCAGGCCCTGCCCCCGGCACCGTACGCCTGGGCCAGCCACACCTACACCACCGACTCGGGCATCTACATCCGCCTGGACGTGGTGATGGACCAGCGCCTGGTGGAGCCCAAGACCCGCAGCAACGCCGAGTTCCTGGTGGCCGGGCGTCCGTTCGAAGCCTGGACTCACCAGCTGGGCCGGGCCGTGCGCACCGCTTCGGGCCTGGTGGACGGGCGCCTGCTCGTCCCCCCTTTCCCTTTTCCCGTGCCCTGACGACCGGGGCCATGCACCCTGGTCACCGATTTCGAGCCCTTCATTGAGGAGACACCATGCAGCCTGCTGTGCCCGACACCGCTTCCGTGAACCCCACGGCCCCGACGCCCCAGCGCATTGGGGTGCCCAAGGAGACCTTCCCCGGCGAAAAGCGGGTAGCCACCGTCCCAGAGGTGGTGGCCAAGCTGGTCAAGCTGGGCTTTTCGGTGGCGGTGGAGTCGGGCGCGGGTGAGGCCGCCTCGTTCAGCGACGACGCCTACCGCGCCGAAGGGGCCGTGGTGGTGCCCACCGCTGCCGAGCTGTGGGCCACGGCTGACATCGTGTTCAAGGTGCGCCCGCCCAGTGCCGACGAGGTGGCGCGGGTGCGCCCGGGCCAAACACTCATCGGCTTCATCTGGCCCGCGCAGAACCCCGAGCTGATGAACCAGCTGGCCGCGGCCCAGGCCACGGTGCTGGCCATTGACGCCCTGCCCCGCACGCTGAGCCGGGCGCAGAAGATGGACGCGCTCACCTCCATGGCCGGGGTCAGCGGCTACCGCGCGGTGGTGGAAGCCGCCAACGCCTTTGGCCGTTTCTTCAATGGCCAGATCACCGCGGCGGGCAAGGTGCCCCCGGCCAAGGTGTTCATTGCCGGGGCCGGTGTGGCCGGTCTGGCGGCCATTGGCACGGCGGCCAGCCTGGGCGCCATCGTCCGTGCCAACGACACCCGCGCCGAAGTGGCCGACCAGGTGGTGTCGCTGGGCGGCGAGTTCGTGAAGGTGGACTACGAGGAAGAGGGCTCGGGCGGTGGCGGTTACGCCAAGGTGATGAGCGAGGGCTTTCAAAAAGCGCAGCGCGACATGTATGCACAACAAGCGCGGGAGGTGGATATCATCATCACCACCGCGCTGATCCCGGGCAAGCCCGCGCCCAAGCTGATCACCGCAGAGATGGTGCAGACCATGAAGCCGGGCAGCGTGATCGTGGACATGGCCGCCGAACAAGGCGGCAACTGCGAACTGACCGAGCCCGGGCAGGCCGTGATCAAACACGGCGTGACCATCATCGGTTACACCGACCTGGCCTCGCGCCTGGCACGGCAGTCGTCCACGCTGTACGGCACCAACCTGTTCCGCCTGACCGAGGAGCTGTGCAAGGCCAAGAACGGCGTGGCCGTGGTCAACATGGAGGACGATGCCATCCGGGGCCTGACGGTCATCAAGGACGGCGCGGTCACCTGGCCCGCGCCGCCCATCAAACAAGCCCCGCCTCCACCCCCCAAACCCGCGGCCGCCGTGGCCGAGAAAAAGGGCGGCCACGGGCATGGCAGCACCGGGCCCTTGCCCGCCCAGACCCTGGCCATCCTTTTTGCGGTGGCCGCGGTGGCGTTCTGGTTCATCGGGGCCTATGCCCCTGCGGCCTTCCTGGGGCACTTCACGGTGTTTGTGCTGGCATGTTTCATCGGCTACATGGTGGTGTGGAACGTGACCCCGGCGCTGCACACACCGCTGATGAGCGTGACCAACGCCATCTCCAGCATCATCGCCATCGGGGCGCTGGTGCAGATTGCACCGCCCGAAGCGGGCATGGCGGGGCGGCCCGATGACCTGATCCGCTGGCTGGCGTTTGCGGCCACCGTGCTCACCGCCGTCAACATGTTCGGCGGCTTTGCCGTGACCCGCCGCATGCTGGACATGTTCCGCAAATAAACCCACAACAAGAACAAAGGAAGACAACCATGTCCCAAAGCCTTTCCAACATGGCCTACCTGGGGGCGGCCGTCCTGTTCATCCTGAGCCTGGGCGGCCTGTCCAACCCCGAAACCTCGCGCCGGGGCAACCTCTTCGGCATGATCGGCATGGCGCTGGCCGTGCTGGCCACCGTGTTCGGCCCGCGGGTCACGCCCTCGGGCGTGGCCTGGATCGTCATGGCGCTGGTGGTGGGGGGCGGCATCGGCATGTACGCCGCCAAAGTGGTCAAGATGACCCAGATGCCCGAACTGGTGGCCCTGATGCACAGCCTGGTGGGTCTGGCCGCCTGCCTGGTGGGGTTTGCCAGCTACGTGGACACCTCGGTGCCATTTTCCGGGGCCGAGAAGGTCATCCACGAGGTGGAAATTTACGTGGGCATTTTGATCGGGGCGGTCACGTTCTCGGGCTCGCTCATTGCGTTCGGCAAGCTCAACGGCAAGATCGGTGGCAAACCGCTGCTGCTGCCGGGTCGCCACTGGCTCAACCTGGCGGCGCTGCTGGTGGTCATCGGGTTCGGGCGTGAGTTCATCCATGCGCACGACACGGCCAGCGGCATGCTGCCCCTGCTGGTGATGACGGTCATCGCGCTGCTGTTCGGCATCCACATGGTCATGGCCATTGGCGGGGCCGACATGCCGGTGGTGGTGTCCATGCTCAACAGCTACTCGGGCTGGGCGGCGGCGGCCACCGGCTTCATGCTGAACAACGACCTGCTGATCGTCACCGGTGCGCTGGTGGGTTCGTCCGGGGCCATCCTGAGCTACATCATGTGCAACGCCATGAACCGCAACTTCATCAGCGTGATCGCGGGCGGGTTCGGCTCGGGCGGCGGTGCACCCGCCAAGTCGGGTGAAGCCGCCGCGCCCCAGGGCGAGGTGGTGCCGGTGAGCGCCACCGAAACCGCCGAGATGCTGCGCGAGGCCAAGAGCGTGATCATCGTGCCCGGCTACGGCATGGCCGTGGCCCAGGCCCAGCACACGGTGTTCGAGATCACCCGCACCCTGCGCGACAAGGGCGTGAACGTGCGTTTTGCCATCCACCCGGTGGCGGGCCGCATGCCCGGCCACATGAACGTGCTGCTGGCCGAGGCCAAGGTGCCTTACGACATCGTGATGGAGATGGACGAGATCAACGCCGACTTCCCCGAGGCCGACATCGCCATGGTCATCGGTGCCAACGACATCGTGAACCCCGCCGCCCAGGACGACCCCACCAGCCCCATCGCCGGAATGCCGGTGCTGGAGGTGTGGAAGGCCCGCACCTCCATCGTGATGAAGCGCTCCATGGCCAGCGGTTACGCCGGGGTGGACAACCCGCTGTTCTACAAGGACAACAACCGCATGCTGTTTGGCGACGCCAAGAAGATGCTGGACGAGGTGCTGGGGGCCCTGAAGGCCTGACGCCGTTTCACCCCCATGGGCCCAAAACACAGGGGTGTCGCCATTTAGGGAGACACCCCTTTTTTTGGTTTTCCCTCTGTCAGATTCGCGTCAGTACACGCCAAAATGGCTGAGAATGCCGCAATAAGCGAACGGTTGTTCGTTTATGAATCAAATACAACATGGAGACTGTGCACATGAATGCATCCGCCAACCGCCCCTGGCTTTCTGCGTACCCCCCCGGCGTGCCTGCCGACATCGACGTGGCGCAATACCAGTCGCTGGCCCAGCTGATGGAGGTGAGCTTCAAGCAGTTTGCCCATCGGCCTGCGTACAGCTTCATGGGCAAGGACATGACCTACGCCCAGGTGGACAGCCTCTCCACCGCGTTGGCCAGCTATTTCCAGGGTCTGGGTCTGGTCAAGGGCGACCGCATCGCCATCATGATGCCCAACGTGCCGCAGTACCCGGTCACGGTGGCGGCCATCCTGCGGGCCGGTTTTGTGGTGGTCAACGTCAACCCGCTGTACACCCCGCGCGAGCTGGAGCACCAGCTCAAGGACTCCGGGGCCAAAGCCATCGTCATCATCGAGAACTTTGCGCACACGCTGCAAGCCTGCCTGGCCAACACGCCGGTCAAGCATGTGGTGCTGGCGTCCATGGGTGATTTGCTGGGGGCCTTGAAGGGCGGCATCGTCAACTTCGTGGTGCGCGTGGTCAAGAAGATGGTGCCGCCGTTCAACCTGCCCATGGCCGTCCGCTTCAACGAGGCGCTGGCCCAGGGCACCAAAGGCACCCTGACCCCGCCCGACATCAAGCCGGACGACGTGGCGGTGCTGCAGTACACCGGCGGCACCACGGGCGTGAGCAAGGGGGCCGTGCTGCTCAACCGCAACGTCATTGCCAACGCCCTGCAGTCCGAAGCCTGGAACGCCCCCGTGGTGGGCAACATCCCCAAGGAGGAGCAGTACACCTCGGTGTGCGCCCTGCCGCTGTATCACATCTTCGCGTTCACCGTGAACATGATGCTGACCCTGCGCATGGGCGGCAAGACCATCCTCATCCCCAACCCGCGCGACATGCCCGCCGTGCTGAAAGAGCTGAGCAAACACACCTTCCACAGCTTTCCGGCGGTCAACACCCTGTTCAACGGCCTGGCCAACCACCCGGACTTTGGCACGGTGAATTGGAAAAACCTCCGTGTGTCACTGGGCGGTGGCATGGCCGTGCAGCACGCCGTGGCCCACCTGTGGCTGGAGAAGACGGGCTGCCCCATCGTGGAGGGTTATGGCCTGTCGGAAACCAGCCCGTCAGCCACCTGCAACCCCGTCACGTCCACCGAGTTCACCGGAACCATTGGCGTGCCCCTGCCCAACACCTGGCTGCGTTGCCTGGATGACGATGGCAACGACGTGCCCCTGGGCGAACCCGGCGAAATCGCCATCAAAGGCCCGCAAGTCATGGCGGGTTACTGGCAACGCCCGGATGAAACCGCCAAGGTCATGACCGCCGACGGCTACTTCAAGACCGGCGACATCGGGGTCATGAACGACAAGGGCTTCTTCAAGATCGTGGACCGCAAGAAGGACATGGTGCTGGTCAGCGGCTTCAACGTGTACCCCAACGAAGTGGAAGACGTGGTGGCCGACTGCCCCGGCGTGCTGGAATGCGCGGTGGTGGGTGTGCCCGATGCCAAGACCGGCGAGGCGGTGAAGCTGGTGATCGTCAAAAAAGACCACTCGCTGACCGAAGACGAGGTGCGTGACTTCTGCCGCCGCCACCTCACCGGCTACAAGCAGCCCAAGATCGTGGAATTCCGCACCGAGCTGCCCAAGACCCCGGTGGGCAAGATCCTGCGCCGCGAACTGCGCGACAAGAAGTAAACATGCCCCCCGTGCGCCTGGGCCTGATGGCCGCCTTGCCCCAGGAACTGCAAGCGGTGTTGGACCAAATGCCCGACGAGCACCGCGAAACGGTGGCGGGGCGGGTGTTCTGGCCCGGGCACCTGCAGGGGTGCGAGGTGGTGGCCGTGGTTTCGGGCATTGGCAAGGTGGCCGCGGCCACCACCGCCACCGTGCTGTTGCAACGCTACGGGGTCGACGGCATCGTGTTCACCGGGGTGGCAGGCGGCTTGGGCGATGGGGTGGCCGTGGGCGACGTGGTGGTGGCGTCGTCGCTGCTGCAGCACGACATGGATGCCTCGCCGCTGTTTCCCCGCCATGTGGTGCCGGGGCATGCGGCTGACCGCTGGGCCACCCACGCGCCCTGGGCCGATGCGCTGTTGACCGCCGCCCACGAGGTGCTGGGCGCGTTGCCACAACACGTGGGGGCCGACGCCATGGCCCGCCACGGGCTGCAGCAACCCCGCGCCCACCAGGGTCTGGTGGTCAGCGGCGACCGGTTTGTGTGCACCTCGACCGAAAGCCAGGCCCTGCGCCAGGCCCTGCCCGATGCCCTGGCGGTGGAGATGGAAGGGGCCGCCGTGGCCCAGGTGTGTGCTGATTTCGGAGTGCCGTTTGCCGCGGTGCGCACCATCTCAGACCGGGCCGACGACGACGCCCACCGCGATTTCGTCACCTTTGTGCAGGACGTGGCCAGCCGCTACAGCGCCCACATGGTGTTGTCCAGCCTGCCTCGGCTGAGTCGAGTGCTTGCAAATTAATAGCAAAAATACCAATTGCATCAAGCGCAAGAGGTGATTTTTGCCATGAGCATCACTTCAGCCATCCGCGCTTGCGGAAGTACAGCATGGGCACCAGCGCCGAAGCCGCCATCAGCCCCACCACATAGGGGTAGGCCGCACGCCCCAACAGCTCCACCTCGGGAATGGTGAGGTTCATGCCGTAGACGCTGGCAATCAGCGTGGGAGGCAGCAAGGCCACGCTGGCCACCGAGAAGATCTTGATGATCTTGTTCTGGTTGATGTTGATGAAACCGACGGTGGCATCCATCAGGAAGTTGATCTTGTCGAACAGGAAGGCGGTGTGGCCGTCCAGCGAGTCCAGGTCGCGCAGGATCTGGCGCGCTTCCTCAAACTGCTCCGACCCCAGCAGCCGGGTGCGCATCATGAAGCTGACGGCGCGGCGCGTGTCCATCACGTTGCGGCGGATGCGGCTGGACATGTCCTCGTGCCGGGCAATGGCCGCCAGCACTTCACTGGCCATGGCGTCGGTCACGTCGCCGGACAGCACCTTGCGGCTGACCTGCTCTAGGTCGTCGTAAATGTCTTCCAGGGTATCGGCGCTGTACTCGGCGTCGGCGTCAAACAGCTTGAGCAGCACGTCCTTGGCGTCGTCGATCAGGCCGGGCATGCGCCGTGCACGCATGCGCAGCAGGCGAAACACCGGCACGTCTTCGTCGTGGATGGAAAACAGCACACCACGGCTCTTGAGCTCGTCGTTCTGTTCGTTCAGGATGAAGGCCACGCGCACGGTGCGGGGGTCTTCCTCGTCGTCGATCAGGAAGTCGGAGCGGATGTGCAGCTCGCCGTTGTCTTCCTGGAAGAACCGTGCCGATTCTTCAATGTCGTCGTCCATGGCATCTTCGGGGATGCTCAGGCCGAAATGCTGCTTGACCCAGCGACGTTCTTCGGGGGTGGGATCTTCCAGGTCCACCCAGATGGGCTTGAACCGGGCCAGTTCTTCCAGCGATTCGATTTCTTCCTGGAACAGCCGACCATTGGCCAGCGTGAACACATTGAGCATGACTCAACTCCGTTGCAGGTGAGGGGCCGGTCTGCACCGCCAGGCGGTTGACCGAAAAAAGGGGGGTGGGCGTCGCTTTCAACCCCCGTGCCGTCCTCTGCAACAGCTCAACGGGTGATTGAAAGCGTGCCGCTAGGGCTGCTTTCCAATCCAGTCTCCAAAAATTGAGGTGGCGGGATTATGTCACCGCCGTTCGTCCTTTTGCTCTTCGCGCAAACGTTGGCTGAGCTCGCGCCAACGGGCGTCCAGGATGGACAGGTCCGTGTGGTCGGCTCGGGCCGCCGAGCCGGGTTGGCGCATCAGGTCACGCCCGGCTTGAAGCCGGTCCACCGCCCCCGCCAGATCCAGCGCCGCCAGCCGGGCTTCGGCCTCTGCACGGATGGCACGAATGGGCTGCCCCTGGGCATTCCAGGTGCGCGACAAGACCTGCCAGGCCTGCGCGTCGTCGGGGTGGTCCACCACCCACGACTGGAGGGCGTCGCTGGCTTGTGCGGCCTGCCCCAGTTCCAACCGGGCCACATTGCCCCACAACACGCCCGACCGCTCGCCCGACTGGGCGGCTTCGTCGGCCCAGCTCGTCCAGTGGGCCTCCTTGGGCCACCCCGCGGCCTGCCCCACTTCCAAGGCCAGGCACACCCAGGCCAGCCTCGCTTGCGGGTCGGCATCCGCGGATTGCGGCGCGGTGTTCACGCGCTTCACCGCGGCGGCATGGTTCTTGAGCCGGGACGCCGCCAAGGCCGAGCTGTAGGCCAGCACCCCGGGCGCCACGTCGGTCCCGGACACCGGCTGGCCGTCCGCCCAGGCATGAAGCCGATGGGTGTCGGGCTCGGTCAGGATCCGGGCCCGTGCCGCCATCTGCGCATGCCATGTGCGGGAGGTCTGCGTCGTTGCCACGGGAGGGCGAGCACTGCGCTGGGCGCTCAGTTGGGCCTGGCGGGTGGCCATGTCGGCAATGCGCTCGGTGGACAGCGGGTGGCTGCGCAGGTAAGGGAACGATCCGTCGTCGCTGAGTCGGGCCGCTTGTTGAAGCTTGCCGAACATGGACACGAAACCCAGGCCGTCAAACCCCGCTTCGGTCATCACGCCGAACCCCACGCGGTCGGCTTCCCGCTCCATGTCGCGAGAGAAATTGAGTTGGGTTTGCATGGCGGCGGCTTGCCCGCCCACCATGGCCGCCTGGGCCACGTCCACGTTCTTGGCCTTGCTGGCGGCAATGGCGCCCAGCACCATGGCGCCGATGATCCAAGGGGTTTGCCGGTCCTGCTGCGCCACCATGCGCGAAATGTGACGCTGGGCCACGTGGGACAACTCGTGGGCCAGCACCGAGGCCAGTTCGTCGGTCGAGCCCACCGTGGCCATCAACCCCAGGTTGACGCCCAGGTAGCCCCCCGGCAACGCAAATGCATTGACGCTGCGGTCCTTGATGAGCATCAGCTTCCAGGCAAAGCGGTCGGCCATGTCGGCGTCCAGTTGGCCTTGCGTTTGGGCCGTGTGCAACAGCGGTTGCCACACGTGGCGCAGGTAGTCGGTGAGGGCCGGGTCTTCGAAGTGGTCTGGGTCGCGCAGGATTTGCTGGGCGATTCGGTCTCCCAGCTTGCGCTCAGCCACCATGTCCAATCCACCGTTGTCACCCAGGCGGGGCAACGCGATGGCCGATTCGCGTGGCGCTGGGGCACCTCCCGCCGGGATGGCCAAACACAGGGACAGCGCCCCCAGGGCGTGAATCAGCCGCGTCCGGCGAAGGGATTTCGTGGGGTTCTTCATGACATGCTGCACGTTGCGGCCGATCGTAATGGTCAGTGGGTGCCTGTGGCGATAAGATTCCCCCACACTCTCCGGGTTCCATGCGCTCCAAACCTTCCCACCGTCGACACTCGCCGCAGCATGGCTGGATTGCGGTGTGGATGCATGCCGTGGTGATTGCCGCACTGTCGGTGCTCGCCAACGTCGCAGGGGTGCAACAGCTGTGGCTGCCGTTGCTGTGGCCCGCGGCGGGCATGGGGTTTTCCTTGCTCCTCACCCGGGGGCACAAGGCCATCTGGTCCTTGAGCCTGGGGGTGATGGCCTGGTCGGCCCTGACCCACCCGGAGGCCTTGTTCATGGCCCCCGTGGTGGCCGCAGCCACCGGGGTGGGACAGTGGTTGGCCTGGAAGCGCCTGCAAGTCCGGTTTGCGGGCACCTCACAGCCGTTTGCCCGCATGATCACGGTCATTGCGTTCCTGCGGGTGCAAGGCATGCTGGCGGCACCGGTGTCGTCATTGATCCTCACCGTGGGCTGGGTCCTGTGGCAACCACAAACCCCGTGGATGCGCCTGGCCTGGATGTGGGGTGCACACTGGGTGTTGTTCCTGGCCAGCACGGTGTTGGTGGCCCCACTCACCTGGGAGTGGCTGATTGCCCGCACCCGTGGAGGGCATCAGCGGTTCTTCGACAAGGCGCTGGAGGCGTTTCGGGCGGATTGGCGCACCTTGTCGGCCATCGTGCTGCTGACCTTGACCGCCGGCGCTTTCTGGACATGGCAGCTGCCCGTGCAGGCCCGGGCAGCCATCATCTTGATGCTGCCTTTTTTGGTGTGGGACGCCACCCGTGCCGGCTCGCTCACCATCCACCTGATGACCTTGCTGACCGGGGTGCTTTCCTTGGTGGTGGCCAAATTCACCCTGCCTGCCGCGGGTGTTCCCGCTCTGGTGCGGGCCACGGAACTGAGTTGGTTGGTGCTGGCCGTGGCCGTGGGCATCATGGCCGTGCAAGTCCTTCAGGTGACCGCGCATGAGCGACGTCTGGCGCTGCGCAGGTTGGAACGTCAGGCCGACACCGATCCACTGACCAACCTCCTCAGCCTCTCGGGCCTGTACCGGAAGTTCGAAGAGATGGGTGATCGGGTGGACGACGCCTCGGACACCCAGTTCAGCCATTTCGGAGAGGGTTCTCCTACACGGAGGCCGACCTTGGTCAGCGTCCAGATGACCAATGCCGACTCCATGGAGCAACTGCTGGGCACCAAACAAAGCGACATGGTGGAACGGTCCACCAGCGGCGCCCTGACGCAAGCTGCCCCCAAAGTGTTGTGGGCCCGGGTGTCCAAGGCGCATTTTGTGGGTTTGTTGCCCGGCGGCGGCGAAGAGCTGGATGCCTTGCTCACGCAGCTGAACTTTGCGGTGCTGGAGACCCGGGCCTTGGTCGATGAAAGCGTGGGACGCCCGATCTGGACCTTGGCGGCGGTGACGATCGAGTCCGACCCCAGCCCCCCCATTGAGGTGGTGATGGCCTGCCTGCGCCAGGCCGAGCAGATGGCTCAGGACAGCCGCCAGATTCAGGTGCTGCCGGTCGATCACGAGTCGGCCCAGGCCCTCAAACTCGAAGCCGAGCAGGCGGAGCGCATCCGCCTCATCATTCAGCAAAAGAAGCTGGTCCTGTTTGCCCAGCCCATTGTGGCCAATGTGGACACCAGCGCTCTCAAGCACAAGTACGAGGTGCTGATCCGCCTGAAAGACGACGCGGGCAACATCATTCCCCCCGGGGCCTTTCTGCCCGTGGCCATGCGCGCAGGTTTGATGCAGCTGCTGGACATGGCGGTCATGGAGCAGACCTTCCAGTGGTTTGCCGCCCACCCGAAAGCGCTGGAGGCCTTGAGCCATTGCGCCATCAACCTCTCCGGTCCCACCGTGGCCAGCCCCACCGTGGCCCAACGCATTGCCGATGGGCTGCGCATGCACAAATTGCCGGCGCACAAGTTCACGTTTGAAATCACCGAAAGCCAGGCCATTGCCAACCCAGGGCAGGCCACGGACACCATCCGCGCCATTCGGGAATGTGGTTGTCGCGTGGCCATTGACGACTTTGGCACCGGGGTGGCCACGTTCGACTACCTCAAGCGGTTTGACGTGGACTACATCAAGATCGACGGCGCGTTCATCAAGAGCCTGCTCAATGACCCCGTGGACCGGGTCATTGTGGAGTCCATGGTCAAGGTGGCGCACCAACTCAAGGTGCGCACGGTGGCGGAGTTTGTCAGCAGCCCGGCACTGCACCAGGCCGTCACGGCCCTGGGCGTGGACGAAAGCCAAGGTTTTGTGTTCGGGCAACCCAAGCCGCTGCACGAATGGTTTGACGAAGACCGCTGAAGACGGTCACCGCACGATCAATGTCGCCTGGCAGGCGATGATCGGCCTCATACACTTGGTGCATGAACATGAAAATCGTTGTGTACTCCAAATCCGCCTGTCAGCAGTGTGATGCCGCCAAGATGCTGCTCACATCGCGTTCGTTGCCCTTTGAAGAAATCAAGATCGACGACGACGCCCAGCGCCAAGCGTTTTATGCCCAGTGTGGTCCGTCGGTGCGGCAAATGCCGCAAATCTTCATCAACGAGCAGCGCGTGGGCGGGCTGGCCGGTTTGCAGGCGGCCCTGACCCAACTGGGCCGGTAACCCACGTTCCAAGGTGCACCGCATGAACGCAAGCAGTACCCTTTCCCTGCCCGCTGGCGCGGGTGCCGACGACCGGGAGGTGCTCCGCCGCGAGTTGGCCCGGCGCTTGGCCAAACAGGAAATGGCCTCCAGCCTGTTTGCGTTTCTGGGATACGGTCCCCAGGCCTACATGGCCAAAGGGGCGGTTCCCGATGCAATGCTGCTCATCTGGCTGGTGACCCTGGTGGTGGCGGAAATGTTCAGTGCCACCACCTGCTATTTTCTGAAGCGCTCGTTGGACAACCCGGTCCGGCGTCAGCGCCTCACATCGTTGTTGATGGTCTGCGTGGGCATCAGCGGCAGCATCTGGGGCAGCGTCATCCTGATGCCGGGGCTGCACGACAACCCCACCACCGGGGCCTTGCAGGCCACGGCCATCGGCATCGTGGCCATTGCCTCCACCCAGGCCATGGCCACCCACCCGGGCTGCCTGGCCATGTACACCTTGGGCATTTTGTGGCCCACGGTGGTTTCGGGGTTTGCCGATGGGGGGCTGCCTGTGGCGTTCGGCGTGGCGGCCATCGGGCTTTACTTGATGTGCCAGGTCTACGGATTGACCACCCGCAAACTGGTGGTGGAGGCCATCCAGGCGGAACAGGCCATTCGCAAAGGCAAGGAAGCGGCCGAAGCCGCCAACCGGGCCAAGAGCGTGTTCTTGTCCAACATGAGCCATGAGCTGCGCACGCCGCTCAACGCCATCCTGGGGTATGCCCAGCTCTTGTCCCGGCAGGACGGGTTGACCGCCCAGCAGCGGCGCCAGATCAACGTCATGCACGCCAGCGGCGAACACCTGCTGACCTTGATCGGCGACATCCTCGACCTCAGCAAGATCGAGGCCCAGAAACTGAGTTTGGCGTTGGCTCCCCTGTCCCCTGTGGCGTTGTTCGAGCAGGTGGTGGACATCACCCGCCCGCGTGCCCTGCAAAAAGGGCTGGACCTGCGGCTGGAGTTGAGCACACCGTTTCCCGCCTGGGTTCGGGGCGACGAAAGCCGCCTGCGGCAGGTGTTGCTCAACCTGCTGGCCAACGCCATCAAGTTCACGCCGTCGGGCTCGGTGGTGTTGCGGGCGTCCTATGGTGCGGGTCACGGCCAGACCCTGGTGTGCGAAGTGACGGACACCGGCATTGGCATTCCCCGCGACCAACTGGACGCCATCTTCGAGCCCTTCACCCAGCTCACCCCCGACACCCAAGGGCGCGAGGGGGTTGGCTTGGGGCTGCCCATTTCGCGCAGCCTGGTCTCCCTGATGGGGGGCACCCTTTCAGTTTCCAGTGTCCCGGGCGAGGGCAGCACCTTCCGTCTGGCGGTTGCCTTGCCCGAAACGCCAGCCCACCGGCCCTGTGACGCCACCGATGACCGGAACATTTCCGGCTACCTGGGCGTGCGTCGGCACATCCTGGTGGTGGATGACAACCCGGTCAATGCGGTGTTGCTGCAAGACATCCTGACGCCCCTGGGGTTCGACGTGCGTATTGCATCCGGCGGGCAGGAGGCTTTGCAACTGGCCCAGGCCACTCGTCCCGACCTCATCCTGCTGGACCTGGTCATGCCGCAATGGGATGGTGTCGCCACCCTTCAGGCCTTGCGTGCCGACACCCAGCTGAGCGCGGTGCCGGTCATTGGTTTGTCGGCCTCCAATGCCGACGGGGATCGCAAGCAAGCCTTTGTGGACGCCTGCAATGCGTTCTTGAAAAAGCCGGTTCAACTGGGTGAGTTGTTGCCCACCTTGCAGCGCTTGCTGCACCTGACGTGGCAGCGAACCGCGGACGATGCACCGTCCACCGCCACCACCACCGCGACACTCCAACCCGCCGCGTTGGCAGCCCAGTCCACGGCATGGCGCGCGGCCCTGACCGAAGCGGCTCTGAGCCTGGACGGGGAAAAGATGCGCGAACTCATTGCGCAAATCGCCTCCACGGACGCGGCCTTGGCCACGGCCCTGTCGGAGATGGTGGGTCGATTCGACTACCAGGCCATCCTGGATGCGCTGGAAGCCAGCCGCACCTGACGCAGGAGAGTGCATGCCACACCACGGAAGCATCCTGGCCGTTGACGACACCGAGGCTTCCTTGCAGATCCTCAGCGACCTTTTGAGGGAAGCCGGGCACTCGGTCCGCACGGCCTTGAGCGGAAAGCTGGCGTTGTTGTCGGCCGCCCACCGGGTGCCTGACCTCATCCTTCTGGACATTCGAATGCCCGGCATGGACGGCTTCGAGGTGTGTCGACAGCTCAAGGCCCAAGCCGACACGCGGGATGTGCCGGTGATCTTCATCAGTGCCCTGTCGGACACCGATGAGAAGATCCGCAGTTTCCAGCTCGGCGCCGTGGACTACGTGACCAAACCCTTCCAGCGCGACGAGTTGTTGGCCCGGGTGTCCACCCACATCCATTTGCGGCGCATGCAGTTGCAGGTGCACACCCAGAACGAAGAGTTGCGCCAGTACCGTGCGCAGCTGGAAGACCTGGTGGCCCAGCGCACGGCGGAACTGCAAAACAGCAACCAGCGCCTGAAGCTCATGAGTTATGCCCTGGACCAGGTACGCGAAGCGGCGTACCTGATTGGCCCGGAAGGGACGTTTCATTACGTCAACCAGGAGGCCTGCCGTGCCCATGGCTACAGCGCCGAAGAGTTGGGCCAGATGCACCTGCGGGACATCGATCCGAACTTCTCCGAAGAGTTTTTTTCCGCCCACTGGCGAACGTTCACGCCGACGGACGCCAGCACCTTTGAAACCTTGCACCGTCGACGTGACGGCTCGGTGTTCCCGGTGGAAGTTCACAGCAGCATCATCCGGTTCGATGGCCGCGACCTGTCGCTGTCGCTGGCCCGGGACATCAGCGAACGCAAAGAGGCGGAACAGCGTTTGCACGACTCGTATGCCCAGTTGCAGGTGCTGAACTCCCGCCGAGAGTCGGACCGTGAAGACGAACGCAAGCGCATCGCGCACGAGCTCCATGACGAACTGGGCCAGTGTTTGACGGCCCTTCGCATTGGCATCAGCACCCTCCGTTACCGCGAAGAGCGAGACAGCGCCTGGCTGGATGGGCGGCTGGTGGCACTCACCGCCCAGGTGGACGACACCATCCGGGTGGTGCGCTCGGTCACGGTGGCGCTGCGTCCCCCGGTGCTGGGCATGGGCATTGGCCCGGCCCTGGAGTGGTTGGTGGCCCAGTTCCAGAAAACCACCGACCTGAGCTGCGAGGTGCACATTCCCTCTGACTTCTGCGGCTTGACCGAGGCCGCCTCCGTGGCGCTGTACCGCATTGTTCAGGAAGCACTGACCAATGTGGCTCGCCATTCACAGGCCCGCACGGTGCGCATTTTCGGTCAGCACAACGGCGGTGGCTGCCAGTTGAACATTGTGGACGACGGTTCCGGCATCCACGCCTGGGCGTTGGACGGTCCATCCTTGGGCTTGCTGGGCATGCGGGAGCGTGCCCAGCAACTGGGGGGCACGGTGGTGGTGGATGCGGCCCCAGGGCGGGGCACACGGGTCAGTGTCTGGATTCCCAGCCAACACGCCGACACCTGACCGGCGGAGTCCTGGGGCAAAAAATTCAAAGGTATTTTGCCGCCTAGCGCTTTATTCAAAAGCGCAAGCAGCTCTTATTTTTATAGCAGCCAGACCACAATGCCGGGTGCCTGTCAGGCCTCGCAGCCAGCGCCGCCCATGTCCGAGCCCATGCCGCGCAAGGTTTGCGTGGGCGTCTGGTCAAAGCGCGAGCGGTAGTTGTGCACCAGCGTGGACCGGTTGCGCACGCCCCAGCGGGAGGCCACTTCCAACACCGCGGCGCTGCCGCCCTGGTCTTGCAGGTCCTGGTGGATGTTTTCCATGCGGCGGGTGCGGATCAGCTCCGCCGGGGTGATGCCCAGGTGCGCCCGGAAGGCCAGTTGCAGCGCCCGCTCGGTCACGTCGACGTGGGCCGCCACCTGCCGCACCGAGAGGTTTTCGTCGGTCAGGTGGTCCAGGATGAACTGGTAGGCGCGGCGGTAGCGCAGCGGCAGGCGCATCTTGGCGGGATCACCCGCGTCGGCCTGCTTGGCCTGTTGCAAAAAGGCGGGCGTGCGGCTGACGGTGGCGTAGCTGCGCAGGGCCTGAACGGCCTGCTGGGTGTGCAGGCGGTACAGGCGCAAGGCGTCGATGTGGCGGCCTTGGTGCTGGTGCAACTTGGCCAGGCAGTATTGCAATTCCAGCGCGTAGCGGCTGCGGCGCATCTGCATTTCATTGAACGTGAGCGGGGCCAACATTTCCGACGCGGCGTGGGTGGCGTCGCGCGCCATCAGCATCAGTGCCCCTTCAATGCGGACGTGGGTTTCAACCTCGCTCAGGCGGCGCTCCCGCAGCCAGGCCAGGGCGTCGTTCACATGCGCGGCGGCACGCGGGCCCACGCAGTCTTTTTCCAGCATGCTGCGCAGGTAGCGCATGCGGGTGGCCACCCACGGGGCCCAGGTTTGCACCTGGGTCGCCGCTTCGCCCAATTGGCGGTGCAGGGTGGCGTGGTCGAGCAGGTCTGCCGCGCCGTCCTGGAACACCGTGCCCAGCGCGTGGTCGTCCATGGACTCACCGGCCCGTTCGCTGTGCAGCGTGGACAAGTCCAGGGCCAGGCAGTCGATCAGTTGCGCAAAGCGTTCGTTGGCCAAGGAAGCGGCCAGGTGGCGTGCCGCCTTGACCGAATTCAGGGCGCTGCGGCAGTCACCCGAGCGGTGCATGGACAGGGCTGCGGCGGCCATGGCCTCGATGCGGGCCTCCACCGGGGCGCGGGTGTCATCGGCCACGGTCACAAAACATTCCAGGGCACGGGCCGGGCGGTTGAGGTGCAGCAGCAGGGCACCTTGGTCCATGGTGCCGTACCAGCGCACCATGGGGCGGGAGATGGTTTCGTAGCTCTTCAACTGGCGCTGGAACAGCTCCTCGGCCTCTTCCTCCCGACCACACGCCAGCATGATCCGGCCCAGCAACTGGCCCAGTGCGGCGCGTTGGCCTGCGGCTTCGGGGGTGGAAGGCAGGCGTTCGTAACGCTCGCTGCCCATGCGCAGGGCGCTGGGAATGTCACCTTGGAGCACCAGTTGGGCGAGGTCACGGTGCAGCACGCTGGCTCTCAGGGACGTCAGGGCAAGGACAAGCATGGTGGACTCCAGGAGAAGTTGAGACCGGGAAGGTCGATGGAGCTCATCCTAGTTTTAATACTTTGTTGAGAATTCACATCCTCACAGCGAAATCCTCACAGATTCTTGCTTCGCATCGCATTCCATGGGCAAGCACCGCGCGTGCGCGGACCGGCCACGCCCCCCGGGCAAGCCATCTTCCCCGCTGGACCCGCACGACGAAAAGCCCGTGCGCCTTGTGGCGTACGGGCCTGGACAGGGACGCCCCCCGTGTGAGAGCAATGGGCGTTAACCGGCGAGCTGAGCCACCTTGGTACCGATGTCCTTGACCGTTTTGGCCACGGCTTCGTTCATGCCCTTTTGCATCTGCATCACGGCCATCTCGGTTTGGAAGCGCATGTTGATGGCGTTCATGTCGGCCATGGTTTTCATGGACTGATCGGCATCGACTTTGGCTTTGGCGGTGGCGTCGTTGCCGCCCTCCTTGTTGATGGTGGACAGGTCTGGCCCGGGGCGGCGAGGACCACCTGGACCTTGGGGAGCCTCGGGCTGGGGCGGCAGGCCAAACTGGGCACTCAACGACTGTCGGGGCGGCATGTCCGCCGAGACGGAATTGCGGGTGGCCATCCCCTGTGGCGCTGCAGGCGCGGCAGCGGGGCCGAAGTCCGATGGCTTGGCCAGCGGAGGTTGCAGGTCGGACGGTTTGACAAGCGCAGGTGCGACAGGGAGGTTGACAGCCATGTTCATGATGGACTCCAAGAATAGACTGGTGACAGTCAGGGGTGGGGGGGGGAAGGTTTCAGCGGGTTGGTGTGGAGGACAGGCCTTGCCGCCACAACGCGGCAAAGGCTTCGACAGTGGCCTTGGTCTCCCAAGCCGCACCGGTGAGCAGCGCCTGCGCCACGCGCCGGGCACCCACTTCATCGGCGAGTCGCTGCGCAGGCATGGTCAGCGACAACTCGGGCTCCTTGAGCACGTGACGCGTGATGCAGCGGGCGGTGTCGTGCAGCACATCCACCGCCAGCGTGGCCAATCCGGGCGACCAATCGGGCTCCAACTCGGCCCACAGGCGCTCCACAAACCGCTTGAAGCTGTTGGACTCGGAAATGGACACCAGCCCTCGCACCGTGTCGGCAGCCAGCTGAGACGACTGGGGCACGAAACACCGGGACACGTCGATCACCATCCGCTGCGCCGCCACGTCGAAGAACAGCGGCTGTTGCTGGGGGTCTCCCAGCATCTGGACCGTGTTGGCTGCCATCCGGAGGTAGGCGGGGGTGGTCACGTACACGTGGTCGAAGCGCCCCCGGAGAAACAGGCTGACCTCCGGGCTGTGCAGTGCACCCCGGCCTTGCATCAACTGCCCCAGCCGAAGCTGCAGCGACTGCATGCTGAAGTAGCGCAAGGTCAGCAGCGAATCGCTGCAATCGAAGGTGCCATGCACGGGCTTCCAGACGGTGTCCACACCGGCGTGAAGTTCGTCCAGGGTGTCTTCGGTCCCCCGGGCGCTGTGGCGCGGTATGGGCGGGTACAGGATGCTGTGAGGCTTGAGCAGCAAGGAGCTGCGCTCGGCACTCGGTCGGTGGGGAGCAGGCATGAGGTTCGCCTCCATTTCATGGGGTTACGCAGGTATCAGTGAGCATCCGGTTTGAGGGCGGTTGGTGCACGTCGCAAGCGAAGCGTCATCAGGACTCGCGAAGTCAGCCGCCCTCAATGGCCAGAGGGTTTGAGCCACACCGTCAGGTCCCGGGCCACGCTGTGCAGCGCCAGTTGGGGCTTGACTTGTTCGAAAAACACCGCCACCAGCATCACCAACATCAGCATGGCCACCGCCCCTTTGATGGGTTGGCCCAGGTTGTTGGGTTCGAGCTTGTCGGCCGTCTTGGCGATGAGGCCAATGCCCAGGTCGATGAGCAGCAGCACCATCACCACCGCGCTGGCGATCTTGACCACCACCTGCATGTAGCTGGACACCTGGACTTGCAGGAACCGCTCCAGCAGCTGCGACCACTCAGGCATGAGCTTGCCCAGCGGCCACCAATGGAACGACTCGAACAACAACCCCACCAGCGCGAGCATGCCGCCCAGCAGGTAAAAGCCACAGATGGCCAGTTGCGACAGCAGGTTGCCCACCGGCGTGCTCTGTTCGCCACTGAGCGGGTTGGTCTGTTGAACGTTGTTGTAGCCCGCCTGGTTGTCGATCAGCACCCCCACCCCTTCGGCCACCCAAAAGACCGTGGCGATGGCGTAGCCCAGCAGCAAACCGATCAGGCCCTCCTTGGCAATCATGGCCAGCAGCGTGAGCGTGCCCACGTTGTCCACCAGATGCAGGGGCTGCCCCGCGGTGATGAACAGGCCAATGGTCAAGGCCACGCCATTGCGCACCACGCCTTGCAGCACCTGATCGTTGCTCACGGGCAGCACCAGCAGGGCCACGTAGCCCCGCAAGCTGCACAAGGCCAGCAGCGTCAGCAGGCTTTTGGCCGATTCACCCAGGTTGATGATTGCCTCGGCACCGGCAAAAGGGTCGCCTGAGAGGGCCATGTTCAAGCCTCCTGCTGGGCCGCGGCGGCGGCGCTGCGCTGGGCGGCCAGCAGACGTGCGACGGACGCGTCTTCCGCTTCTTCGTCCTGCTGATCGTCTTGCTCCGCCTGGGCGGTGGCCAGGGCCTGTTCCAACCGCTGCTGACAGGCTTGCAACTGCTGCTCTCCCCGCTGGTATGCGCGAAGCGCCGCGTCGGACTGCTGTTGTGCGATGCCCACCTGTTGCTCGGCATGGCGAACGCGCTTGCCCGCTTCTGCGGTCATCTGCTCGGCCTCGGACAACAAGTGCTGCAGGGTCACCAAGTCGTTGGGACGAAAGCTCTGCTCCCCCCCCACCAAGGCCATCAGTCGTGCACGCTTCTCGTCCTCCACCGCCTGGGAATGGGCCTGCTCGCCAAGGACGCTGGCGAGCCCATCCATCTGCTCCTTCAACTTTCGGCGGCTGAGGTTGAGGGCTTCGTCCAGTTGCTCAAGTCGACGTTTCTTGAGCTTGACGAGCATGCGCAAGCTTTGGAGGTTGTTCATCACGGGTTCCATGGGAGCGACCCCCGTGCAACGGCCCGGGAGCGAACTGCCCGCCATCGTGGTGCCACCACGTCACGCGCATCACCCCCATGCGAAGCCATGTGAACGAGCGCGAAGCGACCGGACGACACACGCCCGAAACACCCTATGCACCGGGTCGTTTGCTTCGGACGCCCGGAGAGGGGTTCGCTTGCCCCACATCTCCCTGCTGAGGGCTCTGGACACTGCTGGACACCCCAACTGAAGGAGTTTTTTCATGTCCATGTCCACCACTTTGAACCGTCCAGATCTGGACTCACCGTCCTTTGCCATGCCTCCGCCGGATCCCAACAATCCGTTGGGAAGCGTGCCCGGCAAGCTGGGCGACATCTTGCGCAACGGCGGTCCGCTGGACAGCGGCATCCAGCGGCACATGGCTGGCAAGCACATCCTTGAAAACGCTGACCAGTACACCGACAGCCCCGTGCAATGGGAGGAAGCGCCCAAGACCAATGAATATGACCTGTGGAACAAAGAAAGCGGTGTGGCCGACAAACCCAAGGACCCACGCCTGAAGAAGGACAAGTCCACGGACACCCCGAACACTCTTGAAGAACACTTCAAGGCGGAAGACAAGCAAAACAGCAAACAGGCCGACGGCGGTGACAAGCCCTACAACCGCGACAAGTACTACGACAAGAACAAGGGCCACCTCGATGGCGGGCAGGCCACAGACTGGTTGAACCAGAAGGCCTACGAGACCAAGGCCCGAGAACAGGCCAAGGAGGCCGGGAACGACTCGGGCAAGTCCTCGTTCACCGAAACCAGCGTCAAACGCACCGGCCTGAGCGCCGACACCGCATACGGCAACTACACGCCCAACCTGAAAGAGAGCGCGTTGTCGGACGTCGAGATCGAGCGCAAAGCTTGGCACAAAGGACACGAAGACGTGAACCGCCTGAACGGCGGCGCGGGTTACACGCAAACCAATGCCGGTGTGTGGACGCTCGATGAAAAGGCCAAAAACGCGGGCACCGGATCGGTGGGCGCAGGTGCCCGGGGAGAAATTGCCAACGTCATCGACCTGCCAGGCAGTGGCGAGCTCACGCTCAAAGCCAACGGCATGGCTGGATTTGAAGCCAGCGGTGGCGGCAAGGCCAAGTTCAAAGCGACGGAAACCACCCTCAATGGCGGAGGCGAGGTGCGGGTGGGTGCGGCGGGCGAATTCGGCGGAACCTACCGACCGGCGACCTTCGAACCCAAGATTTTTGGGGCCCCCATCAACCTGTCGCCAGAAGTCAATTGGGCCGGGCGCGTGTTCAACGGGGCTGAGGCGGGCGCGAGCGCCAAGGCCGGTTGGCGGCTGGTGCCCGATCCCACCACCGGAAAGATGTCCCCCGAAGCCAGCATCGAGGCCAAGGGCTCCGCATTTGCCGGCGGCAAAGCCGAGGGCGAAGCCACCGTGGGCCTGGGGGGCGTGGGCAACGTGGGCGGCAGCGTGGCGGGGCTCTACGGCATTGGGGCCGAGGGCAAGGCCAAGATCGGTCTGGCCAAGGACGAGTCTGGCAAAACCAAACTGAAGTTCGAACTCAAGGGCGCACTGGCCTTGGGCTTGGGCTTGGGGGCCGGGATCAAGGGTGAGATCAACGTGGATGGGCTCATCCGTTTCGCCACCAATTTGGCCAAGGCCAATCGGGCGTTCATCAACAAGGTGAGCCATGGTGCGCAAACCGCCATCAATACCGTGAAGCACGGGCTTTCCACGGCTGTGAACGCGACCCAGGCTGCGGCCCACAAGGTGAAGGACTTCGCTGTGGACACGGCAAACAAGGTCAAGAACGGCGTGGAGACGGCGGTCGGAGCCGCCAAGACGGCCCTGGGGTCGGCGATGAACGCCGTCAAGAACGGTGTGACGGACGTGGTTGACGGGGCCAAGCACGTTGCAAAAACCGTCGTCGACAAGGCCAAGGACGTTGCCGAAAAGGTGGTGGACAAGGTCAAAGACGTCGCCGAAAAGGTGGGCGATGGCATCAAGGAAGGTGCCAAGAAAGTGGGCAACTTCTTCAAGGGCCTGTTCCATTGATGGGCTGAGCCTGAGGTTCCGATGGGTTGAACCTCAGGCCATCCAGCGCCACCCCGTGGGGCCATGAGCCCCCATGCCCCGTCCTCAATCGTTCTTGATGGGTTTGGTCCAGTTGAGCATGGCTTCGCGTTGCCGTGTGGCGCTCAGGGCGCCCTCCAGCGTGGCCATCACCGGCTTGAGGGACTCGGACACCGCCCCGTCCCCTTGGGCGGCATGGCGTTTCAAGTCGGCCAGCACCTGGGTCAGGGTTTGGGCCTGGATGGCTTGACCCGAAGGCAGGGCCTGCAGGGTGTGCAGAGCGCCCTGCAGGGCCCGCTGGTCGGCACCCACCGGCGCACCCAGGGCCCGTTCGGCCTGGCGAGCCAGGTCGGGCAAGGCCCCTTGAGCCTGTTTGGCGGTGTGCAACAGGCGCAGTTGCTGATTGCCGCGCCATTGGTCGAGAGAGGCGGCCAGGTCGAACGACGCTCCCTTGAGCGCGGCTTTGGAGGCCTGCCAGACAAAGTCGTTGGTGGCGCTTTGCGCAAACTGATGCAGCAGGTAGGCGTGCGAGTTGTGGGCTTCCCCGGGGCGGGCCGAAGAGGCCCCGTTGCGCAGCAATTGCGCCACCAGGGGGCCTGTGCCCGTGGAGAACACCGCGGCGAGGGTGTTGGACATCACCGCATGGGCCACGTTCAACACCCGGTCACGCACATCCCCGGCAGAGGGCATGAGGCCTTGGCCGCGCCAAGGGCCAGCCACAAAGTGCTTGGCCAAGGCGCCGGTCTCCATCAACGTCTCTCCGACCCGACGCGGCAGGTGGCCGATGTCGGCCAACGAAGCGGGGGGCAGATCCGGTTGGGGCAGCTTGGGGGTGAACAGGTTCAGCCGTTGCTGGCCGCCCAGCAGGTTGTCCACATCGGCAAAGGCGGGGGCCTTGAGCAGGCCCAGCCCCACCTTGGTGAGGCCACCGGCCGTGCCGGACGCCAGCACGGTGGCGGCACCCACGGTGCCGCCTTGCAGCATGGCTTTCGCAGGCATCAGGTACCGACGCAGGGCGTTGGCCACCCCGGTGACCGCAGGTTGGGCCAGCAGGCCCCAGCTGCGGGCCTGCAAGACGTCTTGGACGGACGCCAAGGTGCGGCGTTTTTGCTCCACCCCATGCTTCAACTCCTGCAACGTGGGTTGTTGAACCTGGGTGGACGCGGGCGCGTGCTCGGACAAGGGTTCCCAATACTCTTTCTTGCCATCCACCACCCGCAGCTGAACCGGGGCAGGGTCGGGCACCAAAGCCTTCAAGTCCACAGGTTTGAATTGCGGCACGTTGGACAGCTTCGCACGCCGGTCCATGGCGGTCAGCAGGGTGGAGTCCATGGCCAAGGCCGTGGCGCCCCCCACCGCCCCACCGATCACGGCGGGGTCGTAGGCGTTGTTGAGTTCCCCCAGGTTGACACGGTTGCCCTGGGAGTCGTGGCCGCTCAGTCGAGGGCCCAGAGCAGTGGAAATGGCCCCCGCCACCGGTGAGCGGGAAGCGGAGGACAAGAACTGGCGCACGCCGTCATACAACGCAGGCAACACGGCCGCGCCCAACTGCATTTGGCGATGGCCCTCCACGGAATACCCGCCGGTGCCAAACGCCTTTTCTCGCGCCGCCAGCACGCCTGCGGCCCAGTCGATGTACTGGCCCTCCAGCGCCTGCTGCGCCTCTCGCTGCGGCCCGGGCGGGGCCAGGAACTCCATGGCTTGCAACGCCGCCCCCATGCGCTCTTTGGGGGTAGCCCGTGGCAGATCGACCGGAGGCAGCCCCGCCGCGTTGGCGAGCCGGGCGATGTCAATCACGACCTCGTGCGGGGCAAAGGACGACACAGCGCTGACAAACCGCTCCGACGGCATGGCGCGTTCTTCGCGGGACAGCAGCGCCGCCCCGGCGCGGGGGGCCATGTCCAACGCGGACAGCGACAAAGACCCTAGGTCCAGCCGACCGAGCACATGGTGGGCCAAGGTGCTGGAGCGCAAGGGTGGTTCAGCGGGCGGTGGACCGACCGAAGGCGTCAGCGGACCGTGCGGCAGCGATTGGGTGCGAGAAACCGGCATCATGACGCGTCCTTTCGGGGTCAGTTGCTCAGGCCTTGCGTCTGTCCAAGGCGCGGATCGTCCAACATCAGGGCGTGGACGATGGCCATGCCCACCCCGTTCACGAGGTCCAGGGCCGTGGCGGCATCCACAGGGTCGTTGATCCAGGCCAGCGATGTCAGCTGCAGCAAGCCCTCGGGCGAGGTGGTGAGAAACCACCCCAATTCACCCAGCACGATGGACTGCACCGCCAGCAGACGCTGCACATCCGACCCGGCAAGCTCCTGGGCCGACATGGGCAGCAGGGCTTCGGGGCGCACCGCAGGGGGGTCACCTTCCTGCAGGTGAACGCGACACGCCAACCCCGCCGGCCCGGTGAACAGGTGCGGCGCGATCAGGGCGTCTCCGTCCTGCGGAGAGAGTCCCAGCTGCAAGGCCAGCTGCGACATGAAATCGGCTTGCGCAATCGTCAGAGAACCCGACAGGGCGCTGTTCACCAGCGGACGGCGTGCATGCGCGGCAGTGGGCAGAGAAGTGGACATCATCATGTTGGTTCTGGATGGTCGTACCTGATGCCCGGCATGGTCCGCGCCAGTCGCCTGTCAAGACGCCCTCCAAACGCAGCGGTCGATGGGCATGCGAAGTTTTTGCGCCCCGTGTGCCATGCGGGAAACCCCTTGGCCTCACGGTTCGCTTTGCCGAAGACGCCTTCGCATTCGTTGGGCGCAACAACACCCGTGCCTCAACACTGCATGCACCGACATGCCGCCCGCGGCCAACCTCGCCTTTCCCCCAAGGAATGCACATGCCCCCTTCTTCTGCTGGCTCGCAGGGAGCCGAACACACCATGGTGGTGCAAGCCTGCCGACGTGATGCGGCACTGCTGCTGGGAGCCGATGCTTCGGTCGCCCAGCAATTCGGCGACAGTGGCATGGTGCTGATGGGCGACACCCCGCTGTCGCTTCAACCCCTGCACAGTGACCCGTCCGGACCGTGGATCGCGTTCACGCAAGCGAAGCGGCCCGCGGATGTGTCCGAAGACGCTTGGTGCGAAGCGCTGTTGCGGGCCACCCGCCATTGTTTGACGGTCACCCACGCCGCTTATGGCCTGACCGACCTGGGTGATGCGGTGCTCACATTGCGCACACCCGCCGGGCACGGCCATGCCGACTTGCTGGCCGCAGAAATGGCGGGCTTGCTGAACCTGCGCCAAGCCTTGTTGAATGGCATCAGCGCTTCGGGAACGCTTCGCCACACCCAACCACCCGCGGTCGTGACCGCAGCACCGGAGAACACAACCGAGTCGCCGAGCAGCAATGCACAGGAATTCGAGGCACCCGACGAGGTCCTGGCCTTGGTGCATTCCGCCTTGTTGCGCCTGGGCTTGCCCGCACCTCAGGCGCAGGCTGCGGTGCGCACCGGAGAACTCAGTCTGGAGGGCGTGAACCTCGGTCTGGCCTGCGGTGGAGACACCCCCACGCTGGTGGTCGTGGCCGATCTGGGGGCGCACGCTCTGGACACCGCGGACAAGCGCAAACAGGCGTTGCAAGCCAATGCGGGATTGATGGCCGCCGCCGGTGTGGCTGTTGCACGGGAACACGGCCTGGCGCATTTGATGGCGCGGTGTGATTTGACCGGACACCGTGCCGAGGTGTTGGCGAGTTGGCTCCGTCACTTCGCGCGGTTGGCGAAGTCCACGGCCAACCATGGCCCGGCGGCAACCCCTCACTGAATCGGAGTGTTGAACCATGACCCTTTCCAACATCTCTACCCAGCGCGTGGCCTCCCAGCGCATGGCCATTGAAGGTGCGCCAACCAGTCCCAGTGCGGCCACAGCGCCCCAACGCAGCCTCGACCCAGCTGATGGGATCCCGTCGCGCACCCCTTCGGCACGGTCGCAAGTGGACGACTCGGCCAATCAGCGTGCAAGGGTGTCGCTGCCCCATTCGCCCAGTGCGGTCTTGCGCGAGGACGACCGGGCGGCCATGCTGTCGGGAGACCGGTCCGAGCGCTCAGACAGTGCCCACTTTTCTGACATATCGGTGGCCATGGGGCGGACTGATTCCATCCTGGCGTCACTGTCGCGTCAAACCCCGAGCACTTCCAGGCCGCAATTGGCCCGCGAGTTGACGCTCACGGACCTGTTTGACCTGTCTTCGCGCAACGCCGCCATCACCGCATCCGTCCCGGATCGCCCTCGGTCCGAGGGGCAGCACTCCGGAGCCATCCGACTTGCCGTCCTGGACGAATCCGCCCCTCAGCGCAGCTGGCGTTCCGTGGCCAGTGCCATTGCACAAAGCGCCAAGAACCTGCCCTGGGCCAGTGTGGCCAGTGAGGCGACGTTGACGCTACGCTCGGTGTTGCCGCAAGTGGACATGCAAGCTGCCAAGCGCACGCTGGGGGCCATTGCCGGGCATGCTGCCCACCAAGCGGTGGCGGTGGGCATCCCCACGTTTGCTCGGGAGATGCTGGCGGCAGGGGTGATGCAAGCCCTGCACGCGGCCCCACCTGCGGTGGCGATGGGGTTGCAGGCCTCGGTGGGGGTGGCCAACCTGGCCATGCAGGTGATGCGCGAGGCCAGGGAGCGGCGCAACCCCGATGAAGCCGCGCGGGCCTACCACTCTCTGAGCCCCGAGCAGTGGGCGGCCCAGCCACCCGAACAGCAGGCGCGCATGCGCGAACACACCGCCAAGGTGTCTCGGGCCATCACGGTGAGCCAGGTGGCCTCCTCGATCACAAACTTTGCGCTGATGGCCTCCGCCTTTCAGGAGGAGGGACACCGTCCCGGCGCACGGGCCGATGCGCTCAAGCCTTTGGCCACCGAAATCAAGACGGGGGTGTACACCGCCATGCGCGATGCGGCCCAGGCCAGTTTCAGCATGGTGGGGTTTGAAGGTGACCAGATGCACGGCATCGCCGGTGCGCCACAAGCGGCTGCCGCAGCGACCTATGCGGGCGTGAACGTGGGCACCTCGTTGCTTTCGGACGCCATGATGGCGTCGCTTGTCCCCAATCGCTCGCAAGCCACCAACACGTTACTGGGCCGTCCCGCGGAACCCGGCACGCCCCCCATGAGCAATGCACAGGCATGGGGAACGGTCGCACAGGCCGCGGCGGTGAGCGCCTTCACCAACGTGGTGTCTGAAGCCACAGATTGGTTCCAGCGCACCCACTTCCATTTGAGTCAGAACGCGGTTCCGCCGCAGCAGCAATGGCAGCCCCGCATCACGGGGGACGATCTGGGGCGTGTCGCCGACCAGGGCGTGGCGCGTGCAGCCTTGGTCAATGGCATCAACTCCGCACTGGCCGCTACGGGGCGAGCCATGACGCAACTCGAAGTACCACCCGCCGTGCAGACCTTCGTTGGCAATGCGGGACTGGCGGCCATGTCGGCGCTGACGGACTCGCCCATCACCGGCATTTTTCAAGCACAAGCCGCGGTGCGAGCGGCCTCCCGGCCCACTGCTCCGGCCACTCCCGACGTGGAAAATCCCGCCGCGGGGGGGCATTCGGATCACCTGGGCCACAGCGGCCGATCCACCACACCGTCACAGGTGGCCGATTTGCCGTCCCGGGATCCGTCCATGCGCTTTTCCTGATGACGGTTGACCCCTCCCTGTGAGCTTGGGATGTGGTCAGTCCAGACCCGCCGTCAGGTGGGTCAGGGCTTGGCGCACCAGGTCGATGCGCTTGAGTTCATACGAGTTGCTGTAGCTGAGCAAGCGCCCGGGTTGTTTGCGGTCTGGGCGTGTGACCTCATGGGCGGCGTGGCGCTCCAGCAGGTTCTGGCCCTTTTTGTTGACGGGTGCCATGGCGTCGGGGCGCAGGCGTTGCCAGCCCGTGAAGCCTGCGTCTCTTTTGGCCTGTGCCGCACGTCGGCGACTGCTGCTGACCTGGATGTAGTGCTTCAGCTCGTCTTTGGATGTGGCGTGTTTGAACAGCGAGGGCGGCAAATTCCGTGGCGCGTCCAAATGGTTGACCCCGGCAGCCATGCGCCCCGTGAGCAGCCCGAACAGGGCCCGCTCATGCAAGGACTGGATGGCCGGATCGGTGGCCATTTTTTGGGCTGCGGCAATCGCAAAGATGTGGCAGCCCTCGGCACTTTTTTGCACGCCGGTGTCGGTCATGCCCAGGTGCAGCCGCACGGGCTTGGCACCGTCAGGCTGTCGGGCTTGCAGCGCCTCGGTCAGGGTGCGGAGTGTCGCTTGCCATGCCTGGCGCTTGCGCAACACGTCAAATGGCCCCCACCCCACACTGTCCACCAGCAGCAGGGACACGTCGTTTGTGTGGGCGCTGAAGCGCAGGCTGATGGCCGTGCCATGGTCTCCATCGGTGAGCACGCCTTGCCAGGCCTGCCCACTGCCCAAGCTGTCTTGCAGACGTTGTGCCAAGGACGATGCCAACAACTCGTCCTTGGGGGCCCCCAGCTCAAGCAGGTGGCGTTCCAGTTGAAGGCCCGGGTGCGCTGCGTTGACCCCCGCCAGCAGCTCGGGCAGGAACTGGGCATCCGCGGTGTCGGGGGTTCTGCCTTCGTCCAGGGCTTGCTCCAGGTCTTCGAGGTAGTCCATCAACTCGGGGTGATGCTCGGCGGCCACCTCTGGCCTGAAGGTGGTCGCCGACTGTGACGTGCTGGCACCCGGCAAGGTGGCACGCGGGGCCAAGGCCGTTGCGGGCGAAGCCCGCAGTGCCAAGCCCTCTGGCGCTGCGTCTGCACTGAGACGCCGACGCTGCGCCGGGGGCTGTACCTCGGCAGCGTCCGTGCGCCACGGGGTGGGCCGCGCCGCGTCTGTCGGACTCGGTGGAGACGAGGAACGCAAGGGAAACATGGTCGGGCATCTTGCGCGGGAAGCAGGCGGCTCAACCCTCCCCTTGCGAAGCCCTTGCCATCGGTGCGAAGCGTTGGCGGTTCGGACCGCTGTACGTCATTTCGTGCCCTTGCGGTGGCTGTTCAAGGAATGGCGAACCATGGCGGGTGCTCGTCACACCTCGGTCTCCACTGTTTTGACTTCAAGGGATCCCATGATTTCATCCACACCCGCACCCGCCCTGTCCACGCCCCCCCATCTTGAAGGCGGGGCAGTTTCTTCCGGATCGCATGAAACCGCCAGCCCCCCCGCGGCGGTGGACACGCACCCGCTGCACGGACGGCGTGCTGACGCGGCGGGCGGTTCGCCCGTTTCAGACTCCCTGCCGCCTCGCGGTGCCACGCCCGCGGTGTCTGCATCGTCGACGGACGCCAGCGGCATCACGGGTAGCCTTTGGCGGGCGGCCAGCAGTGCGAGCGCTGCGGTGCTTGGCGGACTCCAAGGTGCCCGGACGGTGGCCACGTCCACGGCACAGAACCTGTGGTCGCTCAGTGACCTGCGCACCATGCTGCAACCCCATGCCGACGACCCGGCGTTTTTGCTGCAGCTGCGCGGGCGCGACCCCGAAGCGCCTGCCGATTACACCTTTGCGCAATGCCGACAGCAGTTGCAAGACCTGCGCGCACTGGTGCAGGGCGGACATGGCATGGAGCCGCGGTTTCAAAAGACGGTGCTTCAAGACATTCAGACCATCGAACAGGCTCTGAATCCGCTGGAACACGGCACCTCCAGCGCCGGGCGCGCGGCAAAGGCGCTGGCCAACATGGTCAACCTGTGGCCCATGTTGGTGCCCAGCAAACTGCTGGCCAATCAGGCCAAAACCTTTGCCTACACGGTGGCGGCGGCCAGCAAGGCGGTGGTGAGCGTGGGGGGGGCAACGTTGCGGCCCACCGCCGACGGCTTGCCCTTCCCCTTGGCCGGCGGTGAACTGGGCCGACAGGCCGACGAGGTGCATTTCTATCCCGCCCTGCTCAATGCCATCTTCCTGTCCATCGAGATGTCGAAGAAGTACGGTTCCCCGGGCGTGCAACAGCACGCCCTGGCGGTTGAGCACAACAAGTTGGCCCATGCCGGTTTTGCCTTGGCAGCGGGAACCGCCCTGATTGCCCCTTTTGTGTGGAACAACGTCAAGAGCGGTGCCAACAAGGTGGTGGAGGCGGGTGTGCGCGCGGCGGCAAGCGGACTGGAGCGGGCGGGACTTGCCGGGCGTGCAGACACCATGCGACGCAGCATCACCCCCGGCGAAGTGGGCGAGGCGGTAAAGGCTGAGCTGTCGGGCCTGTGGCAACAGCTGGAGACCGGTCGCCTGGCCTTGCAGCAAGCTCGTTTGGACTTTTCCGATCCGGCATCGGGTCGCGAACTCACGCGCACGCTCAATTCGCAGTGCACCCACCTGCTGGAGTCGATTGCGCTGTGCACCGAACGCCTGGACAAGGCCTTTGGCATCAGCGCAGCCCAGGAGGCCGCAGGGACCGTGGTGCCACGGGATTCGGCCTCCAACCCCGACTTTGCATCCAAACTGGCTTTGACGATGTTTGCCACGGCCATCACCGCCTCCACGGTGTACCTGATCCAGCCCGACCCCATTGGCACGGTGGACCTGGCCGCCGACAGCGCCGTGGTCACGGCGGTGATGATGCAAAGCGCCTTGAACAAGCAGGCCACCCGCCAAGATGCCATGGAGCGGTTCAAGGGCATGGCTGCCACCAGCATGGTCATGGCGCTGGCGCTGTCGGCGGACAAGGTGTCCAAGAGGATGACCCCTCATGGTCTCGTCGAGGCCGACGCCACCGCCCCCTACTACGCGGCCCTGGTCATGACCATGATGGCCATGACCCTGCCCGGCCCCATTGCCCGCGGCGCGGAACTGGCCCTCAATTGGGGCGGGCGGCAAGTGGGCAAAGGTTTGCAACAGATTCGCAGCCTGGTCAGCGGGCCAGGGGGAGAGTCCCTGGGCACCGTGGAGCCTCGTTCCATTCAGGAGTTGCAGCAGCGTGTGGCAGAACTCCAGACCTTTCACACCCAGGAGCGCCCCAGCGAACAGCAAGCTGCGCTGGACAACCTGGTGGCGGACAGCCTGCGTCAAACGCTGGCCGAAGCGGGCAAAACCGCGAGCGGTCGAACACCTCCACGCCCATCCAGCGTGGTCATTGAGGACATCACCGAGTCCCAGGCGGCCCACGCCTGATTGTGCTCAAGGACGGTTGATGCTGGCCGATGAATGCAAGGGGAACGCCCTGGCATTCATCGGGCGTGGCGACACCGCTCCACAGAAAAGTCAAACAATATGGTCTTTCCTGCTTTGTTCGCCTGAATTGAATGCTACAAATTTGATAAATTGAATGACCTGCTCATGGTGAAGTGAGCTGGTCCGAATGGAAGGGTTTACTGAGGAGGGGTGGAAAAACAAATCCAGCTACCATATTTTCAGCAAGCAATGTCATTCATTAATTTATATCCCCCTTCATAAAAACAATTAATACACCGAAATCGGAAAAATTTCGATTGAATCATTGAAAGATTACTGATTCATTACACACAGCCAGAGGGGTCAGAGTTTCCTGAATTACCCTCGTCGGAATTGGACTACATTGAATCAGATTTTCCTTATTTTTGGAAATTCAAGCCCCGCATCCGTTCAGTCCAAACCAGCACCCGTGATCAGGCCGTTGCAAGAGGCGTCTGCCTCCGATAGATCGGTGCACTGGCTTCGCGCGTCGATCTCCGGCACGAGTATTTTTCCCATGACCAAGGGGTTCATGGAGGTGGGCAAGCACAGCTTCACCAACGCACGATCAGGGTTGATGCCATGTGGGCGGGAATGCATGCAAAGTCTGAATACCCAGTGCATTTCTGAATTGGAGAAAGTTCAGCCTCAGAACTTACTCGCTTGACATAATGCGCCTCATTGGGCAGTATCATTTCCATAAAAATAGACCCAAGAAAGACAAAAGGGGAGGACGCAATCGCATCGCCAGACTTTTGAAAGCAGGAGGCCAAAGTGAAAGTCATGACCTTATTTGCACGGCAAACAAAAGGGGCCGCCGTGTGCAGAGACCTGCAAGCCCAAGGCGTTGAGGTCCTCGCCATGCCATCCATCGGCACCCTGTTGCACAAACTCAAACAAGGGGACACCCAGGCCGTTGTCCTGGAAGACAACGCCACGCACCTGGCGGACTGGCTGTCCATGCTGCAGATGAAGGCGGGACACCAAGTGCCCGTGATCGTGGTGGGAGACGGTCAAGGGGTCGGCATGGCCGAGGCCCTGGCGTACGGCGCCACCGATTACGCAGAACACAACGGCAGCGTGTGCCAACTGCTGGCACGCTTGCGCGCCCGAGTGGGGTTGGCCCCCGTGCACTCCAACCAACGGGTGGACATCGGTCCGTTTTCGCTGGACCCCGCAACGTCCGCGGTCTTTCACGAGGGCGTGGAAGTCAGCCTCACCTCCCGTGAGTTCTCGCTGGCCTGGGTGTTGTTCACCAACGTGGGGCGGGTGGTGGGCATGTCGAGTTTGGCGGCCCGGGTCTGGGGCCGATCGAGCGAGGTGTGCAAACGCACGCTGGAACAACACATCTACCGTTTGCGTCGCAAGCTGTCGGTCAACGACATGGATTCCCGGATCCGCATCCAAACCGTCTACAGCGTGGGCTACCGCCTCGACCTGCGCAAGGAAAACCGCCCGGATTGGTCGATGTCCGACTTCGGTGTGGACGCGGCGGCGGCCGCGGATGCGCTCTTTGCATCCCGCATGGCACCCTCCGTGGCGCCGCCGCCACCGCCCAAGGCAGTGCCCATCCTGCCGGGACATCTCTGGTAAAGCCTGGCCCGGGTTCGGCATGGCCGGTTCTCTGGGTGCTCAAGCCCGTATCCAGAAGTAGTCACCCGCGCAGATGCCCACAAACATCTCGTCGGTGGCGTTGGAAATGTTGTCGCGCCAGTAGCGACCGTGTTCGACGTAGTGGGTCATGGTTTCAGCCAGCCAAGCCCCCGTGATCGAATCGCCCATGGGCACACGCACGATGAGGACGATGCCCCCGGTGTCCGCATTCACGCCAAGCTGGGCCTGGTCCTGGGCATAAACGCTCAGGTTGGCCTCCAGCAGCAGGCGAAAGATGCGCATCGTGCGCCCGGCCGTCACGATGCCGTAGTGGAAGTTGAGGTACATCGCCCCGGGGTCGTTCTGGAAGTTCGCCAGGTGCACCTCAAAGCCTTCGACCTCGATGCTGCCTCGTTGCAGCACACTGTCGGCATCGGGCAGGTCAATGACCTGACACAGTTCGCGCACCAGCGATTGATAACGTTCGAAGCTCATGGTGTGGCCGGAGGAACGGACGCCAACGTCAGCTGGCACGACAACTCGATGCGGTCGCACGCCTGCTGAATTTGCTCGGGCGTGCGGGGCCGATCGGCGTGGAGCAGCTTCAGCGGCAACAACAGGTTGAGGTTTTGCTGGGCCTCGTCGGGCAAGGTGCGGACCGGTCCCTGGCCGCCCCCCGGGGCTCGGTCAAGCAACAGCTGTTTGACGTGAGCCAACGTGGACAGGGGGCCGGGTGCCAGTTGGTGTTCGTGCACCGCCAGCAGGTAGGCTCGAACGGCTGCCAGTTGCAAACGCGTGGCCTGCGTTGGCACCCCGGGTGCACTGGGCGCTGCCGGGCGTTGGGCCAACATCTGGTTCACCAGGGCAAGCGCCAAGGCGTCGTGATGGACGGGAGCGCTCGCCACCTCGCCAGGCAACAGGGCTTGGGCTTGCAGCCCCGCCAAGGGCTGCGCGTCGGCGAAACCGGTTGCATCTTGCCCCGCAGGGCGTTCGCGCAGCCCCAGCTTCCACTGCATGGCCCGGTAGGGGGCCTGGGCTTCCCCGTCTCGCATGGGGTCGTTGGTGTCGTCGTGGGTGTGCGATCCCTCCATGTCCAAGCTGGCCGAAAGGGCCTGGTCTTGCCAGGCCGAAGACTCCGCCGATGGCCCCATGTTGGACAGGGCATCGTGGCTTGCGTCGTGCTCCAGCTCCAAAGACTGTGCGCCTGGAGGCCGAGGTGGCCGTCGCCGCAAGGGTGGCGGCCGCCGCGCAGCAGGCGGCGCAGGTGCCCGCCCCAGCCGGAACACGTAGCCCCCAAACTGCCCGCGGTGCACCGAGCCGCCCTGCCCCCCCGACTTTTGGGTGTGCAACAGGGCCTCGTGCCGCCGAACGTCGGCGGCAGCCTGGGACGACGAAGTGGGGCGAATCCGGGTGTTCACAGGAACATGGCCGCCAACAGGTTCTCGGCGAAACGCAGCAGGGTGGAACCGGCCCACGGCGCACAAATGGCCACCACCACGGTCACGGACAGCAGCTTGATGCCCTGGGAAATGCTGGAGTCCTGCAAGGACGTCACCGCCTGCACAAAGGAGATCAGCAGGCCCACGATGGCCGACACCGCCACCGCAGGCAGCGACAGCAGGAGGCACATCATGAGCGCTTCAGAGGTGAGTCGGATGACGTTTTCGTAATGCATGGTCGGTCAGCGGTAGGTGAGCACCAGGCCATGGATGAGCTTGGACCACCCATCCAGCACCACAAACAACAACAACTTGAACGGAATGGCCACGTTGGTCGGCGTGACCTGTGACAAGCCCATGGCCAGCAGCACGTTGGCGATGACCAGGTCGATCACGATGAACGCGAGGTACAGCAAAAAGCCGATGCGAAAGGCCGCCGTCAACTCGGTCAGCAGGAACGCGGGGGCGAGCACCAGCAGGTCGTCCTTCTTCAGCTTGGCGGCACGCTCGGGGGGCCAGATGGCCATGGCCGACTTCAGGAAGAACGCCTTTTCAGCCGAATCGGCATGTTTTTCGAGGAAGCGGCGCAAGGGCTCGCGCGCGGCATCGGCGGCTCCGATGATCTGCTGCGCGTTGGACTGTGCCGAGCCGGGGGATGTGATGCGCATTTGCTCCGAGGCTTCCATCAACACCGGGGCCATGACGTAACACGACACGATCATGGCCACGCCGTTGAGCACCATGTTGGGCGGCACCTGTTGCACGCCAATGGCGTTGCGCAGCAAGCCCAGCACCACGGCGATCTTGGTGTACGACGTCACCACCATGGCCGCAAACGGCAGCACCGCCATCGCGGCCAGCACCAGAAACAACGAGACTGGATCGGCACTGGGCAGCGGCATCATGACGCCACCCCCATTTGAACGATGCGCACGCCCAGCTGTTCTCCCACGGCCACCAGTTGGCCGATCCCCAGGGTCTGCCCGTGACACACCAACCGCACGGAAGCGTCCAGCACCCCCACATCCAGCTCGATCACCGAGCCCACCCCCAGACTGGCCAGCTCGCCCAGGCTGACGCGGGCGCTGTCGATCTCGAACGCCACCGGCACCTGCAGGCGGTCCAGGTCCGGCGGCTGCCGCGCCCATTCGGCAGCGGGGGGGGCATCGTCTTCGATGATGCGGGGTTCCGCGACCACGCTGGCGCGGGGTTGGTGGAGGTCGATGTCTGCGGTGGCTTGCATGATGATTCCCGTTCCAAACTTCAATGTCGCCTGCCAATGTGTGTCCGAGCGATGGGCCACACCGTTCAACACCACATCCCCCACCGACAGCGCCTGCAATCGGTGGCGGGGCAGGGTCCGCTCAAACAGCGTGATGCGCATGGGCACGCGCAGCGTGCGAAGCTCACCCAACTCCGGCGTCACGGCGTGGGCCAGCACGCTCCCCATGTGGGCTGCCAACCGGGGTTCCAGCCGCAGCAGGTTCACCTCGGCATCTGGGTGCCCGACACAAGGCAGGTGAATGCGGGTGGTGGGGTTGGCCGTGTTTCGGCTGACGGAGCGCACCTGCGCCCCTGGCCACAGCGCGGACAAGCGATGCAGAAGCGGGGCCAGCAAGGCATGGGTCACCTCGCACGCCAAGGCGGGATCGTCCAAGCCTGCGGCCAACTGCAACGCGGGCCAAGGTGCGGGATCCATCGCCAGCTGAGCCTCACCGTGGGCGCACGCCAGCGCCAACACCAGCTGTTCGCGGCTTGCGTGTCCGGGGTACACCTGGACACCTTCCAGACCGACGCACTGCGCCAACCAGCGGGGCCAACGACGGTCAAATCCCACCCGCGTGGCCCGCGCAACCTCAGGGGGCACCGACGGCAGGTGGCGTGCCACGCTGTCAACCTGCACAGCACGGGCAGCAGTCGATGCGGATGGGCCGTTCATGTCACCTCGATGTCAATTCCATGGGGCAGCTGGGGCAAACGCTCCAGCTGTTCAAGCAACTTGTGCCGATGGGTGGAGACTAAGTGGTGGGAATGCGGCGACTGGGTGATGAAGCGAAGCGACAACCAGTGTTGCGAAAGACTCAGGCGCAGGTCGGTTTCGGGCAGCACCGCGGGATCCATGGGCAGGGTGACGGTCCAGTTCACGAACGACGGCGCGGCGCGTGCGCACAAGGCCGCAATGGTCTGGGCCATCTGCTCGGGCCAGGGATCCTGGGTCACGTCCACGCCCCCCCCGGCAGTCACCCGGGCGGCCTCCGCAGGGGCGTCGGTGTGTTGCGCCGCCGCGGAGGTGTGAAGCGTGCGCGCCGCCACCGGGTCCAAGCCCAGGCCGTCTTCGCCCGCCACAAGGTCGGGCACGGTCGGCCACTCGGGCACGGCCTCAGCATCCATCAACCGGGCCGCTTGGAGGCCCTGCGTGTGCGCGGAGACGGTGCCCTGCCCCTCGGGCCGGTGAACCGAGCCGGAGGCAGACAGCGATGAGGGCGGCGATGACAGCGGGAGCGGCGGCGTGTCTCCGCGGCGGGACGTCCCCGACAAGGTGCGACGAAACCGATCGGCCGATTGAAGCGCCGCAACCTGCGCCGCGCCGCGGGGGGCCTGTTGCAGCTGGGCAATTTCCGCCGCGGTCAGGACGCGGAGCGGGCGACGGCCTTCGGTGCGTGTCATGGTGTGCGGCGCCTGTCGGATCAGCCCGTCACACGCCCGATGGGCCGCAGTTCAATCAGGCTGCCCAGTTCCTGGAAGGAGTACACGCGCAGCCAGTCCAGGCGGGCCTCGATCATCTTGCGCACATAACGCCGGATATCCATGGACGTGACCAGCGCCACCCCTTTCGCAGGATCGCCCGCGATGGCGGCAATGCGGTCGGTCAGTGCCATGGCGTTTTCCGGGGGCATGGCCAGGTAATTGCCTGCGGGCGTGGGTTTGATGCACTGGCGAATGGCCTGCTCGATGCCGGGGTCCAACAGAATGGCCCCCAGCTGGCCACTGCCCGCCGAGGCCTCAAATGCCAGGTAGCGCCCCAGGTCGCCGCGCACGTACTCGGTGAGCAGCAGCATGTCCTTTTCCTTGGGGCCCCAGGCAATGAGGCTCTCGAAAATGCTGCGGATGTTGCGGATGGGCACCTGCTCCTCCAGCAGCCGTCGCATCACCTCGGCAATGCGTTGCAGCGGCAGGATTTTTTGCACCTCGGCCACCAGGCCCGGGTACTCGGCCACCACGCGGTCGATCACCCACTGCACCTCCTGCACCCCCATGAACATGTGGGCATGGCGGCGCAGCACGTCAAACACCTGGGCGGCGATCACGTGCTCCAGGTCCAGACAGGCCTGACCCCGCTGGGCGTCGGGCACAGCGGCCGGTGGCAACCACAGGGACTCGGCCATGCCCAGGATGGCCCCGTGCCGTTCGGCGCCGCTGGCCAAGGGGGATTGGGGGTCGGTCACCAGCAGCATGCGCCCGGGCACCTCGTGGCGGCTGGTGGGCACGTCGTTCAGCAGCACGTCAAAGCTGTGCCCCTCCAAGTCGCCCGACACCCACATGGCCGCCCCGGGAAAGGGCAGGCCCAAATGCGCTTGCAGCTTGCTGCGCTCCGATTCCAGGGCCACGTCCAGCCGGTCGGCCTCCAGCAGGTCGCCCAGTGGGCGCGACATGCGGATGGCCAGCGGCTTGGCAAAGTGCGGCGGCTGCAGCAGGATGGCCGGGGCATCGCCCTTGCCCCCTTCGCGCTGCAAGGCGCTGATGGGTTTGGAGATGACGTTGGCCTCTTCCTTGCGGCGGGCACGGCCCAGCATGTGCGCGGTGGCGGCCAAGGCCACGGCCAAGGCAATGAACTGCACCACCGGGAAGCCGGGCACCAGGGCAAACGCCAGGGTCAGGGTGGCGGCGAGGTACATGGCCCGCGGGGTGCGTGTCAGCTGGGCGCTGATTTCCTGCCCCAGGGAACGGGGCTTCTTTTCGTGTTCGTCGGCCACGCGGGTGATGAGCACACCCGCGGCCACGCAGATGAACAGCGAAGGGATCTGCGACACCATGGCGTCACCGATGGACAGCACGGCAAACCGGGTGGAGGCCTCGCCCGCCGTCATGCCGTGGTACAGCACGCCCACCACGATCCCGGCCAGGATGTTGACCAGGGTGATGATGAGCCCGGCAATGGCATCGCCTTTCACGAACTTCATGGCCCCGTCCATGCCCCCGTGCATCTGGCTTTCCATGGCCAGCAAGGAGCGTTTGCGGCGGGCTTCGTCACCCGTCATGAGACCGGCACGCAAGTCGGCGTCGATGCTCATCTGCTTGCCGGGCATGGCGTCCAGGGTGAACCGTGCACCCACTTCGGCCACGCGCTCCGACCCCTTGGAGATCACGATGAACTGCACCACCGAAATGATGATGAACACCACGATGCCCACCACCAGGTTGCCCCCCACCACCAGGTTGCCGAAGCTTTCGATCACGTGACCGGCATCGGCATGCAGCAAGATGGCCTTGGTGGACGCGATGTTGAGCGACAGCCGGAACAGCGTGGTGAACAACAGCAGCGACGGAAAGGTGGACAGCGACACCGCGTTGGGGATGAACAGCGTGGTCATCAGCAACAGCACGCTGGCGGCGATGTTGATGGCCAGCAGAGAGTCGATCAGCGCCGTGGGCAGCGGCAGGATCATCAGGGCAACGATGGCCACGATGAGGCCCGCCATCGTGAGGTCGTTGCCCAGGGTGGGGCTGAGGCGAATGGCCATGCGGGTCTCCAGCTGAAGGCAATGGGTGTTCGGGGAACGCTCCCCAGGGAATGAGGTCAATCTAGGGTCCGGGGCCCGACCCTGCTGCACCCAGGCGAAGCCCCATCCCGGGAAGCGAAGCCACGCCGTGTGTCGCCCCTGACGGGCCTCAGGCCTTGCCGGTCAGCACCGGCTTCCAGTGGCGGGCCAGGTCATCCTGGATGTCCATCAGCGCCCGCCGTTGCTGGGTTTTGCCGGCCTGGCAAAACGCCAGGTCGAAGCGGGGGCCGATGCGTTCACGCGCCTGTTGGGCCTGCTCGCGCAGCCGCGCCGCATCGGCGGGGCCGATGTCGTCCACACGCGCAATGGGCAGCACCGGCCTGGGGGGATACCCCAGCATGGGCTCCGGCAAACGGTCCTGGTACAGCAGCGAGGCCCCGATCACCGCCTCCGCCAGCGGCTGTCGGGCCTTGCTCGGGGCGGCCATGGCCGACATCCACACATCCGGGTCGGGCACCTTGGACCAGATCTGCAGCATCGCCTGGCTCACCTGGTACACCGCGTCGCTGGCCCCCGAAAAGACGGCCGCATGCAGCACTTCGCGCCCCACCGCCTTCTCCAGCTCGGCGGCGGCCTGCGTCCAGGTCTTGCCATCGGGCAGACGGGACAGGTCGTACACGCCCAGCTTGGTGGCCCAGTGCCCAGGCAGCTGATCGGCCAGGTGCTCGGTGATGCCCTCGTCGATCTTGACGGCGTCCGGGCTTTTCTCAATGGCCCGCAGGAAGTTCGGGTGGGTGTGGCAGTGGATGAACTCGTGGTTGACCACATGCTGTGGATCGGCCAGCGAGGTGTAGGCCGCGATGTGCATTTGCTCGGGCTGCATCCGGTGGTTGCGGCCCAACTGCCCGTAGTTCCCCGCAATGTGGGCCAGGTTCCAGCTGATTTCCGGGGTCACCCGGTCGCAGGCGGCATGGGCGGGAAAGTGGTCGCCATAGGCGGCTTGCACTTGCGCACGACCCTGGTCCAGGGTGTGCTGGGTGGTTCGGGCGCCAAACGTGGCCGCCCCGATGGTGGTGGCCACCGGGTGAAAGAGGTAGTCGGTGGGGTTGCGCACGGCACGGTAGCCCGCAGACACCGCCACCGCGCCCACCCACAGTTTGGCCATGGCGGCCAAGGCATGGGCCGCATACCCGCCCGCCACCACCGCGCCCGAGGCCAGGCGGCCCATGAAGTCCGTGGCCGCTTCTGGCGGGGGCGGGGGTGCCCCCACGCCTTCACGGGCGGGCGCACTGGGACGCCGCTGGCGCAATTCACCCAGCGCCGCACGCGGAGGCAAGCCCCCATCCGCCGACGCAGCGCTGCGTGGGGCCAGGGCCGGGTCGCCTGCCGGAGGCGTTTGACGCGCTGGTTCGTTGGTCACGCGGCCCGCCCCCTCCGCGGGGTCGGCATGGGGAGCCATGCCGCGGGCAGAGGAGGTGGCCGAACCGGAGGGAATGGCGGTGAGCGAGGTCATGGTGAAGCGCTTGATTCGGTGGACAGTGATTTCAAGTAGCCCACCCAGCGCAGCACTGCGGCCACCGACTCGAAGAGTTCTTCGGGCACCGGGTCGTCCAGGTTGAGCTTGTGCAGGGCACGGGCCAGGGGCGGGTTGCCCACGATGGGCACGCCCGACTGCTCGGCAATGGCGCGGATGCGCATGGCCTGCGCGTCCATGCCCTTGGCCACGATGATGGGCAGCGCCGTCTCGCCCGGCTCGTAGCGCAAGGCCACCGCGTAGTGCGTGGGGTTGGTCACCACCACGGAGGCCCCGGGCACGCGTTTTTCGGGCGGGCTGCTGGCGATTTCATGGGCCAACTGCTTGCGCTGGCCCTTGAGCTGCGGATCGCCTTCGCTTTCCTTGTGCTCGCGCTTGACGTCGTCCTTGGACATCTTCTGATCGCGCTTGAACAGCCACAGCTGCAGGCCGAAATCCACCGGGCCCACCACGATGAACACCACACTGCCCGCGGCCAGCAGCTTGATGATGGTTTTCCACGCCATCATGCCCACGCCCAGCGGGTCGAAGTACGTGGCCCCCACCAGCAGGGGCACCATGCCCTTGATCATCACCCACAGCACCGCGGCCAGCGCGATGGCTTTGACCACCATCTTCAGGAAGTCGATGAACGAGCGCACCGAGAACAGCTTTTTCAAGCCTTCGGCGGGGTTGAGCTTGTCGAACTTGGGGCTCACGGGGTCGAACGAGATGTTCACCCCCACTTGAGCAAACGCGGCCAAGGCCCCCAGCGCCACCGAGGCCAGCACCACGGGGGCCACCGTGCCCACGGCGCTTTTGAGGGTGTCGGCCATCAACGCCAGCAAGGTGTCGTTGTCGTGGACCTGCAGCCCTTGCAGCAAGGCCTGCTCCAGGGTTTGCGAGATGCGGTCGAACATGGTCTCGGCCATCACCATCAGCACCACCATCAGGCCCACCACACTCACCGCCGCATTCACGTCCTGGCTTTTGGGGCTTTGCCCCTTCTTGCGGGCGTCGTCGAGCTTCTTCTTGGTGGGCTCTTCGGTCTTTTCACCGGACATGGTGTGGCCCCGTCAAAGCTGCCGCCCCACGATCAGCATGTCGCGCCCCATGCCCTCGGCCCAAACCACGCCGGGCAGCGCCCCCCAAGGGCCGAAGCCGCATTGGGCAAACAAGCGGCGACTGCCCATGTTGTCGTGCCAGATGAAGGCCATGAGCCGGTCGATGCCCCAGTGCGGTGCTTCCCGAAAGGCGTGCTCCAGCAGGGTCCGGCCCACACCCTGGCGCTGCCAGCCGCTGGCCACGTAGACAGCCACCTCGGCTGCATAACTGCATGCGGGCCGGTCCGAGAAGCCCAGCAGGCTCAGCCAGCCCACGGCCTTGCCCTCGGTGTGGGCCACCCACAAGGGGCGGCTGTTCTGTCGGTGGGCGTTGATCCAGCCCACCATGAGTTCGGGTGTGAGGCGCTGGAGCCGACTGCTGGCCAACAAACGCCCCCCGATGCGGGTGTTGGCATCCGCATGGGTAGGCGCTCCCGGTGGGAGCGATTCGTTGTAGATGCGGGCCACGATGGAGGCATCGAAGGGCGTGGCCTGCCGCACGTTCAACGCGGTGTTGGCGGGCAAGTCCGCCCAGGGAATGGGGGCGATGTCGGTGGAGGTGTTCAGCATGGTGGAGGAACCTGTGTGGGTGATGTGCTGAACCTCAATCTACGCACACCCCCCAGCTGCCGCAGGCCGCACACGAAGCCGACGTTGATGCGGCGAAACACGCTGACGGCGTGGCCATGCCCCGCACATGCCGCCCGCGGCCAACGGCCAACGACCTTTCGTTTTCGGGCTGGCTGCTTCGCCCCCAGGGCCTTGGTGCACAGGGGGCTGGGCATGCTCGTCCACCGTGTCCATCCAATCGCTCCCCTCCGCACGAAGCCACGCCAGCACACCGGGGGTGCTGCCGTCCGCGCTGCCCCGTGCTCACCCGGACCCGGTCGCACCGTTGGCCTTGACCCGCGCCCCGCAACGCCCGCTGGACGCGGGCGGTGAACTGGCCCCGGTGCGCGTGCGTTTGCCACCGCCTTTGACGCTCGATGCACCGAGCCCTCCCGCGGCGTCTGCCGAAGGCGATGCCGCCAAACCCCTGGCCATCAAGGCCCAGGTGGAGGACGTGCTGGCCCAGTTGCCCAAGTGGCGGCAGCAACAACCCGCCCTGGCGCAGCAGATGGAGGAGCTTGCCCCCGTCTTCCACCACGCGCTGCTGGCCCGCGACGTGTACGCCGACCAACCCTCCGCGACCCTGTTGCCCGAGGGGTACACACGTTTGTCCGGCCACGAACTGGCGGCGCTCAACCTGAGCGACAAAGACCTGGCGGACCCCAGCACCGGCTACTTTGCCGCCGTGTACAAAACGCCCGACGACCGGTATGTGCTGGCCAACCGCGGCACCACCAGCGGCGACATGGCCGCCAAGGACTGGAAAACCAACCTCCAGCAAGGTGCAGGCCACCGCGCCCGCCAGTACGACCAGGCCATCCGCACGGCGCTCAAGATCACCGAGGCGGTGCCGGGGCAGGTGGCGTTTGTGGGGCACTCCAAGGGCGGCGGCCTGGCCCAGGCCCAGGCGCTGGCCACCCACAGCAAGGCGGTGGTGTTCAATGCCGCCGCAGTTCACCCCAAAACCCTGGAGCGCCATGGCGCACACAACCAGCATGCCAACGGCCTGATTCGCGCCTACAACGTCAGCGGCGAGGTGTTGAGCCGCTTGCAGGACAAGACCCCGCCCTTTGTGCCGTCGGTTCAAGGGGGGCGTTACGTGCTGTCTGCCGTGAAATCCCCCGACGCCAAACCCGAGGGCCTGGACTGGAAGGGCGAGATGGGGCGCCTGAGTGCGCTCAAACACACGGTGGACCTGCACAGCATGGACAGCGTGATCGAGTCGCTGGGCTGGCAGTTCAACAACCTCAAGCGCGACGCCCAGGCCAGCCCCGCTGCCGCGCTGGCGGGGGCTGACCGCTCCAGCACTCCAAAACCTCAAGAAAAAACAGCCTCCACCGCTTTATAAAAAAGCGTAAGCAGCTATCAATTAAATAGCATTACGCCAGCCAACAAAGATCCGCTGGCCACCTGCGCCAGCGTGCCCGCCACCACAAGCGAAGGCGGATGCGCTTCGCTTGCACCCGCACCGCTTCGGGTGACGCACCCGCCACCAGGGTCAACTGCCCGAGCATGGGAGCCTCTACCAACCCATTCCCCGCATGATGAACAGCAAAGAAGCCTGTCCACGGTTCTTGCCCCCGTCCACCCGGACGAGCCGCAGCTGCTGGCACGCGTGGCTGCCTCGCAGCCCGGCAGTTTGGCGGATGGCCCGGCGCTGACGGATGCCGACGGCACCTGCTTGCTCTCGGTGCGGGAGAAGGTGCGCCACGATTAACAACGGCGCTGCTCCGCACGGCCGGGATCCTGGCCTTCACAAAAATTTCCAGGGAAGGAAACGTGTTCAAGGACAGTCTTGCATTCAGCCGAACCGACATCTTCACGCCGGTGAACGGCGCGTCGGGCGGCGACGTGGGCCACGGGGATTCGCACCGCAGCCCGGCGCCCGCACCCACGCCGTCGGAGGCGAAGGGACTGAACCCGGAGCTGGTGCGTCGCTTTCACGCGCTGATCGAGGAAGTGACTGGCGAGCTGATGCGGGATCCCGACCAGGACCACGAGAGCTGTCGTGCGGACGCGATCGCGCTGCTGATCTCGACCTGCGAGCACGTCGAGAGCTCCCCCGAGCCCGGAGAGAGCCCGCTGAAATACCTGCTGCTCGAAGAGCAGCGCAAGGCAGTTGTTGCGCAGGGAAACAAGATCGGGACACCCGACGACTCGTTCACCTTCTTGAGAGCATGAGGAGATTGGCATGTCGATCAATGGCATGAGGTTCCCGCCGAGCATCGCAACGTTCCAGCCGGTGCCCACCGCGGGCGAAGCCGCGAGGGCGAAGAGCCAGGCGCCCACCCCGGGTGCGCGCGACGCGCTGCAGGGCGATTTGCCCCACAGGCCCCCGCGCGACCACGAGGGTGCGATCCCGCCCCGGGTGGCGCTGGCGATGTTGGCGTCCATCCAGGCCACCACGGGGGGTAAGCCGACCACGCCTGAGGCGATTGCCGCCAAGGTGCGCCAACAAGTGGGGGCCGGCGAGGTGCTGCTGCGCAGGCCGCACAGCGCCGCTGCCCTGCAAGCCGCGCTGCTGACCGCAGCGCGGGGCTTGACGGCGCTGGACAAGGAGTCCCAGCGCCCGATGGCCAAGTGATCACGCCTGGGCGTCGGGCCGCCGGTGATGCCGTTGAGGTGCCGCTCAACAGCCTTCGGTCGTGCCCGGGCCGACGGCCGGGGGCACGTCAGGCGCCAAGATGCCGTAGCTGGGTTGGTTGAGCAGTTGATCGAAGGCCTGCAGCACCTGGCCCGCGACCTCGATGCTCGTCGCCGCCGCGACCGGTTTTCCCATCGAGCGGGCCACGCCGACCAGCTCGATGAACAGCGACTGTTCGGGCCAGTCGGCGGCGCGGCGCCGCGCTTCGTCGAGGAAGTCGCCACGCAGGTTGGGCGGCACGCTGCTGTAGGCCACCTGGCTCACGTCTTCGTTTTCCAACCTTTTGCGCACGATGTCCTCAGCGCCGCGGGTCAAGGACAAGAGAGCGTCGTAACGGGACAAGCCCTTCAGCGCATGGTCGGCCACCTCGGCCAGCCAGCCTGCCTGCACCGCGTCGAACTGCCACCGCGTGTCGTTGGCCACGGAACCGCAGTACGAGTCTTCGCGCAGATGGGCGACGGTGCGCATCCAGCCGTCCATGATCACGTCGTCGTTGCGCAGACGGGCGTCGCTGCCGATGGCCTCGGCCCAGGCATGGTCCATGAAGGCGCGCACTGCCTCGGCCTGTGCGGTGGTCAGTGGCGAGACGTCAATGCCGGGTGTCTGCGGTGTGCCGCTGAACGATGGCGGCTGAGTCTCGCTCATGGGCTGAAGGGACAGCGGCTTGTCGTCCAGCACAAGCTGGCCAGTGACGCCGAACCGCCGGGCCACGGCGTGGTCAGCGCCAGGCCACAGGGCGGTATCGCGGCGCCAGGCGTGAAGCGCAGCCAGGCCATGGTCGTCGACGAGTGCTTGACTTCGGGAAGGCGCTCGCATCTTCGCGCAAACTGCAATGGATGAGCGCAGCCGCGCTACTGTTGGCCCTCTCTCTGTTGACAAAAGATCATCATGGGACAGTGCCTCTCGGCCGCATCACTCCACCGCCGCACGCATTCCGACGCCCCCACGAGCGGTGGCGACACCCGGCCGGAAGAGAGGCCAAACCAGCCTGCACGTGCGGTGGTGCAACCCCCTGCAGGCTTGTCCGCGCGCGCAAACCAGGCTTCGGATCCAAGGCCTGGCGGCTTCATGTCGCCGCGGGCCGTCTTGCGGTGGCCAAATGGCGAGGCATCGCAGGGTCGGCTGGAAGTCGGCACGTCGGGCGGGCTTCACTTCCTGGTAGACGGGGTCCACGGTCCGCTCGCACGCCGCTGCGAGAAATCGGACCGCCTGGAACGCCGCCTGGTCGCCCCTGGGCCGATCCCTGTCAGCCGGGTGCCTGCGGGTGCGCACCAAGCGCCGGCGCATGTCGAGCCCGCGTTGTTGCGCACCGTGTCTGGAGTCCGTCCCGAAGACCTCCAGGTACTGGCCGGCGCCGCCGGCACGCTGGACCACGGCGTCCCCATCCGGGAGAAGTGGCGGCTGTCCAAGGTCATTCAAGGCGCATTGCGTCACCTCGAGGCGGCCTGCACCGATCAGGTCGCGGTGCGGCGTGCTCGCGAGGCGCTGGAACGGCCCTTCACCCTTGTCAAGCTGGCTCACATGTCGCCGCACGCCTATCTGTGCAGCACCGTTGACGTGGAATCGGGGGGAGAGGTCGATCTTGCCGGCAGGCTCGCGCACTTGGAGGATGGGGCACACCTGCTGCTGAGGGTCACCCAGCAGGGCGAGCACGGCGGACACGCCTTGGCGATTTCCGCCACCCGGCTTTCACGGGCCGAGGTCCGGGTGAGCGTTTTCAATCCGAGCGGCTGGGAGGATCCCCACGACGCGGCGATCGGAAAGATCATGCGATTGGAAGATGCCTGCGAAGCATTGACGGCACTGCGCCACAGCGTCGTCAGCCTGCCCGTCGAGATGAGGGGCGAAGCCGACGAGGCTTGGCGCGACCCGTGGGTGGGCATGCCACTGGCAACCTGGCTGGGCGCCGCAGGCACGACCCCGGACTGGAATCCCTCCGCGCAGCGGATGACGCCACAGAAACACTCGGACTGCAGCATCGAAGTGGAGTTCGCATGGTTGGCCAGCGTCCTGCCCGAAGCCGACTACAAGCTGGCCAAGGCGAACGTGCTGAGTACCTTCCTGCACGCCAGCACGCCAAACGATGGCGACGGCCAGGTGCAGCAGCGCTTGCGGGAGCGTGTCACCTCAAGCCTGAGCGGGTACGCGATGGCGGCCGCAGTGAACGGTGGACATTCCCCGCGCCCGCTCGGCAGCGATGATCCCAGCGGGTGAGCCTGCGAACGGCCATGGCCGTGAAGGCGCTTCGCTTCCTTCAATGGAACTTCGCGAAGGCGACTTGATGGGGACGCGTCCCGCCGAAACTGGCTCCGCCGCGCACGGTCTCGCAGTGTCGGCAGCCGAGTCGCCCCCCGCGACACGGTCAACCCTCGTGTTTATCAAGAAGCCCAAACATGCACAGATTCCCGGCCATCCAGATCGGAGCCCACACCTCACCCAACTTCGAACGCGACGTCGTTGAAGCGCTGAACACCATCGAGTCCGCGCCAAGCGGACGGCGTCTTTTGCAGAGCATCGAGGGTCTGGCGACTCGCGAGAAGAAGGTCACCATCTCGGAAGCACAAGGTGGCCAGGCTCCGGTGGCGAGGCCCCGCCTCACCGCGTCGCAGATCGAGAAACAGCTGAGCAGCCATCCGACTCAGGAAGAGTTCAACCGGGTCCTCGCGAAGAACGCGTCGGGCAGCGGGATGCTGAAGAAGCTGGGGACGGCGTCGGAGATACCGTGGAACAAGCAAACGGCAGAACCGAACCTGGACAGCCAAGGCAGGCCCATTGTCGGCGCCAATCCCGAGCACGCGTTCATCACCCTGGCTCATGAACTCGTGCATGCCAAGCATCACCTGGCCGGAACGTTGAAGCACGACGTGGCCGTGACAGCAGATCCCTCGTGCGCGCGCACCGAGTCGGGCAAAGAGGAGTTGCGAGCCGTGGGGCTGGGCAAGTACGCGCGCAGCGGTGAACCGAACGAGAACGCGATCCGGTCGGAGCTCAACATGCCCCTGCGGAACACCTATTCTCGAGCCGGCAACTGGTGAACGCGCACACGGGGCCACGCTGGCCAGGCACTCCTGCAGCGGGCCTCGGCCAGACGGTTCGTGTCGGGCTCCACCGCGAACGAACACGTTGGGCCGCAGTGAGAGCCCTTTACACGTAGTGGGCCCCGTACTTTTCGATGAACGCCATCATGTTTTCGTTGACGTTGCAGTTCTTCTCGTTGTGCTTGAGCTTGAGCTTGTTCATGATGCTCAACTCCTGTACTCCCTGGCCTGTCCAGGGGTCAACGGCGGCTCCTTTCGGGAACATCTCGCAAGGGTCGATCACCGCGTAGTTGTGGCTCAACGCGCTGTTGCTGAATATCTTGAAGTCGTCGATGCCCAACTTGTGCTTCAAGTGAAGTCCAACCTCAAGGGCTTGCATGTCGCAGTTTGAGAACCCCTGCTGACGGCACATCTGCAACGCCCGCCCGAGTTGTTCGGGTGTCATCTCGATCGGGGAGACGAGCCCTCCCATGCCGTCACCGTTGATGGCTTGCTGGAGTTCAGCAAGCTGCATCAAGGTGCCCGAAGGAAACACGCTTTTTGCAGCATCGGTGTATTGCTGCGCACGTGCGAGCGTCATCACGGACTGGGTGAACCGCCCCGGGTTTTGAGGAGGCTCCAACTCTTGAGAAGATGGAGCCATGAACAAGTCACCGAAGTTCTCCCCAGAAGTCCGCGAGCGCGCTGTGCGCATGGTGCAGGAGCACCGAGCCGACTA
>NZ_BAAHAK010000011.1:152500-156617 GCF_054777695.1 Hydrogenophaga soli | reverse complement strand
AACTCGCGTGCCACGCGTGACTGGGATGAAGTCAAGGAGGTCTGGCTCAATCCACCAAAGCACAAACAGTCACCTTCTGCATCCACTGCTTGAAAATTAAGCGGCCATCTTTCTTGACAAACACCGGTGGACGTTCACACGCAATGCCTTGGTGGATCCGACCAACAATGCGGCCGAGCAAGCGCTCAGGCCATTGGTGCTCAAGCGAAAGATTTCGTATTGCACCCGATCAGGGCGGGGCATGCGGTTCTGGGAGACGGCCATGTCCACGGTGCAGACCTGCGCGATGCAGGGCCTCTCCAGCTTTGAGTACATGGGCCAATGCATGACGGCTTGGTTCCAGGGCATCCACCCGCCTTCCTTGGTGCCCGAGCACGTCCATCTTCATCCTTCTGCTTGCTTCTGATTCGCCTCTGGATGGGGGGTGAACAGTTACGGCTTTCACCTCTGTACATCCAAACACGCTTTGCGTGGGCCCCAGAAAGCCAAAAGCCCCCATACCGAGGGGTATGAGGGCGAAGGGTTGGGTAGCCTGACGATGACCTACTTTCACACGGGCATCCGCACTATCATCGGCGCTAAGGCGTTTCACTGTCCTGTTCGGGATGGGAAGGAGTGGTACCACCTTGCTATGGTCGTCAGGCTTTAAAGGGTTGCCTGGCTGCTCAAAGAGCAGACAGGCAGATTCATAGAGTCGATGGCTTGGAACCCAAGGGTACCAAATCGCTTCAGCGTGTTTTTGATTGCGCCCACGAGGGCATAAAGACATTCGATGACTGCGTCCTGAAGTTTTCAGGACTGTCAAAGTTATAGGGTCAAGCCGCACGGGCAATTAGTACTGGTTAGCTTAAACGCTTGCACGTCTTCCACACCCAGCCTATCAACGTCGTGGTCTTCAACGACCCTTCAGGGGGCTCAAGGCCCCGGCAGATCTCATCTTGGAACGAGTTTCCCGCTTAGATGCTTTCAGCGGTTATCTCTTCCGCACATAGCTACCCGGCAATGCCACTGGCGTGACAACCGGTACACCAGAGGTGCGTCCACTCCGGTCCTCTCGTACTAGGAGCAGGCTTCCTCAAATCTGCAGCGCCCACGGAAGATAGGGACCAAACTGTCTCACGACGTTTTAAACCCAGCTCACGTACCTCTTTAAATGGCGAACAGCCATACCCTTGGGACCGGCTACAGCCCCAGGATGAGATGAGCCGACATCGAGGTGCCAAACACCGCCGTCGATATGAACTCTTGGGCGGTATCAGCCTGTTATCCCCAGAGTACCTTTTATCCGTTGAGCGATGGCCCTTCCATACAGAACCACCGGATCACTATGTCCTGCTTTCGCATCTGCTCGACTTGTCAGTCTCGCAGTTAAGCACGCTTATGCCATTGCACTATTAGCACGATGTCCGACCGTACCTAGCGTACCTTCGAACTCCTCCGTTACGCTTTGGGAGGAGACCGCCCCAGTCAAACTGCCTACCATGCACTGTCCCCGACCCGGATCACGGGCCTAGGTTAGAACCTCAAACACACCAGGGTGGTATTTCAACGTTGGCTCCACAAGATCTAGCGACCCTGCTTCAAAGCCTCCCACCTATCCTACACAGATCTGTTCAAAGTCCAATACAAAGCTACAGTAAAGGTTCATGGGGTCTTTCCGTCTTTCCGCGGGGAGATTGCATCATCACAAACATTTCAACTTCGCTGAGTCTCTGGAGGAGACAGTGTGGCCATCGTTACGCCATTCGTGCAGGTCGGAACTTACCCGACAAGGAATTTCGCTACCTTAGGACCGTTATAGTTACGGCCGCCGTTTACTGGGACTTCGATCAAGAGCTTGCACCCCATCAATTAATCTTCCAGCACCGGGCAGGCGTCACACCCTATACGTCCACTTTCGTGTTTGCAGAGTGCTGTGTTTTTAATAAACAGTCGCAGCCACCGATTTTTTGCAACCCCGTTGGGCTCCATCCGCAAGGGACTTCACCTACTAAGGGCACACCTTCTTCCGAAGTTACGGTGTCAATTTGCCGAGTTCCTTCTCCAGAGTTCTCTCAAGCGCCTTAGAATACTCATCTCGCGCACCAGTGTCGGTTTGCGGTACGGTCGTTGCAAGCTGAAGCTTAGTGGCTTTTCCTGGAAGCAGGGTATCACTCACTTCGGCAGCAAGCTGCCTCGTTATCACCCCTCATCTCAGCCCGGCGGATTTGCCTACCAGGCACGACTACAGGCTTGAACCAACTATTCCAACAGTTGGCTGAGCTAACCTTCTCCGTCCCCACATCGCACTTGCAATCGGTACAGGAATATTGACCTGTTTCCCATCAGCTACGCATCTCTGCCTCGCCTTAGGGGCCGACTCACCCTACGCCGATGAACGTTGCGTAGGAAACCTTGCGCTTACGGCGAGGGGGCTTTTCACCCCCTTTAACGCTACTCATGTCAGCATTCGCACTTCTGATACCTCCAGCATCCGTTACCAGACACCTTCACAGGCTTACAGAACGCTCTCCTACCACTCACAGTAAACTGTGAATCCGCAGCTTCGGTAACTGGCTTGAGCCCCGTTACATCTTCCGCGCAGGACGACTCGATCAGTGAGCTATTACGCTTTCTTTAAATGATGGCTGCTTCTAAGCCAACATCCTGACTGTTTTAGCCTTCCCACTTCGTTTCCCACTTAGCCAATTTTAGGGACCTTAGCTGGCGGTCTGGGTTGTTTCCCTCTTGAGTCCGGACGTTAGCACCCGGTGCTCTGTCTCCCAAGCTGTACTCAACGGTATTCGGAGTTTGCCTTGGTTTGGTAAGTCGCCATGACCCCCTAGCCAAAACAGTGCTCTACCCCCGTCGGTAATACTTGAGGCACTACCTAAATAGTTTTCGGAGAGAACCAGCTATTTCCAAGTTTGTTTAGCCTTTCACCCCTATCCACAGCTCATCCGCTAGTTTTGCAACACTAGTCGGTTCGGACCTCCAGTACCTGTTACGGCACCTTCATCCTGGCCATGGATAGATCACTTGGTTTCGGGTCTACACCCAGCGACTAATTCGCCCTGTTCGGACTCGGTTTCCCTACGCCTCCCCTATTCGGTTAAGCTTGCCACTGAATGTAAGTCGCTGACCCATTATACAAAAGGTACGCAGTCACCCTTGCGGGCTCCTACTTTTTGTAAGCATGCGGTTTCAGGATCTATTTCACTCCCCTCCCGGGGTTCTTTTCGCCTTTCCCTCACGGTACTTGTTCACTATCGGTCGATGATGAGTATTTAGCCTTGGAGGATGGTCCCCCCATCTTCAGACAGGATTTCTCGTGTCCCGCCCTACTTTTCGCAAGCTCAGTACCACACGTCTCTTTTCACATACGGGGCTATCACCCACTATGGCCGGCCTTTCCAAACCGTTTTGTTAAGTGTCGTGCTATCACTTGCAGGCTCTTCCAATTTCGCTCGCCACTACTTTCGGAATCTCGGTTGATGTCTTTTCCTCGGGCTACTGAGATGTTTCAGTTCACCCGGTTCGCCTCGCATACCTATGTATTCAGTATGCGATACCTTTCGGTGGGTTTCCCCATTCGGAAATCTCCGGATCAAAGCTCATTTGCCAGCTCCCCGAAGCTTATCGCAGGCTATCACGTCCTTCGTCGCCTATCATCGCCAAGGCATCCACCACATGCTCTTATTCACTTGACCCTATAACTTTGACACCTCTTTCGAGATCAAAGCAGTTCAAGGAATGTCTGATTGGTCTTTCACCAATCGCGTTATGCCGCATCCAAATCTGAGAAACATCGCTGCTTCACAAAATTGAATATTCGTTGACGCAATCAAAAATGTTGCTGATGGCACGGTGCACACCAAACCTTTACGAATGTGTGCTTTCCATCAGCAACGCTGATTTCGACTCTATGAATTTTTAAAGAACAGCCGTGCTGATTTTCATCAGCCATGATTGACACAAGCCAATCATCAACAAAACCGTCTGACTCAACGTCAAACCACTTTATTGATGAATCTCTCGTCGATTGGTGGAGGATGACGGGATCGAACCGACGACCCCCTGCTTGCAAAGCAGGTGCTCTCCCAGCTGAGCTAATCCCCCAATGTCCTGGACGTCTCGG
>NZ_BAAHAK010000011.1:0-150000 GCF_054777695.1 Hydrogenophaga soli | reverse complement strand
CGCTGAACCCTGGCGAGTCCATATTTGAAAGCGTGAGCCATGGTGTGCACGACGCCAAGGCACTGCGGGAACAGTACCTTCATCCCAATGAGTCCACCGACCTGGATGCCTTGCATGCCCACATCGACGCATTGGATGCATGGAACTGGGAGCAGCGAGTCGAAGAAACCCTTCAGCGTTTGCATCTGTCGCCCGAGATCCTTGTGGGCACCCTATCGGGCGGACTGAAGAAGCGTGTGGCCCTGGCCCAGGCCTTGGTGTCCAGGCCCGATGTGCTTTTGCTGGATGAACCCACCAACCATTTGGATTTGGACTCCATTCGATGGCTTGAAACACTGCTGACCAACCAAGCCACCAGCCTCATCGTGATCAGCCATGATCGCGCTTTCTTGGACGCGGTGGCCACGCGCATCGTGGACCTGGACCGAGGTCAGTTGCTCAGCTATGAAGGCAACTTCTCCAAGTACCAGTTGCTGAAGGAAGAGCAATTGGTGCAGGAGTCGGTCATTCAAGCCAAAGCCGACAAGCTGCTGGCCCAAGAAGAAGTGTGGATACGCAAAGGCGTGGAAGCACGGCGAACCCGCGCCCAGGCGCGCATCGTGCGCCTGGAAGCTTTGAGGCAAGCCCGCGCCACCCGACGGGAGGCCGTGGGCCGCGTCAAACTGGACATTGCCCGGGGGGACTCCAGCGGGAAGATCGTGGCAGAGCTGGAGCAGGTCACCAAACGTTTTGCATCGGTCGATGGCACCAAGACCGTCGTGCGCAATTTCAACAGCATCGTGCTGCGCGGGGACAAACTGGCGTTGGTGGGCCCCAACGGCGCCGGAAAGACCACCCTGCTCAAGATCATCCTGGGCCAACTCGCCCCCGATGAAGGCACCGTCCGGCAAGGCACACAGCTCAACGTGGCCTATTTCGACCAGATGCGCGAACAGATCGACCTGGACGCCACCCTGGAAGACTTCATCAGCCCGGGCAGCGAATGGATCGAGATTGGCAACAAGCGCACCCACGTTCGCAGTTACCTGGGCGATTTCCTGTTTTCCCCCGCTCGTGCCCGCTCGCCCGTTCGCACCTTGTCGGGCGGCGAGCGAAACCGCTTGCTGCTGGCCCGGCTGTTCGCCCGCCCCGCCAACGTGCTGGTGCTGGACGAACCCACCAACGACCTGGACATTGACACCCTGGAGTTGCTGGAAGAACTGCTGACCCAATACGACGGCACCGTGTTCCTGGTCAGCCACGATCGCCAGTTTGTGAACAACGTGGCCACCAGCGTCCTGGCATGGGAGGGTGAGGGCCAATGGCGGACCTACGAAGGCAACGTGGACGACTGGCTGACCCAATCGCAGCGCACCCTGGCACTGCAACCGTCTGCCGCCAGGCCTTCTGCCCCCAAGGAAGACGCCCCCAGACCCGCCACAGGCACACCGGACAACACCGTCCCCGCGAAACGCAAACTCAGCTACAAGGAGCAGCGGGAGCTGGAGTCGCTGCCCGGCCAGATTGAAGCCCTGGAGCACGAACAGAAAACCATTGACGCCGCCTTGGCCGACGGCACACTGTATGCCACCGACCCCACTCGGGCCGCCGCGCTGTGCGAGCGACACGCCGCCATTGATGAAGCCCTGTTGTCAGCCATTGAACGGTGGGATACCTTGAGCACTTCCGTCTCCGCGACCCCATGAGCACGCCGTCCGCCTCAGAGCAACTCCAGCAAGCGCTGGCCGAACTGGCCGCAGAACGCAAGCGCAGTCGGCGGCTGCAGGAACGCCTGCACGCCCTGGCGTCGGAACTGGAGGTCACCAAAGGTGCCGTGCACGACGCCTCGACCAGCCGACTGCTGGCCGAAGAAGCCTTGGACGACACCCGCGGCCGACTCGCCCTGGCGCTGGACGCCGCGCAACTGGGGCTTTGGGAAATCGGCGTGGACGACGGTCGAACCTACGTCAACGCCCGCTGGTCTGAAATGGTGGGCGACATCGCCATCGACAGCGAATACCCGTTCGAGACGCTGATGGAGCGCATCCACCCCGAGGACATCACCTCCGTGCGCCAGCATGTGGAAGACGCCGTCAAAGGTCGGCAACTCCGTTACGTCACCCAATTTCGCATCCGCACGTTTGACGACCAATGGCTCTGGATGGAAAGCCATGGCATGGGCGTGGACCTGGACCCGTTTGGCCGCCCCGCTCGGCTGGTGGGCGTGAGTGCCGACATCACCCACCGCAAGCAACTGGAACACGCCACCGAACAGGCCCGACAAGCAGCAGAAGCCGCCAGCCAAAGCAAGACCGAGTTCCTCGCCAACGTCAGCCACGAAGTGCGCACCCCCCTCAACGGGGTGATGGGTCTGATCCGCCTGCTGATGGACTCATCCCTGACCGACGAACAGCGCCAGTGGCTGATGCTGATGGACGACTCGGCCCAGACCCTGTTGCACCTGCTCAACGACATCCTGGACCTCTCCAAAATCGAGGCCGGGCGCATGGACCTGGAGAGCACGGCGTTTGACCTGAACGCCGAAGTCAACCTGGCCTGCGGGCCTTTCTCCGCCCAGGCCAGCGCCAAAGACATCGCGTTCCAGGTCGAACACCAGACCACGCCTGGCCAACCGGTGCACGGCGACCCGGGCAAGCTGCGCCAAGTGCTGGTGAACCTGCTGTCCAACGCCGTCAAGTTCACCCCCGCAGGCGGACAGATCCATGTGCGCGTGCAACCGTCCGCTCAAGGCATTCACTTCGAGGTGCAGGACACCGGCATCGGCATCGCCCCCGAGCAGCAACAGCGGGTGTTCGAAGCCTTCACCCAGGCGGACGCCTCCACCACCCGCAAATACGGCGGCACGGGGCTGGGCCTGGCCATTTCCGCCCGGCTGGTGAGCCTGATGGGCGGGCGACTCCAACTGGACAGCGCTCCGGGCCAGGGCAGTCGCTTTCACTTCGTTCTGCCGCTGCGTGCCCAGACCAAGTCACCCGTGACCGACATGGGTCCCCTCAGTGCCCCCTTGGAACTGGAACACCTGAGTCAGCGCGCCCAATCGTTCAGCGCCCTGCGCGTGCTGGTGGCGGAAGACCACCCCATCAACGAACTGTTGATGCGCGAACTGCTGAAAAAGCTGGGGTGCCAGACCACAGTGGCCCGCAACGGACTGGAAGCCGTGGCGGCCTGGAAGCGCGGCGGCATTGACCTGATCCTGATGGACGTGCAAATGCCCGAGCTCAACGGGCTGGATGCCACCCGGGAAATTCGCGCCCTGGAAGCCAGCGGATTCCAGCCCCCCCACACCACACGGCAGCACACCCCCATCGTGGCCGTCACCGCCAACGCCATGTCGGGCGACCGGGACTTGTGCGAAACCGTCGGCATGGACACCTACGTCTCCAAGCCCGTCGGCCCCCAGGCCCTGACGCAGGCCATGACCGAGGCGTTGACCCGCCTCCCGCCACAGGCCACCGCGAACCTGTTGGCCTTCCCCGTCCCGTCGCCTTCGGGGCCTCACGCCACAGCCCCCCGAGAAGGCACCAAACCCGCGACCCCACCGCTGAACCTGGACAAACTGCGGCACCGGCTGGAAGGCAACGAACAGGCCCTGATCAAGCTGGCCCAGAACACGCGGCAACAACTGGGACAACACGAAAAAGCGCTCATCAGCGCCTTGGCACAGCAAGACGTCACCCTCGCCCGCCAGCACGCACACGCCCTCAAGACCACCCTGGCCACCCTCACCGCAGACCGCGCATCGGCCTTGTGCAACGGACTGGAAACCGCGGCCCACAAACAGGAGTGGACCCTGTTCGGCCGGGCCCTGCCGGTGCTCCAGGCCGAACTGGCCCGGCTGAACCAGGTGCTGAGCGGACTCGCCCCGTAAGGTCAGCGCGCCAGCCGGTCCCGCAGGCGCTGAAAATCGGTCCAGAACCCTGCCTCCTGCGTGGTGGCGAAGTTGATGCGCATGAGCGTGCCGGGCGTGCGACCGGCGTGGAACAGCGAGCCCGGGGCCAGCAGGTAGCCCTCGTCCAGCATGTGCTGCGCCAGCAACTCGGTGTCCACCCCCGTGTCCACCCAGCCAAACAAGCCCGCGGGCTCGGCTGCAAAGCGGCACCCCGCGGCCAGCGCCAGCTTCACGCTGCGGCTGCGTGCCACCTCCAGCCGGGCGCGCATGCGCTCGGCGTGGCGGCGCAACTGGCCCTGCTCGATGCACAGCGCCAACGCCTTTTCCAGCAGGCTGGGGGTGGTCAGCGTGCCCAGCAGCTTGGTGTCCAGCAGGCGCTCCACCAGCCCCGAGGGTGCGGCCAGGTAACCCACCCGCCAGTTGGGGGCCAGCAGCTTGGCCACCCCACCCACGTACAGGGTGCGCTGCAAGCCGTCCAGGGCGCACAGCCGGGTGGCGTGGGGCGGCGCCAAGTGGCCGTAGGTGTCGTCTTCCACCAAATGAAAGTCGTGCAGGTGCGCCAGCTGCAGCACCCGGTGGGCATGGCCCGGGCTCAGGCAATAACCCGTGGGGTTGTGCAACACGCTCACGCTGACCAGCAGCTTGGGCGGCTGCCCGGTGGGCGAGGCCACGCAGTAGCGTTCCATCACCTCCAGATCCGGCCCCTGCGGACCGCGGGGAACGGGCAGGATGCGCACCCCCAGCGCATCCAACCGCGCAAACTCCACCGCCCAGCCGGGCTCCTCCACCATCACCGCATCCCCCGGCTTGAGCAGGGTGCGGCTGATGATGTCCAGCGCATGCGTGGCCCCCACCGAGGTGATGATCTGTGTGGGCGCCGCATCGATGGCCAGCCCCCGCAGCCGGTGGCTCAGCGCCTGGCGCAGCGAGGCATCGCCCAGCGGCTCACCGTAACTCAGCGACGCCTCCTGCAACGACGACGACCCCACCACCTTGCGCACCGCCGCGGGCATGAAGGTGGTGGCCATCCAGTCCGCCGGGAACACCCCCATGCCGGGCTGCGGCTTGTCGCTGATGCGGTGGAACATGCCCCGGATGAGCGCCGTGGCGTTGATGGGGGTGCGCATCTCCGGGTCGCGCATGCGGGGCGCAATCGCTTCACTTTCAATAGCGTCTTGCGCTTTATTTGAAAGCGCTACAGGCATTTTTCGATCAAATTCACGCACGAAGTACCCGCGCCGGGGCCGGGCCTCCACCAGGCCCCAGGCCAGCAACTGGTCATAGGCCGCCACCACCGTGGAGGGGTTGACGCCTTGGGTGCGGGCCGTTTCGCGCACGCTGGGCAGGCGGGTGCCCACGGGCAACAGCCGGTCGCGGATGCGTTGCGCCAGCCGCTGCGACAGCTGTTCGGTCAGCGACTGGCCGGGGGTTTTCATCAACATGCGTCAGCTCCGGTGCGCAAAGGGTGGGCATTCTGTATGGCGACTGCCAGCCACACAGAAGCCATTCTGCACCAGTCATCTGTATGGCTTGTGTATGGCTTCGACCGTTACATTGAACCCACGCAGGGCTTCTGACCCCTGCCCCCACCGCCTGCCCTCATGCCCACCCCCATGACCGCATCCGAAACCTCCGCCCTGTTGCTGCTGGCCACGGCCGCCAGCTTCACGCCCGGCCCCAACACCACGCTGTCCACGGCGCTGGCGGCCAACCGGGGGCTGCGCGGTGCCTTGCGCTTTGTGCTGGCGGTGCCCGTGGGCTGGGGCCTGCTGCTGGGTGCCTGCGCGCTGGGCCTGGGGAGCATCGTCGTGGCCCTGCCCTGGCTGCGCTGGGCCATCGTGCTGACCGGGCTGGCCTACCTGCTGTGGCTGGCCGCGAAGCTGGCCCGCGCCACCCAACTGTCAGACGCCGATCCCCGCCGCCTGAACGTGGGCTTCTGGCAGGGCGTGGCCCTGCAGTTCGTCAACATCAAGGCCTGGATGCTGGCCCTGGCCGTGGTAGCCGGGTGGATTGCCGGACGCCCCGACGCCCTGGAGCGCACCCTGTTCGTGCTGCCCTTGATGGTGGCCTTTGGCGGCGTCAGCAACCTGACCTATGCCCTGATGGGGGCCCTGCTGCGGCACTGGCTGGCGGGCCCGGTGATCGACGGCGCCCCCACCGGGTTGCGCCTGCGCCGCTTCAACCGCACCATGGCCACCCTGCTGGTGCTGACCGCGGCGTGGATGCTCTACAGCCACCTCACCCCAGGAGCCACGTCATGAGCAGCGCCACCGCCCAAGCCAAACCCACCCACGGCCTGTCGGCAGAGAGCCGCGGCCTCTGGCTGGGCCTGCTGGGGGTGACCGTGTTCGCCCTCACCCTGCCCATGACGCGCCTGGCCACCGGCCCGGCCGATGCACCGCAGCTCTCGCCCTGGTTCATCACCTGCGCACGCATCGCCATCGCCGGGCTGCTGTCCATCGCGTTTTTGGTCTGGACGCGCTCGCCCTGGCCCCAAGCCCAACACCGCCGTCCCCTGGTGCTGGCCACGCTGGGCAACGCCCTGGGCTTTCCGCTGCTGCTGGCCCTGGCCCTGCGCGAGGTGCCCAGCGGCCATGCGGCGGTGATGACAGCCCTGCTGCCCCTGGCCACCGCCGCCATGGCCGCCTGGCTGCTGCACCAACGCGCCCGCCTGGGCTTCTGGCTGTGTGCCGTGGCCGGCAGCCTGCTGGTGGTGGTGTTCTCGGTGCTGCGGGCCTGGCAACAGGGGCATGGCATCGCCCTCACCTGGGCCGACGGCCTGCTGTTGGCCGCCATGGTGGCCGCCGCTTTCGGCTATGTGCAGGGGGCCCAGGTCACGCCACACCTGGGGGCCGAACGCGTGATCTGCTGGATGTGTGTGATGGCCCTGCCGCTGGCCCTGCCCGCCGCCGCACTGAGCTGGCCGCAGCAGCCCATCCAGACCACCTCGTGGCTGGCCCTGGGCTACGTGGGCATGTTTTCCATGTGGCTGGGCTTTTTCGCCTGGTTCCGCGGGCTGGCCATCGGCGGCGCGTTGCGGGTGAGCCAGGTGCAGTTGCTGCAACCCTTCATCAGCATCGTGGCCGCGGTGCCGCTGGTGGGCGAGTCGCTCGACGCGCTGACCGTGGGTTTTGCCCTGGCGGTGGTGGCCACCGTGTTTGTGGGCAAACGCCTGTCGGCCCCTGCACGTTGAAGGGAAACGCCATGAACACACCCATCCTCAGCCCGCAGGTGATCCACTGGTTGCAGCGCAGCGTGCTGTGCTGGCTGGCCACCGTGGATGCACAAGGCCAACCCAACGTCTCGCCCAAGGAGGTGTTTGCCCCGGTGGGCACCGACCACCTGGTGCTGGCCCACATCGCATCACCCTGCAGCGTGCGCAACATCGCACAACAGCCGCGGGTGTGCGTGTCGTTCATCGACGTGTTCGCGCAAAAGGGCCACAAGCTGCACGGCGTGGCCGACGTGCTCCTGCCCGGCCACGCCGACTTTGAGACCTGGTCCGCCCCGCTCAAGCCCCTGGTGGGCACACGCTTTCCGCTGCGGGGCGTGATCCGGGTTCGGTTGACGGACAGCCAACCCATCGTCGCGCCCAGCTACGCCTTGTTCCCCGACACCACCGAACAGGCGCAGATCGACGCCGCCCAGCGCACCTATGCCTCCAAGCTGCCTCAGGAAGCCACCTGCAACCACGCCCTGAAAAAGTCCTCCTGATGTCCACCCCCACTCTGCTTCTGTTCCTCACCGCCACCCTGGTCCTGTTCATGTCGCCGGGCCCCAACATGGCGTTTGTGCTGTCGCACGCGGCCACCCACGGCCCGCGAGGCGGCCTGGCCGTGGCCCTGGGCATTGCGTTGGCCGACGTGGTGCTGACCCTGCTCACCGCCACGGGTGTGGCGGGCCTGGTGACGGCGTGGCCGCCCTCGTTCGACGTGCTGCGCCTGGGCGGTGCGGCCTATTTGCTGTGGATGGCCTGGAATGCCTGGCACCACCACCCTGGCCCACTGACCCTCACCGGCGTCGGCCAGGTCCCCTTGCGCACGGTGTGCCGCCGCTCCATGCTCAACAGCCTGCTCAACCCCAAGGCACTGCTGTTCTTCTGGGTGTTCCTGCCGCAGTTTGTGGAGGCGTCCAGCACCCCCGTGCCGGTGCAACTGGCCTTGCTGGGCGGCGTGCTGACGCTCGCCTCGCTGGTGTTCCACGGTGCGTTGGGCCTGGTGGGTGGGCGGTTGGCACAAGCGGTGTCGTCCCGTCTGGCAGACCGCCCCGGCTGGAGCCGCCTGCCAGGACGCGTGCAAGCTGGTGTGCTGACCGCACTGGCCTTGCGCCTGCTGCTGACCCAACGCCCCGCCACCTGACCCCACCCAACACCTGAAACAATCTCGCCCTTTGGCAACCCATTCGCCCAAACCTCAACACCCCCATTGACTCACCAAGGAGACCCCATGACCTGGAAACTGGCGCAGCGTGCCCACAAGATGAACCCCTCCGTGATCCGCGAAATCCTCAAGGTCACCGAGAAGCCCGGCATCATCAGCTTTGCGGGCGGCCTGCCCTCGCCCCAGACCTTCCCCATCGAGGCCATGGCCGAAGCCACCCAGAAGGTGCTGACCCAAGACGGCCGCAGCGCCCTGCAATACGCCGCCAGCGAAGGCTACGGCCCGCTGCGCGACTGGGTGGCGCATGACCTGAAAAAGCAGGGCATGGACGTGCACCCCGACCAGGTGCTGATCACCACCGGCTCGCAACAGGGCCTGGACCTGGTGGCCAAGATCCTCATCGACGCGGGCAGCCGCATCCTGGTGGAAACGCCCACCTACCTGGGCGCCCTGCAGGCCTACACCCCCATGGAACCCACCGTGGTCAGCGTGGCCAGCGACGACGAAGGCGTGGACGCCGCCGACCTGAAGGCCAAGGCCGGCAGCGGCACCGATGCCGCCCGCTTTGTGTACCTGCTGCCCAACTTCCAGAACCCCACGGGCCGCACCATGACCGAAGCCCGCCGCGCGGCGGTGGCGCAGGCGGCCATCGAGACCGGCCTGCCCGTGATCGAAGACAACCCCTACGGTGACCTGTGGTTTGACGCGCACCCGCCCGCCTCGCTGGCCTCGCGCAACCCCGAGGGCACGGTCTACCTGGGCTCGTTCAGCAAAATCCTGGCCCCCGGCCTGCGCCTGGGCTTCATGGTGGCCCCCAAGGCCCTGTACCCCAAGCTGCTGCAAGCCAAACAGGCCGCCGACCTGCACACCCCCAGCTTCAACCAGCGCATCGTGGCCGAGGTGCTGAAGGACGGCTTCATCGACCGCCACGTGCCCACCATCCGTGCGCTGTACAAGGCGCAGTGCGAGGCCATGCTGGCCGCACTGGAGCGGGAATTCGGCCACACCGGCCATGGCGGCGGCGACGCCTCGCTGCAATGGAACCGCCCCACTGGCGGCATGTTCCTGTGGACCCGCCTGCCCGCCGGGCTGGACGCCGTGAGCCTGCTGCCCAAGGCCGTGGACCACAACGTGGCCTTTGTGCCCGGCGCCGCCTTCTACGCCGACCACGGTGACCCGCGCACCATGCGCCTGTCGTTCGTCACCGCCACGGTGGACCAGATCAACACCGGCATTGCCGCCCTGGCCGCCACCATCCGGGAAGCCCAAGGCCGGGCATGAGCCACCCGCCGGCCCTTCCCGCGCCTGACGCCCCCAGCCTGCACCTGTGGGGCCGCCTGTCGTCCATCAACGTGCGCAAAGTGGTGTGGGCGCTGCAGGAACTGAAGCAAACTTTCCAAAGAACAGAAGCGGGAATGGCCTTTGGGGTGGTGAACACACCGGCCTATCAGGCCCTCAACCCCAACGCCCTGGTGCCCACGCTGCAAGACGGCGACCTGGTGCTGTGGGAGTCCAACGCCATCGTGCGCTACCTGTGCGCCCGCTATGGAGCCAACAGCCCGCTGTACCCCGCCGACCTGCCCCAGCGCTTCGACGCCGAGCGCTGGATGGACTGGCAGCAAACCACCCTCAACCGCGCCAGCGGCGGCGCGTTTGTGCAATGGGTGCGCACGCCCGCCGACCAGCGCAACCCCGCCGCCATCGCCCAATCGGTGGCCGCCACCGAACCGCTGATGGCCCTGCTGGACGAGCACCTCTCCCGCCGCGCCTGGATGGCGGGCGAGCACTTCACCATGGCCGACATCCCCATGGGCTGCGAGGTGCACCGCTGGTTCAACCTGCGCCAGCCCCGCCCCGCCTGGCCTCACCTGTCCGCCTGGTACGCCCGGGTGCTGGAGCGCCCCGCCACCCGGGGCGTGCTGGACCTGCCACTGAGCTGATTCGTCCCTCGCCCCCATTCTTGGAGCTTCCCATGCGCCCACGCCCCTTTGCCCAAGTCGATGTGTTCACCGCCACGCCCTACCGCGGCAACCCGCTGGCCGTGGTGCTCGACGGGACCGACCTGAGCGACGCCGAGATGGCGCACTTCGCCCGTTGGACCAACCTGTCGGAAACCACCTTCGTGCTGCCGCCCACGCCCGAAGGCGCTGCCGCCGGGGCCGACTACCGCGTGCGCATCTTCACCCCCGGCGGTGAACTGCCCTTTGCCGGCCACCCCACGCTGGGCACCTGCCATGCGTGGCGGGCCCACGGCGGCAGCCCGCGCCAACCCGGCACCGCGGTGCAGGAATGCGGGGTGGGCCTGGTGAACATCCGCCTGGACGGGGACCGCCTCGCATTTGCCGCGCCGCCCCTGCACCGCACCGATGTGCCCCAGGCCACGCTGCACGCGGCCCTGCCCGCGCTGGGCTTGCAGCCCGAGCAGGTGCTGGCCGCCCAACACCTGGACAACGGCCCCCACTGGCTGGGCCTGCTGCTGGACCAGCCCGACACCGTGGCCACCCTGCAACCCGACCACGCCACCCTGGCCCGCCTGGGCCTGAAGGTGGGCGTGGCCGCCCTGACCACCCCCTCCGCCGAAGCCCACGACGCCAACGCGCCCGGTGTGGGCCTGATCCACCGCGCCAGCCGCGAAGCCCGCGCCTTTGCCACCGGCCTGCGGCCCGCGTCCGCCGAGCCCACCGCCCCACCCACCACCGCGCCCGACCACCAGCTGCTGGTGCGCGGTTTTGTGGACGTCATCGGCGTGGCCGAAGACCCGGTCACCGGCAGCCTCAACGCCAGCCTGGCCCAGTGGCTGATGGCCGACGGCTGGCTGCCCGACGCCTACGTGGCCGCCCAAGGCCAGGCCCTGGGTCGGGATGGCCGGGTCTACCTCAACCGCGACGCCACCGGCCAGGTATGGGTGGGCGGCGACGTGGCCGAGTGCATCCACGGCACCGTCACTTACTGAATCTCCCGTCCTTTTTCCTTCACTCTCGGAGCGCTCACATGATGTTTTCACTGCAAGAACTGCTGCTGTTTGCACTCGCCGCCCTGGTGCTGGTGCTCACCCCTGGACCCAACATGGTCTACTGCATTTCCCGCAGCCTCACGCAAGGCCCCAAGGCGGGCCTGCTGTCGCTGTTGGGGGTGGTGCTGGGTTTCGGGGTGCATTTGCTGGCGGCATCGCTGGGGCTGACGGCCTTGTTGGCCTCGGTGCCCATGGCCTTTGACGCCGTTCGCTACGCTGGTGCGGCGTATCTGCTGTGGCTGGCGTGGCAAGCCGTCAAACCCGGCGGTGTGGCCCCATTCCAGGCCCGCGACCTGCCCCACGACCCACCCCACACCCTGTTCCTCATGGGGTTCATGACCAACCTGCTCAACCCCAAGGTGGCCATGTTCTACCTGTCGTTCTTCCCGCAGTTCCTGCACCCCGAGCGCGGCCACCTGCTGTGGCAAAGCCTCACCTTGGGTGCCGTGCAAATCGGCACCAGCACCGCGGTCATTGCCATGCTGGTGCTGGGCGCAGGCCAGGTTGCGGGGGTGCTCAACCGCAACGCCGGGTGGATTCGGGCGCAGCGCTACGTCATGGGGTCGGTGCTCGGCCTGCTGGCCTTGCGCCTTCTGCACGAAAAGAAGGTTGCAGCATGAGCACCCCAACCGCCTGTGCAGCCATGCTGCCCACCCTCTCCGACATCGAAACCGCCGCCCAGGTGGTGTACCGCGAGTTCCAGCCCACGCCGCAGTACCGCTGGGCGCTGCTGGGCCAGCGCCTGGGCACCGAATGCTGGGTCAAGCACGAGAACCACACCCCGGTGGGCGCGTTCAAGATCCGCGGCGGGCTGACCTACTTCGACCAGCTCCGGGCCCGCGGCCAGTTGCCCGCCCACGTCATCAGCGCCACCCGCGGCAACCACGGCCAGAGCATGGGCTGGGCGGCCCGGGCGCATGGCGTGCGCTGCACCATCGTCGTGCCACACGGCAACAGCACCGAAAAGAACGCCGCCATGCGGGCGCTGGGGGTGGAGCTGATCGAACACGGCACCGACTTCCAGGAAAGCCGCGAACACGCCATGGCCCTGGCCGCGCAGACCGGCGCGCACATGGTGCCCAGCTTCCACCCCGACCTGCTGCGCGGCGTGGCCACCTACTGGTGGGAGTTGATGCGTGCCGTGCCCCAGCTGGACGTGGTGTACGTGCCCATCGGCCAGGGCTCGGGCGCGTGCTCGGCCATTGCCGCCAAGTTGGCCCTGGGCCGCTCGCTGGAGGTGGTGGGCGTGGTCAGCGCCCACGCCACCACCTACGCCGACTCCATCGCCGCCGGGCGGGTGGTGGAAGCGCCCGTGTCCACCCAGTTGGCCGATGGCATGGCCTGCCGCGTGGCCGACCAGGCGGCACTGGACATCCTGCGCCCCCACCTGGCCCGCGTGGTGCAGGTGACCGACGCCGAAGTGGCCCAGGCCATGCACGCCCTGTACACCGACACGCACAACGTGGCCGAAGGGGCCGGGGCCGCAGCATTGGCCGCGGCCCTGCAAGAGCGCGACCACCCAGCCCCAGGCTCGGGGCGTAAGCCAGGCCGCGGGCTGGCGGGCCGCTGCGTGGGCCTGGCACTGACCGGCGGCAATGTGGACGCCGACGTGCTGGCGAAAATACTACAAAATCAGTAGCTTCTTGCGCTTTTACATAAAGCGCAGGAAGGCATTTTGACCCACAAAATTCATCATCGCCAGGCCATGGACAAGGCCAGAGCCCGTTGTTGCCACAGCACGGCGCCTTGGACGGCGCTGTGCTGCATGGCCAGCTTCATGCATTTGCGGGCCTCTTCGGCGGGGCCCAGGTGGGCCAGCGCCTGCGCACGCAAGCGGTACAGGTCGGGCAGGTGGAAGCCGTCGCCCACGCGCAGCGCCATGGACAGCGCTTCCTCGGTGGTTTGCTGCACGCCCGCCCAGTCGGCCAGCTGGGCTTGGGCTTCGGCCAGCGGGTGCAAAAACGCGCCCAGGGCGCTGGGCATGGCCTGGCGCACCGCCGCCGCGCTGCCCTGGAGCAGCGCCAAGCCCTGGGCCTGCCCCATCATGGCCTGCGCCCAACCCGCCTGCATGGCGGCCACCGCCTGCCACAGCGGCAGCCCGTGGCGGGTGGCCAGCCCGGCCACGTCCTGCGAGGTTCGGGCCACCTGCGCCGCTTGCCCTTGCAGGCGGTACACCACCGCCAGGTGGCTCAGGGCAAAACACAGGGACTCGGGGTGCTCCAGCGCCCTTGCCAAGGCGCAGGCCCGCCCCCCCGCCTGCACGGCGGCCTGGGGCTGCCCCTGAAGCACACGCACCCAGGCCCGCTGGCCCAGCACGGCCACCCGCGGGTCGTGCCCGCCCAGGTTGAATTCGGCATGCGCCCGGCCCCGGGCGTGGCGCAGGGTTTGCTGGATGTGGTGTTCGGCCCGGTCCAGGTGGCCTTGCCACACGGCGTCGTTGGCCCAGGCGGCGTGGGCGTAGGTCAGTTGCACGGGGTCACCGGTGCGGGTCGCAATGTCCAGCATTTCTTTTGACCAGGCATCGGCGGCGGCAAAGCTGGAGTCAGGGCGGGAACTCCACACCAGCCACAGGCCCCACAGCACGGCAAACCGCCGCGGGTCGTCAGGCGGGCAGAGGGCCGCCGCGCGGTCAAAGGTGGCAATGGCCTCGGGCGATCCGTAACCCATCAGCGCCACCAGCGACGGCCCCAGGGGCAGCATCAGCGCCAATTCGTGCGCCTGCCGCAAGGGGCCGGGTGGCAATTGCTCCAGCAGCGACACGCCGCGGCGCAGGTGGTCCACCGCCTCGGCAAAGGCCGCCGCACGCAGGGCCTTGACGCCCGCCGCCGCCCACCAGCGCAGGGCCTCGTCCGGCATCTCGGCTTCGGTGTAGTGGCGGGCCAGGTCTTCCGGGCCTTCGTTCGCCTGCGGGGCAAAGTGCACCTCCAGCGTCTGCGCCACGCGGCGGTGCACGGCACAGCGTTCGCGGCGGGTCTGTGCCGCCCGGGCGGCCTGCTGGATGAGGGCGTGCCGAAAGCCATACCGCACAGCCCCTCCGCGGCCCGCACAGGGCTCGATCAGCCGGGCCTGCTGCAAGGCATGCAGGCCCCGCACCACCGCGGTTTCGTCGGCTTCCACCACGCGGCGCAGCAGGTCCAGGTCGAACTCGCGCCCGATGGCCGCGGCGGCCTGCGCCACGGCCATGGCGTCGGTGGCCTCCAACTGGGCCGTCAACAGGTCTTGCAAGGTGCCCGGCAGGTGGGCACCGGGATTCGGAACGTGGGCCATGGACTGCGCCAGGGCCTCGGCAAACAAGGGGATGCCTTCGGCCCGGGTCACCACGGTGGCCAGGGCCGGGGCGGGCAAGTCGGGCACGGCCTGGCGCACCAGCGCCGTGGTGGCGTCGGGGTCCAGCGGGGGCAGGTCCAGCAGCTGGGCGTTGGTGCCCAGCGCCTCGGGCAGGGCATGGGGGCGGCGCAGGGTCAACACCATCAGCAAGGGGCTCACCGGGGGGGTGCGCATGATTTGGACCAGCAGGGCCTGCGTGGACGGATCGGCCCAATGCACGTCTTCCACCAACAACACGGTGGGTGGGCTGCCCTCCGCGGCCAACAGCCGCCGGGCCAGCGCCGCCATGGCCTGCTTGCGCTGGGTTTCAGACAAGGTGTGCGCGCCCTCGGCCCCCAGGCCCAGCAAAGCGTTCACCCCCTCAAAGCTGTCATTTTTGTCCGCACTTGGCACGGCCAAATGGGCAGCCCCGCCCCCATGCGCCACCACGGGGTGCAAGGGCGTGTGCTGCGCTTCGGCACGGCAATACAGGTCCCGCACCACCCAGGACAGGCGCTTGAGCTGCTCGGCAAACGCCCGCACCAGGCGGGACTTGCCCATGCCGGCCTCCCCGCGCACAACCCCCACACGCAAGCCGTGGTGCAGCGCCTCAGACCCCCAGGCCGCCAGGCGCGACAACTCGCGCTGGCGACCCACCAGGGCCGAGCGCTGCGCCTGGGGCGCATCCCAGTTGACACGCACCCCGCGGTCACTCAGCACGCGGTACAACGGCCCCTCCACGCCCGCAATCGCCCCGCTCGGAGCCGGGTGCTCCGCATCGTCAAAACAGGCGGCCACCATCTGGCGTGTGGAGGGGCTGAGCAGCACCGCCCCCGGCGGGGCCTGCTCGGCCACACGGGCCACCACCTGGGTGGCATGGCCCAGCAGGTCGGGCACGGCGGGGTTGCAGCCGGTGACCACCCAGGCCGTGTGCACGCCCACGTGCGGGGTCAGGCCCGAGGGAGCGGCCCCGTCCACCAGTGCCAGAGCCGCCCGCACGGCCCGTTGCGCCGCATCCTCCTGCGCCTTGGGGTACCCAAAACACACCAGCAGCACGTTGCCGGGCGACTGACACACCTGCCCGCCCCGCGACTGCACCCGCGCCACGGCCGCCTCACGCCACGGGGCCAGGCAGGCCAGCAGGTGTTCGGGATCGGCATCGCCCACCATGTCCAGCGCAGCGTGCACAAAGGTGACCTGGCGCCGGGCGCTGGCCTGGGGGCCGGGGGCGGCGCTGTCAGGAAGCGTGGCCCACAGGGCCTGTTGGGCGGCCTCGTCCCAGGGGGCGAGCCGGGTGCGGGCCTGGGCCCACGCCTGCGCCTTGTCCCGCTGGCCCTGCTGAATCCAGCCTTTGCACAGGGTTTCCAGCATGTCCAAATGGCGCTGGAACAAGGCACTGCGCCAGTGGTCCCGCCACAGCTGGAAGTCGGGCGCATCGGGCAGCTCCAGCCCGGCCAGGAAGTCGCCGCGGAACAGGGCCACGGCCTGCTCCAGACGGCCCAAGTCGGCCCCCAGCAACCCGGGGTCCAACACGTCCAGGGCATCCACCTGCGCCACCCGCTCGGGCAGCAGCCGCACCACCTCGCGGTCGGCGTGCACCGGCATGTGGACCCCCAGCACACGTTTGAGGTTGAACAAGGCCTGGCGCAAGTTGGCCCGGGCAGCGGTAATCGGTAACTGCGGCCAGAACAGGCCCGCCACCTGGTCGCGGGCATGCGAGCGCGCAGGCTCCAGCGCCAAGTAGGCCAACAAGCCTTGCAGCTTGTCGTACATGGGCCGCCCCGGCGGCAAGCCTTCCGCCTCCACCTGCAAGGGGCCCAACACCAGGATCTTCAACGAAGGCAATGACTGCGACATGGCGGCTCCACACACCGTCGGCCCAACCAACCGACGGACGAACGTTAGCACTTGGCGTGCCAATCATTGATGGAGTGTTAACGCGACGTTGCTGTAATGCCGCGCACCGTTTTCAGCACCCCGCGCCGTCTGCCCACGCCCATGAGAACCCACCTCGCCACCCTGGCCCTGCTGGCCGCCGCCCTGCCCGCCTGGGCGGGCAGCCTGGACGCTCCCGCCGCCCCTGCATCGGGCAGCGGCATGCCCAGCACCACAGACATTTACAACCGCCTTGACACCGGAGCCACGGTGAGCGTGCCCGGTACCTTCCAGGAGCCTGCCGCTGGCCCCACCGCAGGCACGGGCCGAACCCTGGCCGACATTGCCGCCAAGCTGCCCGTGCCCGACAACACCCAAGGTGCCGCCGCGGGCGACGTGGCCAACGGCAAAACCTTCTGGGGGCTGCGCACCGATGGCACCTGGGGGCCCCGCACCGGCACCGCCGCTGCGGCCACGCCCGCCAGCGGCAACGCCACCGCCGCAGACGTGCTGACGGGCAAAACCTTCTCCAACAGCAGCGCCAACGGCGTGGCGGGCAGCATGGCCGACAACGGCGCGGTCAACATCACGCCGGGCACGGCGGCGCAAACCATTCCCGCGGGCTACCACAACGGCGCGGGCAGCGTGGCGGGGGACGCCAACCTGGTCAGCGGCAACATCAAAAGCGGCGTGAGCATTTTTGGAGTGAACGGTTCCAGTTCCGTGGTCGACACGGCAGGGGCCACCGCCGTGACCGCCGACATCGCTGCGGGCAAAACGGTCTATGTGAACGGCGCCATGGTGACGGGGACCGGGACCCTGGCGAACGGTGCCTACTACCCCATTCAACTTCCAGCCATATGCCTCCAGGGTTGGGGAGGTAGCGCTTGCCGAACGCCCTGTGCAAACGGACTGATGGGCACCAACTGCGACATCTTGAGCGAGCCCTATGCTGGAACACTCCCCACCTATGCGAGCACGCCCTGGAACTGCGTGCACGACACATCCACCGGCTTGGTGTGGGAAGTCAAGTTGCCAGACACTGGGGCAGGAACGGTCTTCCGCGGCCTGAATGAAACTTTTTCCTGGTACAGCAACGATGCGTACCCGCCAGGGACCGCAAACGGTGGGACTTGCAAGAAGACGGGTCGTTGCGACACCGAAAAATACACCGCAGCCGTCAACGCGACTCAGCTGTGTGGGTTCACGGACTGGCGCATGCCAACGCAATACGAGTTGGTCGCAGTTCAGTCGAACATCTCCAACAACCCCGACTACTTCCCGAACACGCTGCAATTTGGGACTTTCTGGTCCGGGGTGCCGGTCATCGTGAACCCTACGTCTGTTTGGAGCGTCTCCGGAACCGGCATCACGGGTTGGCCAGCAAGCAACACCTTTTCCATCAGACTGGTCCGAGGCAAACCGTGACGTTGTCTGTGGGGCGCTTTCTCCCGGCGCAGCTACCGCAATCGCGCCGCTCCCATCCACGCCATTAACGGATTGTTAACGGTGCATTGCTGTAATGCCGCGCACCGTTTTCAACACCCCGCGCCGTCTGCCCACGCCCATGAGAAACCACCTCGCCACCCTGGCCCTGCTGGCCGCCGCCCTGCCCGCCTGGGCGGGCAGCCTGGATGCCCCCGCCGCCCCCGCCGCAGGCAGCGGCATGCCCAGCACCACCGACATCTACAACCGGCTTGACACCGGGGCCACGGCGAGCGTGCCGGGCACCTTCCAGGAGCCTGCCGCTGGCCCCACCACAGGCACGGGCAAAACCCTGGCCGACATTGCCGCCAAACTGCCCGTGCCCGACAACACCCAAGGTGCCGCTGCGGGCGACGTGGCCAACGGCAAAACCTTCTGGGGCCTGCGCACCGATGGCACCTGGGGAGCGACCTCGGGCGCAGCGGCAGCAGGGAACAACGTGACCGGGACCAACGGCCTGCTGACCTTCTCCATTCCCGATGGCTTTTACAGCGGCGGCAAGACCGCCACTGCGGCTGACAGCAATTTGCAGTCCGGAAACATCAAAAGCGGGGTAACCATCTTTGGAGTAACAGGCACCGCCAGCCAGGCCAGCGGCACCGCCGCTGCGGCCGACGTGCTTAGTGGCAAAACCTTCTCCAACAGCAGCACTACCGGTGTAAGCGGCACCATGGCAAACATTGGCGCACTCGCCATCACCCCCGGCACGGCGGCCCAGCCCATTCCTGCGGGTTACCACAACGGAGCGGGCAGCGTGGCGGGGGATGCCAACTTGGCGTCCAGCAACATCAAAAGCGGGGTAACCATCTTTGGGGTCAGCGGCAGCTCCAACGTGGTGGACACCACGGAGGCAGCTGCTCCAGCCACCGCTGCCGACATTGGCATTGGAAAGAAGGCCTACGTCAATGGCGCCCTCATCACCGGCACCTCGGCACTGGCCACCAACCACGTCTCCCGCGCCATCTGCACCCAAGGCTGGGGCGGCGCGAATTGCGACGTATGCGCCGGGCAATGGAGCGGTGCCAGTTGCAACGTCTGCCCCAGCGGCTGGTCGGGCATCAATTGCGACATCATCGCCAAGCCGTTCCCCGCGACCGTGCCGACGTATGCGGGCACGCCCTGGAAGTGCGTGCTCGACACCGCAACCAACCTGACCTGGGAAGTTAAGACCACTGGCGGATTGCACGATTGGAACAACACCTACACCTGGTACGACCCCATCGATCCAAATCCTGGCCTCGCGATACCCGGCACATGCATAGGTACTCCTGGCTGCGACACAGCGAAATTCGTGGCGACAGTCAATGCCGAGCAACTGTGCGGCTACACCAATTGGCGCGTGCCGACTTTGAGCGAACTGCAGGGGCTTGTCGTGACCGGTTCGTCCCCAACCATTAATTCGGCCTACTTTCCTAACACGACTGCGGACTTTTACTGGTCTGATACGACGTATGCGCCTAACCCGAGTCGCGTGGGGGCCGTCTACTTCTACGACGGCAGCACCGGTGCCATCAACAGGACGTCCGCCATCCGTGCTCGCCTCGTGCGAAGCGGACAGTGACTTTGCCCTTCTATCCCTCTGCGCATCCCCACCCGCCACGCAGTCTCCAAACGAGCCGCCCACGAAAACACGCCTCGCCACGCTGCCCCTGATCGCCTTGGTGCCCGCTGACGCCAGCGCCCCACTGGCATTTTCTGATCCGAAACAGATGACATTGTCCACACGCACCAGAACCGCAGGCTTGTTGCTGGCGCTGACACTTGCCGCACCCACCTGGGCGGGCAGCCTGGATGCACCCGCCGCCCCCGCCGCAGGCAGCGGCATGCCCAGCACCACCGACATTTACAACCGGCTTGACACCGGGGCCGCGGTCAGCGTGCCCGGCACGTTCCAGGAGCCTGCCGCTGGCCCCACCGCAGGCACTGGCAAAACCCTGGGCGACATTGCCGCCAAGCTGCCCGTGCCCGACAACACCCTCGGGGCCACTGCGGCAGACGTGGCCAACGGCAAAACCTTCTGGGGCCTGCGCACCGATGGCACCTGGGGGCTGCGCACCGGCACCCAGGCCGCGCCTGCGAGCGGGAGCAACGTCACCGGGGCCAACGGCCAGTTGACCTTCACCATTCCCGACGGTCTCTACAGCGGCGGCAAAACCGCCACGGCGACGGACAGCAACTTGCAGCCGGGCAACATCAAAAGCGGCGTCACCCTCTTTGGCGTGAGCGGCACCGCCGCCCAGGCCAGCGGCAACGCCACTGCCGCGGACGTGCTGACGGGCAAGACCTTTTCCAACAGCAGCGCCACGGGCGTGGCGGGCAGCATGGCCGACAACGGCGCGGTCAACATCACGCCGGGCACGACGGCACAAACCATTCCCGCGGGTTACCACAACGGCGCGGGCAGCGTGGCGGGGGACGCCAACCTGCTGCCCAGCAACATCAAGAGTGGTGTGAGCATCTTTGGGGTGAATGGCAACGCCAACGTGGTGAATGTGGTCCACGTGTCCCGCACCATTTGCGCACCGGGCTGGGCGGGCGCGAATTGCGATGTGTGCTCGGGCCAGATGAGCGGCACCAGTTGCAACGTCTGTCCCCCAGGTTGGTTGGGCAGCAACTGCGACATCATCACCAAACCTTTCACCGGTGGGGCCATGCCCAATTACGCCGCCACACCGTGGAAATGTGTGTATGACACCGACACCGGCCTGATGTGGGAAGTCAAGACCACCGATGGCGGCCTGCACGACTGGAGCAAAACCTACTCCTGGTACACCAGCACCATTGATGTCACTGATCGGGGGTTCGGCAACTGTTCTGGGGCGACGTGCAATACCGAAAAATTCACCACCGCCGTCAACAGCGAGCCGCTGTGTGGTTACGCGGACTGGCGAATGCCAACGCTTGCTGAACTGCGAAGCCTGGTCTTCGATTCCCTCAACTCATTGATGAACGGCACCCCGGCCATTGATTTGTCCTACTTTCCCAACACCCAGACAGGCTTGACTGCCTATTACTCTGGAGAGTCCATCCCATCGCTAGCAGGACGCGCATGGGGTGTTTCCTATACAGAAGGGGGGCTCACGGGAGGGACCTACAAATCCGGAGACTACTACGTGCGACTCGTCCGGACGCACTACTAGACCCGCCCTTCTGAGCAGTCCCTCAGGTACGTGACGGTGGCAGTCCCTGCCCCCGCGTTTTCTCATTCATTGACGGATTGTTAACGGTGCATTGCTGTAATGCCGCGCACCGTTTTCAACCCCTTTCACCGACCCTCCAGCCCGATGAAAACCACCCTCGCCACCCTGGCGTTGTGCGCCTTGCTGCCCGTGGCAGCCCGCGCGGCCACGCCCATCAGCGCCACCGACAAGTTTGTGTGGTCCGACACCAGCGGCTGGGTCAACTTTGCGCCCACAAACGGCGGTGCCGGGGTGTACGACGACCACCTGGAGGGCCATGTGTGGGCCGAGAACGTGGGCTGGATCAAGCTGGGCAGCCACAGCGGCGGCGGCTACCACCGCTATGCCAACAGCACAGCCACCGACTGGGGCGTGAACCTCACCGGGGCAACGCTGTCGGGCTACGGCTGGAGCGAGACCGCGGGCTGGGTGCGCTTTGACCCCACGGGCGGCGGCGTCACGCTCAACCCGGCCAACGGGGTGTTTGACGGCTGGGCCTGGGCCGAGAACCTGGGTTGGGTTCACTTCAAGGGCAGCGCCCCCGCCTACAACGTGGTGTTCACCCCGTTCCAGGAGGTCAACGCCGTGCTGCTGAGTGCCGCCAGCCCGCAGCAGTTGCGGGCCGCTGTGGCGGGTTCGGGGGTGCACCTGTCGAGCGACGGAGGCACCACCTGGAGCGCGGCCACCACCCAACCCACCGACCGCCGCCTGAAGGCCGCCGTGGCCCACCCCACCACGGCCACCACGCTGTACGCGGCCAGCCACGGCAGCGGGGTGTTCCAAAGCGCCGATGGCGGGGCCAACTGGTCGGCCTGCGCCAACACGGGCCTGAACCCCAACGTCTACACCCTGGTGGTGGACGGGGGCGGCACGCTGTACGCGGCCACCCCTGGCGGGGTGTTTGCCAGCGCCGACTGCGCCAGCTGGACCGCCAAGAGCACCGGCCTGCCCAACGCGGCAGGCGTCTACCACCCCACGGTACTGGCCGTGGACCCCACCACCCCCACCCTGCTGTACGCCGGGGTGAGTGGCACCGGGGTTTTCCGCAGCACCGACGGTGGCGGCACCTGGAGCGCCGCCACCACCCAGCCTGCGGGCACGGAGCTGCGGGCGTTTGCCCTCAAGCCGGGCACCAGCAGCACGCTGTTTGCCGCCAGCCGCGGGGCGGGGGCGTTCAAGAGCACCGACAGCGGGGCCACCTGGGCCGCCTGCGGGGGCCAGCCCGCCAACCTGAACCTGCGCTCGCTGGCGATGGACACCACCGGCAAGTTGTACGCGGGCTCTGAAGCGGGGGTGTTTGTCAGCAGCAACGACTGCGCAAGCTGGGCCGCGCTGAACACCGGCCTGCCCAACTGAGCCCACGGAGCACGCCATGAACACCTTCTTTCTGCGCGGCTTCGCCCTGTGTGCACTCACCGCCGGGGTCCATGCGGCCCCGGTGTATGACCAGTGGGTGGGCACAGGCCCGTTTGCCACGGGGCAGGGCAACCGGGTCATCACGGCGCTGGCGGTTCGGCCCGATGGCACCCAGGTGTTTGCCGGCACCGGCAGCGGCACGGTGCTGGGGTATGCGTTTTCGGACACCACGCCCAATGCGTTCAGCTTCACGCCGCAAACCGACGTGGCCCTGAGCACGGTCATCGCGTCCAACAGCGTCACGGTGTCGGGCATCAACACGGGCGTGCCCATCAGCGTCACGGGCGGGGAGTACGCCATCAACGGCGGTGCGTACACCGCAACCGCGGGCACGGTGAACAACGGTGACACGGTGACGGTGCGCCTGACCTCGTCGGCCAGCTTCAGCACCACGCGCCTGGCCACGCTGACCGTGGCCACCCAATCGGCGGTGTTCCAGGTGACCACACAGGCGGCGGTGACCAGCTACACCGCGCCCGCCCCCTCCGGGGGGGGGAACGTCACTGCCAGCTTCACGGGGGGCGGGGCCAACTGCAGCCTGGCCACATCGAGCTACACCGCGGCCACCTCCACGCCCAACGGCATGTCGTTGCCCTACGGCACGTTCAGCTTCACCACCACGCAGTGCAATGACGGGGCGACGCTGAACTTCACGCTCACCTACCCGCAAGCCTTCCCCGCAGGGGCCAAGTACTACAAGTACGGCCCCGAGTTCGGCGGCAGCGCCACGCCCCATTGGTACGCCTTGCCGGGCGCGGTGGTCAGCGGCAACCAGGTGACGTTCAGCATCACCGACAACGGCGTGGGCGACAGCAACCCCGCCCTGGGCTTCATCACCGACCCGGGGGGCGTGGGGGTGCCGCTGGCCGATGTGTCCGGCGTGCCCACGCTGAGCGAATGGGCGCTGTGGCTGCTGGTTGGGTTGATGGGGGTGCTGGGCATGCACCAACGCTCACCGGCACGCGCACGCGGGAAGCCACTTCAAAAAACATAGCTGCTTGCGCTTACAAATAAAGCGACAGATGCCAAAAGCACCATGAAATCTTCTTCCCAATCCCTGCATGCACTGGCCCTGCTGTGGGCCGCGGTCTGTGCGACACCCGCGCTCGCCCAAACGGGTTTGTTGAACGACACCGGCCAGACCGGCTGTTACGACGCCACCAACAGCCCCGTGGTCTGCACAGACTCGAGCACCGGGAACGCGAGTGCCCGCCCTCATCAGGATGGCCGCTACGGACGCGATGCCGCCAAGACATCTGGTGCACTGCCCACCAAAACCGGGGGCGGTGCAGCGGGCTTTGACTTTTCGTGCGTGTTATGGAACGGCACCGTGGTGAATGGCAGCAACTGCACGGCAGGCCTCGTGGCCAACACCACCGGCACGCCCAGCGCCTCCCCCGCCATGGACTGGGCCTGCACCCTCGACAACGTGACGGGACTGGTTTGGAGTTTGCAAACCCCCTCCGCCACGTGGGACGCCGCGACCACGGCCAGCTACCCCGATGCCGGGCACAACAGTGCCAGCCGCTGTGGCTACAGCAACGGCTGGCGGCTGCCCTCCACTCGCGAGTTGTTGAGCATCGTCCACCACGGCCTGAGCGCGGGCCCCATGGTCGATACCGCGTACCTCCCGACGCCCGGCAACCTGTACTGGAGCCGAGAAACCTATGCGCCCAACCCGGTGAACGCGTGGGTTGTCATTTTCGGCAACGGCGACACCGACACCCGCAGCAAGTCCAGCACCAACAACGTTCGCCTGGTGCGCAGCAAACCGTGATTTTTCCACCCTGCGTCAGGCCCCACGCGCTTGCGCAGACGATCCCCATCCAATTCCCTTTGTATGGAAAAAGCGCTTTCCATGTTGAACCGAATTCCCCTGCAGAAATGGCGTTGGCGTCGAACCCTGTTCATGCTGGCCGGACTGATGACCTCCGTGCTGGCCCATGCGTCGTATACCGTCAATGCCGATGGCACGGTGACCGACACCACCACCGGCCTGGTATGGGACCAGTGCGCCTACGGGCTCAGCGGCAGCGCTTGTGCCACTGGCAGCGCCTTTTTTGGAAGTTGGCCCAGCGCACTGGCCCAGGTCAGCGCTGCCAACACCGCGGGCTACAAGGGCTTCAACGATTGGCGGGTGCCCAACAAGACAGAACTGGAGAGCATCGTCAAACGCGATGTCCACAGCCCCGCCATCGACACCACGGCGTTTCCCAACACGGCCACGTCCAACTTTTTTTGGACATCCACCACTTACGCGCCCAACCCTGCCTACGCGTGGTACATCTACTTCTACGACGGCGACACATTTGTCCACCACAAGGCCAACAACAACTTCGTTCGTTTGGTGCGCGGGGGGCCGTCTTACGCGGTGTTTGATGGTGTAGGCACCACCAGCTACACCGCCCCCACACCCAGCGGCAGCGGCACCAGCGGCAACGTGACCACCACGCTGACTGGCGGCGGGGCGGCCAGTTGCGCCATGGGCAGCGTGAGTTACCAAAGCGCCAGCAGCGTGGGGGCGGCACCGCCTGCAGGGGTGTCGTTCCCGGCGGGGGTGGTCAACTTCACCACCACGGGATGTGCGGTGGGGGGCACGGTCACCGTCACGCTCACCTACCCCAGCGCCTTGCCCGCGGGCACCCAGCTGTACAAGTACGGCCCGGCCACGGCTGGGGCCAGCCCCAGCTGGTACGTGCACCCGGCCACCTTCAGCAACGGCAACACCACCATCACCTACACCGTGACCGACAACGGTGTGGGCGACAGCAACAACACGGCGGGTGTCATCACCGATCCAGCGGGTCCTGGCGTGCCTGGGAGCGTGTCCGGCGTGCCCACGCTGAGTGAATGGGCGCTGGTGTTTCTGGCGGGGCTGTTGGGGGTGGCAACGGCCTTGGGCATGAGGCCACTGCGACAACGCCCCAGCCCCTGACCAGCGCAGGCAGACGGGTGGGCGCCCACAGGGCGCAAACCCATTCATTGACGAACTGTTAACGGTGCATTGCTGTAATGCCGCGCCCCCTGAACACCCCACCGTCTGCCCCCGATGATGAAAACCGCCCTCGCTTTCCTGGCCCTGCTGTGGGCCGCCGCCAGCGCCGCGCCCGCATGGGCCCAAACCGCGCCGCTCAATGACACGGGCCAGGTGCATTGCTACATCAGCTACAACGGCACCGGCCAAACGGTGGCCTGCAACGATGCTGGCAATGTCGGCAACGGCGGCCACAGTCCTCACCAGGACGGGCGGTACGGGCGCGATGCCGCCGCCGCGGCGGGCCAACTGACCAAAGTGGGCGGAGGTGCAGGCGGGTTCGACTTCACCCGCCTGTGCTGGAACGGAGCCGCTGAGGGCAGTGCCCAGTGCACCGGCACCCTGGTGCCCAACACCACGGGCACCCCCGACATCACCACCCCCTTCACCGACTGGGCGTGCACCCGCGACAACGTCACGGGCCGCGTGTGGAGCTTGCAAACCCTGGGCCCGCTGACCTGGACGGCAGCGCAAAGCGCCAACGCCAGTGACAACACCCAAAGCCGTTGTGGTTTCAGCGATTGGCGCATGCCCACCCGCCGCGAGTTGCTCAACATCGTCAACAACGACACGGCCCGGCCCGCCATCGACGGCAGCCACTTCCCGGCCACTCAGCAGGGCGCCTATTGGAGCAGCAACACCACGTCGGCATACAGCAGCATCACCTTTGGGTTGGTGTATTACGGTTGGACGGTCGGCTTCGATGTGGGCGGGGTGGATACCCCTCAGCAAACCACCAATCAGTACTTGCGGTTGGTCCGATGAGCACGGGGAGCGGCACCGCCATGACCCCTCTCCTTCTGCGCCTGATTCGGCTGGTGTTGGCGCTGGGCCTGGCCTGGGGCAGCCCCCTGGCCCAGGCGGCGTACACGGTCAATGGTGACGGCACGGTCACCGACACCGACACCGGCCTGGTGTGGGAGCAGTGCGTCCAGGGCGTGTACTCCTCGGGTTCGCTGTGTGATTCAGGTCGCGCCATGGAAGTCACCTGGGAAGGCGCTCTGGCCCTGGTGACGGCACGCAACCAGGACAACCACCTGGGCCACAACGACTGGCGGCTGCCCAACAAGAACGAGCTGGAAAGCATCGTCAACCTCGGTAACGGCTCCCCGGCCATCGACACCACCGCCTTCCCCAACACCCCTTGGAGCTACACCTGGACCAGCACCTCCTACGCCCCCGACAGCCTCCAACACGCTTGGGTGGTGTATTTCGGCGGAGGTGCGCCCAATGCCATCCCCAAAAGCTCGGCCTACCCCGTGCGCCTGGTGCGCGGCGGACGGGCCATGGCAACGTTTGACACATTGGCATCGGGCGGCAACGGAGGCTCGCTGGCGGGCACGGTGACCGACCCGGCCACGGGCCTGATGTGGGACCGATGCGTTCTGGGGCTGTTCTCGGCCTCGGGCGTTTGCGACACCGGCAGCGCCGCTCAGTTCAGCTGGGATGCGGCCCTGGCCGAAGTGAGCGCCCGCAATTTCGCCAAGCACCAGGGCTACAGCGATTGGCGACTGCCCAACAAGAACGAGCTGGAGAGCATCGTCACCCTCGGCAACGGCTCCCCGGCCATCGACACCACGGTCTTCCCCAACACCCCAACAGGGAGCTACACCTGGACCAGCACCTCGTACGCGCCCGACAACCTCCGACAGGCCTGGGCGGTGTATTTCGGAGGGGGTGCCCCCAATGCCGTTCCCAAGACCTCAACCTACCCCGTGCGCCTGGTGCGCGGCGGCCAGGCCATGGCGACGTTTGACACGTTTGTGGTCCATGGTGGTTGCGGCACGGCCCACAGCACCACCCTGGTGGCCAACGCGCCCAGCAGCGGCCTGTGTGCCACGGGCACAGCGGCCAACATGAGCGCCGGAGCCACGGCCTACACCTGGGTGTGCACGGGCAGCGGGGGCGGCACCGACTCGGACGTGTGCCGCGCCAGCCGCGGCTACACCGTCACCCCCAGCGTGACAGGCGGCGCGGGCCAGGGCAGCATCAGCCCCGACACCGCGCAGGTGGTGGCCTACAACGAGCAACCCAGGTTCACCGTGACCACCCAAAGTGGCCACGCCGCCACCCTGGGCGGCAGCTGCGGGGGGGCTTTGAACGGCAACACCTACACCACCCGGGGGGTGACGGCCCCGTGCACCGTGACCGCCCGGTTCGCCCCCTACACCGAGCACACCGGCACCCCCCCCGGGGGAAGCACGGTCAGCGCCCGCCTGAGCGGTGCTGCGGGCTGCGCGTTTGCCACCGCGGCCTACCAGGGTGCCACCACCGTGGGCAGTGCACTCCCCGCGGGCTACACCTTCCCCCACGGGGTGCTGGCCTTCACCACCACCAGCCAATGCGGCACCGGGGTGACGGTGACGCTGACCTACCCCAGCGCCTTGCCCGCGGGGGCCAAGTTCTTCAAATACGGCCCCCCCACGACCGGGGCCAGCCCCACGTGGTACGAGCACCCGGCCACCCTCAGCGCCGACCGCACCACCCTCACCTACACCGTGAGCGACAACGGACCGGGGGACAACGACCCCACGGTGGGCGTCATCCGCGACCCGGCAGGAGCGGGGGTGCCGGGCGGCGGCGACGTGTCGGGCGTGCCCACGCTGAGTGAATGGGCGCTGCTGCTGTTGGCGGGGTTGTTGGGGGTGCTGGGCCTGCACCAAAGCTCACGCGGCAGGAAACTTCAAAAAACATAGCTGCTTGCGCTTTATATGAAAGCGCTAGACATCAAAAACACCATGAAACTTGCATCCATATCCCGGCATGTACAGGCCCTGCTGTGGGGGGCGGCTTGCGCCGGGCCAGCACTGGCCCAGACGGGTTTTCTGAACGACACCGGCCAAACCCTGTGCGACAACGGCTCCAACGTCATGGTGGCCTGCACCTCTGCCAACACAGGGGACACAGCCACCTACAAACGTCAGGACGGACGTTTTGGCCGCGACGTGGCCAGCCCTGCCAAGGTGGGCGGTGGCGTGGCGGGTTTTGACTTCACCCGACTGTGCTGGAACGGCGACGCCGAAGGCAGCGGCACCTGCACCGGCCCCGTGGTGGCCAACACCACGGACACCCCGAGCGCCACGCCATCCACCGACTGGGCCTGCACCAAAGACAACGTGACCGGGCTGGTCTGGTCGCTGCAATCACTGTCGGCCACTTGGACCCAGGCCACCACCCCCGGCTACCCCGACGCGGGCCACAACACCCCCGCACGTTGCGGCTTTGCCAATGGCTGGCGCTTGCCCACCAGGATGGAGCTGATCGGACTGGAACTGATGGATGGCCGCAACCCGAGCATCGATGCCAACTACTTCCCGGGCACACAAAGCCTGTACTGGAGCAGCGACACCGCCTCGACAAACGGCTACCCATGGAGTGTCAGCTTCAACACCGTCGGCTTGACCGGTGGCGTCGACAACCCATCAACCACCCTCTTGGTGCGCCTGGTGCGCAGTGTTCCATGACGTGGCATCGCAGCCGCTTCTGTTGGGCACTGGGCCTGGTGTGCTTGATGCAACCGGCCTGGGCCGCCCTCACCGTCAACGCCAACGGCACCGTGACCGACACCACCACCGGTTTGGTGTGGGACCAATGTCCCTACGGGCAAACGGGAGCCACCTGCGCTGGCTCTGCCCAAACGGTGCAATGGCAAGGTGCGCTGGATGCCTCGGTGGCGGCCAACGCCGCCAATTACAAAGGCTTCAGCGACTGGCGGGTGCCCAACGTCAAGGAATTGCTGTCCATCGTCAAGATCGACGCGGCCCTGCCGTCCATCGACACCACCGTTTTTCCAAACACGCCCAGTGTCTATTTTTGGACATCCACCACAGAAATGAACGCCCCGTCTCAGGCGTGGACGGTCCAATTCCGGGACGGCTTGGCCCTTCCCCAGCCAAAAGTGTTCATCATGCTCCGTCCAGTGCGCTTGGTGCGGAGCGGACAGGCACTGGCTTCCTTCGACTTCGCAGCGCTTCCGACTCAAACCATCACAGGCTTCAACCCGGCGTCTCCCGTGGTGTTTGGCGATGCGCCCGCCACGCTGAGCGCCACAGGCGGGGCCTCGGGCAACCCGGTGGTGTTTGCCACCACCAGTGCAGCCACGGTGTGCACGGTGAGCGGAAGCACCGTCACCTACACCGGGGCGGGCACCTGCAACCTCACCGCCAACCAGGCGGGCAATGCCAGTTTCAGCGCAGCGCCTGAAGTCACGGCCAGCGTCGTCATCAACCCGGCCAACCAGGCCATCACGGGCTTCAACCCGGCGTCTCCCGTGGTGTTTGGCGATGCGCCCGCCACGCTGAGCGCCACGGGCGGGGCCTCGGGCAACCCGGTGGTGTTTGCCACCACCAGTGCGGCCAGCGTTTGCACCGTCAGCGGCAACACCGTCACCTTCACTGGGGGCGGCACTTGCAACCTCACGGCCAACCAGGGGGGCAATGCCAACCACAACGCCGCGCCACAGGTCACGGCCAGCATCCTCGTCAACCCGGCCAATCAGGCCATCACGGGCTTCAACCCGGCGTCTCCCGTGGTGTTTGGCGCAGCCCCGGCCACCTTGAGCGCCACGGGCGGGGCCTCGGGCAACCCGGTGGTGTTTGCCACCACCAGTGCGGCCAGCGTTTGCACCGTCAGCGGCAACACCGTCACCTTCACTGGGGGCGGCACTTGCAACCTCACGGCCAACCAGGCGGGCAATGCCAGCTACAACGCCGCGCCACAGGTCACGGCCAGCATCGTCATCAACCCGGCCAACCAGGCCATCACAGGCTTCAACCCGGCGTCTCCCGTGGTGTTTGGCGCAGCCCCGGCCACCTTGAGCGCCACGGGCGGGGCCTCGGGCAACCCGGTGGTGTTTGCCACCACCAGTGCGGCCACGGTGTGTACGGTGAGCGGCAACACCGTCACCTTCACAGGCGCGGGCACCTGCAACCTCACCGCCAACCAGGCGGGCAATGCCAACTACAACGCCGCGCCACAGGTCTCGGCCAGCGTTGTCATCAACCCGGCCAACCAGGCCATCACGGGCTTCAACCCGGCGTCTCCCGTGGTGTTTGGCGATGCGCCCGCCACGCTGAGCGCCACGGGCGGGGCTTCGGGCAACCCGGTGGTGTTTGCCACCACCAGTGCGGCCAGCGTTTGCACCGTCAGCGGCAACACCGTCACCTTCACTGGGAGCGGCACCTGCAACCTCACCGCCAACCAGGCGGGCAATGCCAACTACAACGCCGCGCCACAGGTCACGGCCAGCATCCTCATCAACCTGCGTACCAGCTACAGCTATGCCGTACCCGGCCTGGGCACCGTCACCGCCAGCTTTCTTGGAGGCAGCCCCACATGCGGCTTGGCGTCTGCCACGTATTCGGTGTCGCCCAGCCCACCCAGCGGTGTGTCCATGCCCTATGGCTTGCTCACCCTCAGCTCCACCGATTGCGGGGCTGGGGCCATGCTGAATTTCACCGTCACCCTGCCCCAGCCCCTGCCTGCCGGGGCCAAGTTCTACGCGTATGGCCCCGAGTTTGGCGGCAGCGCCACGCCCCATTGGTACGAACTGCCGGGGGTGGTCATCGTGGGCAACCAGGTGACGTTCAGCATCACCGACAACGGCCAGGGTGACGCCAACGCGGCCAGCGGTTTCATCACGTCCGCCGGCGGCCTGGGCTTGCTGCCCAGTGCGGTGTCGGGCGTGCCCACGCTGAGTCAATGGACGTTGCTGCTGTTGGCAGGGTTGTTGGGGGTGCTGGGCCTGCACCCACGCTCACGCGCCAAGAAACTCCCAAAAACATAGCTGCTTGCGCTTTTTTCAAAGGCGACAGATGCCAAAAAGCACCATGAAATCTTCTGCCCAATCCCTGCACGCGCTAGCCCTGCTGTGGGCCATGGCCTGCGCGGGGTCGGCACAGGCCCAACCCATCAATTTCCCACCCGCTCCTGACGTCCCCGGCATCTGTGGAAGCGCCAGCAACACGAGCTTGGTCACCTCACCACCCTCTGCCAACCTGTGCGCCAGCGGCTACGCCACCGCAGTGGCCACGGGCAACAGCTCGTACACCTGGAACTGCAACGCCGTCACCGGCAACATCAACGCATCCTGCAGCGCACCCCGCGGCTACACCCTCACACCCAGCACAGGGGCCAACGGCAACATCAACCCGAACACCCCCCAGGTGGTGGCCTACAACAACGCGACCAGCTTCACACTGGAGCCGGACGTCGGCTACACCGGCAGCGCCAGTGGCTGCGGCGGCAGTCTGCTGGGCAACACGTACACCACCAGCGCGGTCACCGCCGACTGCGCGGTGGGGGCCAGCTTTGTGTTGAACACCTACGCCATCACCACCACCGCCAGCCCGTTGGCCGGGGGCTCGGTGAGCTGTTCGCCCAACCCGGTTTCCCATGGCAGCAACGCCACCTGCTCCGCCGCCCCCAGCGCGGGCTACACCTTCAGCAGTTGGGGTGGGGCCTGTTCGGGCTCGGGCGCTTGCAGCCTGAGCAACGTGACCAGCGCCAAGGCCGTGACGGCGCTGTTCATCCCCGTGGTCAACGGCGCCTGTGGCAGTGCGGCCAACACCGCCACGGCCTACACCCCCACCAGCGCCAACCTGTGCGCCAGCAACGGCGGTACCGCCAGCGCGGTGACCGCAGGCAGCAGCGCCTGGGGCTGGACTTGCAGCGGCAGCAGCAACGGCGGGACCAACGCCACCTGTTCCGCCCCGTTTGCAACCATCCCCGGGACCAACGGGGTGGTGGGGGCCATCCAGGCGGCCACCACCAACAACTGGCAGGTGAACACCGCCACGTCAGGGTTCATGGCCTTGCCGGCCCCTGCTCCGGCGGGGGTCACGTTCTCGGGTGGGGCCACCAAGGTGGTGCTGACCGGGGGCAACCTGGGCAGCCAGGCCACGGTGGTGCTGCGCTTCAGCAGCATCCCCGCCGGGGCGCAGCTCTACAAGTACGGCAAGGAAACCGGGCCGACAGACGCCAACAAGTGGTTTGCCTTCCCCGCCACCATCGACCGCAACGCGGGCACGGTGACTTATGTGCTGACCGATGGGCAAAAGGGCGACAACGACTGGACGCTCAACGGAACCATCGACGACCCGGTGGGCCTGGGGATGGGGGCCGACGTGTCGGGCGTGCCCACGCTGAGTCAATGGACGTTGCTGCTGTTGGCGGGGTTGTTGGGGGTGCTGGGCCTGGGCGCGACCCGCCAAAGCGCAGGCGGTTTGCGGCGCTGAGCCGCCCCCCGCAGGGGCACCGCCCGTCGCTTTCGGGACAAGCGAACGGGCTTGTTCTTGCGCAAGATTTGGGCATGAACACCCTCACCTTCATCCGGCACGGTCAGGCCTCTTTTGGCGCGAACGACTACGACCAGCTCAGCCCCCTGGGTGAACAGCAGAGCGAACAACTGGGCCGCTACCTGCGCCAGCGGGCCGAATGGCAGGGCCGGGGCTGGGATGCGGTGATCACCGGCAACCTCAAGCGCCACCGCCAGACCTGGGAGGCGCTGGCCCGCGGCGCGGGCTGGGACCACACCCCCACGGTGCTGCCGGGCCTGGACGAATACGACAGCGACGCCCTGATCCGCGCCCTGCCCATCAGCCAGCCCATGGAAAAGCCCACCACCCCTGAGGGCTACAAGCAACACTTCCGGGCGCTGCGCGATGCCTTGCGCCAGTGGATGGACGGCACCATCAGCCCCCAGGGCATGCCCACCTACAACGACTTTGTGGCCGGGGTCACCGGGGTGCTGGCCCATGTGCGGCAGCACCACATGGACACCCCGGGCGGGCGGGTGCTGGTGGTCAGCAGTGGCGGCCCCATTTCCACGCTGGTGGGGCATTTGCTGTCCACCCCGGCGGAAACCACCATTGAAATCAACATGCAGATCCGCAACACCGCGCTGACCGAGGTCATGCTGACCCCGCGCACGGCGCGGCTGGTCAGCTTCAACGCGCTGCCGCACCTGGACGGCCCGGCGTTTGCCGACTGGGTCACCCACGCCTGAAGACCCGCCCTGCGGGGCGGGATGCGCCGCAGATCAGGCCGCGGCGGGGGGCTCGGCAGCGGGCGGGGCCTCGGCCTCGTGTTCTTCCAGGTCGCGCCGCCGCTCGGTGACCAGTCGGATGGCCTGGTCGATGGCCGCGTCCATGGCCATGTCGCTCTGGTGGCGTTCGTCCTCGGTCAGGTAGAACACCAGGTCCACGTCGTGGCGCACGTAACGGGCGGGCAGGCGGTTGAGGGCCACGCAGGCCATGTCGGCCACCATGTCGGCGGTGACGTCGGGGTCGTGGCGCACACGACGGATCACCTCGTCCAACACCAGCCGCTCGTAGTAGTTGTGGATCTGCTCGATGCTCATGATCGTCTCCGGCGAAAAGGGAAAAGTCACTCGTCCTGGATCAGGCTGGCCAGGTCGCGCTCCAGGATGTTGTGGTCGCCCACGTTCAGCTCCACCAGGCGGCGCAGGTGGGTGATGCTGTCCAGGTCGATGTTGTCGCAGCGCAGGCCCACGCGCTGCCCCTCGGTGTGCATCACGGTGCACCACATGGCAATCTGGGCGTCCCCCGCCAGGCTGAGGAACAGCTGGCATTTGACGCCCTTCTGCGGGGCCACATCCTTGGCCACGTGCAACAGGGCGCCCTTGAGCGAAATGTCCACCACCTCGGACTGGAACTCGCCGTCCGGGGTGACGATGCGGGCGGGCGAACTGAACGTGGCCCGCCAAAAGAAACGACGCTTGCTGGGGATCATCGGGAGTCAAACCCTGAAAAGTGTCTGGCTGGAAACCAAAGATGGCGCTTGGCCCAGTTTACTGCGCCAAACGCGCCCACAGGCCACTGAAACGCTGGGTGGGCTGCTGCACGGCAGCCTCCAGTGCCCCAGCGGTGGCCTCGAACAGGCTGAAGCGCTGCCGCGCCCGGGTGATGCCGGTGTACACCAGCTCGCGCCCCAGCGCCCCGCCCCCCATGCCCGACCCCGCACCGCCCCCTGCACCCACAGGCGGCAACACCAGCGCCACATGGCCGAATTCGGAGCCCTGGCTTTTGTGCACCGTCATGGCAAAGGCCGTTTCCACATGCGCCAGACGCCCCACGGGCAGGGCACGCACGGCGTCGCCGTCCAGGAAACACGCTTTCAACCGGGTGCGCCCGCGGCCCTCGCTGCCGCCATCTCTGCCCACCTCCGCGTCGGGCACGGGAAGCACCACGCCCACGTCGCCATTGGACAAGCCCAGCGCCGGGTCGTTGCGGGTGACCATGACCGGGCGGCCCGCGTACCACTCGCTCTGCGGGTTCAGCCACCCGGCCTGCGCCAGGGCGCGTTGCAGGCGGCGGTTGAGGCCCTCGGTGCCGAACTCGCCCGCGTGCACCGCGCACAACACCCGAAACCCCTCCCAGGCCCGCAGCACCGCCCGCGCCCAGGCGGTCCACGCGGAGGCCCCGGCCTCCACCCCTTGGCGCAGCAGCGCGAGGTAGGTGTCGCCCCCCTCGCCGCCCCATTGCTGTACCGCCAAGCGTTCCAGCCGCAGCAACAGCGCGGCGCGTGCGTCCGCCACCCCACCACCCGACGGCGCGGACGACGCCCGCGCCAGGTCGGCATGCCCTGCGGCCCACACCGACTGCACCCGCGCCACATCGCCCGAATTGACGGCCAGCGCCAACTGCCCAATGCCCCCGGCAAAACGGCGGCTCTGGCGCAGCATGACGGTCTGGCGGGCCAACACCGAGGGGACGGACTGAGCGGACGGCGCGGACGGCACCGCGGCCCCATCGCCCGCGGGCCAGGGCGCACGCGCCGCGCCCAGCACGGCGTGCAGGTAGGCGCGGGTGTCGTCGTCCGGGCACACGGGGGGGCGGTCGGCGTGCAGGCCGTGGCACACGTCGCCCAGCACCGCACCGGCTTCCACCGAGGCCAGTTGGTCCTTGTCGCCCAGCAGGATCAGCCGCGCCTGCGGCGGCAGGGCTTGCAGCAGCGAGGCCATCATGTCCTGGTGGACCATGGAGGCTTCGTCCACCACCAGCACGTCCACGTCCAGCGGCTGGCCCGCGTGGTGGCGCAGGCGGCGGGTGTCGGGGCGTGCGCCCAGCAGCGCATGCAGGGTGCGGGCGGGGCCGATGCGCTCGGCCAGCGCCGGGGCCAGCTGGCCCAGCAGCCCGTCGGTGATGGACTGGCGCAGCCGCGCCGCCGCCTTGCCCGTGGGCGCGGCCAGCGCCACGCGCAGGCTGGAGGGGTCGGGGTGCGTGGCCCACAGCAGGGCCAGCAACCGGGCCGCGGTGTAGGTTTTGCCGGTGCCGGGGCCGCCGGTCACCACCGTCAGGCCCGAGCGCAGGGCCAGGGCGCAGGCCACGGCCTGCCAGTCGGGCGTGGACAGGGGGTCCCCCTCCGGCAGCGGAAACAGCCGCGCCAGCGCTTGCGCCGCCCGGGCGGTGTCCACCGGGTGGGTGCACAGCGCCCGCTGGCGCAGTTGCTGGGCCACCTCGGCCTCTTGCCGGGCGTGGCGGTGGATGTAGAGCAGGCCCGGCCCGTGGGCATCGGCGGGCACACACACCAGGGGCGCGGCAGAGGCCGCTGGCCCGCCCCCTTCGGGCGATGCCCTGCGGGCGCACACCGCCACCGCGGGGCTGGTTTGCAGGGCGGCCAGCCAGGCGGCTTCGGACGCGGGCAGCGTGGCCCACAGGGCGCGGGCCTCGGGCAGCAGGGCGGGTGGCAGGCCCAGCCAGTCCAGCCCGGCATCGGCCAGCACGGCCAGGGGCACGCAGGTGTGGCCCCGGCCTTCCAGCGCCGACAGGCAGGCGGCGGCCACCCACAGCGGCGGGCCGCCGTGAGGGTCCACCTCGTGCATCAGCGCGGCCAGGGCGCTGTCGAGGCGGCGCAGGGCGCCATGGTCGGCCCAGCGGTGAAGCTGGGCCAGCACGGGGGGTACTTGGGTCACAGCATGGCCTCCAGCGCATCCAGCAGGGTCAGCAATTCGGGGGTGCAGGGCACTTGGCACACGCCTTGGGCGGGGCCGTCCAAGCCGCGCAGGAAGAAGTAGACCGCGCCCCCCAGGTGGTGCAGCGGTTGGTAGGCAGCCCCCAGGCGGCTGCGCAGCAGGCGGTGCAGGGCCAGCAGGTAGAGCGCGGCCTGCACGTCGTAGCGGTGGTGGACCATTTCGGCCCACAGGGCGGCGGGGGTGTAGGCCGCGTCGTCAGGCCCCAGGTGATTGGATTTGTGGTCCAGCACCCAGTGGCGGCCCTGGTGGGCCAGCACCAGGTCGGCAAAGCCCATCAGCATGCCGTGCAGTTGCCGCTCGGGCAGCGGGGGCACGGCGTGGGGTTCGGCCAGGTGGGGCGCACCCGCGGCCTGGGTGAGCGGTTGCAGCAGGTGCAGGCGGCACAGCTCGCCCACGGTGGGCGCGTGCAGGCGCTGTGCCGGGAGCCAGAAGGCCATTTCGGGCAGCACCGCGCCCTGGGCCTGGGCGATGTCGGCCAACGAGGCCGTGGGCCCTGGCAGCGGGTGTTGGCACAGGCGGGTGAACCAGTGCAGCAGCCCGTCGGCCTGGGGGCCGTACCCGGCACGCTCGCAGCGGCGGCGCAGGCGGGCGGCCAGGTCGGGACGCTGGGCCAGGGCAAAACCCTCTTCGGCCAGCCATTCCAACTGGGCGTGCAGGAAGTTGCCCGCCTGCACGCCGCGCTGGAACTGGTGGCGTTGGGCGTTCAGGCCACTCATCACTTCCAAATTGATAGCTGCTTGCGCTTGTTCCGAAAGCGGTAGAGCATCAAAAAGCATCAAACCTTCGTCTGCCGCCGGTTGGGCGGGCTGAGGCAGCAGCGGCGCGGGGGCGGTGGCGGCGCTGGCCAGGTCGCGCACCAGCGACGAAAAGCTGCCCACGCCCCAGTCGGTTTCGAAGCGGTGGGCCACGCGCCGGGCGGGGTGCAGCGGGGCGGCCTGGGCGGGGGGCGTCCAGCGGGTGACGGGCACAGGGGGAGCGGGGGGCCTGGGCTGCACGGACTGCGCCGCGTCCACCGGGTCCGGAGCCGCCACTGCCTGCAACACCAGCGTGGCCCCCACCGCCTGGGGGGCCGCCTGCGCCAGCGCTTGCAGGTGGTGCAGCCAGAAGGTGCGGGGGTCTTCGGCGTCGGACGCGCCGCGGCCCGCCACCAGGTCGCCCAGGGCGCTGCGGTGGGTGCCGTCGCTGCGCGACTGGCCGGGGGTGACGCAGGCAAAACCCACCCACAGCGCATGGCGGGCGCGGGTCAGGGCCACGTAGAGCAGGCGCAGGTCTTCGCGCAGGCGGTCTTCCTCGGCGCGGGCCAGGTCGTCGGCCTGGGGGGTGAGGGTCAGCTCACCGTCGGGGCGGCGGGCGTGGGTCAGGCGCTTGGCGTCCACGCTGCGGTGCAGGGTGGCAAAGGGCAGGCAGACCACGGGGTATTCCAGCCCCTTGCTTTTGTGGATGGTGATGACCTTGACCAGGTCGCTGTCGCTTTCCAGGCGCACCACGGGTTCGTCGCCGTCCACGGTGTCGGACTGGATTTGCGCCGCCAGCCAGCGGATGAGGGCGGGCTCACCGTCCAGGTCGGTGCTGGCGTTTTGCAGCAGCTCGCCCAGGTGCAGCAGGTTGGTCAGGCGGCGCTCGCCGTCGGGCTGGCCGACGCCTCCCGAGGCACCGTGCGCTTCACCTCCCGCTTCACCCCCCGTGGCACCGCCCAGCCATTGCTGCGGCAGCGCCAGGGCGTACAGGGTCTGGCGCACCAGGGCCAGCACGCCGCGGGTGCGCCAGACGGTGTGCAGCTGCGCCAGCGTGGCCATGCGGGCGTCCAGCGCGTCGTCGTCGGTGGCCAGGTGCAGCAGCTGGGCGTGACTGAGCGAAGCCAGGCGGGTGCCCAGCGCGGCGCGGGCCAGGCGCACGTCGCGCGGCTGGGCCACGGCCCGCAGCCAGTGCAGCAGATCTGCCGCTTCGGGGCTTTGGAACACGCTGTCGCGGTCGGACAGATACACCGACGCCACGCCCCGCCGGTGCAACGCGTGGCGCACGGCGGCGGCCTCGGTGCCGGTGCGCACCAGGATGGCAATGTCCGCCGGGCGCAGGCGTTTGAAAGGGACGCGGTCCGCATGAGGCGCGGTGGACGCAGCAGGGGTGGCAAAGCCGGTGCCGGGGTCGGACAGCCAGGCCACCACCTGCTCGGCGCAGCGCTGGGCGTAGGCGCGGCGGTGCGCGTCGGACCCGGCGGCTTGCAGGTCGTGCACCAGGGTCAGCGCCGGGGCGGGCTGGCCGCCCACGGTCCACACCTCAGGCCGACCCTGGGCCTGCACGGGCCAGAAGGGCAGCGGGGAGTCGGCCTCGCCCGGCGGGCGCATGCGGAACGCGCCGGGGCCTTGGGCAGAACCGGAGCCACAGGCGTCTTGTTCGCGCCAGCCGAACAGGTGGTTGACGGCGGCCACCATGGCGGCGCTGGAGCGGTGGTTGGTGTCCAGCACATGGTGGCGGCCTTCGGTGGCGCGGCGGGCGTGCAGGTAGCTGTGGATGTCGGCCCCGCGAAAACCGTAGATGGACTGCTTGGGGTCACCGATGAGCAGCAGCGCGGTGTGCGGGTCGTTGTCGGCCACGCAGTACAGGCGGTCCAGCAGGCGGTATTGCAGGGGCGAGGTGTCCTGGAACTCGTCGATCAGCGCCACCGGGTAGCGGTGGCGGATGTGCTCGCGCAGCCGTTCGCCGCTGCCGGGGCGGGCCAGCGCGGCGTCCAGGCGCTGCTGCAAATCGGCAAAGCCGAACTGGCCGCGCTGGGCCTTGAGCTGGGCCACCCGCTGGCCCACATGGTGCACGGCATGCGCCCGCACCACGGCGCTGGGGTCGGGCAAGGCGGCCAGCTCGGCGTCCAGGCGTTGCAGGGCGTCCAGCGCCTGGGCCACGGGCTCGGGGAGGTGCAGCGGCGGGGCGGATTCCTTGCGGGCGGCCAGCAAGCCCTCGTGCGTGAAGCGGTTGCGGGCGGCGTCGGTGAGGGCGGGGCCGACGGCGCTGGCGGTGATCAGCGCTTCAGGCGCGGCATGGGCCCAGTCGTGCAGGGTTTGCGCCCAGCCCAGCACGTTGCGGGCGGCGAACTTGCGGCCATCCCAATGGGCTTTGTGGGTGCTGGTCTGGTCGGCCAGCCAGTCCAGCAGGGCCTGGGCCAGGGCTTGCCAGGGGCGCTGCACGTCGGCCAGGGCGGCGCGGCGCTGGGCCTGGGCGCGGGTCCACAAGGTGGACAGCGGCAGCTCGGCCTCGGCAGGCGAGGCCCCGGGCCACAGCACAGGCACGGGGGCGTTGATCAGGCGGGTCACGTCGTCCAGCAGCGCGTCCACCGAGCGCAGGCCGGGGCAGGCGGCCTGCAAGGCCCCGAACTGCTCGGGCGGCAGCGGGTAGAGGTGGCGTCGCCAATGGTCTTGCACGGCCTGGCGCAGCAAGGCCTGTTCGTCGGCCACCAGGGTTTCGTCAAACAGCTGGCCGCTGTCGAAGGCGTGCTCGCGCAGCACGCGCTGGCACCAGGCGTCCAGCGTGAAGATGGCGGCCTCGTCCATGGCGTCGGCGGCCAGGGCCAGCCGCCAGGCGGCCATGGAACGGTTGCGGCCCGGCGCGGGCTCGGGGTCGTCGCCGTGGTCGTTGCCGGGGTAGCGGGCGGAGAGCTGGGCCAGAAAGGGGTCGCGGGCCATCAGCGCTGGGGCGTCGGGCTCGTTGCGCAGCACGCGGGCGGCATGGACCAGGCGGGCGCGGATGCGGTCGGTCAGCTCGCGAGTGGCGGCGCGGGTGAAGGTCATCACCAGAATTTCGGACGGCAGCAGGGGCCGGGGGGGCGCGGTTTCGCCCTCCCCTTCTCCCGCCCCATCCCCCAGCACCAGGCGCACCACCAGGGCGGAGAGGGTCCAGGTCTTGCCGGTGCCGGCGCTGGCTTCGATCAGGCGGCTGCCGCGCAGGGGCAGTTGCCACAGGTCCAGGGCGTGGGGGCTCATGCGTGGGCCTCCGGCGCATCGGCGTCGTCAGGGTTGGGGGCATGCGGCCACACGGCCACCTGCTGCTGCGCCCAGTCCACCAGCGGCCCCCACAGGCCGGGGGCGAGCGCGACCAGTTGGCCGTCGGCCAACAAGGACTCCAGATCGGGGTAGCAGCGGGACCAGTAGGGGTCTTGCCCCTCGCCGGGGAGGTCGGGGCTGCCTTCGTAGGCGGTGCGCAGGCGGGCCAGGGGCAACGGGGGGGCGTGGATCGCGGCAGGGTTTGTGGCATCGGTGCCCGGGTCTTCCCCGGCCTCGGTGCGGGCCTGCACCAGGGCCAGTGCGGTGCGGGGGGGCAGAGGCAGCGGGGCGTGTTGGGCTTGGGCGGCGTGGGCCAGCAGGCGGTCCAGCGTGTGTTCGGCTTCGGAGCGGGGCAACGGGCGCACCAGCAGGGTGGCGTCTTGCGCCACCCACAGCAGGTGGGCGTGCTGGGGCGTGGCCGCGGTGGCCGACAGGGCCAGGCTGCGCAGCCACACGGTCAGCAGGCGGGCGGGGTCGGCCTTGGGGGTTTTGCCCAGGGGTTGTTTGAGCACGCGGGAGGGGTCGCGCCAGCGGCACACGGTGTGCTGCGCCCCCAGGGCCGACAGCTCGGGCCAGGTGGCGCACAACGCGGCCCAGGCGGGGCTGGCGGGGTCGGGGTGGTGCAGGCCGTCGATCCAGTCGAGCACGGTGACGGGCTGCGGGGCGGAAAGGGCAGACAGGGACGGCGCGGGTGGCCAGTGCAGCGCCAGCCGTTCAGCAGTTTGGGGGCTGGCCTGTGACACTCGCTGCCAGGCGGTCCACGCCTGGGTGAGGGTGGGCAGCAGTTGGGCTTGCAGCCATTGGCCGGGGGCACCCAGGGGCAGGCGTCCGGCCCGGTGGGCGCGGTGCAGCCAGGCCTGCACGGTGGCGGGCTGGGGGTGGGGGTCGGTGGCCAGTTCGTCCAGCGCGTCGCGCAGCAGGGCATGGCGTTGCAGGCCGTCGAGGGCGAAGGGTTCTTCGTCGGGGGTGTCGCCTTCGTCGGTGTCGAAGTGGATGCCCAGGCGGCGGCGGAAGTGGGTGCGCACGGGGTGGCGCAGCGATTCGGCCAGGTCGCGCAGCGTCCAGGGGGGCGTGGCGGCGGGGTCGGCCTCGCCAGGGTTTGAAGTGTTTTTGGCCTCCAGCGCTTTTTCTGAAAGCGCAGCATGCTCCTGTTTTTGAAGTCCGCTTGTCTGAAGCCCGTCGCGCCATTCGTGGGCGTGGGTGAACAGCTGAGGCTGGCCTTGCAGGTAGCGCAGGCTGAAGGGTTGCAGCGGGTGGGCGGTGGTGAGGGCGTCCACCACGGGCTGGCCCCACCCGGCGGCGAGGTGGTCGCGCAGTTGCGACACCAGGACCGACGGGGGTTGTTCGGTGTTGTCGCGCACGCTGTGGCCGCACCAGCTGATGTAGAGCACGTCGCGGGCGGACAGCAGGGCTTCGAGCATGAGCTGGCGGTCGTCGTCGCGGCGGGAGCGGTCGCCGGGGCGGGCCATGCCGGGGCGGGCGATCAGGTCCAGGTCGGGGCGCGGGGCGCGGCGGGGGTAGTCGGCGTCGTTCATGCCCAGCAGGCACACCACGCGGAAGGGGATGGCGCGCATGGGCAGCAGGGTGCAGAAGGTCACGCCCCCGGCGTGGAAGCGGCTGGGCGCGTCGGGCAGTTGCAGGGCGTGGTCCCAGGCGGAGCGGGCCACTTCCAGCGGCACGGCTTGTTGGAAGCCGGCCTGTTCGCAGGCGTCCAGCCAGCGTTCACCGGCCTGTTCCAGGGCCGCCAGCGCGGCCAGGTCGGCGGGCGAGGCGGTGGCCTGCGCCCGGGGGGATTCGCGCTGGGCCTCGCCCCAGAACACCGCCGCCAACAAGGCCCGGCCCCGCGCCACCCATTCGGAGGGGGTGGCGGGTTGGGTGGCCTGGGCCCACCAGGCGTCCAGCGCGTCCAGCAGGTGGGCCAGCACCCCGGCCAGGGCGGCATCGAGGCCAGCGACTTCGGCGTAGGGTGACGGCATGTGGTCGTCCCCGCTGGCGTCGCCCAGCAGGTAGCCCCACAACATGCGGCGCAGGGCGAAGCGGGCGGTGTGGGTGTCGTCCAGGTCGGGCAGGCCCAGGTGGCGGCGTTGTTCGGCGTGCAGGCCCCAGCGCAGCCCAGCCCCGGCCATCCAGGCGGACAGGCGGGGCAGGTCTTCGGGGTCCAGCCCGAAGCGGGCTTGCACGGCGGGCACTTCCAGCAGGCTGAGCCATTCGGACAGGCCCGCCCGCTCGGTGGGCAGCCGCCACAACCAGCGCCAGGCCTGCACCAGCGGGCTGAGGGCGTCGGCCCCCAGGTCGGCAATGTCGAAGGGGATGTGGCGGGCGTCGCCCTTGGGGTACTGGCCGAAGACGGCGCGGATGGCGGGGGCCAGCGGGGCGATGTCGGGCACCATCACGACCACGTCCTTGGGTGTCAGGCCGCCTCCGCCCTCGCCCCCCTCCCCGCCCAGCAGCGCCAGCAGCTGGTCGTGCAGCACTTCCAGCTCGCGCACGGGGCTGTGGGCCAGGTGGAAGACGATGGAGCGGTCGCCCGGGGTCCAGCCGTGGCCGGGTTGCTGCGGCAGTTCGTGCACGGGCACCAGGTCGCGGATGCGGGTTTGCAGCTGGCGCAGCAGGCTGCGGGGCTGGGCGTCTTCGGGGTCGGCATCGTCCACGAACAAATCCAGCCGGGGCCAGCCGGGTTGGGCACGGCCTTGGGCGGCGTCGTCCAGATCGTCAAGCAGGCGCACAAAGTCGCGGCTCTGGCGGCCCCAGGCGGCCAGCAGCGGGTGGGCGTGGGTGTGCAGCTCGTGCAGGGGCAGCGCGGCGCGATCCACCCCGCCCTTGAGGGGCTGGCGGCGGTGGGCGCTGCGCAGCAGTTCGCGCCCGTCGATCACGTCGGCCCAGTGGTATTGGCAGGGGTTGGGCACGGCCAGCAGCACCTGGCTATGCCGCGACACCGCGCCCAGCAGGGCCAGCATGCCGGGCGGCAGGTGGCTCATGCCAAAGGCCACCACGCGGCGCGGCAGGGGTTGCACGGGCATGCCGTGTTCCAGCTGGTCTTGCACGCGCGCCATCAGCGCGGGCCGGGTGGTGCGCTGCTGTTCGGGGGCAATGCCGCTGTGCAGCACCTGCCACAGGCGGGCCTGCCAGTGCTGGTCGGGCGGCAGCGGGGTGAGGCGGCCCGCGCCGTCGGTGACTTCGGCACGGCCTTGGGCCCACAGGTCCAGCCAGTCGGGGCGGTAGACCTGGTACTGGTCGTACAGGTCGGCCAGGCGCTGGCACAGGGGCCACAGGCGTTGTTCGGGGTCGCTGCCGACAAAGGCGGTCAATGGCGCATAGAGGTCGCCCCCCACGCTCCCTGCAGTCGCTGCCCCCCCAAGGGGGGCGCTCGCCCGCTTGGGGCGGCCCTGCGCTGGCTCGTGGTCTCCCCCCACGCTCCCGGCGGTCGCGGGCGCCAACAGCGCGGGCAAGCATTCCATCAACCGCCAGGCCAGGGGCAGCTTGTCCAGCGGTGACTCGGTGGGCACGGCGCGGGGGCCCAGCACGCGGCGACTGATGCGCCAGAAAAAACGCCCCGGCAGCTCCACCCGCGTGGCGGCGCACACGCCCAGCTCGCGGGCCAGGGCCATGCGCAGCCACTCGGCCACGGCGTTGCTCTGGACGATGAACACCTCTTCCTCCAGCGGCCCCAGCGGGTGCTGGTGCAGCCAGGCCACCACCACGTCCAGCAGCCGCTCGGCGCGGTGGCTGTGCAGCACCATGAGGCCGGAGCCCAAGGCGGACACGTCGTCGGCCATGCCGGGCAAAACGCCTTGTTGGGGGATGGGGTCAAAGGTCTGGGCGGACATGGCGGGGTGACGATACACGCTTGCCCCAGGGGCCAGCCGTGCTGGGCACAGGGGATGCAAGACCGATCTAGGGAATTCCCGACTTGTTTTTCAGAAACGCCCGATTTTCATGCACGCCCATGGTGCATAGACTCAAAGAACACCAATTTGGTGCAGTCCACAGGATGAGGAATGAACCGTTCTCGAACCACCGAACTGCCCGTGAAGTGGCAGCTGTTGCTGCTGAGTGCGGCGTTGTTGTTGTTTTTTGTGCTCAGCGGACTCAACAGCGTCTACCTGCTGAGAACAGGTGACACGGAGTTTGCCTCGCTCTACGCCGACCGGGTGGTGCCCCTGAAGCAACTCAAGGCCGTGTCCGACGCCTACGCGGTGCAGGTGGTGGACACGGTGCACAAAACCCGGGACGGCGCCTTGACTGCCGACCAGGCCCGTCAGTCCATCAACGCGGCCAAGCAGACCATTGCGCAGGAATGGCAGGCCTACACCTCCACCGACCTGGTGGACCAGGAAAAGGCCCTGATCCAGCAGATGGCACCGCTGATGACCCGCGCCAATCAGGCGGTGCAGGAGATTGAGCAGCTCATCGGCCAGCCCGACACCACCGCGCTGGCAGCCTTTGCCGCGCAGCAGATGTACCCGGCGTTCGACCCCCTGCAGGACGTGCTGGGCCACCTCATCCAGACCCAGCTGGACGTGGCGCAGCAAACGGTGGACAGCCACCAAAAGACCACCCAGTCCTTCACCTTGGTTCTGGTGAGCGCTCTGGGCCTGGCCGTGTTGGTGGGGGCGGGCGCCTCCCTGTGGGTGAGCCGCCACCTGGTGCAGACCCTGGGGGCCGAACCGGGTGCCGTGCGCGACGTGGCCCGGGCCGTGGCCCACGGCGACCTGACCACGCCCATCCATGTGCAGCCGGGGGACTCCATCAGCGTGATGGCCGCCATGCGGGACATGTCCGAACACCTGCACAGCCTGGTGACCGAAATCCGGGGCGGTGCCGAACACGTGGTGACCGCCAGCAGCCAGATTGCCCAGGGCACGCAAGACCTGGCGCACCGCAACGAAACCCAGGCCAGCTCGCTGGAACAGACCGCCGCGGCCATGGAGCAACTGGGCAGCACCGTGCAGCAAAGCGCCGAACATGCCCAGCACGCCAACCAGTTGGCCCAGAACGCGTCGGCCATTGCCGCACGGGGCGGGCAGGAGGTGGGACAGGTGGTGGAAACCATGCATGGCATCGAGAAAAGCAGCAGCCGGATCGGCGACATCATTGGCGTGATCGACGGCATTGCGTTCCAGACCAACATCCTGGCCCTCAATGCCGCGGTGGAAGCCGCCCGCGCCGGGGAAGCCGGTCGCGGTTTTGCGGTGGTGGCCTCGGAGGTGCGGGCCCTGGCCCAGCGCAGCGCCGCAGCAGCCAAGGAAATCAAAGACCTGGTGACCGACAGCGTGGGGCAGGTGACCCAGGGCACCCAACTGGTTCGGCAGGCCGGGCAGACCATGGAGGAAATCGTGTCCTCCATCCAGACCGTGACCCACATCATGGGCGAGATCGCCCTGTCCAACCGGGAGCAACGCGACGGGGTGACCCAGATCGGCCAGGCCGTGGCCCTGCTGGACCAGACCACCCAGCAAAACGCCTCGCTGGTGGAGGAAAGCGCCGCGGCGGCGTCCAGCCTGAACGGTCAGGCCGAAACGCTGATGCAACGGGTGGCGCGCTTCAAACTGTCCTGAGGCGCAAGGCCTCGGCCCGTGCCCAAGCGTCCAGGAACGCCTGCTTGGCCTGCGCAGGCGGCCAGGGGTCGATGGGTTCGGGCAGCGGCTCGATGCCGTGCAGGTAGCTCCACGGCTCGGCGGAATGGGGCATGAGGTCACGCTTTTCGGTGGCCAGGGCCACCATGTCCGCGTGTTTGATGGCCACGTGGATTTGCCGCTGCAAGGGCGTGGCGTGTGCGTCGTCCGCCCCGAATTCCACCGCAAAGGCCTGCGCAATGAGCTGGGTCACGCCGGCCTCGATGCGGCCAAAGTCGGGCAGCAGCCGTTTGAGGGGTTTGACCATGTCGCCCAGGTAGGCCTCGGCCGCGTCGTGCAGCAGGGCGGCGCGGTGCAACTCGGGCGGCAGCACCGACGCCACCAACAGGCTGTGTTGGGCCACCGAATAAAAGGCGCGGGTCTGACCGTTGAAGCGGCACTGGTAGGCCAGGCCGTGGGCAATGTCTTCCAGCGCCACATGGTCGATGCGCGGCCCCTCCGGGTGGAAGCGGTTGCCCAGGTAAGTGGAGATGTAGTTGGTGGGGTAAGGGCTGACGGTGTGCATGTGGCCCAAAGATACCCGCATTGCGTCTCAAAAACCGAGACGCAAGCGGCCGTCAGTGCTTGGCCGGTGCCGTGGCCTGGGTGGATGCGTCAAAACCGCCTTTGGCTTTCCACTCCTCCATGCCGCCTTGCAGGATGCGCACGTTGTCCCACCCGGCCACCCGCAACGCAAACCCCGCCTGCGCCGACAGGCTGCCGGTGTTGCAGTACAGCAGCACGGGTTTGTTCTTGGGGATGCTGTTGCGCTGGGCCAGCACCTGGCGCCAATCCATGTTGACGGCACCGGGGATGTGGCCCTTGGCAAACTGACCGGCGTCACGGGCGTCGATCACCAGCATCTTGGGCCACTCGTCCTTGGGGATCTGCTCGGCAAAGATCACCCCGCCGCCGTAGTCCACAAACTCCAGGTGCCCTCCATCTCATCGATGGCAGCGGCCTTGTCGGCGTGGGCCGCGCCCGCACACAAGGCCAGGGAAAGTAGCAGGCCATGGGCCAGCGGGCGGGTGAGTCTCATTTGGCAGCCGCCTTCCAGTCGCGGAACACGTCCAGGTCCACGCCGTCAGGGTAGTTCAGCAGGCCGGGGGTGTGGCCCTTTTTGTTCTTTTCGCCGTACTGCCAGATGATCTGGCGGGTCTGCCGGTCGATGACGATGACGCGGTCGTTCAGGTCGTCCACCACCAGGATGTCGCCGGTGTGCGGCAGTTCGCGGGCGATGGAGCTGTGGTCCAGCATGCCCTCACCCTCCTTCACAAAGTACTCCCAGGTGGCCTTGCCGGTGGCGGGGTCGAAGATCACCACGCGCCCGGGCTTGGAAAAGTCGGCCACGATGATCTGCTTGCCGTCCACGGTGGGGAAGGCGTCGGACGGGTAACGCACGTTGGGCGCTTGCACCGACCACTTCACCACGCCGTCGCGGGTGACCCGCGAAATCCAGGACCCCGAAATTTCGGTGAACAGCAAATCGCCGTTGTCCATGGGCGTGGCCCCGTTGGGGTGGGCCAGCAGCTGCGGCGGCTTGTGTTCGCACTTGCCGGTGGTGCCGAACTGGGTGGCAATCTCCTGGGTCTTGGGGTCGATGACCAGGATGCGGCAGTTGCGGATGTCGGCGGTGATGACCTTGCCATCGGCCAGCAGGTGGGCGTCGTCCGGGTAGTTCAGCAGGTTGGGGCCGCTGCCGCGGTGGTCGGGGATGCCGTAGGTCCAGGTGATGGCCTTGTTTTCGTAGTCCACCAAGTGGATGTCGAAGTTGTCTTCCTCGCTCACGGCCAGTTGCAGGCCGTCGGCGGAGAAGTTCACGTCCTCGTTGCCGCGGTAGACCTTGAGGTCGGGCGACGCAAATTCCCACACGATGCGCTTGTCGGGCGTGACCTCAATCAAGCGGTTGTTGCGCCGGTCGGCAATGACGATGGGGTACGGCAGCGGCTTGCCCCAGTGCGCCACGGGTTTGGCCCGACTGCCGGTGACCGGCGGGGGCTTGGGCAGCGTCACGCCGCTGGAGACCGCACCCGCCCCGGTCATTTCGGGCGTGACCTGCACCTCGATGCCCGTGGTGGTGTAGCGGTTGGGTTTGGTCTGGGCATGGGCGACGGTGCCGAGCGACAAGGCCAGGGCGAGCGCTGTCGCCAACGAGGTTTTCAGGGGATGTTGAACGGGCATGGGAATCACCAACAAAACAAAGAAAGAAGACGGTTCAGGGCAGGCTTTCCAGCACGGGTCGGCCGTTCTGGGGTTGGGCGGCGCGCATGTTGTCGGCAAACCGGCCCTTCCACAGGGCCAGTTGCGCCGCCGACACCTCCACGGGCTGGCGCAGGACGATCCAGTCCACCCCCTCGGTGCACGGGGACGCGGTTTCCGAGCCCACGTAGCGGTAGTAGCCCCGCTGGGCGGGCAGCAGGTCGGCGGGGTTGACGGTGGGCACACGCTCGCCTGACACCGAGGTGCCCGGCGCAGGCAGATCGGTGAACAGGCGCTCCAACAGCGGGTGCGGTTGGCCCAGCCGGAACATCAGCGCCACCGCCAGCAGCTGGCCTTTGGGGCCCTTGTGCAACAGGTGGGCCGACAGGGGGAAGGTTTCGCCGCCCACCCGGTCACCGCCCGGGGTGTGGAAATGCACCTGCTGCAAGGCATACCGCTCGCCCCCCACCACCAGCGCACTGCCCTTGGCCACCCGCACGCGCAGGGTGTGGCCGTCGTGGGCCAGCACGGGCTGGGAAGGGTGGTAGTCAAACCCCAGGGCGGGCAAGGCCCGCGGGGTGGTGTGCTCGATGGCAATGGGCGACTGGCGACGACCGTCAGTGCACCGGTCGGCGGCCAACGCCACGCCATGGGCTGCGGCCCATGCCAGCACGGCGAACAGCACAAGGTGTGGGGTGCGGACGGGAAGCAAGGGGAAGGGTGTCGTCTGGCAAGGGGTGCAGCCAGTCTACAAACGCCACCTTAAGCACCGGCCCGCAGTTGGCCCAAGGGTGCGCGGATCGGAGGGAGCTGGGGCGGGCAAGGGGCTTGAATGCTTGCCCCTTCGGGGTTCCCTGCGATGCTCGGGCGGCGGGAGCGTCGCGGAACTCACGCCGCTTTGCTGCGCAAAGCTCTGTTCAAACAACCGCGACGGGTCAGACAACGAAGCACGCTGCGCGTGCCTCCCGCCGCCCTGCGCTTCTCGGCTGCGCATGTGCGCCCCACGCCCGCCCCAGCCCCCTCCGATCCGCGCACCCTTGGGCCGCCCGACACCCGAATCACCTCAAGGCAAAGTCACACCCGCCTGGGTCACCACCTTCTGGTGGGCGTAGTCCGCCCGGGTGGGGCGTGCCACGCTGCCCTTGGCCTGCACATGGTCCACAAAGCTCTGGGTGTAGAGCAGGTAGGTGTTGACGTAGCGCCCAGCCTTGTAGGCCACGCCCAGGGTGGCGTAGCCGTCCTGCCCGGCGGCGATGAAGTCGTTGGTGACCATCACGTAGGTGGCGTTGGGGTCCAGCGCGGTCCAGGCCCCGGTGCTGCGGTTGCGCACCTGCACGTTGGCAAAGCGCTGGCCTTTGGCTTTGCTCAGGTCCAGGTCCCAGCGCAAGCCCGCGGCGTAGGGGTGCGAGCCGTTGGACTGGCCGTTGTCCAGGTGGTTGGCCACGCCATCTTCCAGCGCGGCCAGCACCTCGCTGCCTTTCAGGTCCATTTCCACCAGCACGTTGGAAAACGGCAGCACGGTGAAGGCGGTGTTCATCGACAGCGTGCCGGCGGCCACCGGCACACGCACGCCCCCCGCGTTTTGCAGGGCGAACTGGGCGCGTTTGCTGGCGTTCAGGAAGGCTTCGGCCACCACCTGCGCAGCATCGCTGCCGCGGGCCAGGGTGTTGGCGCTTTCGCAACCGGCCACGCCGGTGCTGCGGTTGGTGCTTTCGCCCGGCACACGCACCAGGCACAGGCTTTCGGTGGCGGTGCCGATGGCAATGGCTTTCTGTGCAGCCACCTGGTCGCTGTAGACCTTGAGGGTGGCAGCGGCGGTGGCGTCGGGCACGGTCACCTTGACCTGGGGCTGGTTGGCGGCCAGCTTGGCCACCAGGGCGCTTCGGTCGGCCTCGGCCAGGGTTTGCCAGGCGCCTTTGTCATCCTTGCGCTTGAAGCTGTCGCCAATCACCAGCTGGGCGCTGCCACCACAGCCCTTGACGCTGCCGTCTTCCTTGAACTGCACGTTCATCAGGCCAAAGGCCTTGCTGTATTCCCACGACTGGCCGATGCACACGGTTTCGCCGTTCTTGTTGGTGACCACCGTGGGGTAGGCCCCGGACGAGCTGGTCACGCCCACGGCCTTGAAGTCGCCCAGCAGGCTGTGCGAGTCGCCGCCGATGATCACGTCCACATCCGTCAGTTGCGCGGCCATCGCCTTGTCGGCGTCGTAACCCTGGTGGGTGATGGCCACGATGTGCCGGATGCCCTGGGCCTTGAGTTCGTCAATGGTCTTTTGAGCCGAAGCCACCTCGTCGCTGAACACGGTGGTGGCCAGCGGACGGGATGAGTTCTCGGTCTTGCCCTTGATGGTGATGCCGATCAGGCCCACCTTGACGCCGTCGATCTCCTTGACCAGGTAGGGCTTGAAGTAGCCCGTGCTGGCCGTGGGTTGCAGCGGCGTGCCCACCGCCGGGGCAATGTTGCTGGAGAGGGTGGGCGTCTTGCAGCTGCCCTTGGCCAGTTCGTCCAGAAAGCCCTTGAGGGTGGCGTCGCCGTCGTCGAACTCGTGGTTGCCGGGCACAAAGGCGTCGAAGCAGAGGGTGTTCATCAGCTCGGCGTCGGCCTTGCCCTTGAAGAAGGTGTAGTACAGCGAGCCGGTGTTGGCGTCACCCGCGTGGATCTTGAGCAGGTTCTGGGTGCCCGCCACCGACTTGAACAGCGTCGTCTGCCGGGCAAAGCCGCCCAGCTCCACCTGGGTGGGCACGCCGTCCAGCGTCAGCTCGGTGCCCGCAAAGGCGTCCAGCTGCGAGTGGTGGTCGTTGATGTGGGCAATGTTCAGCTCCAGCGGCTTGAAGGTGGGCGCGTCGCCCCCACCGCAGGCCAACAGGCCCGCGCCCAGCAACAGGAATCCGGCAGTCCAGCTCATGGTGCGTCGAATGTGGTGGAAATGCATGGCAATTTACTCCTCGCCGATCAAAACCCCCAAGCCTGCAGCGCGGGTGTGACGAGGCTGTGAAGCAGGTGCCAGCCCTCCAGCGTCAAGCGCCAGGTGATGTCCCCCAGCCACGCCATGTACACCAACCCGGCCAACCCCAGCAGCAGCGAGGCCAGGTACAGGGTGCCGTCCTGCACCAACCGGCCCAGCCCCAGGGCCGACAGGCTCAGGCCCGGCAGCAGGTTGCCCATGGGCACGGGCAGGAAAATCACCAGGGCCTGCAAGGCCACCCAGGCGGCCCACCAGCCCCGCGTCCACGGGGCTTGCCATTGGGGCCAACGGGGGCGCAGCCACAGGCCCGCCTGGCGGTAGCACTGCGCCAGCAGCTTCAGCAGGCGGTGGCTCCAGCGCAGGCTCAGGCGCAGGCGCATCACCGACGAGCTGCGCAGCGCCACGCGGTCGCGCCACCAGTCCCAGGCCAGCCACCACAGCGCCACCCCAGCCACGTTGCCCACGCCCCCCACCGGCAACTGGCCAAACAGCGACCAGAACAACACCAGGCTGCCCAGCGAGGCCGTGCCGTGCAGGTCCAGCACCTCGCCCAGCGTCAGTCCCGGGGGGCTGGCGGCGGGGGCAGGTTCAGGCGCGTTCGGTGAGGGGGGCAGCGGTGGCAAGGCGTGCAAGGCCCGCCGAAAACGCCGCGCCAGCCGCAGCGCCCGGTGGCGCGAGCCCAGCGCGTCGGGGCTGGGGTGCCCCACCCGCCACCCGCTCATGCCACCCAGCGCAGCAACGGCTGCCCGGCCCGGATCACCTGCCCGGTGGCCACGCCCTCGGCCAGCGCCAAGCCCGGCGGCACCAGCACGATGATGGTGGAGCCGTGCTCGAACCAGCCCATTTCGTCGCCGCGGGCGTGCGGGTGGTGCAGGGGCACGGGCTGGCGCTGGCGGCCCCGGCCCCAGTCGCGCAGCAGGCGGCACACGTCCAGCGCATGCAGGCGGATGCTGGCCACCAGAATGGCCGCCACCGGCACCAGGGTCAGCGGCACGGCCTGGCCGGTGCGGGGGTGGGTGATGTGCGTTTCGATCACCGCGCGCTCGTTCTTGCAGAACAGTCGCTCCACCCGCTTCAGGGCAATGGGGTTGACGTTCCAGGTGTCACCACTGAGGTAGGTGAGGCGTTCCACGCTCAGGTCAGCCGGGGCGTGAAAGCGGTGGTACATGGCCGAGGTGAGCCGCAGGGTGACGTAGGTGCCCCGGGCATGGCGCTGCGCCAGCGCGTCCGAGCCCAGCAAGTCGGCCAGCGTGTACGGAAAGCCCTTGGCCTGCCACACCTGCGTGCCCTCGATGGCGCCGCACGCCCCCACGATGCCGTCGCTGGGGCTGCACACCATCTCGGGCGCGGGGTCGAAGGGGCGGGCCCCGGGTTTGAGCTGGCGGGTGAAGCAGGCGTGCAGGCTGTCAAAGCGCTGCGTCTGCGCGTCGCTGAAATCCAGCGGCGTGAACCAGCCCCACACCGCCACCGACAGGCGCGTGAGCCAGGGGCTGCGGATGCGGCTGTACCAGCCCATGAAGCGGGTGAGCGCATGGCGCGGCACCCGGTTGGTGAGCAGGAAGTTCAAGTCCTCGTTGAGCAACAGGCGCTCGCGCAGGGAGGCAAAGGTCATGGAATGTTCACAGCCGTGTCAAAGGAGCTGCCTACAACTGTCACACCGCAACTTGAAAGCCTGATGACATGGCCCTCGACCCCCAATGGCTGACCGCCGCGTGGACCCCCACCCACACCGCCACGGCCGCCGCCCTGGCCGTGGCCGCCGCCAGCGCCCCCTGGGCCGTGCGCAAGGCCTGGTTGCGCCTGCTGCTGTCGCGGGGCAAACACTGGTCGCTGGCCGGGCATTCGCGCATGGCCAAACGCGTGGCCCGCCTGCTGCCCGGCTACAGCTACACCGAGGCCCAGTTTTTTGCTGCCGACGCCGCGCCCGCCCCCGTGCAGGCCCAGCGCCGCCTGGGTTTGCAACGCCTGTCCCAAACCTTGCGCGAGCGGTCTCCCCAAACCCTGGCCCTCACCGCCGAGCTGCGCGAGGGCCTGTCCGACCTGCAATTCACCGGGCGCTACCGCGTGCCCTTCCAGTTCAGCGACGGGGTGCGCCAGCACCTGCCGCTGGGCGCGTTCTGGGCCAGCGCCGACGGCGTCAGCCTCACCGACCTGGACGGCAACCGCCATTGGGACCTGACGGGCTCCTACGGCGTCAACCTGTTTGGGGTGGACTTCTACAAAAGCTGCATGGCCGAGGGGCTGGCCCTGGGCAACGCCCTGGGGCCCGTGCTGGGCGGTTATGCCCCGTGCATGCTGGACAACGTGCAGCGGCTGCGCCGCCTGTCGGGCATGGACGAGGTGAGCTTCCACATGTCGGGCACCGAGGCGGTGATGCAGGCCGTGCGCCTGGCCCGCTACCACACCGGCAAGCGCCACCTGGTGCGTTTTGCCGGGGCCTACCACGGCTGGTGGGAAGACGTGCAGCCCGGCCCCGGCAACCCCCTGCCCCCGCGCGAAACCCACACCCTGGCCGAGATGAGCGACCGCGCCCTGGCCGTGCTGGAGCGCCGCAACGACATTGCCTGCGTGCTGGTCAACCCCCTGCAAGCCCTGCACCCCAACCGCAACGCCCCGGGCGACTCCACCCTGGTGGACGGCCTGCGCCACACCCCCGCCTACGACCGCGCGGCCTACACCGCCTGGCTGCACCGCCTGCGCGAGGTGTGCACGCGCCGCGGCATGGCGCTCATCCTGGACGAGGTGTTCCTGGGCTTCCGGCTGGCCCCGGGCGGGGCGCAGCAGTACTTTGGCGTGCAAGCCGACCTGGTCACCTACGGCAAAACGCTGGGTGGCGGCTTCCCGGTGGGCGTGGTGTGCGGCAAGGCCGATTGGATGCGCCGCTACAAGCCCGAGCAGCCCGGCGACATCTGCTTTGCCCGCGGCACCTTCAACGCCCACCCCGCCGTCATGGGGGCCATGAACGTGTTTCTGCGCCGCCTGGACACGCCTGAGGTGCAGGCCCTGTACCACGACGCCGACACCCGCTGGGCCCGGCACCTGCACAGCTTCAACACCGCCCTGGCCGATGCGGGCCTGCCCCTGCAGGCCCAGGGCATGGGCACGGTGTGGACGCTGAATTTCCTGCAACCCGGGCGCTACCACTGGCTGTTGCAGTTCTACCTGCGCCAGGCCGGGCTGGCGCTGAGCTGGGTGGGCACGGGCCGCTTCATCTTCACCCTGGCCCACACCGATGCCGACATGGCCGACATCACCCGCCGCTTTGTGCAGGCCGCCCGCCAGATGCAGGCCGACGGTTGGCTTTGGCTGCCCGAGGGCGACGCCCCCAACTTCAAGCGCCAGGTTTTGAAGGAAATGCTGCTCCAGCGCTTTTTCAGAAAGCGTGAGCAGCTACTGAATGCATAGCAACCAAAGGATTTGAGGCGGAAACCGCTTTGCCATCCGCTTGACCCGCCTGCCTTGCAAGGCGGTGTACAAACTGGGCACAGTTTCAGGGAGCAAGGTCATGCAACCAAGCGGCAACCACATCGGCCTCCATGCGTCCAGGCCTCAACGTCAGCACGCCCAAGAGCAGCAAGAAAAAATCCTGGCCGAACTCACCGCTCCGGTGGACAAGGCGCACAAGGGGTTCGAACCCGGGGCCTGTTTTGCTGCGGGCACCCTGGTGCACACCCAGGAGGGACTGAAACCCATCGAGCAGATTCAGGTGGGCGACTGGGTGCTGTCCAAGCCCGAAAACGGGGGCGAGCAGGCTTACAAGCGGGTGCTCAAGACGTTTGAATATCCGCCGGAGCGGATTGTTGATCTTTATTACATCCAACCGGGACAGGACAGAACCTACGGAAAACCCGTAAAACAACGACGACTCTCGGTTACGAGAAACCATCCCTTCTGGACCAAGGAGCAAGGATGGACAGCTGTCAGTGAGTTGAAGAGTTACAGAGCAACTTTCGAAGATCAGTCCGGAGAGCCCATTGAATTCGCAGATTTGAATAATGTGTACATCTCCGAACAACCTCATGTCGGCTGGAAACCCAACCACATGGGCGCAACGGACTGCTTCGGTGCCCTCTGGAACTACGATACCCACACGCTCGTCAACGCCGAGGTGCTGGCTGTGGATGCGGTGCAAGAAACCTATCGCGAACTGGGTGACCGAGAAGCCATAGACCCCGACCTGTTTTTCAAAGCCCCCGTGTACAACCTGGAGGTGGAAGACTTCCACACCTACTACGTGGGTGAACATGGCATTTGGGTGCACAACCAGAACTGTGGTGGAATGAACTTCGAGGCCTGATGCGGAGCGACGGCCCCGGGGCTGGGGGTCACAGGTACTCGTCTGTCCAGCGCGCCGCGTCCGCCACCAGCTGCGTCAGCCGCGCAGCTTGCAGGGCCACGAATGCAGCGATGCCTTGCACAAAGGCGCGCTCGCCCTCGCCCTGGTAGTCGTCTGCCAGCGCCTGTGCAGCGGCCTGTGCCGCGGCCAGCTTCGCCAGGCGTTGGCCCTCTCGGCGCATCAGCTGCCGGTCAATGCCGCAGCGCCCGGCGAAATCGGCCAGAGCGAAAGGCGTCACCTCCCGGTGATCAAAAACGTCGCCATAGGCCATGGCCAACTCGGTGTCGAAACCGGTGTACTGCAAGACGCTCACCAGGTCGTACCAAGGCGCAGGCTCCAGCCATCCACCCGCGCGAACAAAGAACGAGAAGTTCTTGCCGTGTGCGTCGCTGTTGCCAATCAGGAACTGAAAGAGGGCCCAGCGCAGCATCGTCAGCGTCGAGGCTGCCTTGTTGGCCGTGAGGGCGGCGCAGCCGAACAGTCGCTCGAAGCTCACCCCGTCTCGGATGTGGCGGATGGCCGACGCGTTGCCCAGGTTGCGCTCGTACTTGTATGCCACGGGCAGGTCGCAGGCCTGGCAGGCGTCGATGATGTGAAGGCGGCGAACCCTTGGCTCACCGCCCGGGCTTTGCACCTCTCGGTCAAAGCGTCGCACCACCAGCACGGGGCGAGGTGTTCGCAGCAGGCCCACGTCGGCAGCCGGCAGGCCCATGCGGCGGGCCAGCGACATGCAGAAATGCTCGTTGACGGCCAGGTGCGGCGTCTGCGGGTTGCCGGTGTCGGGCTTGAGGATGTGGGTGGATGCCAGGCGCTCGCCGTCCACCAGGAACATGCGCCCGCCTTCTGGGCCTTGTTCGGACATTGGCCGGTCGAGGTAGACCAGCAGCTTGTCTTGCAGCCCGGCCACCGACATGCGGACCTGGCCGTCCCACACCGTCAGCGGCGTCTGGTCGCGTTCGGCAACGCGTCGGTCAAGCTCTTGAAGGGGGATTTCTCGCAGAACGGTTTTGGCGGTGGGTGGTGCCGGGTTCGCCTCCCCGGTGAAGCGCAGGGCACCCGCGGTTTCCGCGCCCAGGGCCCAGATGAGGCCGAAGACATTGGTCTTGGCCAGGCCGTTGTAGGCCACGGCCACGTCCAGCGCCCGGCCTTCGGGCAGCAGGTGCTCGATGAAGCGCTTGATGGACGCAGAGGGGTGGTCGGCGGCATGGCGCACCAGCGGCAGTGCCGGTGACAGCGGGTAGGACTGAGCGCTGGCCACCCAGGACGCTGCATAGCTCAGGCCCCAGCGGTCGTCGCGCCCGTCGTGTTCAATGGTGCCAACTCGGGCTTCCTCGGTCCAGACGTGCAGTGCGTGAGCCATGTCGGCGGCCTCATGCCTGGGTGTTGCCCACGCGGGCTGACGAGGCCGTCTCGCGCACCCACGGGTGCTCCTTGGCCAGCACCATCAACGTGAGGCCCAGGCCATCGAGCACGGCCATGGCTTTGTCCAGGCGCACGGTTCCTTGGCCGTTTTCGAGCCGGGACATGAGGTCCACCGACACGCCCAGCAGCCCGGCGGCATCGTCGATGCGCAGCGACTGTGATTTGCGGCGTTGGCGCACGACCGGGCCCAACTCAGCCGCGGACTGGAGGAGCGTGGGACTGCAGGGGGCGGAGTCAGTCATTTCGGCGTTTCGGTTGAAAGGCGGTTGAACACAACGTTCAAGCGACCTGTTTCTGCTATTCCGAAATCATAGGTGCTTCAGCGGGAAACATCCAAGAAAATTCCTGCAAATCCGAAACACTCAATGCGCCAATGCAGTCAGGAAAAGGATTTCTGATTTTCCGAAACAAAGCATGGCTTGCATGCATGACCTCACCCACCCGCCGCCAAACTTCAAACGCCAGGTTTTGAAGGAAATGTTGCTCTAGCGCTTTTTCCAAAAGCGTGAGGAGCTACTGAATACATAGCAACCAAGCCCTCAGGGCTTGTTGTACTCGACCAGGGCCTGGGCCAGGTCGCGGTACTCCTCGCACTGGCGGCCGCAGATGCGCTCCAACGCCAGCAGGTGCTCCTGGGCCTTGTCGGGTTGTTTGAGGGTGAGGTAGGCCTCGCCCATGTACTCGTGGGCGCCGCGGTGTTTGGGGTCGATCTGCAAGGCCTGCTCGTAGTACTGCAGGGCCTGCTGTGCGCTGCCACCGGGCTTTTTGCGGGTGTGGTAGCCCAGGAGGTTGAGCACGTCGGCGTTGTGCGCGTCCTGCGTGTGGGCCTGCTGGAGCAGTGCACCGGCCTCGTCCCATTGCGTCCGGTCCAGGCTTTGGCGGGCGCGGTAGATCAGGTTGTACACACTGGGTTGCCCCGCGCCGCTGCTCCCGGGGTTGCCGCTGGACCCCACCCCGCCGCCGCCTGACGCCCAGCTGGCACACGCCAGCGAAGCCACCAGAACCGCTCCCAATGTGTTGCGCACCCTGTTCATGACCGGACTCCAAGAAGTGGGGAAAAGGGCACTATCGGTCATGCCCTTTTCCCTGCGCACGACGTGGGTTTACCGATGGATTCATCGGCCCGTCGGGGCCACGGCCTCATCGGCGTCACCGGCCTCGTGGGTGCCCGCGGCATGGCTGCGATCGGTCAGCGGGTCGTACCGTTGCCCGCTCAGCAGCAGGAAGGGCGAGCGCCAGTACATGTCGATGTTGTGCAGCGGATCGGTCACGATCTTGGTGGCCCAGGCCAGCCCCCAGGCGGGCGAGCGCAGCATAAACAGGTGCAGGGTGCGCAGCACCACGCCGCTGGCCCCCAGGGTGAACCACAGCAGGCCCACGTCGTGCACATAGCCTTTCAGGTCGGTGGCGGGCTGGATCAGGCCGCCCAGGCTGGGGCTGACCCACAGCAGCAGCGGCAGGCCCAGCCACACACCGATGATGATGGCCTTGCGCCGCATGTTGAAACCGGCCTTGATGCTCTCCTTGTACTCGTAGGACACGTTGTGGATGGTGTCATGCCCCCGCGGCTCGAAGAAGATGTGGCCCGACTGCCGCGTGACCATGCCCACCAGCCAGCCCACCAGCCCCGACCAGGCCGGATCGACGAACAGCAGCGCATAGGCCACCAGGAAGCTCAGGGCGCTGATGAGGTGCAGCGTCTGGTTGATGCGGCACTGGTGGTAGTAGCGGTGGTCGTCCCAGCGCAGGATGCGCACTTTGTCCATGAAGCTTTGCATGCAAGGTCTCCGGTTGAAAACACAGGGAAGAAAACGGAAGCTGCACTGTCGGCCCGCGGTGTGACCGGTTGACGGCGTTTTGGTGTCTTTTCCATGAAGCGCGGGCCTTGCGGGCTGTCACACGCGTCTGTCACACGCCTGTGATGTGCGCCGCCCACCATGCGGGCATGGACACACTCGACACCGCCTCCGCCCCCGAGCTGCTCATCGAACACCTCGTCCCCCCGCGGCGTGCGCTGCGGCTGGCGGTGGTGACCGAGACCTACCCCCCCGAAATCAACGGCGTGGCGCTGACGCTGGCACGGCTGATGACGACGCTGCAGACGCGCGGCCACCTCATCCAGCTGGTGCGCCCGCGCCAGGGGATGGACACCCAAAGCACCCCCGAACAGCTGCTGACCCGGGGCATGCCCATCCCGCGCTACCCGCACCTGCGCCTGGGGCTGCCGGCCAAGAAGCGGCTGATTGCCGCCTGGACGCTGCAACGGCCCGACCTGGTGCACATTGCCACCGAGGGGCCGCTGGGCTGGTCGGCCTTGCAGGCCGCCCGCAAGCTGCGCCTGCCGGTGAGCACCGACTTCCGCACCAACTTCCACGCCTACAGCCGCCACTACGGTGTGGGCTGGCTGAAAAAGCCCATTGCCGCCTACCTGCGCAAGTTCCACAACCTGGCCGACTGCACCATGGTGCCCACCGAGGAGCTGCGCCAGCAGCTGGCGCAAGCACGCTTCGAGCGGCTGCACGTGGTGGCCCGGGGCATCGACACACAGGCGTTTTCACCCACCTGGCGCGACCCGGCGCTGCGCGCCGCCTGGGGCGTGGCCGAGGGCACGGGCCAGCGGGTGGCGCTGTATGTGGGCCGCCTGGCCCCCGAGAAGAACCTGCCCCTGCTGGTGCGCACCGTGTGTGCCATGCAGGCCGCCGACCCCTTGCTGAAATGGGTGGTGGTGGGTGACGGCCCGGCCCGCGCCGAGCTGCAAGCCCGCCTGCCCGACGCGCTGCTGGTGGGTGCCAAGACCGGAGAAGAGCTGGCCCGGCACTACGCCAGCGCCGACCTGTTCGTCTTCCCCAGCCTGACCGAAACCTATGGCAACGTGGTGCCCGAAGCCATGGCCAGCGGGCTGGCGGTGCTGGCCTTCGGACAGGCCGCCGCCGCCGAGCTGATCGTGCACCAGCACACCGGCCTGCTGGCCCCGGCGGGTGACGAGGAAGGCTTTGTGCGCCAGGGCCAGTTGCTGGCCCGCCAGCCGCTGATGGGCGGCGCACTGGGCCAGCAGGCCCGCCAGGCCGTGCTGGACCGGGACTGGACTCAGATTGCCACGCAGGTCGAGTCCATCTGGTTGGACTTGGTGGCCGACGGCAGCGCCCCGGCCAAGGCGTTGCGCCGCCCGATGCCCTGGTACACAAAACCCATTTCCTGAAGCAGGGCCGGGTCGTACAGGTTGCGCCCATCGAGGATGATGCGGCGGCGCATGCGCTGGCCCATGCCCTCGAAGTCGGGGTTGTGGAAACACTTCCACTCGGTGATGACCAGCAGCGCATCGGCCCCATCCACGCAGGCCATGGGTTCGGTGGCCAGCGTCAGGCGCTCCAGCACCGCCTGCGCCTCGGGCGTGTGGCGCGGGCCCAGGCCCAGGTCGTGCACCAGGGCGTCCAGCGCTTCGGTGGTGGCCACGGGATCGTGCGCCACCACCTGGGCCCCGCGGCGCAGCAGGTCCACCAGCACGGTGCGGCTGGGGGCCTCGCGCATGTCGTTGGTGTTGGGCTTGAAGGCCAGGCCCCACACGGCCAGTTTCAACCCGCTGAGGTCCTCGCCAAACAGGCGGGTGACCATGTGCGGCAGCAACTGCTTCTGGCGGGCGTTGACGGTTTCCACCGCCTGCACCACGGCCATGTCCAGCCCCTGCTGCTGGGCGGTGCGCACCAGGGCCCGGGTGTCCTTGGGAAAGCAGCTGCCGCCATAACCTGTGCCTGCGTACAGAAAGCTGTGGCCAATGCGTTGGTCGGCCCCGATGCCCCGGCGCACGTGGTCCACGTCGGCCCCCACGCGGTCGGCCAGCAGGGCCATTTCGTTCATGAACGAAATGCGCGTGGCCAGCATGGCGTTGGCGGCGTATTTGGTCAGCTCGGCGCTGGTCACATCCATCCACACCGTGCGGTCGTGGTGGCGGTTGAAGGGCTGGTACAGCCGCGTCATCAGCTGGTGGGCCTGCTCGCCCTCGGGGCCGTCGGGCACGCCGATGACGATGCGGTCGGGCCGCATGAAATCGTCGATGGCCGCGCCTTCCTTCAGAAACTCGGGGTTGGACAACACGGCAAAGGCGCTGGCGTCCAGCCCACGCCGGGCCAGGGCCTCGGCCACCAGGGCATGCACCTCGCCCGCGGTGCCCACGGGCACGGTGGACTTGTTCACCACCACGGTGAACGGTTGCAGGCACTGCCCCACCTGCTGGGCCACGGCCCGCACGTGCTGCAGGTCGGCAGAACCGTCCTCGTTGGGCGGGGTGCCCACGGCAATGAACACCACGTCGGCATGCACCATGGCCCCGGCCAGGTGGGTGCTGAAACTCAGGCGGTTGGCCGCCAGGTTGCGTTGCACCATGTCTTCCAGGCCCGGCTCGTAAATGGGCACACCGCCCGCGTTGAGCAAGGCGACGCGGGCACCATCGGTGTCCACCCCCACCACGCGGTTGCCCGATTCGGCCAGACACGCCGCCGTGACCAGCCCCACATAACCTGCACCCACCACCACCACTTTCATGATCAGCACCTCCTGGTGCAGCGCATGGTGGGCAGCGCCCATGAAACCCCCGGGTCAGTGGCATGAAGTTTTGTTGACACCGCCGTCACAAAAGCTTCATGGGCTTGCCATGGTGGCGACACGCCCCCGGCCAACACTGGTTGGCCATGCAACAGCCCAGCTTCTTTGCCCCGCCGCACCCGCTGGCGCGCCCCGCGCCCAGCCACATCCCGCCCTGGGTGGCCGGGCGTCTGGTGGAGCCGGAGCAGCCCGAGCGCCCGGAACGCACCGAGGGCGCCGACGGTGCCGAGCCCCCGCGGCTGCGGGCGGTGTTCATTTCGGACGTGCACCTGGGCACACCGGGTTGCCAGGCCGAGGCGCTGCTGGGCTTCCTGAAAGCCCACCCCAGCGAGCAGCTGTACCTGCTGGGCGACATCATCGACGGCTGGCAACTGCGCCGCCGCTGGTACTGGCCCCAGGCGCACAACGACGTGGTGCAGAAAATCCTCAAACGCGCGCGCAAGGGCTGCCAGGTGGTGTTTGTGCCCGGCAACCACGACGAATTTGCCCGCCACTTCACCGACCACCACTTTGGCGGCGTGGAGGTGGTGCCCGAGGCGGTGCACGTCACCGCCGACGGACAGCGGCTGTGGCTGATCCACGGCGACCACTTTGACGGCGTGATCCAGTACGCCAAATGGCTGGCCCACCTGGGCGACACGCTGTACGAGGCGCTGCTGCGCGTCAACCGGCACTTCAACTCGGCCCGGGCGCGGCTGGGGCTGCCGTACTGGTCGCTGTCGCAGTACATCAAACACAAGGTGAAGTCGGCGGTGAGTTTTGTCACCCGTTTCGAAGAAGCCGTGGCCGCCGAGGCCCACCGGCGCGGGCTGGACGGCGTGGTGTGCGGCCACATCCACCGCCCGGAGATGCGGCGCATCGGCCCCACGCTGTACTGCAACGACGGCGACTGGGTGGAAAGCCTCAGCGCCCTGGTGGAACACATGGACGGCCGGCTGGAGATCGTGCTCTGGACGCCTGGCGGTCATGGCAACGTCACACCGTTGTCACACAAAATCGCCAGCATGGGGGGTTTGCCGCCCTCCCCTTGAGCAGGACCCACCCATGATTGACCGCAGCCAGTGGTTGCAACGCATCCAGGCCGAACTGACCGACGGCTACGACGAAGAACTGGAGCTGGAAATTGAAGACCAGTTCGTGGACGAGCTGGCCCAGCCCGACGAGGCCACCCTGGCCGAGCAACGTGTGGCCCGCGCCTCGTACTTCAAGAACCTGTTCGAGCTGCAAGGCGAGCTGGTCAAGCTGCAAGACTGGGTGGTGGCCACGGGGCACAAGGTGGTCATCATCTTCGAGGGGCGCGATGCCGCGGGCAAAGGCGGCGTGATCAAACGCATCACCCAGCGCCTCAACCCCCGGGTGTGCCGCACCGTGGCACTGCCCGCACCCAACAACCGCGAACGCACGCAGTGGTACTTCCAGCGCTACGTGCCGCACCTGCCCGCGGGCGGTGAAATCGTGCTGTTCGACCGCAGCTGGTACAACCGCGCCGGGGTGGAAAAGGTCATGGGCTTTTGCACCGACGAGGAGTACGAAGAGTTCTTCCGCACGGTGCCCGAGTTCGAGAAGATGCTGGTGCGCTCGGGCATCCAGCTCATCAAGTACTGGTTCAGCATTTCGGACGAAGAGCAGCACACGCGTTTTCTGGCCCGCATCCACGACCCGCTCAAGCAGTGGAAGCTCAGCCCCATGGACCTGGAAAGCCGCCGCCGCTGGGAGCTGTACACCAAGGTGAAAGAGGTGATGCTGGAGCGCACTCACATCCCCGAGTCGCCCTGGTGGGTGGTGCAAGCCAACGACAAGAAGAAGGCCCGCCTGAACTGCATTGCCCACCTGCTGGAGCAAATGCCCTACACCGAGGTGGAGCGCACCGCCATCACCCTGCCGGAACGGGAGCGCCACGAAGACTACGTGCGCCAGGCCGTGCCGGCCGACATGATGGTGCCCGAGCGCTACTGAGCGCCCCGCACAATGGGCGGCATGACGCCCGCGCCACGCCATCGCCTGCCCCCCTCCGATGCCGCCCCCCAGGGCGACACCCCGTGGGCGGTGTTCCTCACCTTCCTGCAACTGGGGCTGACCGCCTTTGGCGGCCCGGTGGCGCACCTGGGCCATTTCCGCCAGGCCCTGGTGGTGCAACGCCGCTGGCTGGACGACCGGCAGTACGCCGACCTGGTGGCCTTGTGTCAGGCGCTGCCCGGCCCGGCCAGCAGCCAGGTGGGCATGGCCTTGGGACTGTGGCGCGCCGGGCGCTGGGGTGCACTGGCCGCCTGGGCGGGCTTCACCTTGCCCTCGGCCTTGGCGCTGATGGCCCTGGCCTGGGGCCTGGGCCGCTGGGGCCACACGCTCAATCCCGCCTGGATGCAAGGGGCACTGCACGGGCTCAAGCTGGCCGCCGCCGCGGTGGTGACCCAGGCGCTGTGGGGCATGGCCCGCAGCCTGTGCCCCGACACCCCTCGGCGCCTGTGCCTGGTCCTCACGGCCATGGTGGCCTGGGCCTGGCCCCACGCCTGGGTGCAGGTGGCGCTGATGGCCGCGGCGGGCGTGGCCTGGGTGCTGTGGGCCCCTCCCGCGCGGCCTGCCGCCCCCGTGCCCACGGCCACCCCCATGCGTTGGCCAGTGTCGCGGCGCGAAGGCCTTGGGTGGCTGGCGGCGTTGGCGGCGCTGCTGCTGGGCCTGCCACTGGCCATGGGCGTGTGGCCCGGCATGGTGCTGGCGGTGGTGGATGCCTTTGTGCGTGCCGGTGCCCTGGTGTTTGGCGGCGGCCATGTGGTGCTGCCCCTGCTGCAGGCCGAGGTGGTGCCCAACGGGTGGGTGAGCGATTCGGCCTTTATGGCCGGTTACGGCGCGGCACAGGCCGTGCCCGGGCCGCTGTTCACGTTTGCCGCCTACCTGGGCACGGCCCTGGCCCCGGTGGCCAGCGACCTGCACCAGGCCCCGCTGTGGCAAAGCGCCCTGACGGCCCTGGGTTGGGGCCTGTTGGCGCTGCTGGCGGTGTTTGCCCCGGCGTGGATGCTGCTGGCCGGAGCACTCCCATTTTGGGAGCAATGGAAGCAAACAGAAAAAGCGCTGAAGGCCATTTCAGGCATCAATGCTGCGGTGGTGGGGCTGCTGGCCGCGGCGTGGGTGAACCCGGTGCTCTCCAGCGCCCTGCTCAGCGTGGGTGATGCGGTGCTGGTGGCCGCCGGGTGGGGCCTGCTGCACCGTGGCCGCTGGCCCGCCTGGGCGGTGGTGGGGCTGGCGTGTGGCGTGGGGGCGGCGCTGGGGGGTTTGGGCAGCCTTTGAGGCGCGGCCCCGCCCGGGGGAGCCTTCAGTCGGCCAACACCTTCACCCGGGTGGCGGGGGCCCCCAGGCGCAGCGAGAGCTGGCGGCCCACCTCGCGCAAGGCCCGCACCTGCGGGCTGCCGTCCGACAAGTCCATCAAGGCTGAAGGCCCCATGGCCGCGATGGCCAGCGCCAGCCGCCCAAAGCCATCAAACACCGGCGCGGCCATGGCCGAAATGCCCTGCAGCAGCTCCTGGTTGACCCGCGTGACCCCGGTGCGGCGCACCTGCTCCAGCTCGGCGTGAAAGGCGGCGTCGGCCCAGGCCGTGGGTTCGCCCTGCGCCACCAGCGCAGCCTGCACCGGGGCCGGGTCCATGAAGGCCGCAAACACCTTGCCGGTGCCGGTGTGCCGCAGCGAGGCCGGAATGCCGTGGCGCATGCTGACGTTGACGGCCCGCGGCCCCTCCTCCACCCGCACGATGATGGGGCCGTTGCCCCCCCACACCGCCGCCGACACCGTCACGCCCAGCGTTTGCGCCAGCGCGGGCAGCTCGGCAATGGTCAGGCGAACCGGGTCCACCTGCTGCAGGCTGATCAGGCCCAGCTGCACCGCCAGTTGGCCCAGGCCGTAGTGGCCCGAGACGGGGTCTTGCTCCATCAGTCCCAGCTTGCAGAAGCTGACCATGTAGGGGTGGGCCTTGGCGGGTGTCATGTCGGCGTCGCGCGCCAGGTCCTTGAGCGCCATGCGACGCCCCGAGCGGGCCAGGGCCTTGAGCAGTTGCCCGCCCACCTCCACGCTCTGGATGCCGCGGGAGGTGCGTGCGCCATCGTCCATGCCTGGTTCGGCATCGGGCGGCATTGAAACGGTTTCTGAACGCTTGGACATGCCTCCGATTGTCGCGTCACTGGTCCCGAAACCCCATCCAAGGGTTTACACCTATCAAACGCATTTGACTAAAACGAATTTGAAACCCACAATCGCTTGACATTGATCAAACGCATTTGTTGTTTGCAAATTTTCCACCCCACACACCCATGAACGCCCCCAAGACCTTTGCCTCCGCCGCCGACCTTGACGTGAAGAAGGTGAGTTTTGACAAGCTGTCGGACCACGCCTACGCCTACACCGCCGAGGGCGACCCCAACACCGGCATCATCATTGGCGACGACGCGGTCATGGTCATCGACACCCAGGCCACGCCGGTGATGGCGCAGGACGTGATCCGCCGCATCCGCGAGGTGACGGACAAGCCCATCAAGTACGTGCTGATGAGCCACTACCACGCGGTGCGCGTGCTGGGCGCCAGCGCCTACCAGGCCGAGGGATGCGAACACATCATTGCCAGCCAGGACACCCGCGACCTGATCGTGGAGCGCGGCGAGTTCGACAAGGCCAGCGAAATCGGCCGCTTCCCCCGCCTGTTCCAGAACGTGGAGAGCGTGCCCCCCGGCCTGACCTGGCCCACCCTCACCTTCACCGGCAAGATGACCCTGTGGCTGGGCAAGCTGGAAGTGCAAATTCTGCAGCTTGGCCGTGGCCACACCAAGGGCGACACCGTGGCCTGGCTGCCGCAGGAAAAAATCCTGTTCAGCGGCGACCTGGTGGAGTTCGACGCCACCCCCTACGCGGGCGACGCCTACTTCAAGGACTGGCCGCAGACGCTGGACAACATCGCCGCCCTGAAGCCCGAAAAGCTGGTGCCCGGCCGCGGTGCCGCGCTGCAAACGCCCGAGCAGGTGCAGGCGGGCCTGGCCGGCACCCGCGCCTTCATTTCCGACCTGTACCGCAATGTGCAGGCCGGGGCCGAAGCGGGTGAAGACCTGCGCAAGGTGTACGAGCGCACCTTTGCCGCGCTGCAACCCAAGTACGGCCACTGGGTGATCTTCAACCACTGCATGCCGTTTGACGTGACCCGCGCCTACGACGAAGCCACGCAGCACCCCGACCCACGCATCTGGACCGCCGAGCGCGACGTGGCCATGTGGCAGGCGCTGGAAGGCTGATTTTTTTCACCCCGAACCCCTCAGGAGACCCAAACATGAAACTCGAACGCATTCACCACGTGGCCTACCGCTGCAAGGACGCCAAACAAACCGTGGAGTGGTACGTCAAGCACCTGAACATGGACTTCGTGCTGGCCATCGCCGAAAACCAGGTGCCCTCCACCAAGGCCCCGGACCCCTACATGCACCTGTTCCTGGACGCGGGGCAGGGCAACATCCTGGCCTTCTTCGAGCTGCCCAACTCGCCCGAAATGGGCCGTGACACCAACACCCCCGCCTGGGTGCAGCACATCGCCTTCAAGGTGGACAGCCTGAAGACGCTGGAAGACACCAAGGCCCGCCTGCAGGCCGAGGGCATTGAGGTGGTGGGCCCCACCGACCACACCATCTTCAAGAGCATCTACTTCTTCGACCCCAACGGCCACCGCCTGGAGCTGGCCGCCGACGTGGGCACGCCCGAGATGTACCAAAAGCTCGACGAGGTGAAGTGGGACATGCTGGAAGAGTGGTCCAAGACCAAAAAGGCCCCGCAGCACGCCGCTTGGATGCACGAGCGCGAGTTCAACCCCGCCACCGCCCCCAACGGCCAGGCCTGAGCCCGCCGCCCCACCGCGAAAGCCGCCCATGCTCAAGACCTACACCTACCCCCAGTTCGACTACCGCCAAAGCCCCGAACAGGCGGCAGGCGTTGTCAAGCGCCACCCGGTGGTCATCATCGGCGCGGGCCCCATCGGCATGACCCAGGCGCTGGACCTGGCCGCCCGCGGCGTGGCCAGCGTGATCCTGGACGACAACAACACCGTCAGCATCGGCTCGCGGGCGGTGTGTTACGCCAAGCGCCCACTGGAAATCTGGGACCGGCTGGGGCTGGGTGAAGGCTACGCCCAGCGTGGGGTGCAGTGGAAAGTGGGCAAGGTGTTCTTCCGCAACGACCTGGCCTACCAGTTCGACCTGCTGCCGGAAAGCGACCACAAGATGCCCGCCATGATCAACCTCCAGCAGTACCACCTGGAGGAAGAACTGGTGAAAGCCTGCGACGCCCATCCGCTGGTGGACCTGCGCTGGAAGCACAAGCTGCTGAGCCTGGAGCAAACCTCAGGCACCGGCGACGACGTGGCCACGCTGACCGTGGAAACGCCCGACGGCGTGTTCAAGCTGCAGGCCGACTGGGTGATTGCCGCCGACGGCGCCAACAGCGACACGCGGCGCATGGTGGGCGCGGACTTCACCGGCCACTTCTTCCAGGACCGTTTCCTGATTGCCGACGTGGTCATCAGCAAGACCGAGTTCCCCACCGAGCGCTGGTTCTGGTTCGACCCGCCCTTCCACCGCAACCAAAGCGTGCTGCTGCACAAGGAGTGCGACAACGTCTGGCGCATCGACTTCCAGCTGGGCTGGGACGCCGACCCCACCGAGGCCAAAAAGCCGGAAAACGTCATCCCCCGCATCCAGGCCATGCTGGGGCCGGACGTGGAGTTCGAGCTGGAATGGGTGTCGGTCTACCAATTTGCCTGCCGCCGGGTGGACAACTTCCGCCATGGGCGCGTGCTGTTCACCGGCGACGCGGCGCACCAGGTGTCGCCCTTTGGCGCCCGGGGGGCCAACACCGGCGTGCAGGACTGCGACAACCTCAGCTGGAAGCTGGCCCTCATCTTGAAAGGCGACGCCCCGCTGGCGCTGCTGGACAGCTACCACGAAGAACGAGCCTTTGCCGCGGACGACAACCTGCTGAACTCCACCCGCTCCACCGACTTCATCACCCCCAAAAGCCGGGCCTCGCTGCGCCTGCGCAACGCGGTGCTGGAGCTGGCCCGCACCGAGCCGTTCGCCCGCCCGCTGGTCAACAGCGGACGGCTGTCCACACCCACGCCGTACGTGCAGTCGTCGCTCAACACCCCTGACACGGCCACCTTCCAGGGCCTGATGGCACCGGGCACCAATTGCGCCGACGCCCCCATCCTGAAAGACGGACCCCACGGACGAGAAAGCGCATGGCTGCTCAACCAGTTGGGCCAAGGCTTCACCCTGCTGAGCTTTGGCCCCGGCGCAGAAAGCGTGAGCGTGGGCAAAGTCGCCGCCCAGGTGCTGGAGGTGGGCAAGGACATCGTGGACGCCCAAGGCATCCTGGCCCAGCGTTACGACGCCCAGCCCGGCACGGTGTACCTGATCCGCCCCGATCAGCATGTGGCCGCCCGCTGGCGCGCCTTTGACGCCGCCGCCGCCCAGACCGCGCTGAAACGCGCCCTGGCCCTGCACTGATCCGGCCCCGGAGACTTTCATGCCCCACACCTCGCCACTCATCCGAACCCCCAACATCCCCGGCCCCGACGCCTTCTACGAAGAACTGATTGCCGCCCAGCGCGACCTCACCGACGACCAGGCCGACATGCTGCTGGCCAAGCTGGTGCTCATCCTGGCCAACCACGTGGGCGACCGTGCGGTACTCTCCCAAGCCTTGGCCCTGGCCCGTCAAAACACCCTGGACACCCCCGCATGAACGCAGCCGCCACCCCCTTCACCCTCAACCACACCCACAACCCCGCCGCCCGCAGCTGGGTGGCCAGCGCCAACGTGGCGGGCACGGACTTCCCCATCCAGAACCTGCCCCTGGGCGTTTACAAGAAAAAAACGGCTCCCACGCTTTCCTTCATTGGCTGCATTGCTATTGGAAATGAAGTGCTCGATTTGGCCAACCTGGCCGCCTCGGGCCTGCTGAGCGGCCTGGCCCAGCAAGCGGCCCTGGCCGCGGGGCAAAGCAGCCTCAACGCCTTCATGGCCATGGGGCCGACGGCCTGGCAAGCCTTGCGCCACGCGGTGTTTGCGCTGCTGTCCGACCAGGCCAGCCCGCAAACCCAGGCCGTGGTGCGCCAAAGCCTGCACCCGCAAGCCGAGGTGAGCCTGGGGCTGCCGGTGCACATCGGCGACTACACCGACTTCTACACCTCCATCCACCACGCCACCAACATTGGCAAGCTGTTCCGCCCCGACAACCCGCTGATGCCCAACTACACCTGGGTGCCCATCGGCTACCACGGGCGTTCGTCCAGCATCCAGGTGTCGGGCCACCCCCTGCGCCGCCCCAACGGCCAAACCCTGCCCCCGGGGGCCACCACCCCCAGCTTCGGCCCCTGCAAGCGGCTGGACTGGGAGGTGGAGCTGGGCGTGTTCATGGGCACCGGCAACCCGCTGGGCGAGCCCATCGCCCTGGACGAGGCCGAAGACCATGTGTTTGGCATCTGCCTGCTCAACGACTGGTCGGCCCGCGACATCCAGGCCTGGGAATACCAGCCGCTGGGGCCCTTCTTGTCCAAGAACTTCGCCACCACCGTGTCGCCCTGGGTGGTGACCCTGGAGGCCCTGGCCCCCTACCGCACCGCCCTGGAGCGGCTGGACGGCAAGTGGGACGACCTGCCCTACCTGGCCAGCGACGCCAACCGCCAGCACGGCGCACTGGACATCCGGCTCGACATCGGCATTGCCAGCGAAACCATGCGCCAGCAAGGCCAAGGCGCCCATGTGCTGTGCACCACCAGCTACCGCCACGCCTACTGGACGCTGGCGCAGATGGTGGCCCACCACACCGTCAACGGCTGCAACCTGCAACCGGGCGACCTGTTGGGCACGGGCACGCTGTCGGGCCCCGAGCCCACCCAGGCCGCCGCCCTCATCGAACTGACCCAAGGCGGCAAGCTGCCCGTGAACCTGCCCGACGGCAGCCAGCGCACCTTCTTGCTCGATGGCGACGAGGTGGTCATGCGCGGTTGGTGCGAGGCCCCCGGCGCGGCCCGCATCGGGTTTGGGGAATGCCGGGCCACGCTACTGCCCGCCTTGTCACGCTGACCCCGTCGGCAGCGGTCATGCGGTTCCAACATACCAGTTAGTTCCGCATGCACGCTAGCCACAGGTGCGCCAAAACCCCACACTGCCCCCAGACGCCGTTTCAGCAGGAGGCAAAGCAAGATAGTTCACTTTTGCAGGGTCGGCGTCCCTTCAGCAGGGAAAACCCCAGCGGAGACCGGGGGCAGGACACGTAACATATTGCATATTCGCCCGCCCTGAACAACAAGGAGACAAGCCATGAACCGTTTGATCAAACACACCGCCCTGGCCGCGGGCCTGCTGTGCGCGGCCTGGTCTGCGCACGCAGAAACCATCACCCTGAAGGTCCACCATTTCCTCAATGCACAGACCATCCAGCACACCACCATGCTGAAGACCTGGTGCGACAACATCGCCAAGGACTCCAACAACCGCCTGGCCTGCCAGATCTATCCCTCCATGCAACTGGGCGGCACGCCGCCCCAGCTGTACGACCAGGCCCGTGACGGCATTGCCGACGTGGTGTGGACGCTGCCCGGCTACACGGCAGGCCGCTTCCCCAAGATGGAGGTGTTCGAGCTGCCCTTCATGATGACCAACGCCGAGGCCACCAGCCGCGCCGCCTGGGACTTCTATGAAAAGCATGCCCAGGAAGAGTACAAGGACGTCAAGATCCTGGCCATGCACGTGCACGGCCCAGGCAACATCTTCACAAGCAAGAAGCAGGTCAAGACCATGGCGGACATCAAGGGCCTGAAGCTGCGCGGCCCCACCCGCCTGACCACCAAGCTGCTGTCCAAACTCGGGGCCCAACCCGTGGGCATGCCCGTGCCTCAAGTCCCCGATGCCCTGTCCAAGGGCACCATCGACGGGGCGGTGATCCCCTACGAAGTGGGCCCCTCCATCAAGATCGACGAACTGGCCAAATTCACCGCCGAACCGGATCGCAACGACCATGCGCTGTACACCGCCCTGTTTGTGGTGCCCATGAACAAGGCCAAGTACGACTCCCTGCCCGCAGACCTGAAGGCCGTCATCGACAAGAACTCCGGTCGCGAGTTCTCGGCCTTCCTCGGCAAGACCCAGGCCGGCAACGACGTGCCCGGCAAGGAAAAGATGATCAAGGGTGGCCACACCATCACCGTGATTGAAAAAGCCGAGCTGGAAAACTGGAAGAAGGCTTCGTCCACCATCGACGACGAGTGGATCGCCGACATGAACAAGAAGGGTTTTGACGGTGCCGCCCTGTACAAGGACGCGCAGGCCCTGATCCAGAAGTACACCAAATAAGCCGCGGACACGCACGCCAGCTGGGGCAGGGGGGTTTCCTCCTTCCCCGTTTTTTTTGCCTCACCCACCAGGAGGATTCGATTTGAAAGCCCTACCCACCCTGGCCCGGCTGTGCGCCATCCTGGCGGGACTGCTGATGACGGTCATCACGCTGCTGACCTGCGGCAATTTGCTGCTGCGCAACCTCACGGACGACGCCATTCCGGGCGCGTTTGAAATGACCGCGCTGGCCACGGGCGCCGCCATCGCCTTGTTCATGCCGCTGTGCCAGGTTCGGCAGGGCAACATCATCGTGGACTTTTTCACCTCCGGTTGCAGCGACGCCACCAACGCGGTCATGGACCGCATCGGGGCGCTGGTGCTGTCCGCCATCTTTGCACTGCTGGCCTGGCGCACCGTCATTGGTGGGTTCAGCGCCTACAACGCCAACTCGGCCACCATGTTGATGGGCATCCCCGAGTGGATCGTCTACGCCGCCATGGTTCCCCCTTTCACCCTCACCGCCGTCATCGGCATCACCCAGGCCATGGTGGGTTTTGACGCTGTCAAGGAGCGCCACTGAATGTCCCCCCTTGCTTTGACCGGGCTCATTTTCGGCAGCATGCTGCTGTTCATGGCCGTGCGTTTTCCCATTGCCGTGGCCATGTTCCTGGCAGGTGCCTTCGGCTACATCTACCAAGCGGGCTGGCCCCCGTTTGCCAATTTCGTGAACGCCCAGGCGTTCGCCCGCTTCGCCAGTTACGACCTGTCGGTGATCCCTCTGTTCATCCTCATGGGCAACTTCGCCACGCACGGCGGCATCAGCCGCTCGCTGTTCGCGTTTGCCGCCAGTGTGATGGGGCGATTCAAAGGGGGCCTGGCCATGGCGTCCATCCTCGCCTGTGCCGCGTTCGGGGCCATCAGTGGCTCGTCGGTGGCGACCGCCGCCACCATCACGGGCGTGGCCTTGCCTGAAATGAAACGCCATGGCTACTCGGGCCGACTGGCCACGGGCGTGCTGGCCGCGGGAGGAACGCTGGGCATCCAGTTGCCCCCCTCGGTGGTGCTGGTGATCTACGCCATCTTGACCGAGCAGAACATTTCCAAGCTGTTCACCGCCGCGGTCATTCCAGGGCTGATCGCCATGGTGGGCTACATGGTGGCGGTGGCCATCTATGTGCGGGTGGTGCCCGGGCAGGCCCCCGAGCATGACTCGGCTCCCGAGCCCATGACGCTGCAAAAGCTGTTGGGGGTGCTGCCCATCCTGATCATCTTCACCTCGGTGTTTGGCGGCATCTACGGGGGCTTCTTCACCCCCACGGAAGGGGCCGCGGTGGGGGCCGCGTTGACGCTCATCACCGGCGTGATGAAGCGCGAAATGACCTGGCGCAAGTTCCAGGAGTGTTTCCTGGGGACCGCCACCAGCGCCGCGTTGATCTTCTTGATCTTCATGGGGGCCGACCTGATGAACGCCGCCCTGGCCATGACGCAGGTGCCCAACCAAATGGCCGCCGTGGTGGGCAGCTGGGGCTTGTCGCCCCTGATGGTGGTGGCCGGCATCCTGTTGTTCTACGTGCTGCTGGGTGCCGTGATGGACGAAATGTCCATGCTGTTGCTGACCGTGCCCATCTTCTTCCCCATGATCATGGCGCTGGACTTCGGCATGCCCAAGGACCTGACCGCCATCTGGTTCGGCATCATGGTGCTGATGACCGTGGGCTTTGGCCTGGTGGCGCCACCGGTGGGCTTGAACGTGTACATCGTCAACGGCCTGGCCCGCGACGTGCCCATGGCCGACAGCTACAAGGGCGTGATGCCCTTCCTCATCAGCGACGTGCTGCGCACGCTGCTGTTCCTGTTCTTCCCCATCGTGCCGCTGTGGCTGGTGCAGTTTGTGGGCTAGCCGGACTGCCAGGCCTCAGCAGTAGGCCAGCCGTTGGGCCTTCAGTGCATCCCGATCGATGCTGGCACGCAGCAGCGCCAGATCGGCGGCGCACACGCCCAGCCGCGCGAAATGCGCTTCCCACCCGTCCACGACACGGGCCACCTCCCGCACCAGTTCGATGGCGCGTGGCCGCTTGATGCCGAACTCGCCCAATTCCGTCAGCGCGTTGTCCAGGCTGGATTGCGCCCCGACACGGCCCACCACCAGGGCCTGATAACCCAGGTTTTGCAGGGTGGGCACCACGTCGTACGCCGGGGTGAGTTCATGGTAGCCATCGAATGCCAAGCGCAGGCTGTGGTTGCGCTCGTGGTCGTCGGTGTTGTCCATGAGGATGTTGAACACCATGCGTTTGAACAGCTCTTCGCGCTGGGCCTGTTGCCGGTCGGGGTGCCCCAGGCGCAGCAGCACGGTGGCCAGGGCGCTGTAGCTTTCGGGCAGGCGTGCGGCCCGCAACACCGTTTTGGCCGACAGGCAATGCAGACGGTACGGGCCTTGCCGGTCAAAGCGCTGGATGGTCAACGCGTGGCGGGTTTTGCCGTGGCGCGGGGGAATGGGCAGTACGCCGGTGGTGGCCACATCGATACCGGCCTGGGCTGCCAAGGTCATGGTGGCGTGCTCGACCAACGGCGTGTCCACCGCATCGTCCAGCTCGGCGAACTTGACCACGCACGGTCCCGCGTCGGTGTGCAGCAAGGCCTTGGGACGGGCACCGCCCAGGGTCACCCCGGGCTGGATCAGCCGCAGCATGTCGGCGGACACCGGGGCTTGCGCTTGCACGTCGTCCACCGCCGCACTCAGTGCGGTCAGGTCACGCAAGGCGGGGTAAGGCCCCAAGCGGCGGGGAATGTACTGCTGCGCCGAGGTGGAAATGCCCAATGCACCAAAGCGGTCGTCACCGGCAAACAGCAGCATCTCCAGGATGGACAAGCGGGCCGGGCGGTCGATGTGGCGAATGATGCGCTCACCCCAACGGTCGGGCCGGGCATCGTCAAGGGCCCCAGGCGCACTGCCGCGCTCGCCCGCCGTGAACACCTGCCCCTGCAGCAACGGCAGGTCTTCGCTGAGCGGGAAGTGCCACCACTGGGGGTCGTAGCGAAAGGTGGCGCAGTCGGCCACCAGCTCGGACAACCCCAGCTCGCCCACCAACATCGGGCTGATCGGATTGACCAAGGCCCAGACGTACAGCCGGTCTTGCGGGACGTAGGTGGCGGGGGAAATGTCGGCTTCGGTCATGAGGATGCAGCCTTGTGCCCGGCCATCAGCGCCGCCAAACCTGCCGCATTGGGATTGGCGAACTGGGTTGCCGCACCACGGGCGGCTTCCAGCGCCTGCGCCATGGAAGCATGCGGATCGTCGTTTGGCTCCGTCATTTCAGGGGCCGCGTGGACTGACTGCATGCTGGTGTGCCCTGTTTTCGCTGTCCCACTCGACTTGCGCCGTTTGACCGTCACCTGACTCACCTCGCGCTCCAGCGCCGCCCGGTCATTGGGGGGTGAAATCAAATCCGCCAGACCGTGGTCGGGTTGGATGAGCCACATGCACATGACGTACGAGGCCATGGCCACCGACGGGTCACCGCGTTCGATGCGGGCCATGGTGGGTTGAGACACCCCCAGCTTGCGAGCCCATTGCGCCTGCGTTTCGCCACGCCGCTTGCGCGCAATGGCAATGTGCCGAGCCAGTTGCTCGATCTGCTGCAGCACAGCCTGTGGGTACTCAGCAGGTGGGGTGTTTTGTTTTGGCATCCATAGATGTTAATGAAAACCACAAAAAAGCAATTCTATGAATTCAGAGGTGCTGATCCTGACGCCGTGCGAGGCAAACGGGATGCATGCCCACCAAAATTCATAGAAGCACAAAAGTGATGCAATTCAAAAACATCTATGAATTTTTTGAGCCAATCCGAACTCAGGCCCACACCCGCAAGGGGTCGCTCAGGCCAAAACGTTCGCCCAGCAGGGCTGACGCGGTGGGCACCTCGCCACTGGCCAGGCTGAGGTGGCGGTCCAGGTGGCGCTCGGACGGGGCCAGCAGCTGCTGGTAGAGCTGGCGGCACAGCGTGCGGGCCTCGTGGCCGGGCCAGTCGGCGGGCAGCAGCACGCCGGGCAGCTGCGGGTCGCGCAGCAGCAGGCGGCGGTAGTCGTGGATGAGCAGCGTGCGGATGAGGAATGCACAGTCGTCGCCCATGCTGGAGGGCACGCCACCACGGGACTGCCATTGCTGCAGGATGGCCCGGTAGGTGGCCACAAAGGCGGCGTAATCCTGGCCCAGGCGCTCCAGGTTCCAGGCGCGGCGCACCAGGTCGGCATCGTTGCCCGACACCGGCAGGCGCGGGTTGGCCGCCACCAGGGGCAGCAGCTTCAGCAGGGCATCGCCCAGCCCCTCGCCGTCCAGCGATTCAAACACCGCCTCCAGATCGGCGCTGGGGTGAACAAAGCAGTTGTCGGCCATTTCGCCAAAGCCATGCCAGAACAGGGCGCGGCGCAGGCGCTCGCGCTCGGCGGCCTCCAAGGCGCCGGTCACGGTGATGAGGCGCCAGCGCTGGTCCCAGGGTGGCGAGGCGGCGGCGTAGATCTGCCGCGACGCCTCCACAAAACGCCGCCGCCCCGAGGGGGTGAGGCGGTAGTCGGAGCGCCGACCATGGGCCACGGCCTCCAGCCAGTCGTCCTGCGTCAGGCGGAACACGCTGGTGCGCACCAGCCGGTCGTTGATGCCCAACGGGGCCAGCAGCCCGATGAGGCTGCCCAGCCAGATGCGCCCGCCGCGGGGCAGCACCCCGTCGCCAAAGGCGGTGACGATGACGGAACCCGCCTGCCCCCGCCCCTCAGCGCGAAACGCGGCCAGCCGCTGGCTGGTGGCACAGGCGGCCTGGCCCTGGGTGCGTTGCTCGGGGTTGCAGCCAGAGCAGATGGCCGGGCACAGGCCAGCGCCGGACGCGCCCTCAACGCTCGTCATAGGTCAGCACCACCTCCGGTGTGAGGGCCCGCGCCTGACAACTCAGCACAAAGCCCTTGGCCACCTCCGCGGCCTCCAGCGTGAAATTCTTGTCCATGCGCACTTCGCCCTCAAGCACCTTGCAACGGCAGGTGCAGCACACCCCGCCTTTGCACGAGTATGGCAGGTCAAGCCCTGCGTTCAGTGCGGCGTCCAGCAGGAACTCGCCGTCGCGGGCGGCCACCTCGTGCGCCTTGCCATCGAGCAGCACGCGCAGTTGCACCAGCTTGGATGCGGTGGTGGGACGGGCCTTGGCGTCCACGTCAGCCTGCACCTTGGCGGCCTGCGCGGCGCTGCTGGTGAAGCGCTCGGTGTGGATGCGCCCCTCGGGCACACCCACCTCACGCAGGGCGGCCTCGGTGGCGTCGATCATGGCCTCGGGGCCGCAAATGAACACCTCGTCCATGCTGGCCGCGGGCAGCAGGCTGGCCACCAGGGCTCGCACCTTGTCCCCGTCGATGCGGCCTTGCAGCAGGTCCACCTCCTGGGCCTGGCGCGAGAGGATGTGGACCATGGTGAAGCGGTCGGCGTAGCGGTCCTTGAGGTCTTGCAAGGCCTCGTTGAACATGACGCTGGCCATGCGCCGGTTCCCGTACACCAGGGTGAACTTGCTGTGGGGCTGTTCTTCCAGCGTGGTGGCGGCAATGCTCAGGATGGGGGTGATGCCCGAGCCCGCCGCAAACCCCACACGGTGGATCGCCCGCGCCTTGTGCACCGTGAAGCGCCCGTCGGGCGGCATGACGGCCAACACATCCCCCGGGCGCACCTGGGTGGCCGCCCAGTTGGAAAACACGCCCCCTTCCACCGGGCGGATGCCCACCTCCAACTCGCCATGGCTGGCCAGGCGGCTGCGCGGGCTGCTGATGGAGTAGCTGCGCCGCACCTCCTGGCCGCCGATCAGCGCCATGAGGGTGATGAACTGGCCCGGCTCGAAGCGAAAGGTCTCGCGCTGTTCGGGCGCAATGGCGAAGGTGAGGGCCACGGCGCCGGCGGCCTCGGGGCTCACGCGTGTGACGGGCAGATCGTGAAAGCGAAGGGCGGACATGGGGTGTCTCTCGTCGTTGGGGTCGTCAATGCGGTTTGAAGTGGTCGAATGGCTCGCGGCAGGCCAGGCAGCGGTACTGCGCCTTGCAGGCGGTGGAACCGAAGCGCGAGGTTTCCACCGTGTCCGCCGAGCCGCAGCGCGGGCACGGCACGGCGTTGGTGGGCGCGGCGGCCCCGGGCAGAAAACGCAGCACCCGCTGGGCGGGGGTTTCGTCCTCGCGGCGGGCGGCCCCGGCACACGGGGGCGCATCACGCCGGGTGGGGCCTGGCGGGGCGATGCCAAAGGCCCGCAGCTTGTCCTTGGCGGCGTCGGTGATCCAGTCGGTGGTCCAGGCGGGGGCGAGCTGGGTCACCACGGTGGCGGCTTCGCCGTGCTGGGCCAGGGTGGCCACCACGTCGTCGGCCATCTGGGTCATGGCCGGGCAACCGCTGTAGGTGGGGGTGATGACCACCTCCAACCCCTGCGGCCCCTGGCGCACCTCCCGCAGGATGCCCATCTCGCGCAGGCTGACCACGGGAATTTCCGGGTCGGCCACGGCGTCCAGCACGGTCCACACCTCGTCCAGCGTCAGCGCCTTGGCGGTGGTCATGGGCGTTACCAGGTGGCGCCCGGGTGGGCTCGGGCCAGGCTTTGCATCTCGGCCAGCAAAAAGCCCAGGTGCTCGGAATGCAGGCCCTGCTTGCCCTGGGTGATGTAGCCCTTGGCGGTGGCGGGGCGCTGCAGCGTGGCCTCGGCCAGGGCGTGGTCCACCAGCGCGTTCCAGTCGGCGGCGAGCTGGGCCCAATCCACCTGGAGGCCCGCGTCAGCCGCTTCTTTTTCGAGAGCAGACGGTGCCCAGAATTCAAGCGTGTAAGGCCACAAATGTTCCAAACTGGCTTGCATGCGTGCGTGCGAGTCGTCGGTGCCATCGCCCAGCTTGACCAGCCAGTCGCGCGAGTGGCGCAGGTGGTAGCTCGCCTCCTTGACCGACTTGGCGGCAATGGCGGCCAGGTCGGTGTCGGCACCGGTGGTGAGCTGCTGCCACAACGGCACCATCAGCGCACTGAACAGGAAGTTGCGGGTGATGGTGGTGGCGTAGTCCATGTCGCCCTGCGCGTAGCCCACCCGCGGACTGCTGTGGGGCAGCTCCAGCAAGGTGAAGTTGCGGAACTCGGGCACGTCGCGGAAGTAGGCCAGCGTGTCTTCCGTGAGTTGACCCCCGTTGAGCGCCACCGCGTTGGCCCAAGGCGCCCTGCGCCCTGCGGCTGGCTGCTCAGGTGCATCGCCCGCCCGCGTGGCGGCGCGGCTTGCCACCAGGCTGTACAGCAGGCGGGCCTGGCCGATCAGGTCCAGGCTCATGTTGGCCAGGGCCAGGTCTTCTTCGATGATGGGGCCGTGGCCGCACCATTCGGCGTTGCGCTGGCCCAGCACCACGGCGTTGTCGGCCAGGTGCAAAAGGTAGCTGGTGGGGGCCTGCACGGCGGCGGCCACGTTGGGTTCTGCCACGGCGTTCATTTACATGTGCCCCACTGCTTCAGGAATTTCGTAGAAGGTGGGGTGGCGGTAGATCTTGTCGGCCGCGGGGTCGAACAGCGCGCCCTTGTCGTCGGGGTTGCTGGCGGTGATGGCCTTGCTGGGCACCACCCAGATGCTCACGCCTTCCTGGCGGCGGGTGTAGACGTCACGTGCCATGCCCAGCGCCTGGGCGGCGTCGGCGGCGTGCAGGCTGCCGCAGTGCTTGTGCTCCAGGCCCTGCTTGCTGCGCACAAACACTTCCCACAGCGGCCATTCCTTCAGGGCCGGGGCGGGGTTGGCGGAGGTGGCGGGATGGGTTTGGGGTGCGGTGGTCATGCGGCCTCCTTCAGGTTGGGTTGCGGTTGGCGGGTCTGCTGCTTGTGGGCGTGGGCCAGGGCGGCTTCACGCACCCAGGCGCCGTCGTGGTGGGCCTTGACCCGGGTGGCCAGGCGTTCCTTGTTCATGGGGCCGTGGCCGTTGACGGTGGCCCAGAACTCGTCCCAGTCGATGGGGCCGTGGTCGTAATGGCCGCGGGCTTCGTTCCACTTCAGGTCGGGGTCGGGCAGGGTCACGCCCAGCACCTGGGCCTGGGGCACGGTGGCGTCGATGAATTTCTGGCGCAGGTCGTCGTTGGAAATGCGCTTGATGCCCCAGCGCATGCCCTGGGCGCTGTGGGCACTGTCGGCGTCGGGCGGGCCGAACATGGCCAGGCATTTCCACCAGTAGCGGTTGACGGCGTCTTGCACCATGTCGCGCTGGGCTTGGGTGCCCTTCATCAAAACCAGCAAGGCCTCGTAGCCCTGGCGCTGGTGGAAGCTTTCCTCCTTGCACACGCGGATCATGGCGCGGGCATAGGGGCCGTAGCTGCAGCGGCACAGGGGGATCTGGTTCATGATGGCCGCGCCGTCCACCAGCCAGCCGATCACGCCCACATCGGCCCAGTTGAGCGTGGGGTAGTTGAAGATGGAGCTGTACTTGGCCTTGCCGCTGTGCAGGGCGTCGAGCATCTCGCCACGGCGGGTGCCCAGGGTTTCAGCGGCGCTGTACAGGTAGAGGCCATGGCCGCCCTCGTCCTGCACCTTGGCAATCAGGATGGCTTTGCGCTTCAAGCTGGGTGCACGGCTGATCCAGTTGCCCTCGGGCAGCATGCCCACGATTTCGGAATGCGCGTGCTGGCTGATCTGGCGCACCAGCGTCTTGCGGTAGGCCTCGGGCATCCAGTCCTGCGGTTCGATGCGGCCATCGGCGTCAATGCGGGCGTCGAACGCGGCCATGCGTTCGGGCGCATCCGAGGGGGCTGGCGCACTGGTGGCCCCGGATTGGACCGCCGCGGGGGCTTGGGTGCCGCGGTCATCCGGCACGCTGAACGATTGGGTGTACATGAGGGGCTCCTGGGAACAACCAATGGAATCAAAGGGTTCGGGACCGCTCGTCCCACACGCGGCGGGCCTTGCCGGTCTGGGTGCGGGGCAGCGTGCCGAAATCGAACACCGACACCCGGGTGGAAATGCCGATGAGGGTTTTGATGTGGTGCTGGACCGCCTTGGCGATCTGCGCCACCTCGGCCTCGCTGAGCTGGCCGCTGACGGCGGGCTGCAGCTCGCAGCGCACCTCCACGTTGTCCAGCGGGCCGTCGCGGGTGAGCATGATCTGGTAGGTGCCCGACAGTTGCGGCTCGCGCAGCACCTGCTCTTCGATCTGGGTGGGGAAGACGTTGACACCGCGCACGATCAGCATGTCGTCGCTGCGCCCCACGATGCGGCCCATGCGCCGGAAGGCCCGGCTGGTGGGCGGCAGCAAGCGGGTCAGGTCGCGGGTGCGGTAGCGGATGATGGGCAGCGCCTCCTTGGTGAGGGAGGTGAACACCAGCTCGCCCTCCTCGCCATCGGCCACGGGCTCGCCGGTGTCGGGGTGGATGATTTCGGGGTAGAAGTGGTCTTCCCAGATGACCGGGCCGTCCTTGCTCTCGATGCATTCGCAGGCCACGCCCGGCCCCATCACTTCCGACAGGCCATAGATGTCCACCGCGTCCAGGCCCAGCTTGCGCTCGATCTCGGCGCGCATGCCCTCGCCCCAGGGCTCGGCGCCAAAGATGCCCACCTGGAGCGAAATGTCCTGGGGTTGGATGCCTTGGCGCTCGAACTCCTCGGCAATCACCAGCGAGTACGAGGGCGTGACCATGATGACCTCGGGCTTGAAGTCCATGATGAGCTGGACCTGCTTTTCCGTCTGCCCGCCCGACATGGGGATGACGGTGCAGCCCAGCCGCTCGGCCCCGTAGTGTGCGCCCAGGCCGCCGGTGAACAGGCCGTAGCCGTAAGCCACATGCACGATGTCGCCCTTGCGCCCACCGGCGGCGCGGATGCTGCGGGCCACCAGGTCGGCCCAGCGGTCAATGTCGCCCTGGGTGTAGCCCACCACCGTGGGCTTGCCCGTGGTGCCGGATGACGCATGCACCCGCACCACCTGCTCACGCGGCACGGCAAACAGCCCGAAGGGGTAGTGGTCGCGCAGGTCGGCTTTGGTGGTGAAGGGGAATTTGGCCAGGTCGGCCAGGGTTTTGAGGTCGGACGGGTGAACCCCTTGGTCGTCGTACTTCTTGCGGTAGTGCGGCACGTGGTCGTAGGCGTGCTGCAGGCTCCACTTCAAGCGCTGCAACTGGAGTGCGGACACTTCGTCGCGGCTGGCGGTTTCGATGGGCTCCAGGCCTTGCGGGCGCAGGCGGTTCACAGGCATGGGGGTGTCTCCTCAAAAAGGTGAGCTGCTTGCGCTTTCCATGTCAGCACTGGAGCCTGTTTTCATGCTCAAAGTGGTGGGGGCGGTGGAGGCGGTGCCAACCCGGCCAGCACCTCACCGTCGATGCGATGGCTTTTGCCGCGAAACAGCGCCACGGTGTGGCCGCCACGCACGCGAACGGTGATGTCGTACACCCCGGTTCGGCGACCCCGGGCGCGTTCCACGGCCTCGGCCTCCAGCACATCGCCTTCCCGCGCCGGGGCCAGGAAGTCGATGGCACAGGCCGACGCCACGGTGTTCTGGTTGTGGCTGTTGCAGGCGTAGGCAAAGGCGCTGTCGGCCAGGGTGAACAGGAAGCCGCCATGGCACATGCCATGCCCATTGAGCATGTCGGCACGCACCGGCATGGCCAAGGTGGCCGCCCCAGGCGCCACCTCCACGATGGCCATGCCCAGGGCCTGGCTGGCGGCATCGCGGTGCCACATGGCGTCGGCCACGTCGCGTGCCAGGGCGTGGCGCTCGTCACCTTCAGGGTGCATTGGGTCGGAATGGGCTTTCATGCTTTTTTGTCCTCTGGCGCTTTTAGAACAAGCGCAAGCAGCTATCTATTCAATAGCAACTACATTCAGCGCGTGTGGAAGTGTGCAGGGCGCTTTTCCAGGAAGGCGGTGACCCCCTCCACGTAGTCGGCGCTGCGCCCCAGTTCGTGCATCAGCAAGCCTTCAAACGCGAGGTGCTGGCTGAGGGTGTGGGCCTGCGCAACCAGCATGGCCTGGCGCGTGCGCACAATGGCGTGGGTGGGCAAGGTGGCCAGCTGCGCTGCCAGGGCCTCCACCGCCGCGGGCAGCGCGTCGTTGGGCACGCACTCCCAAATCAAGCCCCACTCGGCGGCCTTGGCCGCCGGCAACTTGTGGCCGGTCAACGCCAGGCCCATGGCCCGCGCCAGGCCCAGGCGCTGCGGCACGGCCCACGAGGCCCCGGTGTCGGGAATGAGCCCGATCTTGGCAAACGGCAGCATGAACGAGGCCGATTCCGCCGCCAGCACCATGTCACACGCCAGCGCCAGGCTGACCCCAGCCCCTGCGGCAATGCCCTGCACCTCGGCCACCGTGGGCACACGCAGCCGGGTGAGGCGTTCCACCAGCGGCGCGTAATGCCGTTCCACCACGTCCCCCAGCGACGGCGGGGGTTCCCCGGGCTTGAAGGCCACCTCCGGATCGGCCAGGTCCTGCCCGGCGCAAAAGCCTTTGCCTTGCGCCGCCAACACCAGCACCCGAACTGCGGCGCAGTCCCCCGCCCCAGCTTGCACCGCGTCCAGCACCTCCCGCAACTCGGCATGCATGTCGCCGGTGAAGGCGTTGAGCTTGTCGGGGCGGTTCAACACCACCCGAGCCACAGGACCAGAGATTGAGAGTTGAATGCAGTTCATGCCTTCTCCTGGATGGAAACCTGCTTCGAGGGGCTCAAGCCACGCCCCGCCGCAACCATATTCGATTCAATGTTTTTTTAAACATCGCATGAGTCGTGTTTCATTGAACGATGCGCTGAGCCCGCCCACAAAAGGGGCTTTCACTGCCACCTGTGAAGCAATCCCCAAGCACCGCATACACCCCGGGACGCACGCAACCTCAACTCATTGAGCGAGGCTGGGTGCCGCCCGCGGACTTCATGACACACACGCAAAAGAATGTTTTTCACATTCTGTGTCACATCTAAGCGAGCCGCCACAGCCAAATGGCAACACAGAGACGGTGTTTTCCCTAGGGAAAGGTTGTGACTGCGCCGCAACCCAATCTGCGTCAGCCCACTTCGGCAAGGGACGCTTGCAGGGCCGCCACCTGAGCCTTCAACGCCAGGTTCTCTTCGGTCAATCGCGCCACACGCCGCCGCAATGAGGCAAGGTCGTCGTCGGCATCCACCGCCTCCGCGGACTCGGCTGCGCTGTCTTTGGGCTTGCGTTTGGCATCGCGCACCCGCTTGGCGGCCTGGCGAAGTTGCTCCTTGCCGCCTGCCACGGCTTGGGCCTGCTCGTCGGGCGGGAGCGTGGCCACCGCGGCCGCGGCGTTCAACGACACCACGCCGGACTTCACCGCCTCCACCAACGCAGGCGCGGCTTGCTTGTGGATCTTTTCAATCATCACCACCTGGCTGGCGCTCAAGCGCGCCGCCTTGGCAATGTCTTCCCGGGTTTTGAGTGGCGAGGAGACCCGCGGCGCCCCATCGTCCTCCGGCGCGTCCCAGGGGGCATCACCTCCCTTTTCTGCCCCTTCGGAGCTCGGCGCGTCAACCTCGGCCCGAGCGCCCTCCTCCAGCCACTGCGCCCGCCTGCGCGCCACGATTTCCCGCTTGCGCAATGCCAACACACCACGCTGAAAGTCGGACACGCTGCGCCGCCCCAGATGCTGGTCGATCATCCAGAGGTGCACGTCCTCCAGGGTCCGGAACAAGGTGCTTTGCACGGTCTGGAATGGAAGGCCGTGCTTTTGGCAAATCCCGTAGCGGTTGTGGCCATCCACCAGAACATCGCCCCACAACACCAAGGCATCGCGGCAGCCCTCCGCCAAAATGCTGCGCTCCAACGCCTCGTGCTCGTCCGGCGTCAGGGGATCGATGTAGGCCTTGAGTTCTTCGTTGACGACGATGTTCATGGATCAGGGGCCGCCCGGGCTGAGGCCGCATGGGAAAAGGAAATTCCAAAAACAAAAAAGCCCTCCGAAGAGGGCTTTTCTGAAACAGGCAAGAACCTGTCGTATTGGTTGCGCGGGCAAGATTTGAACTTGCGACCTTTGGGTTATGAGCCCAACGAGCTACCAGGCTGCTCCACCGCGCGTCAAGACGTTAATTATAACCTGTTTTACTCGGCTTCTGCAACCGGGGCTGCAGTTTCTGCGCGATCCACCAGTTCAACCAGGGCCATGGGGGCGTTGTCACCCACGCGGAAACCCATTTTCAGGATGCGGGTGTAGCCGCCGGGACGGGCCTTGAAGCGGGGGCCCAGCTCGTTGAACAGCTTGACCACCACGTCGCGATCGCGCAGGCGATCGAACGCCAAGCGACGGTTGGCCAGGGTGGGTTCCTTGGCCAGGGTGATCATGGGCTCCACCACGCGGCGGAGTTCCTTGGCCTTGGGCAGGGTGGTCTTGATGACTTCGTGCGTCAGCAGCGAGTTCATCATGTTGCGCAGCATCGCCAGGCGGTGGGAGCTGGTGCGGTTGAGTTTGCGAAGGCCGTGACCGTGACGCATGGTGATTTCCTTTCAGTTTGATTTTGACCCCGGCCGTGTCAGGTACCGGGGCTTCGCCGTCATGCGGCGTGAGGAAGGGTTGCGTGCGCGGGGCACACAACCCACGAAAAAGCTCAGTGCTTGTCCAGGCCGACGGGCGGCCAGTTTTCCAGCTTCATGCCCAGCGTGAGACCGCGGGAAGCCAGAACTTCCTTGATCTCGTTGAGCGACTTGCGACCCAGGTTGGGGGTCTTGAGCAGCTCGTTTTCGGTGCGCTGGATCAGGTCGCCGATGTAGTAGATGTTTTCGGCCTTCAGGCAGTTGGCGGAGCGAACCGTCAACTCAAGCTCGTCCACGGGGCGCAGCAGGATGGGGTCGAACTGTTGAGAGGCGCGCTGAGCAGGTGCGTCGAATGCACTCAGCTCCACACCTTCCAACTGTGCGAACACCGCCAGTTGTTCCACCAGAATCTTGGCGGAGGCACGAACCGCTTCCTCAGGACCGATGGCACCGTTGGTTTCAATGTCCAACACCAGCTTGTCCAGGTCGGTGCGCTGTTCCACCCGGGCGCTCTCCACCGTGTAGCTCACGCGACGCACGGGAGAAAACGACGAATCCAGAACAATGCGACCAATCGAGCGCAGTTGGTCATCATGACGACGCAGGTTACCGGGCACGTAACCGCGGCCCTTTTCGACCTTGATCTGCATGTCCAACTTGGTCCCGGGAGACAGCGTGGCGATCACGTGCTCAGGGTTGACGATTTCCACGTCATGCGGCGTCTGGATGTCGGCGGCAGTCACCAGACCTTCGCCATCTTTGCGCAGGCTCAGCGTCACCTCATCGCGGTTGTGCAGCTTGAACACCACACCCTTGAGGTTGAGGAGGATGTGAACCACATCCTCTTGCACACCGTCAATCGACGAGTACTCGTGCAGAACGCCAGCGATCGTCACCTCGGTGGGGGCATGGCCGACCATGGAAGACAGCAGCACCCGACGCAGGGCGTTGCCCAGCGTGTGGCCGTAACCGCGCTCAAACGGCTCCAGCGTGACCTTGGCCCGGTTCGGACCAGCTTGTTCCACACTGATGGTCTTGGGCTTCAGCAAATTTGTAAGCATACGACTTCCCTCAATACCCTCGGCTCGTTACACCGATAAGGCCGACGAAGCAATGCCCGGGGCACTGCCCCGGGGGCGAAATTAACGAGAATACAGTTCGACGATCAACGATTCGTTGATGTCAGAGCCAAATTCGTCGCGGTCAGGCGTCTTCTTGAACGTACCTTCAGCCTTGTCGGCAGCCACTTCAACCCAAGCGGGGAAGCCAATCTGCTTGGCCAGTTCCAGTGCTTCAGCAATGCGAACCTGCTTGCGAGACTTTTCGCGCACAGCAATCACATCACCGGCCTTCACGGAGTAGGACGGGATGTTCACGGGCTGGCCATTCACCTGGATGGCTTTGTGCGACACCAACTGACGGGCTTCGGCGCGGGTGGAGGCAAAACCCATGCGGAACACCACGTTGTCCAGACGGGACTCCAGCAGCGCCAACAGGTTGGACCCGGTGTTGCCGCGACGGCGATCGGCTTCGGCGAAGTAACGGCGGAATTGGCGCTCCAGCACACCGTACATGCGCTTGACTTTCTGCTTTTCGCGCAGTTGCAAGCCGAAGTCGGAGGTACGAGCACCGGAAGTGCGACCATGCTGACCTGGCTTGCTGTCGAATTTGGCTTTGTCGCTGATGGAGCGGCGAGCGCTCTTCAACAACAGGTCGGTGCCTTCACGGCGAGAAAGTTTGGCCTTGGGGCCGAGGTAACGTGCCACGTTGATTTCCTTAAATGACTGACGCGCACCGACGGTCACCCGTTTGGCGCGCGCAAGCTACGGCGGGGACCGTAGCGGTGGGCTTGGTTGAAAACGAAACCGGCGATTATCGCCGATCTTCAGATGCGACGACGCTTCTGAGGACGGCAGCCGTTGTGGGGAACCGGGGTCACGTCGGAAATCGACACGATCCGGATGCCCAGAGCACCGAGGGCGCGAACGGAGGACTCACGACCGGGACCGGGGCCTTTGATCTCGACGTCCAGGTTCTTGATGCCTTGTTCGATGGCGGCGCGGCCAGCGACTTCCGAGGCGACCTGAGCAGCGAAAGGCGTGGACTTGCGAGAGCCCTTGAAGCCTTGACCACCGGAAGAGGCCCAGGACAACGCATTGCCTTGACGGTCGGTGATGGTGATGATGGTGTTGTTGAACGAAGCGTGAACGTGCGCAATGCCGTCAGCAATGTTCTTGCGGACCTTTTTACGAACACGTGCAGCTGCGGAGCTGGAAGGAGACTTTGCCATGACGGACTTTCAGAATCTTACTTTTTCAGTGCCAGCGCGGCCTTGCGCGGACCTTTGCGGGTGCGGGCATTCGTCTTGGTGCGCTGACCACGCAGGGGCAGACCACGACGATGACGGAAACCGCGGTAGCAACCGATGTCCATCAAACGCTTGATGTTCATCGTGGTTTCACGGCGCAGGTCACCCTCAATCGTGAACAGACCGACCTGGTCACGCACTTTTTCGAGTTCGGCGTCCGACAGATCCTTGATCTTTTTGCTGTAAGTGATGCCGCATGCATCACAAATCTGACGGGCACGTGTCCGCCCGATGCCGAAGATGGCGGTCAGGCCGATCTCAGCGTGCTTGTGGGGAGGGATGTTAATACCTGCAATACGAGCCATGATGGTCCTCTGAACTTACTCAGCCTTGGCGCTGTTTGTGACGGGGGTCCGTGCAAATCACGCGCACGACGCCCTTGCGTCGAATGATCTTACAGTTGCGGCACATTTTTTTGACCGACGCCGAAACTCTCATAGTCTTCTCCTAAAAGTCAATTCGTTTGCCTGAGTCAGGTCACAGATGTGCCCTGGATCGGCCAAGTTCAACAACAGCCGCTCAGCCTTTGAAGCTGGCCTTGCGCAGCAACGATTCGTACTGCTGAGACATCATGTAGTTTTGAACTTGGGCCATGAAATCCATGGTCACCACCACGATGATCAACAGTGAGGTTCCGCCAAAGTAGAACGGAACGTTGTACTTCAAAATCAAGAACTCGGGCAACAGACACACCACCGTGATGTAGATGGCACCGACCAATGTCAAACGCCCCAAGATCTTGTCGATGTGCTTTGCAGTTTGCTCACCTGGACGGATGCCCGGGATGAACGCGCCACTTTTCTTCAAGTTATCCGCAGTTTCCCTGCTGTTGAACACCAATGCGGTGTAAAAGAAGCAGAAAAACACGATGGCTGCACCGTAAAGTGCCACGTAAATGGGCTGCCCCGGCGTCAACGCCGACGCAATGTCCTTCAACCACCGCATGGATTCGCTGGTGCTGAACCAGCCCACCACGGTTGCCGGAAGCAGGATGATCGACGACGCAAAAATTGCGGGGATCACACCGGCCATGTTGAGCTTCAGAGGCAAATGCGAACTTTGTCCGCCATACACCTTGTTGCCCACTTGTCGCCGAGCGTAATTGACCAGGATCTTGCGCTGCCCCCTCTCCACGAACACCACGAAATAGGTGACCAAAACCACCAACACCATGATGAACAGCGAAGCCAGGATGTTCATGGCACCCGTGCGAACCAACTCAAACAAACCTGCAGCAGCATTGGGCAGACCTGCGGCGATGGAAGAGAAAATCAGGATGGAAATCCCATTTCCCAAACCTCGCTCTGTGATCTGCTCACCCAGCCACATCAAGAACAGGGTACCAGCGGTCAAGGTGACCACGGTGGTCAGACGAAACACAAAGCCAGGATCAATCACCAAGCCCGGCGTTCCTTCAAGCGCAAGCGCAATGCCCAGCGATTGAAACAACGCCAAACCGACCGTGCCGTAACGGGTGAACTGAGTCACCTTGCGGCGACCGGATTCACCTTCCTTCTTCAACTGCTCAAGCGCTGGAACCACGTACGTACCCAGCTGCAGGATGATCGATGCCGAAATGTACGGCATGATCCCCAAGGCGAACACCGCAAAGCGCGACAACGCCCCCCCCGAAAACATGTTGAACAGATTGAGAATGCCGCCTTCTTGCGACTTGAACAATGCCGTCAACTGATCAGGGTTGATGCCCGGAACAGGGATGTGCGCACCGATCCGGTAAACCACCAGAGCGAGCAACAGGAAGACAAGCCGACGACGCAAGTCACCGTACTTGTCCGATTTGGCCACAGCAGAACCGTTGGTTGCCACGTTATGTCTCGTCAGTCGTCACACAGCAGCAAATCAGGCCACCGAACCGCCAGCAGCCTCAATGGCTGCCTTGGCGCCCGCGGTGGCGCCGATGTCCTTCAGCTTGACAGCGATGGACAGCACACCAGTGGCCACGACCTTGACTTTGCGGGTGAGCTCGGAAACCAGACCTGCCTGCTTCAACGTCAGCAGATCCACTTCGGCGGCATTCAACGCAGCCAAGTCGCTCAAAGTGACTTCGCCAACAAAGGGCTTCATCTGCGATTTGAAACCGCGCTTGGGCAAACGCCGTTGCATGGGCATCTGGCCGCCTTCAAAGCCGACCTTGTGATAGCCACCTGCACGAGACTTTTGACCCTTGTGACCGCGACCGGCGGTCTTGCCCAAGCCAGAGCCGATGCCGCGACCCACGCGGCGCTTGGCGTGCTTGGCGCCTTCGCCGGGTTTGATGGTATTGAGTTCCATTGAGAGACCCACTTACAGTACGGTGACCAGGTAACTGATCTTGTTGATCATGCCGCGAACGGCAGGGGTGTCTTGAAGCTCACGCACGCTGTTCAGCTTGCGCAAACCCAGGCCACGAACGGTGGCGCGGTGAGACACTTTGCAACCGATGGGGCTGCGGACCAATTTCACTTTGACGGTGTTGGGGGTGGTCATGATGATTACCTCAACCCAAAATTTCTTCCACCGTCTTGCCACGCTTGGCGGCAACTTCGGCGGGGGTGGTGGAATTCTTCAGTGCGTCCAGGGTTGCACGCACCAAGTTGTAAGGGTTGCTCGAGCCATGGCTCTTGGCCACGACGTCGGTGATGCCCAGCACTTCAAAAACAGCGCGCATCGGGCCACCAGCGATGATGCCGGTACCTTTGGATGCGGGCAGCATCATGACGCTGGAAGCTCCGTGTTCACCATGGACGCTGTGATGGATGGAACCATTCTTCAGCGCCACTTTGATCATGTTGCGACGAGCTTGCTCCATGGCCTTTTGCACGGCCACGGGCACTTCACGCGCCTTGCCCTTGCCCATGCCAACACGACCATCGCCGTCGCCAACAACGGTGAGCGCAGCAAAACCCAAAATGCGACCGCCCTTGACCACTTTGGTCACGCGGTTGATCGCGATCATTTTTTCGCGCAGACCGTCATCCGGAGCGTCACCCTGCGCCTTCGCCTGAAACTTAGCCATTGTGTGTTTTCCTTGAATCAGAACTGCAGGCCAGCTTCGCGGGCTGCGTCAGCGAGGGCTTTGACACGACCATGGTAGGCAAAGCCTGCACGATCGAAAGCCACTTTTTCCACGCCAGCTGCTTTGGCTTTGGCTGCAATGCGCTTGCCAATGACCTCTGCTGCAGACTTGTTGCCACCCTTGCCCGTAGCACCCAGTTGCGCACGCACTTCTGCTTCCACAGTGGAAGCAGAGGCCAGCACGCGGGCGCCGTCGCCGGAAATCACGGATGCGTAAATGTGCAGGTTGGTCCGATTGACCGTCAAACGCACGGCACCTTGCTGAGCAATGCGCAGGCGGGTCTGGCGGGCACGACGGAGACGTTGCTCTTTTTTCGTCAGCATGATCCCAGTCCTTATTTCTTCTTGGTTTCTTTGATGGTCACCGTCTCATCCGAATACCGGATGCCCTTGCCCTTGTAAGGCTCGGGGGGGCGAACAGCGCGCACCTCGGCAGCGATTTGACCGACGCGTTGACGGTCGGCACCCTTGATCACCACTTCCGTGGGAGACGGGGTTTCAACCTTGATGCCAGCAGGCATGTCCATGACCACGGGGTGAGAGTACCCGACGGTCAGGTTCAACTTAGCGCCTTGTGCCTGGGCCTTGTAACCCACGCCGATCAGCGTCAGCTTACGCTCAAAGCCTTTGCTGACACCTACCACCATGTTGTTCACAGACTGGCGCATGGTGCCCGACATTGCGTTGGCTTCGCGGGATTCATCAACAGGCGTGAAGCTCAACGAACCGTTGTTGCTTTCCACCTTCACCAGCGCACTTTGTGCAACCTCAAGAGCACCCAAAGCGCCCTTGACGATGACTGCATTTGCATTCAGCGTCACGTCCACGCCTTGCGGGACGTTGATGGCCATTTTTCCTACACGTGACATTCAGTGTTCTCCTCAATGGCCCGCGTCAGGCGACGTAGCACAGCACTTCACCACCGACACCTTCGGCACGGGCCTTGCGGTCGGTCATGACACCACGCGGCGTGGTCACGATGGCGACCCCCAGGCCGTTCATGACCTGAGGAATGGCGTCACGTCCTTTGTAGACGCGCAGACCAGGGCGGCTGACGCGCTCAATGCGCTCAATCACAGCACGGCCAGCGTAGTACTTCAGCTCAATCACGAGCTCGGACTTGCCATCGGCATTGACAATTTTGTAACCATCGATGTAGCCCTCGTCCTTCAGGACTTTGGCGATGGCTGCTTTAACCTTCGAAGACGGCAGCGACACGGTGGTCTTGTTGACCATCTGCGCGTTGCGGATGCGCGTCAGCATATCGGCGATAGGATCACTCATGCTCATTTGGGGTTCTCCTACTGCTTACCAGCTGGCCTTGGTCATGCCGGGGATTTCGCCGGCAAAAGCCATTTCACGGACCTTGGCACGGGCCAGACCGAACTGACGGAACGTGCCACGGGGACGGCCCGTGATTTCGCAACGGTTGCGCTGACGGGTCGGGTTGGCGTTGCGAGGCAACTTTTGCAGAGCCAAACGAGCAGCGTCACGCTCCTCATCGCTCAGCTTGGCATCTTTGGAAGCCGTTTTGAGTTCGGCGTACTTTTTGGCGAACTTGGCCGCGAGCGTTGCCCGCTTCAGTTCACGCTGGAGAAAAGCTTGTTTTGCCACACGCCACCTCAGTTCTTGAAGGGGAAACGGAAACCTGCCAGCAGAGCCTTGCACTCTTCGTCGGTCTTGGCGGTTGTCGTGATGGAGATGTTCAGGCCACGCAGAGCATCCACCTTGTCGTATTCGATTTCGGGGAAGATGATTTGCTCTTTGACGCCCACGTTGTAGTTGCCACGGCCATCGAACGAGCGACCGGAAATACCGCGGAAGTCGCGAACCCGAGGCAAAGCCACGGTCACAAAGCGATCCAGGAATTCGTACATCTGAGCACCGCGCAGGGTCACCATGCAGCCGATGGCCTGACCTTCACGGATCTTGAAACCAGCGATGGCCTTGCGAGCCTTGGTCACCACAGGCTTTTGACCTGCAATTTTGGTCAGGTCACCCACAGCGTTGTCCATGACCTTTTTGTCGGCCACAGCCTCACTGACGCCCATGTTCAGCGTGATCTTGGTGATGCGAGGCACCTCCATCACCGACTTGTAGCCGAACTTCTTCATCAGTTCGGGGGCAATGGTGGATCGGAATTGTTCTTGCAAACGTGCCATGGTCATGCCGCCTTGATCTCTTCGCCAGAAGACTTGAAGACGCGAACCTTCTTGCCATCGGCCAGTTGCTTGACGCCAACACGGTCAGCCTTGCCGGTTGCCGCATTGAAGATCGCCACATTGGATTGATGGATGGGCATGGTCTTGTCGATGATGCCGCCTGCAACCCCTTTCATGGGATTCGGCTTGGCGTGCTTCTTGACCACATTCACACCCTCGACCACCAGACGGGACTCGTCGGCACGAGACAGCACCGTGCCACGCTTGCCTTTGTCACGACCGGCGATGACGATGACCTCGTCGCCTTTAACAATCTTGTTCATGTCAGTGCCTCACAGAACTTCAGGGGCCAACGACACGATCTTCATGAACTTTTCCGTACGGAGTTCACGGGTGACGGGGCCAAAGATGCGGGTGCCAATGGGCTCCAGCTTGCTGTTGAGCAGCACGGCAGCATTGCCATCAAATTTGATGAGCGCGCCATCGCCGCGACGAATGCCCTTGGCGGTACGAACCACCACAGCGCTGTAGACCTCGCCTTTTTTCACGCGGCCACGGGGAGCAGCTTCCTTGATGCTCACTTTGATGATGTCGCCCACACTGGCGTAACGGCGCTTGGAGCCGCCCAGCACCTTGATGCACATCACGGACTTTGCACCCGTGTTGTCGGCAACATCGAGTCGAGATTGCGTTTGGATCATTTGATTTAAATCCCAACTTGAGTCCCCTCATCCACCATGGACGAAGGCGATCAGTCTTGGGCCCGTCGTTCACGCCAAGCGATGCGAAGCCTTATTGCCACGCACCACCCGACACTTTCGGTGGGCAGAACTTCTTCGCCTTTGACAGCGAAGCCCGCTAGTATCTAGGCAACAAGATGCCTTGTCAATACCTTTGTGGCGTTTTTCACCCGGGAAGTGTCTGATACCGTCGACACAACTCCACAAACTGCGCCTCCTGCGGTTGCAAGACGCCCTCTGTGCGCATGACTTCGGCCACATGTGGCGCCATCCGCTGTGCCTCGCGCGCATCCAGAAACAGGGCTCGCCACCGACGCGCGAGGACATCCTCCACCGTCTGTGCGTATTCTTCGCGAACGGCGTATCGCACCATTCCCTCCGTCAACCCCATGCCCAGTTCGCGGTTGGTACCCGGGCACGCCAGCACCGCATCGGCTTGGGTGCCATACAGGTGCAAGCCCGGCGGCGCATGAAGGGGGACACACGAACCCGCCTCCTGCTGCGGGGCACCGAACAACGGATGGCACACCGTTCCCCCTGCTGGCCGTGGCGGCAACAACCCGGACTCAAAGCACCGATCCAGAACATCTTCGGCCATTGCTCTGTAGGTTGTCCATTTACCCCCCGTCACCGTGACCAGTCCACCCGGATCCACCACCACGGTGTGCTCACGCGACAACACCTTGGTTGCCCCCTCTTTGGCATCCGGCGGTGCCACAAGCGGACGCAAACCCACCCACGCACTTCGAACGTCTCCGCGGTTCACCGGGGTCTGGAGCACGCGACTGGCTTCAGACAAAATGAAATCGACTTCCTCTGCAAACGGCTGGGGCTCGCGAGGCAGGTCTTGGCGAGGCGTATCCGTTGTGCCCAACACAAGTTTGCCCATCCATGGCACAGCAAACAGCACCCGACCGTCTCGCGTCTTGGGCACCAGCAAGGCGTGGTCGGCGTCCAGAAACTTGCGATCAACCACCAAATGCACGCCCTGACTCGGCCGCACCATGGGGGGCGCTGAAACACCCCCCATGGCGTACCTTTGGCGAAGTCCATCCACCCACACCCCCGTTGCATTGACCACACAACGGGCCTGCACCTCAAAACGCCGCGACGAAACCGCATCCACCACCGTAACCCGAGCCATGCCGCCAGGCCCTTCTGACGGGCGAATGGAATCCACCGCCGCATGATTCAGCACTTTGGCCCCCGCCACTTCAGCGGTACGCGCCAACGCCAGCGCAAGGCGAGCATCGTCAAACTGGCCATCCCAATATTGGACGCCCCCCTTCAGCCCTGTCGACGAGACCCCAGGCAACGCTTGGAGCGTCTGCGATCGACCGAGAAAGCGAGTGCGCCCCAGACCAGACCGGTGTGCCATCAGGTCGTACAGCGTCAATCCCGCCCCATAAAACGGCGTCTGCCACCATGCAAACGATGGCATGACGAACGGCAATGGCTGCGCCAGGTGGGGCGCCAATTTCATGACCGTCGTTCGTTCGAACAATGCCTCCCTGACCAACGCCACATTCCCTTGCGCCAGGTAGCGGACACCGCCGTGCAACAACTTGGTGGAGCGGGATGACGTGCCACTGGCGAAATCATGGCTCTCAAACAAAGCCACCGAAAAGCCGCGCAACGCTGCATCCAGGGCCACCCCCAATCCAGTCGCGCCGCCCCCAACAACGACCAAGTCGAACACGGGATTGGCGACGATCACATCAAGCAGGTCTGCGCGGTTCATGGGTCTGCATTCGGCCGTGCACCCCTTCTCAGGAGCGCACGGAAAGGTTCAAGAAATCAACAATCGGATGTCATACATCAACGCACCTTGCCTGCCTTCCACGCATCCAGCAAAGATTGGTAGTTGATGGTTTCGCCCTTGGGCTTCTCGTTGGTCAGCTTCTTCCAAGGCGCAGCCTTGTCGGACAGCCATTTGTCCGCGCTGGCTTTCTTGTTCAGCTTGGGGGCGCAATGCGCCATGCCTGCACGCTCCAGCCGCCCCAGCACGTCGTCCATTTCCTTGGCCAGGTTGTCCATGGCGCCTTGGGGCGTCTTTTCGCCTGTCACGGCCTGGGCCACGTTTTTCCACCACAGCTGTGCCAGCTTGGGGTAATCAGGCACGTTCGTGCCGGTGGGAGACCATGCCACACGCGCAGGGCTCCGGTAGAACTCCACCAAGCCGCCCAGTTTGGGCGCCATGTCGGTCATGGCCTTGCTTTGGATGTCGGACTCACGAATGGGCGTCAGGCCCACCAAGGTCTTTTTCAACGACGTGGTCTTGGCCGTCACGAACTGCGCATAAAGCCATGCAGCTGCAGTCCGACCGGCGTCATGGTCCTTGAAGAACGTCCAAGAACCCACGTCCTGGTAGCCGTTCTGCATGCCTTGCTTCCAGTAGGGGCCATTGGGGCCAGGGGCCATGCGCCACTTGGGGGTGCCATCGTCGTTCACCACAGGCAAGCCCTTTTTGGTCATGTCGGCCGTGAACGCCGTGTACCAGAAGATCTGTTGCGCAATCTGCCCCTGGGCGGGCACCGGCCCCGCTTCGCCAAAGGTCATGCCAGTGGCTTCCTTGGGGGCGTACTTCTTCATCCAATCCACGTACTTGGTCAGTGCGTAGACGGCCGCAGGTGAGTTGGTGGCACCGCCGCGCTCCACCGAAGCCCCCACCGGGGTGCATTTGTCGTCCGCCACGCGAATGCCCCACTCGTCAATGGGCAGGCCGTTCGGGGTGCCAATGTCTGCTGTGCCCGCCATCGACAACCATGCGTCGGTGAAACGCCAGCCCAACGAGGGGTCCTTTTTGCCGTAGTCCATGTGGCCATAGATGGCCTTGCCGTCGATGGTCTTCACGTCGTTGGTGAAGAACTCGGCGATGTCTTCATATGCAGACCAGTTGAGGGGAACACCCAGGTCGTAGCCGTACTTGGCCTTGAACTTGTCTTTCAAGTCCTTGCGTTCAAACAGGTCCGCCCGGAACCAGTACAGGTTGGCAAACTGCTGGTCAGGCAGCTGGTAAAGCTTGCCGTCCGGGGCCGTGGTGAATTTCGTGCCGATGAAATCCTGGATGTCCAGACCGGGGTTGGTGTATTCCTTGCCTGCACCACTCATGTAGTCGGTCAAGCTCATGACCTTGCCATACCGGTAGTGGGTGCCAATCAGGTCAGAGTCACTGATCCAGCCGTCGTAAATGGACTTGCCCGACTGCATGGACGTTTGCAGCTTCTCCACCACGTCCCCCTCCTGAATGAGGTCGTGCTTCACCTTGATGCCCGTGATCTCCTCAAAGGCCTTGGCCAGGGTCTTGGACTCGTATTCATGGGTGGTGATGGTTTCCGACACCACCGAGATTTCCTTCACCCCCTTGGCCTGAAGCTTCTTGGCGGCTTCAATGAACCACTTCATCTCCGCCATCTGCTGGTCTTTGCTGAGGGTTGACGGCTGAAACTCACCATCAACCCACTTCTTGGCCGCCGCTTCGTCCGCCCACACCGACTGACCACCCAAAGCACAAGCCACCGCCAGCGCAAGGGCGTTGTAACGAAGTTTCATGAATGTCTCCTAATGCAAAGTTTGTGAAGTGGTTGCTGCCCCGAAACACACCATCCAGGCGTCCACAACCCCGGGCAGCGCCGGGTTGGACCCCACGAAAACCATCAGCCTTTTTTCATGATCAGCGCCAGAAGGGCCACGGAGAGCACAAAACTGATCCACACACTGGGCTCAGTCTCCAGCGACAGCACCTCTGCCAACCACCCCGCACTGCCCACAAACGCCAGGTTGACGTACGCAGCGGACAGCAAGCCGATGAACAACCGGTCTCCGCGGGTGGTGGCCAAGGGCAAAAAACCTTTGCGCATGGCGGTGGGGGATTTGATTTCCCAAAGCGTCATGCCGACCAGCAGCATGGCGATGCACACAAAGAACACGGCCACCGGGGTGGTCCAGACCATCCAGTCAAACATGGCGGCTCCTCAAACGCGGCCCATCGCAAAGCCCTTTGCGATGTAGTGACGCACAAACCAGATCACGATGGCCCCCGGGACGATGGTCAGCACCCCCGCCGCAGCCAGGGTGGCCCAATCCATGCCCGAGGCACTCACGGTGCGGGTCATCGTGGCCACGATGGGCTTGGCATTGACGCTGGTGAGGGTGCGGGCCAGCAGCAGCTCCACCCAGGAGAACATGAAGCAGAAGAAAGCGGCCACCCCCACGCCAGCCTTGATGAGTGGCAGGAAGATGAACACAAAGAAGCGGGGAAACGAATGACCGTCGATGTAGGCGGTTTCGTCAATCTCGCGGGGAATGCCGCTCATGAACCCTTCAAGAATCCACACCGCCAACGGCACATTGAACAGCAGGTGAGCCAGCGCAACGGCCATGTGGGTGTCCATCAGCCCCACGGTGGTGTAGAGCTGAAAGAACGGCAGCAGAAACACCGCAGGCGGCGTCATGCGATTGGTCAACAACCAGAAGAACACATGTTTGTCCCCCAGAAAGCTGTAGCGGCTGAACGCGTAGGCCGCGGGCAAGGCCACCGTGATGGAAATCAAGGTGTTGATGCCCACGTAAATCAGGCTGTTGATGTAGCCCGAGTACCAACTCTCATCCGTGAAGATGGTGCGGTAGTTCGCCCAAGTGAAGTGATGCGGCCACAACGCAAAGCTGGACAAGATTTCTTCGTTGGTCTTGAAACTCATGTTGACCATCCAGTAGATGGGCAACAACGCAAACACCAGGTACGCCACCAGAAACAAGCTGCGCTTGTGAAAGCGTTGCTCATGCATGTTCAACCCCTTCTTGTTGGGCCTGGCCCAAAGACTGCATCCAGTTGTAGAGCACGAAGCAGAACAGCAGGATGATCAGGAAATAGATCAGGGAAAACGCAGCCGCAGGCCCCAAATCGAACTGCCCCACAGCTTTCTGCGTCAGGTATTGCGACAAGAACGTGGTGGCGTTGCCAGGTCCACCCCCCGTCAGCACAAAGGGCTCGGTGTAGATCATGAAGCTGTCCATGAACCGCAGCAGCACCGCAATCATCAGCACGCCCCGCATCTTGGGCAGTTGGATGTAGCGAAACACCGCCAGCTTGCTCGCCCCGTCGATGCGGGCCGCCTGGTAATACGCGTCGGGAATGCTGCGCAAACCTGCGTAGGCCAACAATGCCACCAGCGGCGTCCAGTGCCACACGTCCATCAGCAGCACGGTCAACCACGCGTGCAGGGCATCCCCGGTGTAGCTGTACTCGATGCCCATCCATGCCAGGGTGTGCCCCATCAGGCCAATGTCGGAACGTCCGAAAATCTGCCAGATGGTGCCCACCACATTCCACGGAATCAGCAGCGACAGCGCCACCGTGACCAGCGTGGCCGACGACTTCCACCCCTGCGCCGGCATGGACAACGCCAGCGCAATGCCCAGCGGAATTTCCACCAGCAAAACCGCCAGTGAGAACTTCATCTGGTTCCACAGGGCCGCATGCAGGTCCTCGTCTCGCATGACCGCCGCAAACCACTCGGTGCCCACAAACACCCGCCGCTCCGGGCTGATGATGTCCTGCACCGAATAGTTCACCACCGTCATCAGGGGCAAGATGGCCGAAAAGGCCACGCAGATGAAGACGGGAAGGACCAGGAACCACGCCTTCTGGTTGACCGGTTTGCTTGTGCTGCTCATGCCACCCACTCCTCATTGCGGTAGTAACAGGTGTGACTCCCCACCACCCCCGCACCCACGGTGCTGCCCACCTCGGGCACCGAGGCATCGGCTGCGAGGCGGGCCTTGAGGTGTTGCGAGCCCACCCGCAACGTGACCAAAAAATACGTTCCGATGTCCTGCACCTGAACCACCGTGGCCGGCAATACCCCGGGCTGATCCAGCCGCCCCAAAGACAGGTACTCGGGCCGGATGCCCACACGCACCTCGCCATCGGCCAGCGATCGCCCGCACGGCAGGGCCAGCCCTGCCACCTGGAGCACACCCGACTGCACCTCCGCATCCAGAAAGTTCATGCCCGGCGATCCGATGAAGTGCCCCACAAACGTGTGCGCCGGTCGCTCAAACAGGGCATCTGGCGTGCCCAGCTGAACCACCTTGCCCCGGGTCATCACCACCACTTGGTCGGCAAACGTGAGCGCCTCCACTTGGTCGTGTGTCACGTAGATGAGGGTCAGCTTGAGCTCGTGGTGGATTTGCTTGAGCTTGCGGCGCAATTGCCATTTCAAATGCGGATCAATGACCGTGAGCGGCTCGTCGAACAGCACGGCAGACACATCCGGGCGAACCAAACCACGGCCCAGCGATATTTTTTGCTTCTGGTCGGCCGACAGGCCCGCCGCCCGCATGTCCAGCTGGTGGCTCATGTCCAGCATCTCGGCGATCTGCCCCACCCGTGCATGGATCTGTGCCGCAGGCACTTTGCGGTTCTTCAAGGGAAACGCCAAGTTTTCGGCCACCGTCATGGTGTCGTAGATGACCGGGAACTGAAACACCTGCGCGATGTTGCGCTCCTGGGGTGACGACCGCGTGACATCCCGCCCGTCGAATTTGACACTGCCCTGCGAAGGCACCAGCAAGCCCGACATGATGTTGAGCATGGTGGTTTTCCCACACCCCGAAGGGCCAAGCAGTGCGTAGGCGCCGCCGTCCTCGAACGTCATGTTCAAAGGCAGCAGGGCATAGTCTGCGTCCACCTTGGGCTGAGGGCGGTAGGCATGCGCCAAGTCCAGGTCAATGCGGCTCATGCCTTGGCCTCCCCACGAACGGGCGCCACCACCAGGCTGCCCGACTGATCAAACACATACACCTGCTGGGGGCTGACGCAGAGCGAAACCGGCGCACCCAGATCGAACTCGTGCACGCCCGTCAGCTGCGCCACCACATCACCCACCGCGGTGCGGGCGTGCACAAACGTGTCCGAGCCTGAAATTTCGGCCAACTCCACCTGTCCAGCCACCACCCAATCGCCCGGTCGTGCGCGTTCCCGCACCGCACTGGCCCGGATGCCCACGGTGACGCTGCGCGACACCGTGGGTGGCAAGGCCACCGGAATCTGCACATCCCCCGCCAAGCGAACCCCGGCATCAAACACCTCACCGGCCAGCAGGTTCATGGGGGGATCGCTGAACGCCCGCGCCACACGCACCGACTGGGGGCGATGGAACACCTCCGCCGTGGGGCCGTACTGCAACAACTCGCCCGCATCCATCACGGCGGTGTACCCGCCCAGCAGCAGGGCCTCACTGGGCTCGGTGGTGGCATAGACCACGGTGGAGTCGCCCGTGGCAAACAGCTGACTCAGCTCGTCGCGCAGTTCTTCGCGCAGCTTGTAATCCAGGTTGACCAGCGGCTCGTCGAGCAACATCAGCGGCGCCTTCTTGGCCAGCGCCCGGGCCAGCGCCACCCGCTGCTGCTGCCCGCCAGACAACGCCGAAGGCAACCGATCCAAAAACACATCAATGTGCAGCTTGGCGGCCAGTTCGCGCACCCGAGCATCCACGTCTGCCTTGGGCATCCCCGCCAGTTTCAAGGGCGACGCGATGTTGTCAAAGACCGTCATTGACGGGTAATTGATGAACTGCTGGTACACCATGGCCACGTGGCGTTGGCGCACCGGCACCCCGGTCACGTCCACACCATCCACCCGCACCCGCCCGGTGGTGGGCACGTCCAACCCAGCCATGATTCGCATCAAGCTGGTCTTGCCCGCTTGTGTGGCGCCCAACAGCACCGTGACGGCACCGGGCACCAGTTCAAGGCTCATGGGGTAGAGGTGGGGACTGGCCCCCACGGTTTTACCCACATCATCCAAAGTCAGCCGCATGCTTGTTCCAAGGTCAATAGAGGTGCGTTTTGCGTTCGATCGGTGAATTTTATTGTTCGTTTTGATTCGTTTTTATTCGGTATTTACCCTCGATGGAGCCATTTGGTTTTCCGTTATGTTCTTGACACCGTTGGCCGCGCCTGAGAAACGCCCCTGTCCACACCCATGAACCTCTCCCCACGACACACCCAGATGCTGGATGTGGTCCGAACCCACGGCCCCCAGACCATCGAAACGCTGGCCGAACGCTTTGGCGTCACCCTGCAAACCGTCCGCCGCGACGTGCAGCGCCTGGCGGAAGCCGGCCTGCTCTCGCGTTTTCACGGCGGCGTTCGCCTGCCTGGCTCCACCACGCAAAACATTGCCTACCGCCAACGCCAGGCCATGGAATCCGAGGCCAAAACACGCATCGCCCGCGCCGTTGCGGAGCGGGTGCCCAATGGCTGCTCACTCATCCTGAACATCGGCACCACCATCGAAGCCGTGGCCCAGGAGTTGCGCCACCACCGAGGCCTGCGCGTCATCACCAACAACCTGCACGTGGCCGCCGTCATGAGCACCAACCCCGAGTTCGAAGTGATCGTGGCCGGAGGCCAGGTGCGCACCAGCGACCAAGGCATCGTGGGTGAAGCCACCGTGGAGTTCATGCGCCAGTTCAAGGTGGACATCGGCCTCATCGGCATCAGCGGCATCGAATGCGACGGCACGCTGCGCGACTTTGACTACCGCGAAGTCAAGGTGGCCCGCACCATCATTGAGCAGTCCCGCCAGGTGTGGCTGGCCGCCGACCGCAGCAAATTCAACCGCCCGGCCATGGTCGAACTGGCCCGGTTCGACGACATTGACGTGCTGTTCACCGACGCCGCGCCCCCAGCCCCCTTCGACCGCCTGCTGGCCGACTGCGATGTCGAATGCATGGTGGCCACCAACGCGCCCGCCCCCCATTGACCCCTTCCCAAGGAACACCGTCATGAGTCACCTGCTGGCCCTGGACCAGGGCACCTCCAGCTCACGCAGCATCGTGTTTGATCGCCAAGGACAGGTTGTGGCCATGGCCCAGCGGGAGTTTCGCCAGATCTACCCGCAACCGGGATGGGTGGAACACGACCCCATGGACCTGTGGCACACCCAGCTGGACACCGCACGCGAAGCCCTGGCCAAGGCCGGGCTCAAGCCCTCCGACATCCGGGCGGTGGGCATCACCAACCAACGCGAAACCACGGTGGTGTGGAACCGCCGCACGGGTGAACCCGTCTACAACGCCATCGTCTGGCAGGACCGCCGCGCCGAATCCACCTGCGCCGCCCTGCGTGAGCGTGGCCTGTCTGACGTGGTGCTGCAAAAGACCGGGCTGCGCATCGACGCCTACTTCTCTGGCACCAAACTCAAATGGATCCTTGACCATGTGCCCCAAGCCCGGGCGCTGGCAGAGGCAGGCGACCTGGCCTTTGGCACGGTGGACAGCTGGCTGATCTGGAACCTCACCGGCGGGGCCGCCCACGTCACCGACCACAGCAACGCCTCGCGCACGCTGCTGTTCAACATCCACACCCAGGACTGGGATGCCGAGCTGCTGCAAGCCCTGGACATTCCCCCGTCGCTGATGCCGCAATCGCTGCCATCCAGCGCCCATTTCGGCGACGTGCGGCCCGAGCACCTGGGCGCAGCGCTGCCCATTGGCGGCGTGGCGGGCGACCAGCAAAGCGCCCTGTTCGGCCAAGCCTGCTTCCACGCGGGCATGGCCAAAAACACCTATGGAACCGGCTGCTTCATGCTCATGCACACGGGCGGCCAATTCCAGCGCAGCCAGAACGGTCTCATCACCACCGCCGCCGCCCATCCCGCGGGAGCCCCCCAATACGCCTTTGAAGGCAGCGTGTTCATTGGCGGGGCCGTGGTGCAATGGCTGCGTGATGGCTTGCGTGCCATCCAGTCCAGCAGCGAGGTGCAAGCCTTGGCCGAAAGCGTGCCCGACGCCGGTGGCGTGGTGCTGGTGCCCGCCTTCACCGGCCTGGGCGCTCCGTACTGGCAACCGGACAGCCGGGGCAGCATCGTGGGTCTGACCCGGGGCAGCACCATCGCCCACATTGCGCGCGCAGCGTTGGAGAGCATTGCGTTCCAGAGTGCCGCGCTGCTGCAAGCCATGAGCCGCGACGCCGTGGCCCACGGCGGGGTGCCGGTGAGCGAGCTGCGGGTGGACGGCGGGGCCTGCGTCAACGACCTGCTGATGCAAATCCAGGCCGACCTGCTGGGCATTCCCGTGGTGCGCCCCGCGGTGATTGAAACCACCGCACTGGGTGCCGCCTACCTGGCAGGGCTTCACGCCGGGGTGTACACCAGCCTGGACGAGCTGTCGCAGCAATGGCGTGCCGAACGCACCTTTCACCCCACCCTGCCCCGAGATCGGGCCGCCGAACGCATGGCGCAATGGGAACATGCCGTGCGCCAGACCACCGCCCCCTGAGCCCGCGCAGGCGCGACACAATAGGGGCTTGACCATCCCTTGAGTCCCATCATGAGTCCCCTGCAAGCACACTCCCTCATCACTTTCATCGGCGGCGGCAACATGGCCAGCGCCATCATCGGCGGACTGGTGGGCCAAGGGTGGCCCGCGGCACAGATCCAGGTGGTGGAACCGTTCGAGGAACAACGCGCCCGGCTGGCGCAGCAGTTTGGCGTGCAGGCGCAGGCCACCCCATCGGCGCAGCTGCAAGACAGCCGCCTGGTGATCTGGGCCGTCAAACCTCAAACCTTCAAGGAGGCGGCCGCGTCGGTTCGCCCCCTGCTGAACGACAGCCTGCACCTGAGCGTGGCCGCCGGCATCCGCAGCGACAGCATTGCGCAGTGGCTGGGCACCGAAGCCGTGGTGCGCGCCATGCCCAACACCCCCGCCCTGGTCGGGCTGGGCATGACGGGCCTGTTTGCCCGCCCCGCCGTCACCGAACGCGACCGCACCCTGATCGAACACGTGCTGGCCCCCACCGGCAAGCTGATGTGGCTGGGCCACGAAGCCCACCTGGACGTGGTGACGGCCCTCTCCGGCTCAGGCCCGGCCTACGTGTTCTTCTTCCTGGAAGCCATGACCCGGGCCGGGGCCGAACTGGGCTTGTCGCGCAGCGATGCCCACCACCTGGCCGTGAACACCTTTGTGGGGGCCTCGGCCCTGGCCCAACAGTCCGACGAACCGCCCGAATTGCTGCGCCAGCGCGTCACGTCCAAAGGCGGCACCACCCATGCGGCCATCAGCCACCTGGAAGCCACGGGCGTGCAACAGCACTTTGTGGAAGCCATGCGCGCGGCCGCCACACGCGCCCAGGAACTGGGTGACGAATTCGGCCGCTGAGCCCCTTCAGAGCACATCGGCAAAAAAAAGCCACCTTGCGGTGGCTTGTAAAGTCCCTTTGGAGGGGACATCGTTGGGAATCTGGGCTGGTGCGGTGTGGCCCGCGCCATGCCTTTTGTCTTGTGGACCCTGAAAGTTGTGACAGCAACTGGAAACGGATTGTGAAGGCTGTCACGAATTTTCACCATCCCTCATTTGGGGGAAGCGGTGGGCATTGACAACGGCAGTTTAACCACAAAACGGGCCCCGCCACCCGGGGCTTCGGCACACACCACCCGCCCCTGATGGCGCTGCGCAATGCTGTTGACCAACGCCAATCCCAAGCCCACCCCGCCCTGGCGCTCGCTCGCACCGGACACCCGGTAGAAGGGCTGAAAGATGCGCTCGCGTTCGGCCACCGGCACCCCGGGGCCATGGTCGTCCACCGTCACCACCGCCCAGGTTTTTCCCGACTCGTGCGCCTCGGACAAGGTGAGTGACACCCCGCCCCCGTCCACCGACGGCGAACGGCGACCGTACCGACACGCGTTTTCCAGCAGGTTGCGCAACACGCGGCGCAACAACCGCGCATCCCCCCGCACCATCGGCTGGGCGAACACCTCCAGCGGCACGTCCACGCGGGCGCATTCTTCGGCGGCCAGGCCGGTCAGGTCCACGTCTTCCCAGTTCAGCAGGCCGTCGTCGGCCAGGTCCATGCGGCTGGCCAGCAGGATTTCGTCGATGAGCTGATCCAGTTCGGCAATGTTGCGGGCCATTTCGGCGCGTTGTGTGGCCTGCTGGGTCGCATCCCCACTGGTCAGCAGCTCCAGGCCCATGCGGATGCGGGCCAGGGGCGAACGCAGCTCGTGTGACGCATTGGCCAGCAGGGTTTTGTGCGACTGCACCAGGCCCTGCACCCGCTCGGCCGCCGCGTTGAAACGCTGGGCCAGAAACGCCACCTCGTCCTTGCCCTCCACGGGCAGACGGACCGACAGGTCACCGTCGCCCCAGCGCTCCACCCCGTGCTGCAAGCGCTCCAACCGCAGGGTCAGCCAGCGCACCACGGGGTAAGTGCCCAGCGCCACCGCCACCGCCACCACGCCCAACATGCCCAGGAAACCCACCGTGGGCCAGCGCCAGCCCACCGCCTCGCCCGGGGGTTTGCCCGGGGGACGGTCCAACGAGGGCGGATGGGCCACGCCGCCATGCATCGGCCCGGCATGCGGGCCAGGAGCCCCCCCTTCGTCGGGGGGAGCGCGTCGGCCCCGGGGCAATTGCACGTACAGGGTTTGCCCGTCGCGCAACGGCACTTCAAACTCCAGCGGACCGCCACCGGGGGCATGCAGCGGGCGGGCCGGGGCCTGGCCCAGCACCTCGCCCTGGGCGTTGTAGATGATGACTTCCCGCCCCGGGCGCTCGGCGCGCTGGCGTTCTGCGTCCAGGCGCCACAGCCAGGCCGCCAACGCCGACAGCACCACCAAGGCCGTGACCACGGCCAGCCAGATGCTGAGGTAGAGGCGGCGGCGCATGGCGTCAGTCCTGCTGGCGGGCAAACACGTAACCCACGCCGCGCACCGTCAGGATGCGGCGGGGGTGCTTGACGTCGGCCTCGATGGCTTGGCGGATGCGGCCAATGTGCACGTCGATGGAGCGGTCGAACGCCTCCAGCTCGCGCCCGCGCACCGCCTCCATGATCTGGTCGCGCGACAGCACCCGCCCGGCCCGCTCGGCCAGGGCCACCAGCAGGTCGAACTGGTAGGAGGTGAGTTCACACGGTTGGTCGGCCACCGCCACGGTGCGGGCATCGCGGTCGATGGCCAATGAACCAAAGCGCAAGGGCGGTTGCGTGGGGGCTGCGGTGAGAAGCGCCCCCGCGGCGTCGTCCCCCCGGCGGCGCAACACGGCGCGGATGCGGGCCAGCAACTCGCGGGGTTCGAAGGGTTTGGGCAGGTAGTCGTCCGCCCCCATCTCCAGGCCGATGATGCGGTCCATGGGGTCGCCCTTGGCCGTGAGCATCAGCAGCGGCACCTTGGCCATGGGGCTGTTGAGGCCGCGGATGCGGCGGCACACCTCCAGGCCGTCCATGTCGGGCAGCATCAGGTCCAGGATGACCAGGGCGGGGGTGGGCGGTGCGTCCTGCGCCAGCAGGGCCAGGCCCTGGGTGGCATCGGGGGCATGGCGCACGGCATAGCCGGACTGGCCCAGGTAGGTGGCCACCATGCCCGCCAGGCGCTCGTCGTCTTCGATCATCAACAAGGGGGTCATGGCTGCATTCTGGCCCCGCCATGGCGGCGCTCAGGTGTCCGTTGGGTAAAGATGAGTGAACTGAAAATCAGGAGCAAACACATCAAACAAATCAAGCGCCAGGGGCAGATTTTTTCATCAACATCCACACCAGCACCAGCACCGGCACGCCCAGCACGGCGGTGCCGGTAAAAAACACCGGGTAGCCCACGGCATCCACCGCCACGCCGGAAAAGCCGGCCAGCCATTTGGGGGCCAGCAGCATCATGGAGCTGAACAGCGCGTACTGCGTGGCCGAGTACTGCACGTTGGTCAGGCTGGACAGGTAGGCGATGAAGGCCGCAGACGCGATGCCCCCGGCCAGGTTGTCGGCCGACACCACGGCAATGAGGGCGGTCACGTCGTGCCCGTGCCCGGCCAGCCACGCAAACAGCAGGTTGCTGGCCGCCGACAGCACCGCCCCCAGCATCAACACCCGGTGCACGCCCAGCCGCGCCGTGAGCGCACCGCCCACAAACGCGCCCACCAGCGTCATCACCACGCCATAAACCTTGGTGACCGCCGCCACTTCGTCCTTGGTGTAGCCCATGTCCACATAGAACGGGTTGGCCATGATGCCCATGACCACGTCGCTGATGCGGTAGGTGCCGATCAGCACCAGGATGAACACCGCCTCCCAGCGGTGACGGCGCAAAAAGTCGGCAAACGGCTCCACCAGCGCCCCCTGCAACCAGACCGACAAGCTGCGTGCGGGCGGCAGCTCGGCCCGGGCGGGTTCACGGCTGAACAACACCGTCAGCGCCCCCACCAGCATGGACACGGCCATGACCGTGTAGGCCGTTTCCCAACCGCCATTCTGGTAACCCGCCTGGGCCACCGCGGTGGAGGCGGCTTCGCTGCGTGCGGCCAGCCACAGCACCCCGGCCCCGGCCCAGATCATGGCCAGCCGATAGCCGGTCTGGTACATGGCGGCCAGCATGCCCTGGGCCTCGGTGCGGGCCGATTCGATGCGGAAGGCGTCCAGCGCAATGTCCTGCGTGGCCGACGCAAACGCCACCACCAGGGCGCAGCCCACCAGCACCTGCAAACCATCACGCGGATCGGCCAGCGCCATGCCCACCAGGCCACCCGCAATGGCCGCCTGCGACAACAGCAGCCAGCTGCGCCGCCGCCCCAGCCAGCGCGTCAGCAGCGGCAAGGGCAGTCGGTCCACCAGCGGGGCCCAGCACCACTTGAAGGCGTAGGCCAGCCCCACCCAGCTCAGGTAGCCGATGGTGGAACGGTCCACCCCGGCCTCGCGCAGCCGAAAGCTGAGCGTGCCCAGCACCAGCAGCAAGGGCAGGCCCGCGGAGAAACCCAGCGCCAGCATGCGCAGGCTGGCGGGCTCCAGCGCCAGCCGTGCACTGGCCAGCCAGCTGCGGTCGGCAGGCGCGGCAGTGTCAGTGGTGAAGGGCGCTGCCGCGGGAGACGCCACAGATTCGGCAGAAGTGGACAACTTCGAGGGGGTGGAGGACATGCAGGCGGGGGGAATGAGGGGCTTGTGTCTATTATTCAGCCATGTGCTGGATGTGTGATGCCAAGCGCCTGGCCAATGTGCGCAACTCTTCCTCTGCGGACTTCATCCCCTTTGATGGGGCGGACGATCCCGCGGGCGCTGCGGGCCGTCCGCTGGGCCACGCACTGCGCCAGCCGCGCAGGGCTTTTCTGGGCACCCTGGCCGCCGGGGCAGCCGCCTCTGCGGCCCCGGCCCTGCTGGGCCAGGCCGCCCATGCTCAAGTGGAGGTGGGCAACGCGTCGGCCATGCGCAAGCTGGTGCCCGCCGGGCAACTGGAGCAAGCCGCCACCCAGCAGTACCACCAAATGCTGGAGGAGGCCCGCAGCAAACGCGCCCTGGCCCCCGACGACCACCCGCAGCTGGTGCAGCTGCGCGCCATGGCCAAAAAACTCATCCCGTTTGCGCTGCCCTGGAACGAACGCGCCAAGCAATGGCGCTGGGAGGTCAACCTGATCGGCAGCAAGCAGATCAACGCCTTTTGCATGCCGGGCGGAAAAATCGCCTTCTACAGCGGCATCCTGAACGAACTCAAGCTCACCCCCGACGAGACCGCCATGGTCATGGGCCACGAAATGGCCCATGCGCTGCGCGAACACGCCCGCGAACGTCTGGCCAAGAGCCAGGCCACGGGCATGGGGCTGTCCATCGGGGCTCGGCTGCTGGGCCTGGGCGACCTGGGAGACCTCGCGGCCAACCTGGGCACGCAACTGCTGACGCTCAAGTTCAGCCGCGACGACGAAACCGAGGCCGACCTGGTGGGCCTGGAGCTGGCCGCCCGCGGGGCCTACAACCCGCAAGCGGGCGTGTCGCTGTGGCAGAAGATGGGGCAAGCCTCGGGCGGCAGCGGTGGGCCGGGGCTCAGCTTCCTGTCCACGCACCCCTCAGGCCCCGCCCGCATCGACGCCTTGCAGGCCAACGTGCCCAAGGTGCTGGCGCTGTACGAACAGGCCAAGGCGCAGGCGGCGTCGCGCTGACCAGAAACTTCAAAAACAATAGCTGCTCACGCTTTATTTAAAAGCGCCAGAGGCCATTTTGGCATTGAATTTCAGGCCTCACCCACGTAGGGATTGAAGCGGCGCTCCTCGCCCAGCGTGCCCTCCGGCCCGTGGCCGGGAATGAACACCGTGTCGTCCCCCATGGGCCACAGGCGCTGGCGAATGCTGTCCAGCAACTGCTGATGGTTGCCCTGCGGAAAGTCGGTGCGGCCAATGCTGCCCACAAACAGCACGTCGCCCACAAACACCCGCTGGATGTCGGGCGAATGGAACACCACATGCCCGGGCGTGTGCCCGGGGCAGTGGCGCACGTTCAGGGTGGCGTGGCCCACGGTCACGGTGTCGCCATCGGCCAGCCAGCGCGTGGGCGTGAACGCCTCGGCCACCGGAAACCCGAACTGGCGGCTTTGCAGGGGCAGGCCGTCGATCCAGAACTGGTCGCCCGGGTGTGGCCCCACGATGGGCAGGCCCAGCCGCCGCGCCAGCTCGCCCGCACCGCCGGCATGGTCGATGTGGGCATGGGTGAGCCAGATGGCTTTCAGCGTCAGCCCGCGGCGCTGCACCTCGGCCAGCACCCGCTCCAGGTCACCGCCGGGATCGACCACGGCGGCTTCGTTCGTTTCGTCGCACCAGACGAGGGAGCAGTTCTGGGCAAATGCGGTGACAGGGAGGGTGTGGTACTGGAGCATGGCGCGCATTGTCTCGCACCCCTCGGCCAGTGCACCCGCAACTTGAGTCAGCACCCGACCAAAAAAACAGGTCAAGAACCCTGAAAAGCGGTCGATTCGCTGATCATCATGATCATTCAGAACAGCGCCCTCGCCTTTCAGGCCCGCCAGGAGCGGTTCGTGTCCCAGCGCAGCACACAGCACCTGGAGCTGTGGCGTGACGAACCGCGCGGAACCGGGCGAGCGGCACGCGCTGCCGAGGGCGCCCGCAGCCCCGCCCCGGCGCGGACGGACACGCCCCCCACCCATGCCACCGACCGCACCCAGCCCAGCAGCACCGAGACCCTGCCCCCCGACCTGCAAACCCTGGTGCGCATGGTCGAAGCCATCACGGGCCGACCGGTGCGGCTGCTGAACCTGGACAACATCACCCCCACCACGGGGCAAGAGCTGCCGCCCACAGGTGCCGTCACACGGGGCCCCGTCGCCGCATTGAGCAACGCCCAGCCCCCGGCCCCACAGGGCTGGGGCCTGGTGTACGAGGCCACCCAGACCCGCACCGAGGTGGAAAACCTCAGCGTTCAGGCACAGGGCGAGATCCGCACCGCTGACGGGCGCAACCTGTCGTTCGAGCTGAACATCGAGATGCAAACCACACACACCGAATCCAGCCAGCTCAGCCTGCGTGCAGGCGATGCGGTGCTGAAAGACCCGCTGGTGCTGCACTTCGACGGGCCGGTGGGCGAGCTGCGCGACACCCAGTTCCGCTTCGACCTGGACGCCAATGGCCAGGCCGAGCGCATGCCCTTTGTGGGCACGGGCAGCGGCTTCCTGGTGCTGGACCGCAATGACAACGGCAAGGTGGACGATGGCTCCGAGCTGTTCGGCACCCGCAGCGGCGACGGTTTTGCCGACCTGGCGCAGTGGGACTCGGACCGCAACGGCTGGATCGACGAGGCCGATGCGGTGTTCAAGCGCCTGCAGGTGTGGCGCATGGACGCCAGCGGACACACGCGGCTGGAATCGCTGGCCGACAGCGGCGTGGGTGCGCTGTCACTGCAGCGGGTGGGCTCCGAACAAACCCTGCGTCAGGCCGACGGTTCTCGATTGGGTCAGTTGCGCAGCACCGGCATTTACCTGACCGAAAGCGGCCAGGCCAAGGCCATGCAGCAGATTGATTTGGTGGTGTGAAGTCAGCGGCGCTTGACCAAGCGCACCAGCGCCAGCAACACCACCGCACCCACCGTGGCCACGATCAGGCTGCCCACAAAGCCACCGCCAGCGGACACGCCCAGGGAACTGAACAAAAAGCCCCCCAGAAACGCACCAACCACCCCCACCACCAAGTCGCCCACCAGACCAAAGCCCCCGCCCTTGACCAGCAGTCCGGCCAGCCAGCCCGCGATCACGCCCACCACCAGAAATCCGATCAATCCCATGCCCATCATGTGTGCCACCTTGGTTGGTTGTTTCAGATGGACAGGCTAACAGGGATCGAGGTGCGGCATTGAACGTCCCGACGACAGGCGACACCGCACCGAGACATTGTTCACACCCCGTCGTACACCACCGTCAGCGGCGCATGGTCCGAAAACCGCTGTGCCTTGTAGATGGCCGCGGTGCGGGCCTGCGCCGCCAGTGCGGGCGTTGCCAGGTGGTAGTCCAGCCGCCACCCCACGTTGTTGGCCCAGGCCTGGCCGCGGTTGCTCCACCATGTGTAGCACTCGGCGGTGGTGTCGGGGTGCAGCTGGCGGTACACGTCCACCACGCCCCCTTCGGCCAGGGCGCGGGTCATCCAGGCGCGTTCTTCCGGCAGGAAACCGCTGTTCTTCTGGTTGCTGCGCCAGTTCTTCAGGTCTTTTTCCTGGTGGGCGATGTTGAGGTCGCCGCACAGGATGAACTCGCGCTGGGCCTTGAGCTGCATCAGGTAGGGGTAGAACACGTCCAGGAAGCGGAACTTGGCCGCCTGCCGCTCCTCGCCGGAAGAACCGCTGGGAAAGTAGGCGCTGAGGACGGACCACTTGCGCTGCGGCGTGTCAAAACGCAGCTCCACCAGCCGCCCCTCGGCGTCGAACTCGCCACCGTCGAAACCGATGACCACGTCGCTGGGCTCGTGCCGCGTGTACACCCCCACGCCCGAGTAGCCTTTTTTCTCGGCGCACAGGAAGTGCCCCTCCAAACCGGCCAGGGTTTCGAAGCGGCCCGCCATGTCGGGGGCCTGGGCCTTGAGCTCCTGCACACAAATACAATCGGGCGCCTCGCGGGCCACCCACTCTTCCAGCCCTTTGGTGGAGGCCGAACGGATGCCGTTGAGGTTGAGGCTGACGAGTTTGAACAAGGATTTCCCCATGGTGGATCACAACAGCGCCGCAACCCCGGCCACTCCCGCCGCCGATGCACTGGCGCAAGATTTCGTGGCGTTTGCCGTGGCGTCCGGCGTGCTGCGGTTTGGCGAATTCAAGACCAAGGCCGGGCGCATGAGCCCGTACTTTTTCAACGCCGGATTGTTTGACGACGGCGCCAAGCTGGGCCGTCTGGCGCAATTCTATGCACAGCGCATCCTGGCCAGCGGGCTGGAGTTCGACATGATTTTCGGCCCCGCCTACAAGGGCATTCCGCTGGGCGCCGCCGTGGCCATCGAGCTGGCCCGCCTGGGCCGCAACGTGCCCTTTGCCTACAACCGCAAGGAAGCCAAGGACCACGGTGAAGGCGGCACCCTGGTGGGTGCGCCGCTCCAGGGCCGGGTGCTGATCGTGGACGACGTGATGAGCGCAGGCACCGCCGCCCGCGAATCCATCGCCCTCATCCAGGCCGCCGGGGCCACGGCCTATGGCGTGGCCATTGCGCTGGACCGCCAGGAAATGGCAACCGGGCCCGACAAAAATGGTCAGGTGGTGGACCTTCCCCACAGCGCTGTGCAATACGTGCAGCAGCAACTGGGCCTGAAGGTGTGTGCCATTGCCCGTCTGGCCGATTTGCTGCAGTATCTGGACCACCAAGTCAGCCAGAGCGGGGAAGACGCCCCGATCCAGGCACACCGGGACCGCGTCATGGCCTACCGGCAGCGCTACGGGGTGGACACGTCCACCGCCCCCTGAACCGCTGGCACGGCGCCTGCTTGGTCATGTCGACAAACACACCACACAGGGCATGGCGAGGACAGGATTGAGCAGCGGACACGAACGCAACCCACACGGGCCCCGGGCCCCTTGGCGGCCCCTGGCCCTGGCGGGGTTGGGCGTCTGCCTTCCTCTCCTGGCGGGCGCACAGGGCATTTACGTCTGCACCGACGCCCACGGACGCCGCATCACGTCCGACCGCCCCATCCCCGAATGCGCTGACCGCGAACAACGCGAACTCTCGCCCTCCGGCTTGGTGAAACGGGTCATCCCGGGAGCCATCAGTGCCCAGGAACAGGCGCAACGCCTCAAGCAGGCCGAACGTGAGGCGGAACAGGAAGCCGAGCAGCGGGCTCGTGAACGGGAGCAACAGCGCAAGGACCGCGCCCTGTTGACCCGTTACACCAGCCAGCGCCAGCACGATGCCGAACGCGAAAAGCAACTGGCGATGGTGGACACCAACCTGGCGGTCATCCAGAACCGCACCCTGGAACTGCAGCAACAGGCCAAGGGCTACCAGGAGGAAATGGAGTTCTACAAAGCCGACCCGACCAAGGCCCCCGCATGGCTGAAGCGCCGCATGGCCGACAACATGGCCCTGCAGGAGCAGCAGCAGCAACTGGTGGCGGCACAACTGGAAGAGGCCAAACGGGTGAACGCCCGCTTTGACGAAGAACTGGTCCGCCTCAAGGCCCTGTGGGCGGCCCGAGGAACCCCCTCAGCGCCGCGCTGAACGCGGGTTTGGACCCGATTGCACCCCGCCAAGGGGTGCAGCCCCCTCGGGTGCTCAGCCCAGCGCTTTTTTCAGCAGTTCGTTGACCTGAGCGGGGTTGGCCTTGCCCTTGCTGGCCTTCATGACCTGCCCCACCAGGGCGTTGAACGCCTTGTCCTTGCCGGCGCGGTACTCGGCCACGTTTTTCTCGTTGGCGGCGATCACCTCGGCAATGATGGCTTCCAGTGCGCCGCTGTCGTTCATCTGCTTGAGGCCCTTGGCGTCGATGATGGCGTTGATGTCGCCACCGTCGGTCCACAACACGTCAAACACCTGCTTGGCGGCGTTGTTGGAGATGGTGCCGTCCTGGATGCGGCCGATCAGCGCGCCCAACTGGGTGGCAGACACCGGCAGCGTCTCGATGGAAGCCTCTCCCGAGTTCAAGCGGCGCGAAATCTCGCCCATCACCCAGTTGCTGGCCAGCTTGGGCTGGCCGCAGGCCTGGGCGGCGGCCTCGAAGTAGGCGGCCATGGCCTGGCTTTGGGTGAGCGTGGTGGCGTCGTATTCGGGCAGGCCGTACTGGTCCATGAAGCGCTGCGCCATGGCCCGGGGCAGCTCGGGCATGGCGGCCTTGACGCGCTCCACCCATTCGCGCTCAATCACCAGCGGCGGCAGGTCGGGATCGGGGAAGTAGCGGTAGTCGGCGGCGTCTTCCTTGGTGCGCATGGCGCGGGTTTCGCCGGTGTCGGGATCGAACAGCACGGTGGCCTGCTGGATCTCGAAGCCGTCTTCGATCTGCTCGATCTGCCAGCGGATTTCAAAGTCGATGGCCTGCTGCATGAACTTGAACGAGTTCAGGTTCTTGATTTCGCGGCGGGTGCCCAGCGGCGCACCGGGCTTGCGCACCGACACGTTGGCGTCGCAGCGGAAGCTGCCTTCCTGCATGTTGCCGTCGCAAATGCCGATCCAGGTGACGATCTTGTGCAGCTCCTTGGCGTAGGCCACAGCCTCGGCGCTGGAGCGCATGTCGGGCTCGGTCACGATCTCCAGCAGCGGTGTGCCCGCGCGGTTGAGGTCGATGCCGCTTTGGCCGATGAAGTCCTCGTGCAGGCTCTTGCCCGCGTCCTCCTCCAGGTGGGCACGCACCAGGCGGACGGATTTTTTCTCCCGCGCCGCGTCGGCGCCCTTGCCTGTCTCCAGGAAGAACTCCACCGAGCCGCCCTGCACCACCGGGATCTCGAACTGGCTGATCTGGTAGCCCTTGGGCAGGTCGGGGTAGAAGTAGTTCTTGCGGGCGAACACGCTGTGCTCGGCCACGTGCGAACCCACGGCCAGCCCGAACTGGATGGCACGTTCAACCGCGCCCTTGTTCATCACCGGCAGGGTGCCGGGCAGCGCCAGGTCCACGGCGCAAGCCTGGGTGTTGGGCTCGGCCCCGAAGGCGGTGGACGCGCGGCTGAAGATCTTGCTGGCGGTGGACAGCTGGGCGTGCGTCTCGAAGCCGATGACGACTTCGTAGCCCTGCACAAGAAGGGATTTGGACGAGGTGCTCATGCTGAAAACTCCGCCGGTGCGCGGGTGTGCCAGTCGGTGGCGCATTGGAACTGGTGGGCCACGCCCAGCAGTTGCGCTTCCTTGAAGTGGTTGCCGATCAGTTGCAGGCCCACGGGCATGCCGTGCTCGCCAAACCCGGCGGGGATGCTCATGCCGGGCAAGCCCGCCAGGCTGGTGGACAGGGTGTAGATGTCGGCCAGGTAGTTGGCCACGGGGTCGTCGGACTTTTCACCGATCTTCCAGGCCACGGTGGGCGACACGGGACCGGCGATCACGTCGCACTGGGTGAAGGCTTGCTGGAAGTCCTGCGCAATCAGGCGGCGGATCTGCTGGGCCTTGAGGTAATAGGCGTCGTAGTAGCCGTGGCTCAGGACGTAGGTGCCGATCATGATGCGCTTTTGCACTTCAGGGCCAAAGCCTTCGGCACGCGACTTCTTGTACATGTCGGCCAGGTCGGTGTACTGCGCGGCGCGATGGCCGAACTTCACGCCGTCAAAGCGGCTGAGGTTGGAGCTGGCCTCGGCCGGGGCAATGATGTAGTACACGGGGATGGACAGCTCGGTGCGCGGCAGCGAAATGTCCACCAGCGTGGCGCCCAGCTTCTCGAACTCGGCCAGCGCGGCCCGCACCGCGGCCTGCACGCCCGGGGCGCAGCCGTCGCCAAAGAACTCCTTGGGCAGGCCGATGCGCAGGCCTTGCAAGCTTTTTTGGCCTCCAGCGCTTTCAGAAGAAGCGCAAGCAGCACCCAAATTGATAGCAAAGTCCTCTGCCGGGTGGTCCAGCGAGGTGGAGTCGCGGTCCAGGTCCGGTCCGGCCATGGCCGACAGCAGCAGCGCACAGTCCAAGGCGCTGCGGGCCATGGGGCCGGCCTGGTCCAGGCTGGAGGCAAAGGCCACCATGCCGTAACGCGAGCAACGGCCATAGGTGGGCTTGATGCCGGTGATGCCGGTCAGGGATGCGGGCTGGCGGATGGAACCGCCGGTGTCGGTGCCGGTGGCCGCGGGCACCAGGCGTGCGGCCACGGCAGCGGCCGAGCCGCCGGACGAACCGCCGGGGATGCGGCTGCGGTCCCAGGGGTTGTGGGCCGGGCCGTAGGCCGAGTTGTCGTTGCCCGAGCCCATGGCGAACTCGTCGCAGTTGAGCTTGCCCAGGTTGACCATGCCGACCCCGGCCAGCTTGGCCACCACGGTGGCGTCGAAGGGGCTGCGGTAGCCCTCCAGCATCTTGGAGCCCGCGGTGGTGGGCAGGTCACGGGTGACGAAGATGTCTTTGTGCGCCAGCGGCACGCCCAGCAGCGGGGTGCGCTCACCCGCGGCCAACCGGGCATCGGCGGCCTGGGCCTGGGCCAGCGCAGCGTCTTCGTTCAGGGCCAGGTAGGCCCCCAAGTTTTGGTGGGCCTGGGCGCGGGCCAGCAGGTGGCGGGTGACTTCGGTGCTGGACACCTCGCGGGCCGCCAGCTTGGCAGCCAGTTCGGCCACGCCGAGTTGATGGAGTTCTTTGCTCATGGGGGCACTCATTCGATCACTTTGGGCACCAGGAACAGCCCGCGCTCGACCGCGGGGGCGCTTTGCTGGTTGGCCTCGCGCTGGTTGGGTTCGCTCACCACGTCGTCGCGCAGGCGCAGGGCCACACGTTCCATGACGGCGGTGGGGTGGGCCAGGGGCTCGACGCCGGTGGTGTCCACCGCGTTCATCTGCTCGACGATGTCAAAAAAACCATTGAGCTGGTGCAGCATGCGTTCGCTGTGCTCGGCATCCAGCTCCAGGCGCGCCAGATTGGCAATGCGCGTGATGTCTTGGGCGGTGAGGGCCATGGATTTTCGGAATCTGAAGGGGGGTTCGACCGATGAGGGGAACCGAGAGCGCCATCCAGAATCAATGCCTGGGTGGCAGGGGTGCGGTATTATCTGCCCTCTTGAAGGTGGGGCGGATTGTCGGCCCCCACCCGCACCACATTCCCCAGTTCATCCCCCGGTATCGCACCGAATGGCACCCGCGCCCGGTGTGTCCCCACGCAGGACGTTGTCAGTCATGTTTGAATCTCTCCGTCGGCACTTCTCGACCGACTTGGCCATCGACCTGGGCACCGCCAACACCTTGATCTACGTCCGCGGCAAAGGCATTGTGCTGGACGAGCCCTCGGTGGTGTCCATCCGCCACGAAGGTGGCCCCCAAGGCAAGAAGACCATCCAGGCCGTCGGCAAGGAAGCCAAGGCCATGCTGGGCAAGGTGCCCGGCAACATCGACGCCATCCGCCCCATGAAGGACGGCGTGATCGCCGACTTCACGGTCACCGAGCAGATGCTCAAGCAGTTCATCAAGATGGTGCACCCGCGCTCGGCCTTCAAGCCCAGCCCGCGCATCATCATCTGCGTGCCCTGCGGCTCCACCCAGGTGGAGCGGCGCGCCATCCGCGAGTCGGCCCTGGGTGCCGGGGCGTCGGAGGTGTACCTGATCGAGGAACCCATGGCCGCGGCCATCGGTGCCGGCCTGCCGGTGTCGGACGCCAGTGGCTCCATGGTGGTGGACATTGGTGGCGGCACCACCGAAGTGGGCGTGATCAGCCTGGGCGGCATGGTCTACAAGGGCAGTGTGCGGGTGGGCGGCGACAAGTTCGACGAAGCCATCATCAACTACATCCGCCGCAACTACGGCATGCTGATTGGCGAGCCCACCGCCGAAGCCATCAAGAAGAACATCGGTTCCGCCTTCCCCGGCTCCGAAGTCAAGGAGATGGAAGTCAAGGGCCGCAACCTCTCCGAAGGGGTGCCGCGCAGCTTCACCATCAGCTCCAACGAAATCCTGGAAGCGCTGACCGACCCGCTGAACAACATCGTCTCGGCCGTCAAGACCGCGCTGGAACAAACCCCGCCCGAACTGGGGGCCGACATTGCCGAACGCGGCATGATGCTGACCGGCGGCGGTGCCCTGCTGCGCGACCTGGACCGCCTGCTGGCCGAAGAAACCGGTCTGCCGGTGCTGGTGGCCGAAGAACCGCTGACCTGCGTGGTGCGCGGCTGTGGCATGGCCCTGGAGCGCATGGAGCGCCTGGGCACCATCTTCACCTCGGAGTGAGCGCCTCCGGGCGGCCCTTGAAGCAGGCCCCCGAGCGCCCCCACTGACCCCGCCCGACGCCTCCGTTCATGCCACTGGGCACCCTGGACCGAACGCCCCCGCCCTTCTTCAAGCAAGGGCCGTCGGCGCTGTCCAAGCTGCTGCTGCTCAGCGCCCTGGCCGTGCTGCTGATGGCAACCGACAACCGGTTTGCCGTCACCAAGGCCTTGCGCTCGGTGCTGGTCACGGCACTGTCGCCTGTGCAGTGGCTCGCCCTCCAGCCGGTGTTGTGGGGCGAGGCCGTGCAAAAGCACTTCCAGACCCTGGAAGATGCCCAGTTCCATGCACAAGCCGCCATCCAGCAGTTGACCGAGCAGACCGCACGGGCGGGACAGGTTGATCAGTTGCTGCTGGAGAACCAGCGCCTGCGCGCCCTGCTGGGCCTGCGTGAACGGCTGCGCGTGGACGGGCGAACCGCCCAGGTGCTGTACGACGCCGCCGACCCGTATGCACAGCGCATCGTCATCGACCAGGGCAGCACCCAGGGCATCGAGCCCGGATCGCCGGTGCTGGACGAATCCGGCATCCTGGGCCAGGTGACCCGGGTGCACCCCCTGGTGTCGGAAGTGACGCTGCTGACCGACCGTGACCAGGCCATCCCCGTGCTCAACACCCGCACCGGCGTGCGCAGCGTGGCCTATGGCCAGGCGGGCACCCGTGGCCAGGAGCTGGAACTGCGCTTCATGGCCGGCAACGCCGACGTGCAGGAAGGCGACGTGCTCAGCACCAGCGGCGTCGATGGCGTGTACCCCGCCGGGCTGCCCGTGGCCAAGGTGACCTCGGTGGAACGCCGGGCCGAGTCGGCCTTTGCCCGGGTGCTGTGCCAACCGTTCTCCCACGCCGACGCCACGCTGCATGTGCTGGTGTTGCCCCCCACCGGGGCCCAACAACCCCCGCCCCCCGCGCCGGAAGTGCACCGCAACGGCCGTCGAGACGCCCCCCCCGGACGCGGCAGCCGCCCGGGTTCCAGCCACTGACCGGAGACCTGACCATGATCATGCGCCCCGGCCAACCCCTGCTGCTCCCGGCCAACCCGGTGTTCATCTGGCTCAGCCTCATCCTGGCCATGCTGGGCAACATGCTCATCAACATGGGGGGCGCGGGCCGCGCCGCCTGGGTGCCTGACCTGCTGGCGCTCACTCTGGTGTTCTGGAACGTGCACCAACCCCTGCGCGTGAGCGTGGGTGCTGCCTTTGTTTTTGGCCTGGCCATGGATGTGCACCACACGGCCCTGCTGGGGCAGCATGCGCTGGCCTACTCGGTGCTGAGCTTCCTGGCGGTGTTCATCCACCGGCGCCTGCTGTGGTTCCCGGTCATGACACAGGCCGTCCATGTGCTGCCGCTGTTTGCACTGGCCCAGTTGCTGGTGGTGCTGCTGCGCCTGGCGTCGGGCGGGGTGTTCCCGGGATGGTCGGTGGTGCTGGCCCCGGTGCTGACCGGCGCCCTGTGGCCGGTGGCCTCGGTGCTGCTGCTGGCCCCGCAGCGCCGTCCACCCGACCCCGACAAACACCGCCCCCTGTGAGCGCCAGAACACCATGACGGCCTTGAGGGATGTGGAAGCCGACCTGTCCCGCTTCCGGGTGCGGGTGGCGGTGGCGGTGCTGGTGGTGCTGGCAGCCTTTGGCCTGCTGGTGGCCCGCGCCCTGTTTTTGCAGGTGCACCGCCACGCCGACCTCAAGGCCCAGGCGGAAAGCAACCGCACCGCGGTGCTGCCCATCGTGCCGCACCGCGGCCTCATCCTGGATCGCAACGGCATTGCCCTGGCCACCAACTACTCGGCCTTCACGCTGGAGATCACGCCGTCCAAGGTAGACGATGTGGACACGGTCATCGAACAACTGGGCGAGGTGGTGGACATCCAGCCCCGAGACAAGAAGCGCTTCAAGCGCCTGCGGGAAGAGTCGCGCAACTTCGACTCGCTGCCCATCCGCACCCGCCTGACCGACGAGGAGGTGGCCCGCTTCACCGCCCAGCGCTACCGGTTCCCGGGGGTGGAAATCAAGGCCCGACTCTTCCGGCAATACCCCTATCAGGCGCTGGCCAGCCATGTGGTGGGCTACATCGGGCGCATCAACCGCACCGAGAAGGCACAGATGGACGACTGGCCCGATGACGAACAGGCCAATTACCGGGGCACCGAGTACATCGGCAAGCTGGGCATCGAGCAGAGCTACGAGCGCGAGCTGCATGGCCTGGCGGGCTTCGACCAGATCGAGACCTCCGCCGGAGGCCGGGCCGTGCGCACCCTGGACCGAACCCCAGCCACCCCGGGCAACACCGTGGTGCTGACGCTGGACATCAAGCTGCAAAAGCTGGTGGAAGACATGTTCGGTGACCGGCGCGGGGCCTTGGTGGCGCTGGACCCGCGCAACGGCGAGGTGCTGGCCTTTGTCAGCAAGCCCACGTTCGACCCCAACCTGTTTGTGGACGGCATCGATGTGGACAACTGGAAGATGCTCAACGAGTCCATCGACAAGCCCCTGCTCAACCGCGCCCTTCGAGGCACCTACCCGCCGGGGTCCACCTACAAGCCCTTCATGGGCTTGGCCGCGCTGGCCACCGGCAAACGCACCCCACAAGCCATCACCAACGACCCGGGCTACTGGATGTTTGGCGATCACAAGTTCCGCAGCCACGGCGACGAGGGACTGGGGGCCGTGGACCTGCACCGGGCCATCGTCAAGTCCAGCAACGTGTATTTCTATTCGCTGGCCAACGACCTGGGGGTGGACGCCATCCACGACTTCATGAAGCCACTCGGCTTGGGTCAAATCACCGGCATCGACCTCAAGGGCGAGGTTCGCGGTGTGTTGCCCAGTCAGGCCTGGAAGCGCAAAACCTACAGGCGGCCCGAACACCAGCGCTGGTACGCGGGTGAAACCATCTCCTTGGGCATTGGCCAGGGCTACAACGCCTTCACCATGCTGCAACTGGCCCAGGCCACCGCCACGCTGGCCAACCGCGGGGTGAAGTTTCAGCCCCACCTGGGGCTGGCCACCGAGGATGCCGTCTCCCGCCAACGCCACCCCATGGAGCGCCCTGCCGGGGAAGACCTCAAGCTCAACCCCAGCCATGTGGAAACCGTCATCCGCGCCATGGTGGGTGTGACCCAAGAAGGCACGTCCACCCGGGTGTTTGCCGGGGCGGGGTACATCAGCGGGGGCAAAACCGGCACCGCGCAGGCCGTGACCATCGGGCAGAAGGACAAATACGATGCCCGCAAGATGGAAGAGCACCAGCGGGACCACTCGCTCTACACCGCCTTTGCCCCCGCCGACCAACCGCGCGTGGCCTTGGCCATCGTGGTGGAAAACGCGGGTTTTGGTGCAGCGCACGCGGCCCCCATTGCACGCCGAGTGTTCGACTACCTGCTGATGGACCAATACCCCAACGACGAAGACTTGAAGGCGGTGCAAAAGGGCCTGGCGGCCGCCCCCATCGGCAAACCCCTCAAGGCCAGCGAAGTGCCTTGGCCCGGGCAGGGCACCGACAGCGCAACCGCCGCCCCTTGATCAGCCGTAGGCCCCCACGCCGGTCTTGACGATCAGCGCCCCCACCACCAGCATGAAAAACACGCGCACAAAACCCGAGCCGTGTTTCAGCGCCAGGCGGGCCCCCACCACGCTGCCCAGCACGTTGCACACCGCGGTGACCGCCACCACCGACCACCACACGTGGCCTTGCCAGGCAAACAGGCTCAGGGCCGCCAGGTTGGACGCCGTGTTGAGCAACTTGGCCGAGGCGCTGGCGTTCATGAAGTCGTAGCCCAGCCAGCGCACCAGCAGAAACACAAAAAAACTGCCGGTGCCGGGGCCGAAAAAGCCGTCGTAAAACCCGACCACACCGCCCAGTGCCACCATGGCCGCAGTCTCCCGCGAACCCGCGTAGCGCGGGGTGTGGTGCTGCCCCAGGTCCTTGCGCATCAGCGTGTACAGGAACACCGCCAGCAAGGCCAAGGGCAAGAGCCGACGCAAGGCGTCGGGCGACACCTGGGTGACCAGCCATGCCCCCCCGAACGAGCCCACCAGGGCGCTGACCGCCCCCGGCAGCACCGCCGACCAACGCATGTTCACCCGCCGCGCGTACTGCCAGGTGGCCGCCGCCGTGCCCCAGATGGAAGAGCCCTTGTTGATGCCCAGCACCGTGGCGGGCGGCGCGGTGGGAAACACCGAAAACAGGGCTGGCAACAGGATGAGTCCGCCGCCGCCTACGATGGCGTCGACAAAACCCGCAAACAGGGAGGCCACTGCGGCCAGAAGAATGTCCATGGGGGGCGATGGTATCGGACCCCATGGCGCCAAAAGCAAAACGCCGGTGACCAGCACCGGCGTTTTGGGTTGTGTTGTCCGGCAACCGGCCTCTGACGTGCACGGTGTGTTGCGGAACGGCTGGGTTTGTCTCCTCGGCCTTTGTTGTGCATGCCCGGGCGTTTGTGCACCGAGTCCGCTCAACGTTGGGACGGAATGTAGGGCAATGCCCCGTGCTGGTGCACTGGGACTAACCCTTGGGCGGGTTTGCCCCAGCCCTGCCGCGTGGCACAGAACCTGCTGATTCGCAGGCGACTCCCCGCATCAGAAGCCCATCAGCAAGGGAACATGGCATGACCCCTCAGGACCTGATTTCGACCGCCGCACACCTTCACGTGGCCATGCGCCGCAAGATGGGCCGCGTCACCGACACCGAATGGATGGCCAGCGACTTCCAGTACGCCCAGGCCATGTCTTCTCTGGCGTTGCGCCATGCCGAAGAAACCCAGGACACCGACCTGCACAAGTGGGCCACCCGCCTGACCGACGGTTGGACCGCTCGCCAACCCCGCCCCGCCCCCGTGATCGACGGGCGCGAACGCGATTCACGTGCGGCCAAGGTTCGCACCCCGACCCTGGACAGCACCGAACGCTACGTGGTGGGGCTGCGCTGCTGAACACGCGGTCTGCCCGAAGGGCGCTTCAGTCGTCGCCGCGCATCAGCCAGCGGGCGGCCTTCTCGGCCATCATCAAGGTGGGGCTGTTGGTGTTGCCGCTGGTGATGGTGGGCATGGCCCCGGCATCCACCACCCGCAAACCGGCCACCAAGCCCCCCCGACCATCGCGCACCCGCAGGTGCGAGTCCAGCACCGCCAGGGGGTCGCCGTCGCGGCCCATGGCCGTGGTGCCCACCGGGTGGAAGATGGTGGTGGCGATGTCACCGGCCAAGCGCACCAGTTCGTCGTCCGACTGGTATTGCGTGCCCGGCTTGTGCTCCTGGGGTTGGAACGGTTGGAGTGCCGGTTGCGCCGCAATGCGCCGGGTCAGGCGCAGGCTGTCCACCGCCACCTGCTGGTCTTGTTCCGTGGACAGGTAGTTGGGGGCAATGGCCGGGGCCTGCTGAAAGTCGGGCGACTGGATGTGCACCGTGCCCCGGCTGGTGGGGTTGAGGTTGCACACGCTGGCGGTGAAGGCCGGGAAGCGGTGCAAGGGCTCGCCAAAGGCATCCAGGCTCAGCGGCTGCACGTGGTACTCGATGTTGGGCCAGGGTTGCGACGGGTCGCTGCGGGTGAAGGCCCCCAGTTGGCTGGGAGCCATGCTCATGGGGCCGGACCGCTTGAGCGCATATTCCAGCCCGATGCGCGCCTTGCCCCACCACGAGTGGGCCAGGGTGTTGAGCGTCTTGACGCCATGCACCTTGAACACGGTGCGGATTTGCAAATGGTCTTGCAGGTTGGCCCCCACCCCGGGCAGGTCCACCTTCACCTCAAGGCCATGGCGCCTGAGCACCTCGCCCGGGCCGATGCCCGACAGCTGCAGGATCTGCGGGCTGCCAATGGCCCCGGCGCTCAGCACCACCTCCCGCCGGGCGTGGGCCACCACGGTTTCGGTGCCCGTCCACACCTCCACCCCGGTGCAGCGCTGGCTGCCGTCGGGCTGGGTGTCGAGGATCAGGCGCTTGACCTGGGCCGACGTCCACAACTCGAAGTTGGGGCGGCCGTAACACTGGGGCCGCAGGAAGGCCTTGGCGGTGTTCCAGCGCCAACCAGCCCGTTGGTTGACCTCGAAGTAGCCCACCCCCTCGTTGCTGCCCTGGTTGAAGTCGGTGGTGGCAGGAATGCCCGCCTGCTGCGCCGCCAGGGCAAAGGCGTCCAGCACGTCCCAGCGCAGGCGCTGGCGCTCCACCCGCCACTCGCCCCCGGCGCGGTGGTGGCGCATGACCTGGCCGTACACCGTGTCGTCACCCTGAAGCACCGGAGACGCCGTGCCCTTGGCCCCGTGCAGGCCGGTGGCGCCCAGGTGGTGGTCTTCGTGCAGCTTGAAAAACGGCAGGCTCTGGTCCCAGCGCCAGTCGGCGTCGCCGGTGATCTGGGCCCACTGGTCGTAATCCCGGGCCTGGCCCCGCATGTAGATCATGCCGTTGATGCTGGAGCAGCCCCCGAGCGTCTTGCCGCGCGGGTAACGCAGGCTGCGGCCGTTGAGGCCCGGATCGGGCTGGGTCTGGTACAGCCAGTCGGTGCGCGGGTTGCCAATGCAGTACAGGTAGCCCACGGGAATGTGGATCCAGTGGTAGTCGTCCTTGCGACCGGCCTCAATCAGCAAGACCCGCCGCGACGCGTCCGCCGACAGCCGGTTGGCCAACAGGCACCCCGCCGTACCGGCGCCCACGATGATGGTGTCGAAAGTCGTGTCTTGCATGCGATCTGAGAAGGGCTGAAGTTGGCTCAGCTTACATCGGCCAACAACCAATCCCTGAAGGCTTTCACCAGTGGCGTCTGCGCACGGGCCTCGGGGTAGACCAGATAGTAGGCGTCCTCGCTGGTCAACACCCTGTCTGAGAGCTCGACCAGACTGCCTGCGGCCAGTTCTTGCTCAATCAGGAAGCGCGGCAGCAGCGCTGCCCCCAGGTGGGACACCGCCGCCTGGGCGATCATGGCGAAATGCTCAGATTGGGGACCACGCAACACCAACGCCGTGGGCTCCCCGACCAGCTCAAACCACTCGGCCCACTGGGTGGGTCGGGTGCTTTGCTGTAACAGCACCACACCGGCCAAATCTTTGGGCGAATGGATTCGATGACGGTCGCGGTACGCCGGGCTGCACACGGGAACCACTTCTTCGTGCATCAGGTATTCGCACACAGCACCCGCCCAGTGAGGGGCCCCGAAGTGGATGGCGGCGTCAAACGGCGTTCCCGCGAAATCGAAGGGTTCTGTGCGGGCAGAAAAATTCACCATGACCTGGGGATGCAACGCCATGAAGCGCCCCAGCCGCGGAATGAGCCAGCGCGTTCCCAAGGTGGGTAAAACCGCCAGATTGAGCAGCCCATCGGTGCTGGCAAATGCCATGGCTTTCCGGGTACTGGACGACAGCTGATGCAGCACCGCCCTCACGTCGGCCGCATACACGCGCCCCGCATCGGTGAGCACCACACGCTGACGAACCCGATGGAACAGTGCGGTCCCCAGCTGATTCTCCAGCTGACGGATCTGGCGTGACACGGCACTTTGCGTCAGGTGCAATTCCGCCGCAGCGCGAGAAACGCTCTGGTGCCGGGCGGCTGCCTCAAAAGCCAACAAGTCGGCGGTGGGGGGTAAAAACGCTCTACGCAGCAAGGTCATGCAATGCAGGAATGACTAGCACCCAAAAATCAACACTCGATATGGGACTTCGCGCTTTCATGTAAAGCGCAAGCTGCTACTGATTGCCGCCCCTTCATCATTCCATTAAATCATGAACTCCTTCCATTTTTTTGCTATCCGGGCCATTGGGTTTCATTGATAGTTGCAACTTTTCTGCTGCGCGCCTTTCGGCCTTTTCCCATGTCATCCTTCCCAGCCGCCGCCTCTTTGGTGGCCGAAATCGATCCTCTGTTGCAACGCTTGGGCGTGCCCCAAACGGCTTACACAGGGGGCACCCTGTCCGTTTGCTCCCCCATCACGGGCGAGCCGATTGCCGCGGTGCCACAAACCCCTCACAGCGAGGCCACTGCGGCCATTGGCCGCGCCCATGCGGCGTTCCAGGCGTGGCGCAACGTCCCCGCACCGCGCCGCGGTGAGCTGGTGCGTTTGCTGGGCGAGGAATTGCGAGCCGCCAAGACCGACCTGGCCCGCCTTGTCACCCTCGAGGCCGGAAAAATCCTCTCTGAAGGTCTGGGCGAAGTGCAGGAGATGATCGACATCTGCGACTTCGCGGTCGGGCTCTCGCGCCAGCTGTACGGCTTGACGATTGCCACCGAACGCCCGGGCCACCGCATGATGGAAACGTGGCACCCGCTGGGCGTGTGCGGCGTGATCTCGGCCTTCAACTTCCCGGTGGCCGTGTGGTCCTGGAACGCAGCCCTGGCATTGGTGTGTGGCGATCCCGTGGTGTGGAAGCCCTCGGAAAAGACCCCCCTCACGGCCCTGGCCACACACGCCATTGCGCAGCGGGCCATTGCACGGTTCGGGTCAGACGCCCCCGAGGGCCTGCTGGAGTTGATCATCGGCCAACGCGACGTGGGCGAGGTGCTGGTGGACGACCCCCGCGTGCCCGTGCTGTCGGCCACGGGCTCCACCGCCATGGGCCGTGCCGTGGGACCGCGTCTGGCGGCACGTTTTGCCCGCGGCATCCTGGAGCTGGGGGGCAACAATGCGGCCATCGTGACACCCTCCGCCGACCTGGATTTGGCGCTGCGAGGCATCGCGTTTGCGGCCATGGGCACGGCAGGCCAGCGCTGCACCACCCTGCGCCGCTTGTTTGTGCATGACAGCATTCACGACTCGCTGGTGGCCCAGCTCACCAAGGTGTATGCGAATGTCCCGGTGGGCGACCCCTGCACCCCCGGCACCCTGGTAGGCCCCCTGATCGACCGACAGGCATACGACAGCATGCAAAAGGCGTTGGCGCACAGCCGCGCCCTGGGTGCCACGGTGCATGGCGGTGACCGCGTGGAAGGCATCGGCGGCGCTGACGCCTATTACGTGCGCCCCGCCCTGGTGGAACTGCAACGCCACGAGGGGCCTGCGCTGCACGAGACCTTTGCCCCCATCCTGTATGTGATGCGCTACCAAACGCTGGAAGAGGCCATTGCCATGAACAACGCCGTGGGCGCGGGTTTGTCGTCATCCATCTTCACGCTCAACATGCGTGAGGCCGAGTTGTTCATGTCCGCAGCCGGGTCCGACTGCGGCATTGCCAACGTGAACATCGGCCCCAGCGGTGCCGAAATTGGCGGCGCATTTGGTGGTGAAAAGGAAACCGGCGGGGGCCGCGAGGCCGGGTCCGACAGCTGGAAAGCCTACATGCGCCGGGCCACCAACACCATCAACCACTCCACAGCACTGCCTTTGGCGCAGGGCGTGAAGTTCGACGTGTGATGCCCATCGTCATCATCGGCGGCGGCGTCATTGGCAGCGCCATCGCGTACTTTCTCACCCAACTGCAGCCGGGTTGCCCGGTGGTGGTGGTCGAGCGCGACCCCACCTACTCACGCGCCTCATCGGCGCTGTCGGCCAGCTCCATCCGCCAGCAGTTTTCCACCGACATCAACATCCAGATGTCGGCTTATGGCATTGGCTTCTTGCGCAACGTGGGGGCGTGCTTGGCGACTCAGGGCGAAGTGCCGGACATTGGTCTGCACGAGGGGGGCTACCTGTACCTCGCCACCGCAGCAGGCGAAGCCACCTTGCGCGAAAACCATGCTCGTCAAACATCGCATGGTGCCGACGTGGCGCTGCTGAGTCCGACTCAATTGCACGAGCGTTTCCCTTGGCTGGCACTGTCTGACGTGGTGCTGGGATCCCTGGGTCTGTCGGGCGAAGGCTGGTTCGATGGCTACCTGCTGCTGACGGCGCTCAGGAAAAAGGCACAACACCAGGGCGTGCGTTACCTGACCAACGAGGCCGTGGGCTTGGATGTGGTGAGCAGCGACGGTGTGCAACATGTGAACGCGGTGCGCTTGCGCAGCGGCGAGCGACTTCCATGTCGTTTTGCCGTGAATGCGGGCGGCCCGTGGGCTGCGGCCATTGCAGCTTGGGCCGGCATCGACCTGCCCGTGGTTGGCAAGCGCCGTACCGTGTTCAACCTGACATGCCCTGAGACGCTGCCCGGCTGTCCACTGCTCATCGACACCAGTGGCATCTGGCTGCGGCCCGAAGGCAAGGGATTCATCTGCGGTTTTGCCCCCCCCGAAGAACAAGACCCCGACTTTGCCCCGCTGGAGCCCGAGTACCACGCGTTCGAAGACCATGTGTGGCCCACCTTGGCTGAGCGCATCCCGGCGTTCGAGGCACTGCGCATGCAAGGGGCCTGGGCAGGCTATTACGAGATGAACACCTTCGACCACAACGCCATCGTCGGGCTGTCCCCCACGTGTGACAACCTGGTGTTGGCCAACGGTTTTTCCGGCCACGGCCTTCAGCAGTGCCCCGCGGTGGGACGTGGCGTGGCCGAGCTGATGCTGACGGGGCAATACCGGAGCCTGGACCTGTCGCCGCTGTCCTTGGAACGCATCGCGCACCAGGAGCCGCTGCTTGAGAAGAACGTGATCTGACTCCGCCCCTGACGGCCCGGGGACCATCCATGCGGCGGCAGGCGTACCACCAACGGGTTCAACCGTTTGCGGGCACGATGGCGGCCACCGGCTCGGGGGCCAGCAGCGTGCCGTCGCGCAAGCCTTTGTAGGTGCCCAGGCACAGGCTGACGATGACCAGCGAGGTCAGCGCCAGCATCAAGGTGCCCAGCACCTGCAAGCCCGGCACGGCAGCCAGCACCGACAGCCTGAGGGTGAGGCTGCTGAACGCCGCCAGCGGGAAGGACAGGGCCCAGAAGGTCAGCGCAAACGGCTGCGCCACCGCCAGCTTGGCCACCGTGCCCGCCCACAGCAGGAAAAACAAGGCCATGCCCCACAACATGGCCACGGCGGGCAGCGGCCAGCCTGCCTGCGCCGCCACCAGCCCGATGACCGATGGCGGGGCCACCGGAATGAACCAGGTGGGCAGCAGCCGATCCGGCAGGGGCCCCGCCGCCGCACGCCGTGCCAGCAGCAAGGCCAGCACCACCGGCCACAGCAGCAGGCCAATGCCGAACTGGGCCAGGGCCCACACGCCGTGCCCCAACGGCACACCGGCCAGGGGCGCAATGACATTGCCCACCACGGGGATGAGCAACACCGGCGTCACCACCGGCCAGAACGGCGGTGCGGCCCCACCGGGGGTGGCGTGCGTCGCCACCAGCCAGCGCTTGAGCACCCACACCGTGGCCCACAGCTGGCCCAGCGAACCCAGCCACCACAAGCCATTCAGCCACAGCCCGGTCAGGCCCAAGGCCGTGCCCAAGGTGGCCAGCAGCAGCACGGCCACCGGCAAGGCCGCCACAAAGGCGTGGCGCACCGGGTGGCGCAAATCTTCGGCCAGGGCCTCGGGGTGGCGGTTGAAGCGCAACACCGACAAGACCAGCAGCACCACCGCCACCACCGCAGCCACTCCCCCCAACACCAAGGCCACGCCAGAAGCCGAATCGCCCAGCACCGGCACCGCCCCCAGCCAGGCCAGGGCCAGGCCGACCAGGCCCATGACCACCGAGAACCAGCCCGGCATCAGGAACTTCAATGGCGTCGGGCTCATGCGGGTGTCCTCAGCATTGGCTGCAACTGGCGCGGCCTTCGGGCACGCCCAGCTTTTTCAGGATGATGGCCAGCGGACAGAAATTGGTCAGCCCGAACTGGAACAGGTTCAGCCCCACAAAGGCGGTGAAGGCCAGGAACCAGGGGCTCACGAACAGGGGGCTGGCCTGCACGCCCAACGCCAGCGACAGCATGATGAACAGGCCGGCAATCACACGGATGTAGCGTTCAACGGTCATGAGACATTCTCCAATCAATTCAAAAACAAGGGGGATTCAAGGGGCGGCATGGCGGTGCCGGTACACGGCGTAGTACAGCACCGGGATGACGATGAGCGTGAGCAGCGTGGACACGGCAATGCCAAAAATCAGCGACACGGCCAGGCCGTTGAAGATGGGGTCGTCCAGGATGAAGAAGGCCCCCATCATGGCCGCCAGCGCCGTCAGCGCGATGGGCTGTGCCCGCACCGAGGCCGACTGCACCACCGCCTGCGCAAAGGGCACGCCGCGACGGGTTTCCAGCTCGATGAAGTCCACCAGCAGGATGGAGTTGCGCACGATGATGCCGGCCAGCGCAATCATGCCGATCATGCTGGTGGCGGTGAACTGCGCGCCCAGCAGCGCGTGGCCCGGCATCACCCCGATGAGGGTCAGCGGAATGGGCGCCATGATGATCAGCGGCGTCAGGTAGCTCTTGAACTGCGCCACCACCAGCAGGTAGATGAGCACCAGGCCCACGGCATAGGCCGCGCCCATGTCGCGGAAGGTCTCGTAGGTGATCTGCCATTCGCCGTCCCACTTCAGCGCAAACTGGCGGTAGGGGTCGGAGGGCTGGCGGATCCAGTACTCACCCAGCTCACCCGCGTTGGGCAGGGCCGCGCCGCGCAGGCGGCTGCGGATGTCGAACAGGCCGTACAGCGGCGAGTCCAGCTGGCCCGCCATGTCGCCAAACACGTAGGTCACGGGCATCAGGTCCTTGGTCATGCGGGGCATGTCGATCACGCCCCGCTCCACCCGCACCAGCTCGGACAGCGGCACCATCTTGCCGTTGGCCGCCTTCATGGGCAGGGCCAGCACGGCGTCCAGGCCCACCTGCAATTCGCGCGGCAGCTGCAGGCGCACGGGCACGGCCAACTTGCTGAAACCGTCGTGCAGGTAGGTCACGTCCCCCCCCGACAACGCGGTGTACACCGTCTGCGAAATGGCCGACACCGGGATGCCCAGAGACTCGGCCCGCACCCGGTTGACGCGCAGGAACACCCGGGGCGCGGGCTCCTTGAGGCTGGTGTCCACGCCCACGATGTCGGGCGTGGCGGCAAAGGCCTGGGCCACGCGGCGGGCCAGCACGTCGCGCCCTTCGGGCGTGGGGCCATACACCTCGGCCACGATGGGCGACATCACCGGCGGCCCGGGCGGTACCTCCACCACCTTCACGCGGGCGCCGTGGGCCTGGGCAATGCGCTCCAGCTCGGGGCGCAGGCGCTGGGCAATGGCGTGGCTTTTGTCCTTGCGGTGGTGCTTGTCCACCAGGTTGACCTGAAGGTCGCCGCCCTCGGCCTCGGCGCGCAGGTCGTACTGGCGCACCAGGCCGTTGAAGGTGATGGGGCTGGCCGTGCCGGCGTAGCCCTGGATGTCGGCCACCTCCGGCGCGGTGGCCAGGTAGGACGACATGGCCTGCAGGGCCGCCGTGGTGTCCTCCAGCGGCGTGCCCGCGGGCATGTCCACCACCACCTGGAACTCGCTCTTGTTGTCGAACGGCAGCATCTTCAGCACCACCGCCTGGATGAGCGTCAACCCCACCGACAGCAGCAGCGCCGCCACGATGCCGCCCAGCAGCAGCCAGCGCTTGGCCGCACTGGCCAGCAAGGGCGTGAGCGCCCGGGCGAAGACCGATTGCAGCGTGCGCGTGATGCGGCTGGGGCCGTGGTCGGCGGCATGGCCGTCGGTGCGGGTGAGCTTGAGCGCCAGCCAGGGCGTGACCGTGAAGGCAATGGCCAGCGACAGGGCCATGCCCATGCTGGAGTTGATGGGGATGGGGCTCATGTACGGCCCCATCAGCCCGGTGACAAAGGCCATGGGCAGCAGCGCGGCAATCACCGTGAGCGTGGCCAGGATGGTGGGGCCGCCCACCTCGTCCACCGCGCGGGGGATGATGACGTTCAGCGGCTCGTCGGGCGTGAGCTGGCGGTGGCGGTGGATGTTTTCCACCACCACGATGGCGTCGTCCACCAGGATGCCGATGGAAAAGATCAGCGCGAACAGGCTCACCCGGTTGAGCGTGAAGCCCCAGGCCCACGACGCGAACAGCGTGGCCGTGAGCGTGAGGATGACGGCCACGCCCACAATGACCGCCTCGCGCCGCCCCAGCGCCAGGCCCACCAGCACGATGACGCTGGCGGTGGCGAAGGCCAGCTTCTGGATCAGCTTGTTGGCTTTCTCCGCCGCGGTCTGCCCGTAGTCGCGGGTGACCGAGGCGTGCACCCCCTCGGGGATGACGGTGTTGGCCAGCTCGCCCAGCCGTGCCCGCACGGCGCGGGCCACGTCCACGGCGTTTTCGCCGGGCTTCTTGGTCACCTGCAGGGTGACGGCAGGGAACACCTGACCGGCCTGGAGGGCGGATGCCGTGCCTGTGTTTTTTAAGTCTTTTTGGCCTCCAGCGCTTTCATAAAAAGCGTGAGAAGCTATCAATTCAGAAGCAACACCCGGTGTGAACCAAGCCATGCGTTGGGGCAGCTGTGCGCCCTCTTCCACCCGCGCCACTTCGCGCAGGTAGACCGGGCGGCCCTGGCTCACGCCCACCACGATGTCGCCCACCTCGTCGGCGCTGCGCAGGAATTCGCCGGTTTCCACCGTCAGCAGGCCCGGCCCGGTGCCGGAGGCATCGGCCACCGTGCCCGAGGGCAGACCCAGGTTGGCCGCGGCCACCGCCTGTTGCAACGCCTGCACGGCAATGCCCCGCTCGCGCAAGCGCCCGGGCTCCAGCCAGACGTGCACGGCCCGGCCCGGGCCGCCAATGGTCTGCACCTCGCGCGTGCCTTTCACCCGCTTGAGCTCACCCTCCACGCTTCGGGCCACCCGCTCCAGGTCCACCGCGGCCTGGCCTTCAGCGCCCCACAGCGTGATGGCGAGTACGGGCACGTCGTCAATGCCCTTGGGTTTGACGATGGGGTCCATGACGCCCAGGCCCTGGGGCAGCCAGTCCTTGTTGGCGTTGAGCACGTCGTACAGGCGCACCAGCGCCTCGGTGCGCGGCACGCCCACCTGGAACTGCACCGTCAACACCGCCACGCCAGGGCGCGACACCGAAAACGTGTGCTCAATGCCATGGATTTGCGCCAGCACCTGCTCGGCGGGGGCGGCCACCATCTTTTCCACGTCGGTGCTGGACGCACCGGGGAAGGGGATGATGACGTTGGCCATGGTCACGTTGATCTGCGGCTCTTCCTCCCGCGGCGTGACCAGCACGGCAAACAGGCCCAGCAACATCGCCACCAGGGCCAGCAGCGGCGTGATGGCATTGGCCTGGAACTGGCGGGCCATGCGGCCAGAAAAGCCCAGCGCTTCAGGCACTGCGGCGTTGGACGGGGTGTGGGGGGTGTTCATGGGGCGTGTCCTGTGCAAGGGGCAGCAATGCTCAGGGCTTGGAGGCCGGACGCGCCCCCGCCAACCCGGCGCGCACCGGGTCCAGCGCCACCTTTTCGCCGGGGCGCAAGCCCGCCAGCACCTCATGGCCACCGCTGCCATGGCTGGCGCCCAGGCGCACGGCGCGCAGCACAAAGCCCTCGGCACCGCCCACCGGCGCGGCCACGTACACCGCGCTCAACTCGCCACGGCGAAACACCGCCTCGGCCGGGACGGTGAGTTTGTCGGCCTGTGCATTCACAAACCGCACCTGCACCTGCTGACCGGGCAGCCACGCGGCGGCGGCGTTGGCGTCCAGGTCCAGGCGCCACTCCACGGTTTGTGACACCGGGTCCGCCGCGGGCAGCGTGGTGCGGGCCACGGGTTGGGTCCAGCTGCCGTCGGGCAGGCGGATTTCGATGGTCTTGGCGGCTTGCGCCTGGGCCTGGCGCGAGGCGGGCACATGCGTGACGGCGCGCATGGGTTGCGGCGCGTACACGGTGAGCACCGGCGTGCCGGGCAGGGCCAGGTCGCCCGGTTCGGCCTGGGTGGACAGCACCCAGCCGTCGTACGGCGCGGTGATGCGTGTGAAGCCTTGCGCCAGCTGGGATTGGGTCTGCCCCGCCTGGGCTCCGCTGGCCCCGGCAGCGGCGGCCTTGTACTGCGACTCGGCCACATCCAGCGCCGATTTGCTGACAAAGCCTTTGGCGTGCAGCTCCTGGGTGCGCTGGAACTGGGCTTTGGCGTTGGTGAGGTTGGCGTCGGCCTGGGCCACCTGGGCCTGGGCCTGGCTCACGCCCGCCTGGGACACCCGGTCGTCAATGACCGCCAGCACCTGCCCGGCCTTGACCCGGTCGCCCGCCTTCACGCCGAGCTGCATGATGCGTCCGCTGGCCTGGGCCGACAGGGTGCTTTGGCGCACGGCCTGCAAACTGCCATCCAGCACCAGCCCCTGGCCCACCGCATGGGTGCCCACCACGGCCACGGGCACCGCCACCGAAGGGTTGGCCGACGTGCCCACGGCCTGGGCTGCCGCACGGCCCGCGCCCCACACACCGGCCACCCACAGGATGCCGGTGACGGCCAGGGTCCAGCGACGCTCGATCAGGAGGGAGGGGGTGATCGGTTTCATGCGGTTCATCCTTAGGTGGCCGCAGTATACCAACATACCCCATGGGGTATCAATGCATGGGGTTATGCAAAGGGCACGCGCGGGGCCACCGCGCACATCAGCTCGTAGGAAATGGTGCCTGCCGACTGCGCCACCTCGTCCGCCGTCAGCACCGCGCCCTGGGCGCTGCGGCCCCACAGCACCACCTCGGACCCCATTTGGGCCGGGGGCAGCCCTTGCTGGCGGCGGGCCGCGTCCACCGGGCCCAGGTCCACGGTGAGCATGTCCATGCTGACCCGGCCCACCAGGCGGGTGCGGATGCCGTCCACCAGCACCGGGGTGGCGGTGTCGTCACCCGTGCCGCGGGCGTGCCGGGGGTAACCATCGGCATACCCGCAAGCCACCACACCAATGCGCATGGGACGGGTGGCGGTGAAGGAGGAGCCGTAGCCCACGGTGTCGCCCGCGTCGATGTCGGATGTGGCCAGCAGGCGCGAGCGCAGGCTCATGGCCGGTTGCAGGCCCCAGTGGGCCGCGGTGTGCTGCGGGTGGTCCGGCGCACCGCCGTAGGTCATGATGCCGGAGCGCACCCAGTCCGCCCGCACCGCGGCGTTGGCCGCGTGGCGCAAGGTGGCCGCGCTGTTGGACAACGAGCGCTCGCCGGTCAGGTCGTGCGTGGCGCCCACAAAGGCGGCCACCTGGTGGTCAATGCCGTTGCGGCCTTGGCGGTCGCCATCGGCATCCGAGAAGTGGGTCATGAGCGAAATTTCGTCCACCTGCGGCAGCGCGTTGAGGCGGGCCCAGGCGGCGCGGAAGGCCGCGGGCTTGAAGCCCAGGCGGTTCATGCCGCTGTTCATCTTCAGGAACACACGGTGTGGCTCGTGCGTCTTGTGGGCGGCCAGCCAGTCGATCTGCTCATCGCAGTGCACGGCGTGCCACAGGTTCAAACGGGAACACAGCTCCAGGTCGCGGGGTTCGAACACGCCTTCCAACAGCAGGATGGGGCCGCGCCAGCCCAGGTCGCGGACGCGCTGGGCCTCGGCCAGGTCGAGCAGGGCAAAACCGTCGGCGGCGCGCAGGGCGTCGAACACGCGTTCGATGCCGTGGCCATAGGCATTGGCCTTGACCACCGCCCACACACGGGCGTCGGGGGCGCACTCGCGGGCGCGTTGCAGGTTGTGGGTCAGGGCTTCGGGATGGATGAGGGCTTGGATGGGACGTGGCATGGGCGCGCAGTGTGCCAGAGCCCCCCTCTGACACCAACGCGCATCAGTGTCTTGGCGGGGTCAGCACGCTTGCTGATATAAAGGCGGGCCACCAACGCCCGGCGTCTGGGGCACAACGCCGTCCATTGGGGGGTCCCGATGGGGTGGCGTGGAACGCGCAAAACATGGAAGTCTTCAACGCCCTGCTGCCCATCTTCACCGAATACGGTTACATCGCCGTGTTCACCATGTTGCTCATCTGCGGCTTCGGCATCCCGGTCCCGGAAGACGTCACCCTGGTCACCGGCGGCGTGATCGCCGGCCTGGGGTATGCCGATGTCAACACCATGTTCGCCGTGGGCATGGCCGGCGTCATCATCGGCGACGGCACGGTGTTCTCCATCGGGCGCTTTCACGGCGCACGGGTGCTGGGGCTCAAGCCGGTGCAGCGCATCATCACGCCCGAGCGCTTCCATGCGGCGCAGGAGGCGTTCCACAAGTACGGGCGCTGGGTGATGTTTGTCGCCCGTTTCCTGCCCGGCTTGCGCACCCCGGTGTTCTTCACCGCCGGCATGTCACGCCGGGTCAGCTTTGGCACCTGGCTGCTGATGGACGGCGTGGCCGCCCTCATCAGCGTGCCGGTGTGGGTGTACCTGGGCTACTTTGGCGCCCGCAACTTCGACTGGATGTTCAAGATCCTGCACCGCTTCCAGTACGGCATCTTTGCGCTGCTGGGCCTGGGTGCGTTGGTGCTGGGCGTGCTCTGGTGGCGCAAGCGCCAGCAGCGCCAGCCCTGAGTTCCCGCCGCCTCACCGGCCCGGGCCTCTCGGGGTGCCAACGTCGCCCACCGCCCGGTCAGCCGCCACCCGCCCCAAAATTCACCATGAAAAAAGCCTCCAGCGCTTTATTTGAAAGCGCTGGAGGCTATTCATTCAGGAGCAATTCTCGCTCCTGAAGGGCTCAGGCCATCGGCCAATCACTCGGCCGTGGTGTCGTTCTCCATGGCGGCCTGGTCGGCAGCCAGCTGGGCGGCGTCGGCCTCGGCAATGGCGCGGCGCTCTTCGTCGTCCATCTTTTCCTTGACCTTGCGGGCGTCGTGGTAGGCCATGCCGGTACCGGCAGGGATCAGGCGACCCACGATGACGTTTTCCTTCAGGCCACGCAGCTCGTCGCGCTTGCCCATGATGGCCGCTTCGGTCAGCACGCGCGTGGTTTCCTGGAAGGACGCCGCGGAGATGAACGAGTCGGTGGACAGCGAGGCCTTGGTGATGCCCAACAGCACGTTGCTGTAAGTGGCGGGCACCTTGCCTTCGCCGCGCAGGGCGTCGTTGGTGTTGAGGATCTCGGAACGCTCGATCTGCTCGCCCGCGATGTAGGACGAATCGCCAGGGTTCTCGACGATCACGCGACGCAGCATCTGGCGAACGATCACCTCGATGTGCTTGTCGTTGATCTTCACGCCCTGGAGTCGGTACACGTCCTGCACCTCGTCCACGATGTAGCGGGCCAGCTCTTCCATGCCCAACAGGCGCAGGATGTCTTGCGGGTCGGCCGGGCCGTCCACAATGCTTTCGCCCTTGTTGACCACCTGGCCTTCGTGCACCAGGATGTTCTTTTCCTTGGGGATGAGCTCGTCCCACACCTTGCCGTCCGGGTCGGTGATCTGCAAGCGCACCTTGCCCTTGGTTTCCTTGCCGAACGACACGGTGCCGGTCATCTCGGCCAGCATGCCCTTGTCCTTGGGCGAGCGTGCTTCGAACAGCTCGGCCACGCGGGGCAGACCGCCGGTGATGTCTCGGGTCTTCTGACCTTCGATCGGGATACGGGCCAGCACTTCGCCAGGGCCCACGTCCTGACCGTCACGCACCTGCAGCAGTGCGCCCACCTGGAAGCCGATGGTCACCGAGTGGTCGGTGCCAGGGATCTTGACCTCGTTGCCTTGGCCGTCGATCAGCTTGACCTGCGGACGCACCACCTTGGCGGCACCACGGCGCTTGGGGTCGATGACCACCAGCGTGGCCAGGCCGGTGACTTCGTCCACCTGCTTGGCGACCGTCAGGCCTTCTTCCACGTTCTCGAACTTCACCTGACCGGCAAACTCGGTGATGATGGGTCGGGTCAGCGGGTCCCAGTTGGCCAGGATGGTGCCGGCCTTGATCTGCTGGTCGGGCTTGACCGTCAGGATGGCACCGTAAGGCACCTTGTGGCGCTCGCGCTCGCGGCCATGGTCGTCCTGGATGATGATTTCGCCGGAACGCGCAATCACCACCAGCTCGCCCTTGCTGTTGCTCACGTAACGCATGGTGGCGTTGAAGCCGATGGCACCGTTGGACTTGGCTTCCACGCTGGAGGCGATGGCGGCACGCGACGCGGCACCCCCGATGTGGAAGGTCCGCATGGTCAGCTGCGTGCCGGGTTCACCGATGGACTGGGCGGCGATCACACCGACCGCCTCGCCCATGTTCACCAGACCGCCACGGCCCAGGTCGCGGCCGTAGCACTTGGCGCAGATGCCGAAGCGGGTTTCGCAGGTCAGCGCGGTGCGCACGCGCACCTCGTCCACCCCAGCGGCCTCCAGTTCTTCAATGGCGTCTTCGTCCAGCATGCTGCCCGCGGGCACCAGCACGGCACGGGTTTCGGGGTGCAGCACTTCTTCAGCGGTCACGCGGCCCAGGATCCGGTCGCGCAAGCTTTCGATCACTTCACCGCCTTCAACGATGGCGCGCATCAGCGTGCCATTGCTCGTGCCGCAGTCGTCCTCGTTGACCACCAGGTCTTGGGTCACGTCCACCAGACGGCGGGTCAGGTAACCGGAGTTGGCGGTTTTCAGCGCCGTGTCGGCCAGACCTTTCCGCGCACCGTGCGTGGAAATGAAGTACTGCAACACGTTCAGACCTTCACGGAAGTTGGCCGTGATGGGGGTCTCGATGATGGAGCCGTCAGGCTTGGCCATCAGGCCCCGCATACCGGCCAGCTGGCGGATCTGGGCGGCGGAACCCCGCGCGCCAGAGTCGGCCATCATGTAGATGGAGTTGAACGACTCCTGGTCCACTTCCTTGCCGTCGCGGTCGATGGTCTTTTGCTTGGCCAGCTGGGCCATCATGACCTTGGAGACCTCGTCACCGGCCTTGCCCCAGATGTCCACCACCTTGTTGTAGCGTTCGCCGGCGGTCACCAGACCGGAGGCGTACTGCTGGGCGATTTCCTTCACCTCGGACTCGGCGCGCTCGATGATGGCGTGCTTTTCCTGCGGCACCAGCATGTCGTCCACGCAAATGGAGATGCCGGCGCGGGTGGCCAGACGGAAGCCGTTTTGCAGCAGCTTGTCGGCGAACACCACGGTTTCCTTCAGACCGCACTTGCGGAACGAGGTGTTGATGAGGCGGGAGATTTCCTTCTTCTTCAGCGCCTTGTTCAGGTTGCTGAAGGGCAGGCCCTTGGGCAGGATTTCCGACAGCAGCGCACGACCGGCGGTGGTTTCCACCACCTTGGTCACGGGCGTGAACTCACCGGTGGCCTTGTCCTTGACGTATTCGGTCAGGCGGACGCTGACGCGGGCGGTCAGTTCGACCACACCGGCGTCCAGCGCACGGTAGACCTCGGCCACGTCGGCAAACATCATGCCTTCGCCCTTGCCGTTGATCTTCTCGCGGGTGGTGTAGTACAGGCCCAGCACCACGTCTTGCGACGGCACGATGGAGGGCTCGCCGGACGCAGGGAACAACACGTTGTTGGAGGCCAGCATCAGCGTGCGGGCTTCCATTTGTGCTTCCACCGACAGCGGCACGTGAACGGCCATCTGGTCACCGTCGAAGTCGGCGTTGAACGCCGAGCACACCAGCGGGTGCAGTTGGATGGCCTTGCCTTCGATCAGGATGGGCTCAAACGCCTGGATGCCCAAACGGTGCAGCGTGGGCGCACGGTTGAGCAGCACCGGGTGCTCTTTGATGACCTCTTCCAGGATGTCCCACACCACGGGGGTGCCGGATTCCACTTCCTTCTTCGCCGCCTTGATGGTGGTGGCGATGCCCATGGCTTCCAGGCGAGAGAAGATGAAGGGCTTGAACAGCTCCAGCGCCATCAGCTTGGGCAGGCCGCACTGGTGCAGCTTGAGGGTCGGGCCCACGGTGATCACGGAACGGCCGGAATAGTCCACCCGCTTGCCCAGCAAGTTCTGACGGAAGCGACCGCTCTTGCCCTTGATCATGTCGGCCAGGGACTTCAGGGCGCGCTTGTTGGCGCCGGTCATGGCCTTGCCGCGGCGGCCGTTGTCCAGCAGGCTGTCCACGGCTTCTTGCAGCATCCGCTTTTCGTTGCGGGCGATGATTTCAGGGGCCTTGAGCTCCAGCAGGCGACGCAGACGGCTGTTGCGGTTGATGACGCGGCGGTACAGGTCGTTCAGGTCGGAGGTGGCGAAACGGCCACCGTCCAGCGGCACCAGCGGACGCAGGTCGGGCGGCAGCACGGGCAGCACGTCCATCACCATCCACTCGGGCTTGATGCCAGACTTCTTGAACGCTTCCAGCACCTTCAGGCGCTTGGCGTTTTTCTTGACCTTGAGTTCGGATCCGGTCAGGTCGTTGCGCAGGCGCTCGATCTCGATGTCGAGATCGATGCTTTCCAGCAGTTCCTTGATGCCTTCGGCGCCCATCTTGGCCACGAACTCGTCGTAGCCGTATTCCTTGCACTTGGCGTCATAGTCGTCCTCGGACATGATGCTGAATTTCTTCAGCGGGGTCATGCCGGGGTCCACGATCACATAGGCTTCGAAGTACAGCACGCGTTCGATGTCGCGCAGCGTCATGTCCAGCACCATGCCCAGACGGCTGGGCAGGGACTTCAGGAACCAGATGTGGGCGCAAGGCGCGGCCAGGTCGATGTGGCCCATGCGCTCGCGGCGCACCTTGGTCTGGGTCACTTCCACGCCGCACTTCTCGCAGATCACCCCACGGTGCTTCAGGCGCTTGTACTTGCCGCACAGGCACTCGTAGTCCTTGATGGGGCCAAAGATCTTGGCGCAAAACAGACCGTCACGCTCGGGCTTGAACGTGCGGTAGTTGATGGTTTCGGGCTTCTTGACTTCGCCGAAAGACCAGGAACGGATTTTTTCCGGCGAGGCGAGGCCAATCTTGATGGCGTCGAAGTGCTCGTCGGGCGTGAACTGTTTGAACAGGTCGAGTAACGATTTCATGGTTTGAATCCTTGTTCTTTCCTGCGAATCAAGAGCGGTCGAGCTCGATGTCGATGCCCAGCGAGCGGATTTCCTTCACCAGCACGTTGAAGGATTCCGGCATGCCCGCGGTGATGGCGTGCTCGCCCTTGACGATGCTTTCGTACACCTTGGTGCGGCCTTGCACGTCGTCGGACTTGACGGTGAGCATTTCCTGCAGGGTGTAGGAAGCGCCATACGCTTCCAGGGCCCACACTTCCATTTCACCGAAACGCTGACCACCGAACTGCGCCTTACCACCCAGCGGCTGCTGCGTGACCAGGGAGTACGGGCCGGTGGAGCGGGCGTGCATCTTGTCGTCCACCAAGTGGTGCAGCTTGAGGTAGTGCATGTAGCCCACGGTGGTGGTGCGCTCGAACGCCTCGCCGGTGCGGCCGTCGTACAGCTGCGCCTGGGTGCGGGTCGCCGTCAGGCCCTTGGCCTTGGCGACGTCGTCCGGATAGGCCAGCTTGAGCATGTCCATGATTTCCTGCTCGGAAGCACCGTCGAACACGGGCGATGCAAAGGGCACGCCGTTCGTCAGTTCCTTGGCCATCTGGAGCAGTTCAGTGTCGTTCAACTGGCTCAGCTCTTCCTTGCGACCGGTGCCGTTGTAGATCTTTTCCATGAAGGCACGGATCTCGGCGACGGCGGCTTCGCGCTGCAGCATGTCGGCGATGCGCTGGCCCAGGCCCTTGCCGGCCCAGCCCAAGTGCACTTCCAGCACCTGACCGATGTTCATCCGCGAAGGCACGCCCAGCGGGTTCAGCACGATGTCGACGGGCGTGCCGTCGGCCAGGTGGGGCATGTCTTCCACAGGGGTGATCTTGGACACCACACCCTTGTTGCCGTGGCGACCGGCCATCTTGTCACCGGGCTGCAGGCGACGCTTGACGGCCAGGTAGACCTTGACCATCTTCAACACGCCCGCAGGCAGTTCGTCGCCTTGCGTGAGCTTCTTGCGCTTTTCTTCAAAAGCCAGGTCGAAGCTGTGGCGGGTCTGCTCCATGGAGTTCTTGATGGACTCCAGCTGCGTGGCCACGTCGTCTTCCGCGGGGCGGATGTCGAACCAGTGGTACTTTTCGAGGTCGGCCAGGTAGGCCTTGTCGATGGTGGTGCCCTTGGCCAGCTTCTTGGGGCCGCCGTTGGCGACCTTGCCGGTCAGCAGCTTCTCGATCCGGTCGAACGCGTCGGCTTCCACGATGCGCAGCTGGTCGTTCAGGTCCAGACGGAAACGCTTGAGTTCGTCGTCGATGATCTGCTGGGCGCGCTTGTCGCGCTGGATGCCTTCACGGGTGAAGACCTGCACGTCGATCACGGTGCCGGAGCTGCCCTGGTCCACGCGCAGCGAGGTGTCCTTCACGTCGGAAGCCTTCTCACCGAAGATGGCGCGCAGCAGCTTCTCTTCAGGCGTCAGGGTGGTTTCGCCCTTGGGCGTGACCTTGCCCACCAGCACGTCGCCAGGCACCACTTCGGCACCCACGTAGATGATGCCGGATTCGTCCAGGCGGTTGAGCTGCTGCTCGGCCAGGTTGGGGATGTCTCGGGTGATTTCTTCCGCGCCCAGCTTGGTGTCGCGGGCCATGACCACCAGTTCCTCGATGTGGATGGAGGTGTAGCGGTCGTCGGCGACCACGCGCTCGCTGATCAGGATCGAGTCTTCGAAGTTGTAGCCGTTCCAGGGCATGAACGCGATCAGCATGTTCTGACCGATGGAGATTTCCCCCAGGTCGGTGGAAGCGCCGTCGGCGATCACGTCACCCTTGGCCAGCTTGTCGCCCTTCTTGACGATGGGGCGCTGGTGGATGTTGGTGTTCTGGTTGGAACGCTGGTACTTGATGAGGTTGTAGATGTCCACACCCACTTCACCAGCCACCGCTTCGGCGTCGTTCACGCGGATCACGATGCGGGTGGCGTCAACGTAGTCGACCACACCACCGCGCTTGGCGGTCACCACGGTGCCGGAGTCCACCGCGGCCACGCGCTCGATGCCCGTGCCGACCAGCGGCTTTTCGGGACGCAGCGTGGGCACGGCCTGACGCGACATGTTGGCGCCCATCAGTGCGCGGTTGGCGTCGTCGTGCTCCAGGAAGGGCACCAGCGAAGCGGCCACGGACACGATCTGTGCGGGCGACACATCCATGTACTGGATGGTTTCAGCACCCACCAGCACGGATTCGCCCTTTTCACGGGCAGAGACCAGGTCACCGGTCAGGCGGCCTTCGGCGTCCAGCGTGGCGTTGGCCTGGGCGATGACGTACTTGCCTTCCTCGATGGCCGACAGGTAATCGATCTGGTTGGTCACCTTGCCATCCACCACACGGCGGTACGGGGTTTCGATGAAGCCGTACTCGTTCAGGCGGGCGTACAAGGCCAGGGAGTTGATCAGGCCGATGTTCGGGCCTTCCGGCGTTTCAATCGGGCACACACGACCGTAGTGGGTCACGTGCACGTCACGCACTTCGAAGCCGGCACGTTCGCGGGTCAGACCACCCGGGCCCAGGGCGGACACACGGCGCTTGTGGGTGATTTCGGCCAGCGGGTTGGTCTGGTCCATGAACTGCGACAGCTGGGACGCGCCGAAGAACTCCTTGAGGGCCGCAGAAATGGGCTTGGAGTTGATCAGGTCGTGCGGCATCAGTGGCTCTTGCTCGGCCTGACCCAGACGCTCCTTCACGGCCTTTTCGATGCGGGCCAGACCGGTGCGGTATTGGTTTTCGGCCAGTTCGCCCACGCAACGCACGCGGCGGTTGCCCAGGTGGTCGATGTCATCGACTTCGCCACGGCCATTGCGCAGATCCACCAGGATCTTGACCACGGCCAGGATGTCGTCGTTGGACAGCACCATGGGGCCGGTGGACTCGTCGCGGCCCACGCGGGCGTTGAACTTCATGCGGCCCACGCGGGACAGGTCGTAGGTGTCGGCGCTGTAAAACAGGCGCTGGAACAGGGCCTGCACGGCGTCTTCGGTGGGGGGCTCGCCAGGGCGCATCATGCGGTAGATGGCGACACGGGCGGCAAACTCGTCCACCGTTTCGTCCATGCGCAGCGTCTGGGAGATGTAGGCGCCTTGGTCCAGTTCGTTGGTGTAGATGCAGGACAGGGCCTGGATGCCAGCGGCGCGCAGCTTCTTCAGCAGTGCTTCGGTCAGCTCTTCGTTGGCTTTGGCCAGGATTTCGCCGGTGTCGGGATCGACGATGTTCTTGGCGACCACTCGGCCAATCAGGAAGTCTTCCGGCACGCTGATGTGCGTGGTACCGGATTGTTCCAGTTCACGGGTGTGACGGGCGGTGATGCGCTTGTCCTTGGCCACCACCACCTTGCCGTTCTTGTCGGTGATGTCGAAGCGGGCCACTTCGCCACGCAGGCGCTCGGCCACGAACTCCAGCTGTGCGCCACTGTCCATCAGACGGAAATGGTCGTTCACGAAGAAGTTGGCCAGGATGGTTTCCGGCGTCAGGCCAATGGCCTTGAGCAGGATGGTGACCGGCATCTTGCGGCGACGGTCCACGCGGAAGAACAGGACGTCCTTGGGGTCGAATTCGAAGTCCAGCCACGAGCCGCGGTAGGGAATGATCCGTGCCGAGAACAACAGCTTGCCCGAGCTGTGGGTCTTGCCCTTGTCGTGTTCGAAGAACACACCTGGCGAACGGTGCAACTGGGACACGATCACCCGCTCGGTGCCGTTGATGATGAACGAGCCCTTTTCGGTCATCAGGGGCACTTCGCCCATGTAGACCTCTTGCTCTTTCACTTCCTTGACCACCTTGGATTGCGAGGTGGAAGACTCACGGTCGTAAATGATCAGTTGCACACGGGCCCGCACGGCCGAAGCGAAGGTCAGGCCGCGGGTCTGGCATTCGCGCACGTCGAACGCAGGCTTGGCCAGGTTGTATTCCACAAACTTCATCTCCACAAAACCGTTGTGGGAGACGATGGGGAAAGCCGATTCGAAGGCGGCCTGGAGGCCTTCGGGCGAACGCTTGCGGGGAGCCAAATCGGCTTGCAGGAACGCAGTGTAGGCGTCCTTCTGCATTTGCAGCAGGTACGGGATGGCGAGAACGTTTTCTCGGGTACCAAAGCTCTTTCGGATGCGCTTGCGTTCGGTGTATGAGTAGGCCATGTGTTCTCCGGGCAAAGACATGAATGGGTGTCTTCAACGACTAAAAGGGAGACGAATCCCTGCGCTCGGTGGTTGGCCTCTACCAACCGATGGCTGACAGCCGCACGTTGCATGCGGCCCGAACCAAGCGGTCTTCTGCAGTCGGGGTCAGAAGACACTTTTCGATGCACCGCAGGGGCCATGCATCGAAAGGTGCGCTCTGGACAAAAAGCACCAGACAGAAGCACCAAAGGCTGGAGGCCCCATGGAGACCTCCAGCCCTGGAAACCAGTCCGAATTACTTGAGTTCGGCCTTGGCGCCGGCTTCTTCCAGCTTCTTCTTGGCGGCTTCGGCGTCGGCCTTGGGCAGACCTTCCTTGACGACCTTGGGAGCGCCGTCCACCAGGTCCTTGGCTTCCTTCAGGCCCAGGCCGGTCAGTTCGCGCACGGCCTTGATGACGGACACCTTGTTGGCGCCGGCTTCGGTCAGCACCACGTTGAAGTCGGTCTTTTCTTCGGCTGCAGGAGCGGCTGCGCCACCAGCGGCAGCGGGAGCGGCCATGGCGGCAGCGCTCACACCGAACTTCTCTTCGATGGCTTTCACCAGGTCGTTGAGTTCCATGACCGTCATGCTGTCCAGAGCGGTCAGAAATGCGTCTTTATCGAATGCCATTTTGATTTCCTATACAAGTTGGTGGGTACAACGCAGGGCCTCAGGCCGCTTGCGCTTCGCCTTTTTTCTCTGCCACAGCAGCCAGCACACGCGCGGTGCGCGAAATGGGGGACTGCATCAAGCCCAGCAATTGAGCCAGCAACACTTCCTTGGTCGGGATGTTGGCCAGTTGCTTCACGCCGTTGACGTCCAGGGTCTTGCCCGAGTACACGCCACCACGAATCACCAACTTGTCGTTGGTCTTCGCGAAGTCGGCCACCACCTTGGCGGCGGCCACAGCGTCTTCGGAAAAGCCGTAGATCAGCGGACCGGTCATCATGTCGGCACCGACTTCGAAGCTGCTGCCCGTCACAGCGCGGCGAGCCAGGGTGTTTTTCAACACACTCAGGGTCACGCCTTTGCTGCGAGCGTCAACGCGCAACTTGGTCATGTCAGCGACCGTGATGCCGCGGTATTCCGCCACCACCAGCGTTTGAGCTTTAGCGGCGAGAGCCGTCACCTCGTCGATGACGGCCTGCTTCTCACTGCGATTCAGACTCAAGGTCTACTCCTTCAAAATGCACGGGCAGAAAACCCGTCCCGTGCGCCTCATTGCAGCGACCAACTGTTCACGGAAGAACCACGTTCAGCGGGATCGCCATCTGCGTTGGCATTCATTAAGTGCCAGTCACCTGGCACACCAACGGTCTTGGATGGCCTGACGGGTTTTGACCCCCGTCAGCCCACCACACCAGACCCCAAGCCATTGGCCTGGGATCTGAATTCACACTCAGCCAGCCACCGTTTGCGTGTCGACGCGAACACCCACACCCATGGTGGAGGACACGGCGACCTTGCGCAGGTACACGCCCTTGCTGGTGGCAGGCTTGGCCTTGTTCAGCGCATCGATCAGCGCAGCCAGGTTGCCTTGCAGCTTCTCGGTGTCGAACGAACGACGACCGATGGTGCCGTGCACGATACCGGCCTTGTCCACGCGGAACTGAACCTGACCGGCCTTGGCGTTCTTGACAGCGGTGGCCACGTCGGGGGTCACGGTGCCCACCTTGGGGTTGGGCATCAAGCCACGGGGACCCAGGATCTGACCCAGGGTACCGACCACGCGCATCGCGTCGGGAGAGGCAATCACCACGTCGAAGTTGATGTTGCCTGCCTTGACTTCAGCAGCCAAGTCGTCCATGCCCACCACGTCAGCGCCAGCAGCCTTGGCTTCTTCTGCCTTGGCACCTTGGGCGAACACGGCCACGCGCTTGGTCTTGCCGGTGCCATGGGGCAGCACGACGGCGCCACGCACGACTTGGTCAGACTTCTTGGCGTCCACGCCCAGTTGCACGGCCACGTCGATGGACTCGTCGAACTTGGCGGTGGCGCAATCCTTGACGAGGGACAGGGCATCAGCGATGGGGTACAGCTTGTTGCTGTCCACCTTGCCTTGGAAGGCTTTTTGTTTCTTGGTCAGCTTGGCCATTTACACACCCTCCACCGTCACGCCCATGGAGCGTGCAGAACCCGCGATCGTGCGAACAGCGGCGTCCAGATCGGCAGCCGTCATGTCCTTCATCTTGGTTTTGGCGATTTCTTCCAGCTGAGCGCGGGTGATCTTGCCAACCTTGGCCTTGTTGGGCACCGAAGAGCCCTTGTCCAGCTTGATGGCCTTCTTGATCAGCGTGGTGGCTGGAGGCGTCTTGATGATGAACGTGAAGCTCTTGTCCGCGTAGGCCGTGATGACCACGGGCAGCGGCAGACCGGGCTCGACGCCTTGGGTCTGGGCGTTGAACGCCTTGCAGAACTCCATGATGTTCAGACCGCGCTGACCCAGCGCCGGACCGATCGGGGGAGAGGGGTTGGCCTTACCAGCTGGCACTTGCAGCTTGATGAAGCCGACGATTTTCTTCGCCATGCTTGCTCCTTGCGGGTGTTAACGCCTCACACAACGGCGAGACTTCCCGGGGGTAACGACTCGAAAAAATCCATCCAGGCGCGGAGTCGGAACGCGCCCAGCGGAGGCATCAGGTCTTTTCGACCTGATTGAATTCCAGCTCCACGGGCGTGGCACGACCAAAGATGGTCACGGACACGCGCAGCTTGTTCTTTTCGTAATTGACCTCTTCCACCGTGCCGTTGAAGTCGGTGAACGGACCTTCCTTGACGCGGACGTATTCGCCCGTGAGGAACTCCGTCTTGTGGCGAGGCTTTTCAGTCCCGGACTGCATCTGGGACATGATCTTTTGCACGTCGTCTTCAGAGATGGGCGCAGGGCGATTCTTGGCACCCCCCACAAAACCGGTGACCTTGTTGGTGTGCTTGACCAGGTGCCAAGTCTCGTCGTCCATCACCATCTCCACCAGCACATAGCCAGGGAAGAATTTGCGCTCGGTGGTCCGGCGCTGCCCGTTCTTCATCTCGACCACTTCTTCGGTGGGCACCAGGATGCGACCGAATTTGGTCTGCATGCCTGCGTTGGCCACACGCTCCTGGATGTTGCGCTCCACAGCCTTTTCCATGCCGGAATAGGCGTGCACCACATACCAGCGCATGCCAGCAGCGGGCTCAAAACTCGAATTGGCTTGGTCCGACATCACTTTCTCCATCCCAGAATCAGGTCGTAAAACACCCATTCGATCGTCTTGTCGGTGAACCACAGGAAAATGGCCATGACCAGCACAAAGCCGAACACGTACATGGTCATCTGAATGGCTTCCTTGCGTTCCGGCCAGACCACCTTGCCCGCCTCGCGGTAGGCATCGCGACCAAACGCCACTAGGCGTTTGCCGGCGTCGGATGTGAAAAACACCCCAGCCGCCGCACCCAGACACGCCAACAGGCCGATCCATTGGACCAGCCCGCCTTGCTTGGACAGCAAGTAATAGACCACGAATGCAGCCAGCACCAAAACCAGCGAGCCGGCAACCTTGGCTTTGTCAGCCCCGCCGCCCACGGTTTCCACTTCTGGAGAAGCCATAGTTATCGATTCAAACCATCTGAGACAACTCAGACGCATGAGCCCACCTGAAGTTTTGCAACTTCGGTGGGCCCGACCAACAAGAACTGAGGTGTTATCTCAGAGAAAGTTTGGCAGGGGCAGTAGGAATCGAACCTACAACCTCCGGTTTTGGAGACCGGCGCTCTGCCAATTGAGCTATACCCCTAAAACTGAAACCCGTCAGGCAAAAATCTTGGCCACAACGCCAGCGCCGACGGTACGGCCACCTTCACGGATGGCGAAACGCAGACCCTCTTCCATGGCGATGGGGGCGATCAGCTTGACGGTGATCGACACGTTGTCGCCAGGCATCACCATTTCCTTGCCTTCGGGCAGTTCGATGGAGCCGGTCACGTCCGTGGTCCGGAAGTAGAACTGAGGACGGTAGTTGTTGAAGAACGGGGTGTGACGGCCGCCTTCGTCCTTGCTCAGCACATACACCTCACCGGTGAAGTGGGTGTGGGGCTTGATGGAGCCGGGCTTGCACAGCA
>NZ_BAAHAK010000010.1:0-157128 GCF_054777695.1 Hydrogenophaga soli | reverse complement strand
ACGCCGATTGGGGGCATCCCTCCGGCAGAAGCTGAGGCAAACTACTGGGGGCAACTCGCCGCCAGCGACACCTCGCCAGAGGTGTCAACTTAAACCAACCGGCCTCCTTGAAACCCGGGGCGGTTCACACTGCTGGATGACGCATCCTTCATCTCCTCATCAAACGCCACCTTTTCCTGCCTACTTGATCCCCATGCAAACCCATCCGGCCCGCAGTTGTGGACCGTGTCGCAAGTGCTGCGAAGGTTGGCTGACTGCGCATTTGGTCGTTCCCGGTGTTGTCAACTGCACCATGAAACCCGGGACACCATGCACACAACTATCCCCACAAGGTTGCTCGGTTTACGAACAACGGCCGCAACACCCCTGCCGCACATTCGTGTGTGGATGGCTGATCGAGAACGGCCCCTTTCCTCCAGAGTTCCGGCCCGACATGTTGCAAGTCATCATCGTGCCCATCACCTGGAAGGAGACACGCGCCTGGGTTCTGGTGCCTGCCCCGCAACCTCCCAGCGACACACTCATGGCGCAAATGCGTGCATACACCCAGGCCACACAAGAACCCCACATGATCAAGTTGCCCGGCAAATTGCTTTGCTACGGTGCCCCCGAATTCCAACGCGACATGCTGACACTTGAACAGCAAGGCCTCGCCCCGTGGGAAATCATCGGCACGCAATGAACCTCAAGTCACGAAAATCCGTAGCGCTCGCAATCCTGAGTCTGAGCGCATCCCTCTGTTCGGCCCAACCACTGGCACCCCGTTCAACGTTTTATGTACTTCCCTCGGTTGAAGGGTTGCTCGCATGTGACGAGGGTGCAGACAACCTCACACTGCCGCAGCTGCCGGATGTAGAAACCTACTGCATTCAGCATCAGCGCCATGCAGCCAACCGAGTCACTCAACTGCTTGACCAATTGGAACCAGGCGGTCCAAAAGGAAATATCCAAGTAGGCTTTGTGGCCACAATCCAGTTGCTGTCGCTGTACAAACTCACTGCCACAGGGTGGGCCATTGATGATCGGCGGCTGGCCACTTTTCTGGACCTTGTTTCACAAGTGAGGCGCCCCGCCCTCATCTACCTTGCTGCAGACCATTTCGACACGCAGGGCCCTTTGGTTGACGAGCTCGTCAAAGACCCTCGTAACCTGATGGCACTGTCCAACGGCACGCCGCCGCTGTCCAACTACTTCGGATATCGCATCGTTCCTTACACGCTGCAAACCGATGAAACCATTCCCGTCAACCGCTAACGGTACCAAGCTCTGCGGCAGGTGGTCAAAAAGATCTCCACCCTGCCCGAAAAGGTAAAGCAACGCATCGTTGGCATTTCGCTGCTCGGCGAGATCCACCACATGTTCCCCGACTTTGAAAAGGGCATGGGTGAGTTTGATCAACCCCGTGTAACCGATTACAGCCCCGCATCCATTGCGGGATTCAGACAGTGGCTGATCCAACAACACGGCAGTATCCAGACGCTGAACAAACGAATGGGGACCCCCTTCGCAAAATGGGATGACGTCAAAGCCCCTGGCCTTGAATGGCCCCAAGGTGCCACTCCCACCTGGAACCTTTATGGACACCAAGCCAACGGCTGGTTGCCCATCACCGGTTGGGCATGGAACCCCTCCCAAAAGCCCATGCGCATATCCATCGTGCTCGATGACACGCAAGTGGCCAACGCGCAGCTGGGGCTGAATCGGTTGGACGTCTACCGTGCCATCGACGAAGTCAAAGACCCCAATGTTGGCTTCCGGTACGACCTCGACGTGAGCACCTTGTCCCCTGGCCCTCACCAATTGCAAGTGTGGCTGGAAATTGAGGGGCAGCAGATGTTGCTGGGCGCGTCCACACTCAACCTCGCCAACACCGCAGGCAAGGCCGAACCTCTTGCGCCCAAGGCTGCTACCCCCCCCCCAACCATCCTCCACCGCACTGCCAAGTGTTCGAGCTTGGTTGGATCGCCCCGGCAAAACCGTCCAAATCACCTACAACCCATTGGCCAGGGCTTGGGATCAATACCGCGGCCATCAAGTGCGTCAGTTCCTGCAACACTTCACACAGGTGGCGCTCACAGCAGGCCTTCCCAGCAAATGGGCGTTTTCCCACCAAATCGTGCCGCGAGTGAACTCCAGTTGGAATCCTGACCTTTTTGCGGCTGACACCACGTTTGATCCCGGCGCCCTTTGGCACCATGGTGCCAACATGTACGGCGGCTCCACCCACAGTACGTGGATGACACGCTACCTGAACGAGCGGCAAATTGGTGACTACGGCGTGCCTGAGTTCAATCCGCAGCAGTGGAAAGTAGCAGGCCAGCACGAACGAGCACTAAGGGCACATTACATCGCCGGGGCCCGCTTCGTCAGCCCGTACTACCTGTCGGTGGTGCCCGAACGGTTCCGAGCCAAACAACACGGCGTCAACGCCATGGAAATTCGGCCCGACAACCCCGCCGACGGCTCAGCCCTGTTTTACGAGGCCATCCGCTCATTCGCGGCACACTGAAACTGCGGGTTCGGCGACGAATATTCGGGGAGCCTCTCCCCAAAAGTGCCAGGCAGCCGGGTCCAAGCGAATCAGGCCATCCAGCTCCCCAAACACCCGTTGCATCAGCACCTCGGGGTCAGGGGTGGCCCCCAGCGGTACCAGCCTCAACCAACGCTCTCCGCTGTGCACATCCAATCCCGTCACGTACACCCAAGTGGAAACGGACTGCCGAGCTGCCAGCCGCAGCAAAGCACGCGGAACCCGTGCGCGCATGTTGGCCAGGGGAATGACTTCAGCAGCATCGGCCTGATCCGCTGGCGCATCAATCGCCGCCAGCACCATCTGCTGGTGGCGCAAAGCCTCCACCACGGGCCGCAGGCTGTGTGACACATCCAATGGCGGTGCACCCAACACACGCCTGACTTCCGCCGTTCGCCAACGCGCATAGGCGTGCAGCACGGAACGCCCCTGAAAATGGGCACCGTTCAAGGGCGCAACCAACGCCCGCGGCGTCAACCCTGAAGACGCAGCGTGCCTGAGGCCCCACATGCCCGCCCCCCAGTGGAATGTGCACAACAACGCCGCCTCTCCCGGTTGGGGCCACTCCCCCTCAACGCGCAAATGGCGCTTCATCCACGCCAAGCCCCTGGATTTGGCCAAATACAAGTCGGCATGGTCCACCAAAGTCACCAAGCGGCGTACGTAGACAAAATGCACCGGGTCGGTCACCCACCCCAGGGCTTTCGCCTGCGCCAACGCCCCTTGGCATGCCGATTCATACAACCGGGAATGGCGCGCCAGCAACTTGTAAACGCTAAAACACCAACGCCAAGGCAATACCGCAGCCAAGGCAGGCACCAACACCAATTCGACCGCGTCGCGCCATTCAGTCGCCAGCCTTGCTCGCACGCCTGCCCCTGTGCCCCTGCTCACGTCAACTCCACCGATGGGGCAAACGAACCAAGCCTGGTGTTTGCGTTGGATGCACCAGCTTGAAATGGAGGCAATTTTTCCATTCATCGCACACCACCAGCCCCTTGGCATCGAACAGGTAGGCACTCAGCGCATATTCACCCGTGTGCAGCGGCAAGTCCGGGAAAGTCAACGTGATCTCCCATTCATCCGCACCCACCCGCCTGGGGGTGGCCCCTTCAGCATGTGAAGCCATGGACGTGATGCCCACCCCGTGCGCCTGCTCCAGCATCAAGCCTATGCTGGGTGCCAAGTCGCCTGGCGACTTGGCACGGACCGTCACCACCAAATCGGGGGCCTGCAACAACGGCGGTGCCCCGTCATCCAAACTTTCGGCCCAGACCTTCACAAGCTGAGCTTCTGCGGGCGATTTGCGTGGGGCATCGGGCAGCGCAGTGGTCTCTTCCGCCGAGGTTTCGGGTGCGGCCTCCACCCGCAAGCTGGCCTCGTAACTGGCCAGCACCGACTCGGTTTCACCAAACGCACGGACTTGGCCTTTGTCAAGCCAAAGTGCCACATCGCACAGCTGCCGTACGTGGTACAGGCTGTGAGAACAAAACAAAATGGTGCAACCATTCTGACGAAACTGCTCGATGCGCTCCACACACTTCTTTTGAAAGTTCTGGTCGCCCACCGCCAGCGCTTCGTCCACGATCAGCACCTCGGGTTGCACCGCGGTGACCAATGCAAACGCCAGCCGGACCACCATGCCCGACGAATACGTTTTCACGGGCCGGTCGATGGCCACCCCCAGCTCGGCAAAGTCAATGATGCTTTGCTCCAGTGCAGTCAAGGACTCGGGGCTCAAGCCAATCAACGCCCCCGCAAAACGCAGGTTTTCACGTCCCGAAAAGTCCGGATGGAAGCCAGCGCCCAGCTCCAAAATGGCCGTCACGCGGCCTGAACAGGTAACCGATCCGGTTGTGGGTTGCAACGTGCCCGCCAGCAGCTTGAGCAAGGTGCTCTTGCCGGCTCCGTTGTTTCCCACCACGCCAAGACATTGGCCCCTGTGCAAAGAGAACGTCAGATTGGCCAGCGCCCAATGCATGGAGGGCAAAGGATGCCCTGTGACCAAGGCGCGCAAGCGTTGACGCGGCGACGAGTACAACTTGTACCCTTTGCCCAATTGCGTGACTTGCAGTACCGAAGGATGTTTCACAACCAATCCACCAACTCATCTCGACTGCGCTTCACCAGCTGGGACAACAACATAAACAACGCACCCAACCAACCGACCATGCCCGCCCACACGCCCCAAGCAGGCCACTCACCGTGCAACAGCAGGCTTTGGTAACCCAACACCCACGGCGTCATGGGGTTCAACCACAAGACCCAACGCCATGCCGCGGGGAACATGTCCAACGGGAACAGCACCGGTGAACAAAAGATGCCCACGGACAGGAAAAAACTCACCAACTGCACGACGTCTCGCAACGCAGCCGCCAGAATCGCTAAGGTGTGCCCCATGCACCAAACCAGCACGCATTGGAGCAACACCAACACGGGAAAGGCCCCCAGCGACCAGTCACCCTGGTGCATCGGCCAATACGCAATGACCAAGCCCATCAACAACGGCGTGTACACCGCAGCAGCGGCTAACACCGTGCGGAGCACCACAAGGATGGGAGGCAAGGCATTCTTTTGCAGCAAATGCCCCGCATCCAGCAAACTCGTTGTGGTACGGGATATCCCCTCGGCGAATGCTTGCCACGGTAGCATGCCCACAATCAAGAAGGTGCCCACGCCCCGCGAAGAATCCCCGGTTCGCATGGCAAACACCACATCAAACACCAAGTAGTACGCGGCAACCGTCAACAGCGGCTGAGCGTACAGCCAAAACCAAGCTCCGGCTGTACCAGCATGGCGGGCGTTGATTTCCCGCCCTGCCATCACCCATAACAAAGCACGCAACCGCCAAGCAGTGTGCAAGTCATGCCACATTGGCGAACTCAATTGGCAGGCTTCTGGGCAGCCACAAAAGCATCCAATGCATCCAAGTCAGGTTTGGCCTGGCCCATGATGGCATTTGCCTCTCCCATGCGCGCGTCGGTCAACCGCTTTTGCAGCACTTCCTTCGACAGCTCTTCCTTGACCGATTCATACGGCTTGCGCCCTGCGGGCTTCTTCTCTTCAACCCGAATGATGTGGTAGCCAAACTGGGTTTGGATGGGATCGGACAGCTGTCCCACTTCGGCTGAAAACGCGTAGTCTTCAAACGGTTTGACCATGCGGCCACGCTCGAAGAAGTCCATCTCCCCACCGCGAGCGGCACTCCCAGGGTCCCTGGATTGTGTTTTGGCCATTTCAGCAAAATCTGCCCCAGCCTTGAGCTTGGACAGCAATTCCTCGGCCTTTGCTTTGGCGTCGTCACCCGTCAGCAAGATGTGCCGGACCCGCACCGATTCGCCATAGGTATACCGCTTTTCATCAGCGCGGTAGACCTCACGGGCGCGCTCCTCAAGCTGTTCAGCCGTGGGTTGATTTCGCGCATCCAGCCACTTGAGGAAAACGTCTGACGCCACACGTTCTTGCAACAATTGGAGCTGCTTGGCGTTGTCGGGCTCTTTCATCAAACCCTGCTTGTCGGCAGCCTGGGCCATCACACGGCGGATGTACAGGTTGGAGGCCAACTGCATCAAATTGTCTTTGCGGAACAACAAGCCGTTGCGCACATCGGGCGGCAAGCGTTCCAACTCTGCCTTGAGGTCCTGAGCGGTCAACGATATTCCTTGGCCCTGAATGATGACCTGGGAACTTTGCGCCCATGCCCATGGGCTGATCAACAAAGGAACGGCCACACAGGCCACTTTGATCGCTGAACGAACGTTTTTCATCTGATAAACCCAAAAACAAAAAAAAGGGCGAGAAATCCCGCCCTTTTTTGAAAATTCCTTTGCTGTATTGCTACAGCAAAGGTGTTTGCCGTTGATTAACGGGCGTAGCGGTGGCCCCACACGGCACCGAAGGCTGCCGACTTGGTGTAGGCGGAACCGATCACAGGCAGGCCCAGGCCGTTGGCGGCGGTACCAGCAGCGCTGGGGAATGCACCACCAGCGTTGGACAGGCCGTTGTGGGTGATCTTCAACCAACCTTCGTTGCTGGCCACGTTGATGTTCTGAGTAGCCACGGAAGCGCTCAGAGAACCAGAAGTGGCTGCGGTGCCGTTGTTGATGCCCAGAACGCTGGTTTCGCCGCAGAACTGAACGGTGGTCACGGTGGCGGGAGAAATCACGAAACCGCTGGTGGTGGTGGTTTCTTCACGGTCCCACTGGGTCACGGAATCAGCACCCACGCAAATCTTGCCGCTGGAAACAGAGGTGTTCACAGTGGTGAAGTAGTTGGCGTTGGCACCGTAGTCAGTGAACACGCGACCGTCGCCACCCAGGGGGTTGTTGTACGCGTAGTTCAGAGCCACGTTGTAACGACGGGTGGGCATGGAGAACACCCAGTCGGTCGTTGCACCGATGGAGGTGGTGGTCAGGTACTCGTTGATCACCGACTTGGCGGCCAGAGCAGCCGTCAGGCCACCGGCTTGAACCAGAGCCGTGACGGGCACACCAGTAGCTGCGCCAGTGGCGTAGTACGGCGTGGACATGTCAGGCAGGTCCACATTGGTGGGGGTGATCAGAGAGGTCGTACCAGCAGTCCAGGTGGTTGCGCCAGCGGCCACACGCAGGGAGTTGGTGCGCAGCAGCGGGTCAGCCGTCACGCTGTCAATGGTGGCAGCGGCGTTGACACCACCCAGAGCGTCAGTGGTCAGCGTGGTCGCCGACATGGTGGTGCCATTCTGGGGGAAGAACACCAAGTTGGCCTTGTTGGTGGTGGAGCCAGAAGCAGCCAGGGCCACAGCGTTGCTGGAGAAGGAAGCAGTCTTCACCACGTCGATGATCAGGCTGTTGGCCATCAGACCGCCGGTGGGGTAGTCCATGCCCAGGCCGGTAGCAGACTTGCTAGCGGTGGTGGCATCGGTCACATCAGCGTAGGAGATGGGGTCCAGAGCCAGCTTGGCCAGTTCGGTGGTGGTGCAAGGAGCAACGCCAGACACGTGCTTGATGGCGGTGTACAGGGAGTTGATGCTGGTACCAGCGGTCACACCAGACACTGCAGCCTTGGCTTGAGCGGCGGAAGCGAACTTCGGCACGTCAGCCATGGTCAGGATTTCGATGTAACCTTCGCGGGTTTCAGCGGCCTTGGCTTCGGCGCTCAGGGAAGAGTTCAAACGGGAAGTACCGAAAGAATTCGTCTGAGTGGCAACGATGGAAGGCAGGGTGCAAGACTTGTCAGCGGTTTCCAGCTGGGAAATGCCGTTGGCATCTTTGCTGATCTTGGCAGCCCACACGTCGCCAGGAGACATCAGCAGCGTGAAGTCGAACAGGTCGTCAGAGTTGGAAGCGCCACGGAAGCGAACCTTGACGATCTTGCCGTTGGTGGTGTCGGTGTTGACGATGTTCAACAGCGTGGCATTGGTGCCTTGCGAGGTGAAGTAAGGCACAAACAGGATGTGACCAACCCCGGTGTTGGGCGTGGTCAGGCCGGTGGATGCATCAGCAACAGGCGCCAACACAGCCGCATTGGCAGCACCCACAAACGCAACGCCACCAATCATGGCAGCGATGCTTGCAGAAATGACAGTTTTTTTCATTCAAGACTCCGTTTAAGAAGGTTGGTAAGCGCAACTACCAGGATTGATTACGCCAACAAATGGTAGCACACGCTTTCTGGGTTAAGCCCTGGGAAGGGCGGGTTGATCAATGTGCCTGTATAAAAAAAGCAACAACCTCGACAGCCTCAAAATTGCTTGCCCGAAAGGTTTGCTCCGCCTTGATTGCTACAGGCCTCCCTGCACGGCAAAAGTACCGCATCAGCCGCAAATCAAAGCTTCTCGTGATGGTACCAGCGTCCATCTTCATACAACCATCTTTCGGAAAAATGGGTTGTGATGGTGTCGTTATCGTACCTTGCCTGCGGGTTTTTGATCTGCATCCCCACCCTCACCTCGCAAGATTCTGGCTCGCACACCGTGCTGACGACCTTGGCGCTCACCCAAAGCTGCCCTCCTTTGAAGCTTGCTTCGTATTCACGCAGAGAGTGTAACTTTTTGTACCCGGGCGTGAGCATGTCGTATGCCTTGGCCCAATCGTGTGCCAATAAGTGCTCCCAACGCATCTGCGCCAGCCGGGCAACCTCCTGCTCAGGCGATGCAGCATGAGGCATTGTGGCAGACCCACATCCGGCCAGCAGCACAGCCAAACAGGTGCCCACCACGAAGCCCTGGAAGGCCTTTCGGGTTTGGAACAACACAACCATTGCGTTTTTACTCCTCATGAATAGATGAAAATCACCGCAGGCGTCAACGAACCATGTCGTTGGTGAAGGACAAACCCTTCATCCGATCCCGCAGCTCGGCGCTGATGGCCTGAACATCCTGGTCCACACGCACCACGCGCGGCATCAAAACCACCAGCAACTCGGTTCGACCGCCAGACTTGGCCTGGGTTCCAAACAAGCCACCAATCAGCGGAATGGCAGCCAAGCCCGGAATGCCGCTGCTGCCAGAGGTGGCATTGTCGCGAATCAGGCCACCCAGCACCACGCTGTCGCCCGAGCGCACAGCCACCTTGCTGTTGATTTGCCTTTGCAGGAAAGCGCGCTGTCCCGTTGCAGAATCCACACTACCTACATCGGTCACGGATTGATTCATGTCCATGGTGACCATGTTGCCCGCGGTGACGGAGGGCTTGACGGTCAGGCTCACGCCCGTGTCTTTGTAGGTGATGCTTTCACTGACCGTGCCCCCCGTTACCACCGTGGTGGCGGTTTTCACGGGCTGCTGGTTGCCCACCGAAATGGTGGCCGTGTGGTTGTCCAGCACCATGAGCGAGGGGCTGGAAATGACCTTGACCAGTGATTTTTCCGCCAAGGCGTTCAGCACCCCGCGCACATTGCCCGCCGAATTGGTGAGGGTGTAGGACAAGCCCGCTTTGGCCGCACCCAGCGCACCGCCCGCCACGGTGCTGACAGCGCCACGGCCGTTGAGGCTGCCGGGCGCACCACCGTTGAACAGCCATTGAAGGCCATAAGACAAGTCGTCGGTCAGCGTGACCTCGATGATGGACGCCTCGATCAGCACCTGGACGGGCGACACATCCAACCGCTTGAGCACGCTTTCCACTTTGCTGAAATCGGCCTTGGTGCCGTAGAACAACACGGCGTTGTTCAATTCATCGGCCATGAGGCGAACGCCGCTGCCCTGACCACCCAATGTGACGGCGGTGGGGGCGGCCTGGGCGGCAGAGGCACCCAGGCGTTGTGCACCGACCTGATTAGCCCCCATGCCCACCCCTGCGGTGGCACCCGCACCAAAGCTCAAGCCCCCTGGAGCGGTCAACCCGCCCACGGAGGTGGTGCCAACAGCCGTTTGCAACCCTGGGGCTACACCTGTGGTGCCGACCTGTGCATTGGCCTGCCCGGAGCCAAACAGTCCGCCCACCACGCTGGCCAAATGTTTGGCTGAGCCGTTTTGCACCGGGTAGATGAAGAGTTGCGGCTCGCTGCTGCCGTTGCCGGGTTGGTCTAGCTTGTCGATCCAGGCGCGGGCCTCTTCCAGGTAGGCGGCACGAGGGGTGACCACAATGACGCTGTTGATCCGCTCGATGGGCATGATGCGGATGGAGCCAAAGAACGGAATGGTGTCTGAAGCAGATGCCGCAGCTGGGGTGTTTGCTGCAGAGGCTGCTGCCCCCGCCGCGCCGAGCGCCACAGCAGGTGCTGTGGCAGGCGTGCGCGCTGCAGCAGCCCCGCCGCCGGAAAGCAACCGGAGCGCGGTGTCAACCTCTGCCGTGGTGACGTTCTTGAGCGGGAACACGCCCACAGACATGCCTTTGAGCAGGTTCACATCGAACGTGGACACCACCTCCAACCACCCCTCTGCCTGGTTGCGGGTGCCCGAAAGCACCAGCAGGTTGCGTGCGGTGTCCACGCGAATGAGGGAATCTGCCGCCATCATGGGCTTGAGGATGCTGGCCATTTCGGCCGCCCCGATGTATTGCAGCCGGATGATGATGGCACCGGTCCCGGGAGGCAGGGGCTTGCCCGGTGTGGCTTGGCGCAAAGCGGGCACAACGCCCTTCAACACGTCGGGCTTGCCCACGTGGTAGGTGCCGCGGGTGTCGCGAACCATCATCAAGCCGTTGGCTTGCAATGCGCTCTCCAGCAGGAGCATGGCTTGGTCGGCAGGCACCTCTCCGCTGGTGGACAGGGTGACCGACCCCGCCAGGGGCTGGTGCAGCACGTGGTCCACCCGCAGCACATCCTTCAGCACAATGGCTGCGAACTGGGCAATGGGCGCATCTTCAAAATTGAAGCTGATGGGATTGCCTTGCAATGGCGGCACGTCTTTGGGAGGCGCAATGACGGCGTCGTTGCCCGCCATGAGGCGAGGTTGCGGCACATCGGCCACGGCATTGGCGTCAACCGGTTGGGCATGGGCAGTGCTGAGCACCATCCACACCAGCACAGCCCAGGCCGAACGACGAAAGGGGACAAATTTCATGAGCATTCGGGTGTCACTCCTTGACCGGCGGCAAACCGGCCTTGCGGAAGAGTTCATTGCGTTGGCGCAGCCTTTCGCGGGCGGCTTCCACTTCAGCCTGCATCATGGCTTGCCGATCCATGGGCGCGCTCGGCGAGGGCACAGCCCCGGGGGTGGGGGCAGCACTGGTGGTGACCGGTGTTTTGCGAGCGCCATGGTTGGCCACGAGGTTGAGGGTTCGGGTTTCGTCTCCACGCGCAAACGTGACCGACCGCCCTTCGATGGCCTTGACCGTCCAGTCGCCAATGCTTTCATTCACATGGACACGGCGGACCTTGCCGTCAAAGTTGGCCAGCACCCCCCCCCTGTCGCCACTGCCGAACAGGCCATACAGGGTGACGTTGGCCAAGGGGTCGGGCGGAGGGGGTGGCGCAGGAGGCGCGGGCGGAGGGGGTGGACGCCGATCGGGCGCAAACATGGGGCGATCCAGCACCGCCATGAACTGGACGGGACTGGCTGGGGCAACGGCTTCCGTGCTTTCTCCGGCTGAAAGTTCGGGCGGCAACGGTGCGGGGGCGGTCCAGGCGAATGCCCGAGGCTGGCCCGATTCATCCAGCCACAAGGCGGCCAATGTTCCGGCCAAAGCCACCACCAGGGTCACCAACAGGATGCGCACCTTCATGCCCGGGACCTCATCACCGACAGGTTGAATTGAGCGCCCAACTTCTGAGCTGATTTTGGTTTGACAGCCCCAATGGTCTGGATGGAAAAGCCATCCAGCCACACAGAGGGGGTTTGCGTTTGCAACAAGGTGAGCGCGTTGTGCAGGCCGACCAAGTCCCCCTCGACCTTGAGCACGATGCCGATGCGATCAAAGGTTTTGCCCTCTTTGGGAGGCAACACCTGGATGCTGCCAATGTCGAGCTTGCTGTCGGCAAACAAGGTGCGGATGCGTTGTTGCGCTTCGTTGCCCACCTGGGTGGGGTCTTGCTCTGCTGCATAGGCCCGTGCAGCCAATTGCTGCCGAACCGCGGCCTCGGCCTTGTCCAGTTCAGCCTTGCTGTCGCGCAGCCCCAGCAGCCGGGCGTGACGCGGGGTGATCTGGTCCAGCCGCTCTTGCAGCTGTTGATGTTTTTGCCAGACCCACCAGCCCCCCAGGCCCAGGGGAACCAGGACCACCGACAAGGTCAGCAGTTGCAGCCCGAACAAATAGCGGGCACGAGATGAGTGGGCGGCGGCTGTCATGATCGCAACTGGGACACGTCGAGCGTGGCCTCGATGGTGAAGCTTTCTTTGTCTGCCCCCAGGGGTTTGATGGCGGGGGTTGGGGCTTTGATGTCCTTCAGACCGGGCACTTTGCCCAAGGCCTGCATGAGCAGCGCTGCATTGGGTGTCTGCCCCGTGAGGATGAGTTTTGGAGGCTTGTCTGGCCATTCCGTGGCGTTGAACGACAGGGTCAGCAAGGAGGAGTCGTCTGGCAGCGCGCTGGTGACCTTGTCCATGACTTCCAGGGCCGACAAAGGGGCCCCGGCGGTGTCCATCACGGCCTTCAATTGCTCAGCCGCACTGACATAGGCTTCGCGCTGGCGCTGCACAGGCGCCACCTGCTGCATCAGGGCTGCATGCTGTGCTGCCGCGTCGAGCACCACCAGGCGCTGCTGCAATGTGGGCGTGACCGCAATGACGCCGACCAAGCCCGCCGCCGCCAAACACAGCGCTGCGTTGGCCATGCCCCCCAGGCGTTGCTGTCGTTGCCGCCGCAACTCACCAAACCCGGGCAGGACAACGGGGTGTGGAAAGCCATCGAAAGACACCCACACCTCGGGCTGCACGCTGGGCGAGACTGGCGCAGCAAGCTGGGACAAGCGCTGCTGAAGGTGCTGGAGCACCAGCGTCCGGGATGTGACAACCAGCTCCCAAACCTGCTCGCCCCCCGACGCTGGCACCGACTGAGAAACCCACAACATGTCGGTCTCGGGAAAGGGGCTTTGACTGGCTGCCTCCAAACGCAGCGCAGAGTCCACCGCGGACGGTGGCAGCTGCGGCATGCGGACACAGCGACGCAGAAGAATGTCTTCAGGCAACTGAACCGCAACAAATTTTGCAGCAGACAGGCCTTTTACATCAAGCGACAGAGGTCGATTTTTAGAATAAAAAAACTGCTCAGACCCATCGGCCATCAACACCCTCACGGGTGCCGTTGGCCACAACCACCGCAACACCGGCCATTGCGCCATGTCACGCCAGGCCATGCGCAGATCGTCCCCGAGCGTGGACAAGTCCAAACCAAACAGGCGAGCGTCTCGTTGGAGGATGGCCATGGGCTGAGTTCGATCAAAAATTACCAACAGGTTGCGAAAATTGCTGCATGTCCAGCACCGTCCAGGGCAAGCCTGTGCGAAGAGACGGCATCAGGCTGACGGTCCATGTTCGAACCCAGGATGCGCCATCCGACAAAGGCACCTCGGCACTGACCTGCACAGCCATGGAGGGACCGTTGTCAATGAAGGCGGGGTTGAGCGACGACGTGTCCATGGGCAAGGGGGATGGTGTTTCGCGCACAGCGGCCAACTGGCTGGCCCGTGCAAGGTTGCCTTGGGCCAGCACCGCCAACACGGGCAGCGGGGCTGATTGCGCATTGACTCGCCCCCCCCCGCTGAGGTTGGCAGAAACAAGGCGGGCGATCGTAGCATAGAGGGGGTACGAAACCCCTGGAACACGAAGCAAGTCCTCGGGTGCATCGAACCCTTCGGGTCGACCTTGGGCATCCGGGCGGGTGCGGGTCTCCACCGTTGCATGCGCGAGTTGGGCCGCCATGTCGGCTGACAAACCACCCCCATGCTGGTAGAGCGCGGCCAGCAAGGGTTCGGGTGCGTGGTTGATGTCAATCAACCCTGAAAGCGGCTGCGCCACCACTTTCACAGATTGCCCAAACACGTTGACAAAAGATGCCATGGGCCGATCCACACTCAGTTTGCGCGACGCGGCCTCTTGCAACCACAGGCGGATGGCCGCATCGGCCAGCGCCCCCGCCACAACGGACTGGCGTTGGTGGGTGGCAATGTGAATTTCACCGCGCAAATTGCGAATCAACCCGGTGACCATGATGGACAGGGCTGCCACCAGCCACAGCACCGCCACCAGTGCCAAGCCCTGGGTTTGCAAACGCGATCTCACCGGCTGCCTCCAATGGAAAAGACCCCACCTGCGGCACGCCCCTGTGAAAGCGCCTGCACCGACAGGACCAGGTCGGGCCAGGCCCCCTGTGCATCGGCCAGCGACAACAGCACGCGTTCAGGCAGCAGCTCGGGCACCTGCCATCCAGGTGCCCAACCTGGAGACCATGCTGGCGGCATGGGGCGCGCCCCTTCGGGACGCCCCTGCGCCTGCACGGCAAAATGCGTCACACCGGCCACGAGAACCCGAGGGGTGGCTCCACGCCAATCGGGGAAGTCACGCAACCCTGCATCCCAGGGCTGAAAGCGCAACACCAGCGCAGGCCCCTGGTCGGAGTCTTCCAGCGCCAAGCGGAAAAAATGTCGGCCCCCCATGCCGTGGCGCGCCGGCATGATGCCCACCCACTCCACCCGATCCGCCGTGGCGCGAAACGGCAAGACAGTCCCCGCCCCTGCGGCGGGTGGCAGCGGTCGAGCCGACACCCGCCCCAACACCTGTTGCAGAAAGCCCCGCGTGACGCGCATGTCGTCAATGCGCTGCAGTCGCTGGTCAACTTTGGTTTCGGTCTGCGCCATGGTGCGCATGACCGATGTCAGCGCAACCATCAGCACCGCCAACAGTGACATGGCGACCAGCATTTCCACCAGCGTGAAGCCATTGTCCGCCCTCTGTGCCGAGTGCCGCGTCATGGTGCGACCTCCCCGGGCAAGGGTTTGCGTTGCGGCAACAAGGTCTGAACATCCAGATTCCGCTCACGGAGTCCGTCTTGCCAACTGACGCGCAGCGTCACCACATGCAGTGGCACCCTGTCCATGGGTTCACCCTGACCGGAAGCCCCCGGCAACAGCAACAGACCACCGGTTGCATGGGGTTGGCTGCTGACCTGCCAATGAAATCCGCCCGATACGCCGCTTTCGTTCCATCCTTGAGCGGTGACCGAATCGCGTGATGCAAGCACCGACTCGCCCACCATGGCGGCCTGCTGTCGGGCATCCAATTCGGCCACGGTTCTCACACCCCCGCCCAGGGTGCGATACAGCAACCCCAGGGACAACGCCATGATGGTGAAAGCCACCAGCAACTCCAGCAAGGACAAGCCGTGTTGCGGCGAGCGACGGGCTGCGGTCATGGTGCGATCAAGGAGAGAGGGCTTCCTGCTCGACACGCCCGGACAACCAGTCCACACGCACGCGAACCCCCGAGCCAGACGGGCGAACGAGGTCAAAGCTGCCCCCTGTAGATCCACCGTCGGGCAAAAAGAGGATGCCAGCGACCTGATCGGCACTCAGCTCGGAACTGCCCACGGTGGCACGCACTTCCAGCGGCGACGGAACCGGGTGACCCGGTTGCCCTTGCACCCCAAACAACCGCTTGGAAAGGTCCATCTGAAAACGGGTTTCCACCCCTCGGGTGACCGCCGATTGGCGCGCCTGCCTCAGGTCAGCAACCAGCGCCCGCAAGGTGTCACGGTATTGAGAGGTTTCCTTCAGCTTGCCAAAAGCCAGGGGGGCCAGCCCCACAAGCAAGGCCGCAATGGCAAACACAACCAGCAGTTCCACAAGGGTGAATCCGCGCTGAACACCCGACCGGAGCGAGACGCCAAGGCGGTTCACTGTTGGTTTTTGATGTCGGCGTTCTCGCCTTCTCCGCCGGGCGCTCCGTCGCCCCCCAGGGAGAGAATTTCCACCCCCCCTCCGGCTGCGGGACTGGTGTATTTGTAGGGCTTGCCCCAGGGGTCATTGGGAACCCCACCTTTCACATAGGGACCATTCCAACCCGCGGCGGCAGCGGGCTTTGACACCAGAGCCTGCAATCCTTCATCAGTGGAGGGATAACGACCGACATCCAGCTTGAACAAGTCCAGTGATTTTTCCAAGTCGGCAATCTGGACTGCTGCGGTCTTGCTTTTGGCTCCGCCCAACTGCCCCAGAACGCGAGGACCCACAAGTCCGGCCAGCAAGGTGAGGATGGCCAGGACCACCAGCAGTTCGATGAGGGTGAAGCCCTGCGCCTGGCGACGCACAGAATGTTGGAATTGCATGAGTTTGACGTGTGCGAAAGGGAGTGAATTTTACGAAGCCAAGTCATTGACGGACAAAATGCCCAGCAGGATGGAAACGATGATGGCGGCAATGAGCAAGCCGAGCACCAAGATGAGCAGAGGCTCCAGCATGGTCAGCGCACGCTTGATGCCAATTTCCACTTCCCGATTGAAGATTTGCGCCAACTCCAGCAGCATGGGCCCCACACGGCCGGTTTCTTCGCCCACTCGGACCAAGTTGATGGCCAAAGGTTCAAAAATCCCAGTGGCAGACAGTGCATCGACCAGCTTTCCGCCAGCTTTGACTTGCGACGGAACGCTGGCAAGCGCTTGACGCAGGTTGGTGTTGCCCACCGTTTCGGTGGCGATGTGCAAGGCAGCCAGCAATGGCACGCCATTGCCCAACAACGTTCCCAGGGAGCGGGCAAATAAGGTCAAGTCATATTTGTGTAGCAAACCACCCAACACAGGCAAGCGCAAGGCCTGCTTTTGCCACCAAGACTTCCCCTCTGCCGAACGCAACCAACGCCGCCCCCCCCAACCCAGGATGGCCACCGCAATGGCCATGGCCCATCCGTATTGCGTGAAGGCCTGCCCCAGCCGCATGACAAACAAGGTGGGCATCGGCAGGGCGTCTCCCATGTCTTTGAACAGCGTTTCAAATTGAGGCACGACAAAACCCAGCATGGCCACCAGGGACAACACGGCGACCCCCAGCAAGATGGCTGGATAGATGGTGGCAGACACCACACTTTCGCGCAGGGCCCTCAGCCGCTCCATGTGCTCAACCAGCCGTTCGAACACCGCTGACAGTTGCCCACTGGCCTCACCGGAACGAACCATGTTGATGTAGAAATCGCCAAACAAGGGCTGGTGTCGACCCAGAGCCTTGCTCAAGGGCACGCCGCCTTTGACGTCTTCCAGCACGGTTTCAACCAATTGCGCCACGGTTGGTTTGTGGCTCATGCCGATCAGCACACGCAAGGCCGTGTCAAGTGCCAGCCCCGCCTTGAGCATGATGGACAGCTCGGTGGTCAGCAGCAGGATGTCGGCAGCCTGGGGGCGGCCCCCCACCGAACGCCCGCGGGGTTGCCGCGACTTGGGGGCCGCATTTGGCGCAACAACGGCGTGAGGCAGCGGTGTGGACGAGTCGGCCGGGGTCACCTGTATGGGCGTCAAACCCTGCTGCCGCAGCTGACGGAGGAGTTCGGCCTGAGACGCTGCCTCGCCACGCCCGTCGGTGATTTGGCCATCGGGACGGGCGGCTTGCCACAAAAAGTCAGGCATCGGACTGGTCCTCGGTCACGCGAAGCACCTCATCCAAGCTGGTTTCCCCTGCGGCAACCTTGCGCAGCCCATCTTCATACAGGCTCAACATACCGGAAGTCTGGGCCTTGGCATGCAACGTCCCGGCGTCGGCACCATCCAGGATGGCTCGGCGCAAGTCGTCGTCCAGCACCAGCAACTCGTGTACGCCGACCCGGCCACTGTAGCCCGACCCTCGGCAATGCGAACAACCCACGGCGTGGTACATCGGCTGACCGGATTGCAAGAACTGTCCCAGACCGGAGTTGCGCAGAACAGCATCGTCCACAGGCCTTGCCTCCTTGCAATGGCCGCACAGACGGCGCACGAGCCGTTGAGACAAAACGCCGTTGACCGATGAGGTGATGAGGTAGCGCTCCACCCCCATGTCGGTCAGGCGAACCACCGCCCCCGCCGCGGTGTTGGTGTGCAGTGTGGACAAGACCAAATGCCCTGTGAGCGCCGACTGCACGGCAATTTGTGCGGTTTCGCTGTCTCGCATCTCCCCGATCATGATGATGTCGGGGTCTTGCCGGAGGATGGAACGCAATGCGCGGGCAAAGGTCAGGCCAATCTGCCCGTGCACCTGGATTTGGTTGATGCCTTCCAGCTGGTACTCCACGGGCTCTTCCACCGTGATGATTTTGTGGGCATCGGCATCCACCTTGGACAGCGCGGCGTACAGCGTGGTGGTTTTGCCGGAACCTGTTGGCCCCGTGACGAGCACGATCCCATGGGGCCGCGCCAAGAGTGCATTGAACTTTTCAAGGGTGTCGGAGGCAAACCCCATGTCCTCCAGACTGAACCGCACCGAAGACCGGTCCAACACTCGCATGACCACGCTCTCACCGTGGACCGTGGGGACCGTGGACACACGCAAATCAATCTCTCGCCCCTTGACCCGGGTTTTGATTCGACCATCTTGCGGCAGCCGTCGCTCGGCGATGTCCAGGTGCGCCATGAGCTTGACCCGGGAGTTGACAGCCGCACTGTGTTTGGGTGGCACCACTTCGGACGTGGCAATGACGCCATCAACCCGATAACGGACATGCAGTCCATCGTCGAAGGGCTCCAGGTGAATGTCGGACGCACGCATGTCGATGACACGACCGATGATGGCATTCACCAGTCGAATCACCGGAGCCTCACTGGCCAGGTCTTTCAGGTGTTCAACGAAGTCGCCGCCATCGGCATCCAAACCCAGCCCGTCATCTGCGTCCACATCGGCCACGTCGGTCGGCGGCGTGAGGGCTTTCTCAATGTCCGACTCCAACGCCACGCATGGATGAATGACCTGTCCGGTGGCCAGTCGCACCGCCTTGAGCACGTACGCATCTTGCGGATTGGCCAGCGCCACGGTCAAACCAGCGCCATCAAGCTTCAACGGAAACACGCCATGGGCACGAGCAAAATCAGGGAGCAGTCCCGGCACTTCGGGCGGGAGGTCCGGGAAATCGGACGCCAGCACCAAAGGCATGTGCAACTGCTCGGCCAATGCACAAACAACGTCGGTCTCGGCGACCAAGCCCAGGCGGACCAGCACCCGCCCGAGCAAACCGCCCATTTCTGACTGGGCAAGCAGGGCTCGTTCCAAGTCGCGTGCCCCCAACTTGCCTTGCGCCACCAACAGCTCACCCAGCCGAAGACGAACATGGGAAGGACTCGGCAGATCAGGAGTGAGTGGCATGGAGGCAGAGGACATGACAGAATGGGACTGGCGCACGGTCAACCGTTGATGGTAACAACCGACGCAGACTTGGCCCGATATTGACGATATGACGCGGATGACCACAGCCGCAACAAGCTGCGAACATGCCAATACAGATGGCGCACATTGCGGCGGCTGGAGCGGTGGGCGTCGTGCACAACTTGCGCCTGATGTGCATCGATCAGACGCCTGCCAGCCAACTGCAGCCGAAGACATATGTCCACGTCTTCACAGTACATGAAATACCCAACATCAAAGCCACCCAACGCGGCATAGACAGCAGAAGGAAACACGAGCAAAGCGGCATTCACCCAGTCCGGAGACGTCAACCCCTGAGCCGACGAGTCTTGGCGGACCAGATACCGCCGCCACAGCGACCAGGGTGAAGGCAACAACCGCCGATGGTCTTGAACCCGCCCCTGAGGATCGAGTTGCATTGGGTACGCACAGCCCGCAAAGGGCTGTTGCGCCGCGGCCAGCAACATCGGGAACGGATCGACCTGCCACGTCAGGTCGGGGTTGAGGACCGCAAAGAACACGGCTGGATCAGCCTCCGATTGTTCGAAGAAAAAAGCCTGGTTGTGGTTCGCCCCGAATCCCAATGGAGCGGCGTTGCCAACCACCCTCAAATCGAACGGCCAGGGCAGCCCTTGCAGTGCCAACAGCCCTGGTTCGGGCACATTGAGGGTCAGCCACACCCGACGCAAGGGGGTGGCATCGGCTTGAGCCAGCAATGACAACAACACGCGGACATGGGGTCCGTGACCGTGGCTGACAATGGAAACGGACAGTGACACGGTCGGTTTCGGGTCAGGCAAACAGCTCGGACGCAGGCACATCAGCCAACCTTCGGGCAGAGAGGTCTTTGGCCGACAGCAGTGATGGTGCGACCACATCCGGCCACTGAATGCCAATGGCGGGGTCGTTCCAGGCGATGCCGCGGTCGTAGGGCGGGGAGTAGTACTCGGTGGTCTTGTACAAAAAGTCAGCGGTGTCGGTCAGCGTGACAAACCCGTGGGCAAAACCGGGGGGTATCCAGAACTGGCGGTGGTCGTCCTCGCTCAGCTCCACCCCCACCCATTGCCCGAACGTGGGCGACGCTTGGCGGATGTCCACCGCCACATCGAACACCGCGCCGCGCACCACCCGCACCAGCTTGCCCTGTGCCTTGGGGGCCAGTTGGTAGTGCAAACCACGCAGCACGCCTTTGGAGGAGCGGCTGTGGTTGTCCTGCACAAAAGACACGTCCAGGCCGGTGGCGGCATGGAAGTCGGCCTGGTTGAAGCTCTCGAAGAAAAAGCCGCGGGCGTCCCCGAACACCTTGGGTTCGAGGATGAGCACGTCGGGAATGGCGGTTGGGATGACGGTGTAAGGCATGGCGGGCAAACGTCAGGTCAATGGGCGTGGCGCAACAACTGGAGCAGGTACTTCCCGTAGCCGTTCTTGGCCAGCGGCGCCGCCAGCTTCTGGATTTGCTGGGCATCAATCCAACCGGCACGCCACGCAATTTCTTCAGGGCAGGCAATCTTGAGACCCTGGCGGTGCTCCAGGGTGGCAATGAACTGCCCGGCTTCCAGCAGGCTTTCGTGCGTGCCGGTGTCCAGCCAGGCGTAGCCGCGTTGCATGATCTGCACCGTCAAGCTGCCCTGCTCCAGGTAGGCTTGGTTGACGCTGGTGATTTCCAGCTCGCCCCGGGCGCTGGGTTTGACGGCCTTGGCAATGTCCACCACCTGGTTGTCGTAAAAGTACAGCCCGGTTACGGCAAAGTTGCTTAGCGGTTGGGCGGGCTTTTCTTCGATGCTGGTGGCCTTGCCGGTCGGGTCGAAGGCCACCACGCCGTAGCGCTCGGGGTCGTGCACGTGGTAGGCGAACACGGTGGCCCCGCTGGCCTGGGCATCGGCACTGGCCAGCAGCTTGTGCAGGTCGTGGCCGTAGAAGATGTTGTCGCCCAGCACCAGTGCGCAGGGGTTGTTGCCAATGAACTGCTCACCAATCAGGAAGGCTTGTGCCAAGCCGTCCGGGCTGGGTTGCACGGCGTAGCTGAGGTTCATGCCCCACTGGCTGCCGTCACCCAACAGCTGCTGAAAGCGGGGGGTGTCTTGCGGGGTGCTGATGATGAGCACGTCGCGGATGCCCGCCAGCATCAGGGTGCTGAGCGGGTAGTAGATCATGGGCTTGTCGTACACCGGCAGCAGCTGCTTGCTGATGGCCAGGGTGGCGGGGTGCAAGCGGGTGCCGGAGCCTCCGGCCAGGATGATGCCCTTGCGTTGCGTGGTGGGGGTGGTCATGGAATTCTGCAGTCCCTGAATGATGGAAAGGAAGCGGCCCGCGCTGCCCTCAGTGAATCTCGGCCAGCATGCGCGCCACCCCTTGCTGCCACGGGGGCAGCGTCAGCCCGAATGCCTGTTGCAGTTTGGCCGTGTTCAAGCGGGAGTTGTGCGGCCTGCGGGCGGGCGTGGGGAAGGCGCTGGTGGGCACGGGCACCACCTCTTTAACTACAAAATCAGTAGCTGCTTGCGCTTTATTTGAAAGCGCAAGAACCTGATTTGCATAATCAAACCAGGTGGTTTCACCTGCTGCCACCAAATGGTAGACGCCCGACAACCCAGCCCCGTCATGCGCCCCGGCCACGCGGCGCACGGCATGTGCGGTCACGTCGGCAATGAGGTCGGCCCCGGTGGGGGCTCCAAACTGGTCGTTGATGACGGTGAGCCGCTCGCGTTCGCGGGCCAGTCGGATCATGGTCTTGGCGAAGTTGCCCCCACGCGCGGCGTACACCCAGCTGGTGCGAAAGATCAAATGCTGGCAGCCGCTGGCCTGGATGGCCTGCTCGCCCGCCAGCTTGGTCTGGCCGTACACACTCAAGGGGCCGGTGGCGTCGGATTCCACCCAAGCCTGGGTGCCGCTGCCGTCGAACACATAGTCCGTGCTGTAGTGCACCAGCCAGGCGCCCAGTGCCGCCGCTTCGCGCGCCAGCACCGCAGGGGCCTGGGCGTTGAGGCGGTGGGCCAGGTCAGGCTCGCTCTCGGCCTTGTCCACCGCGGTGTGGGCCGCGGCGTTGACGATGACGTCGGGCCGAAGGATCTGCACCGTGCGGGTCAGCCCGTCGAGGTCGGACAAGTCGCCACACAGGGTTTGACCCGCCACGCACGCGCCTTGACGGTCCAGCGCCGTCACCGAGCCCAGCACCGCCAGGCTGCGCTGCAGCTCCCAGCCCACCTGGCCGTTTTTGCCCAGCAGCAGGATGTTCACGCCTGGGCCCCTGCCTGTGCGCCGTATTGCTTGCCCACCCACTCGCGGTAGGCACCGCTTTGCACGTTGGTCACCCACTGGGGGTTGTCCAGGTACCACTGCACGGTTTTGCGAATGCCGGTTTCAAAGGTTTCGGCGGGTTTCCAGCCCAGTTCGGCTTCGAGCTTGCGGGCATCGATGGCGTAACGGCGGTCGTGGCCAGGCCGGTCGGTGACGTGGGTGATTTGCGCGGCATAGCTGCTGCCATCGGCCTTGGGGCGCAGCTCGTCCAACAGGGCGCACACGGTGTGGACGATGTCGATGTTGGGCTTTTCGTTCCAGCCCCCCACGTTGTAGGTTTCGCCCAGACGCCCGGCCTGCAACACGCGGCGGATGGCGCTGCAGTGGTCCTTGACGTAAAGCCAGTCGCGAATTTGCATGCCATCGCCATACACCGGCAGGGGCTTGCCCGCGAGGGCATTGACGATCATGAGCGGGATGAGCTTTTCCGGAAAGTGGAAGGGCCCGTAGTTGTTGCTGCAGTTGGTGGTGAGCACCGGCAGGCCGTAGGTGTGGTGCCAGGCGCGCACCAGGTGGTCGCTGGCGGCCTTGCTGGCGCTGTAGGGGCTGTTGGGCTCGTAGCGGTTGCTTTCAGCAAAGGCGGGGTCGCCAGGGCCCAGGCTGCCGTACACCTCGTCAGTGCTGACGTGCAGAAAACGGAATGCTGCTTTTTCAGGAGCAGGCAACGCTTGCCAATGAAGCCTGACAGCTTCCAAAAGCCTGAAAGTTCCCAACACATTGGTCTGGATGAAGTCTTCGGGGCCGTGGATGCTGCGGTCCACATGGCTTTCGGCTGCAAAGTTGATGACGGCACGGGGTTGGTGCTGGGCCAGCAGCCGATCCAGCAAGGCCCGGTCACCAATGTCGCCCTGCACAAAGGTGTGGCGTGCATCGCCTTGCAGCGAGGCCAGGGTTTCCAGGTTGCCCGCGTAGGTGAGTTTGTCGAGGTTGACCACGGGCTCGTCGGAGGTGCCCAGCCAATCGAGCACGAAGTTTCCGCCGATGAAGCCGGCGCCGCCAGTGACAAGGATCATGTTGTGTCGGGGTCTGGAGTGAAAGCGAACCGTTGATTATCGACGACCGTCGACCTCAACGCGGTGGCGAGGACCTCGAATCAACAACCAAAATAAATAGCAAATAAGCCAGACATAAAAAGCACAAGGGGCTGATTTCGTCAGAAAACAGCCCCTCGGACAAAGCCCATCAGAGCCAGGCGATCACGGCACGCCAGCGCCCGTCAGAAGTGAATCCCCTGCATCATCTGCTGCAACGCCACTGCCTCGGGTGACAGCTGGGGCTTGGCCCCTTTGTCGCCCTTGGCAGCGGCGGAGTCGGGGAACATGCGGAAGCTGGTGTTCATCACGATCTGAGCCACCCGCGGCATGAAGGCGTGCAGCACCTGACCGAAGATGCCCGTGCGGGTGGCGATGCGCACGGGCTTGGACACGCAGGCGTCGGCAATCAGGTCGGCGGCTTCCTCGGGTGACAGCGTGGGCACGTTCTTGTAGATCTGCGTGGGCGCGATCATGGGTGTGCGCACCAGCGGCATGTTGATGGTGGTGAAGGTGATGCCCACATCCGCAAACTCGCTGGAGGCGCACCGCGTCCATGCGTCCAGCGCGGCCTTGCTGGCCACGTAGGCCGAGAAACGCGGCGCATTGGTCAGCACCCCGATGGAGCTGATGTTGACCACATGGCCCTTGCGCTTGGCCGTCATGCCGGGCAGCAGACCCATGGTGACGCGCAGGCAACCAAAGTAGTTGAGCTGCATGGTGCGCTCGTAGTCGTGGAAGCGGTCGTAGCTGCTCTCGATGGCACGGCGAATGGACCGTCCGGCGTTGTTGATGAGGAAGTCCACCCCACCGTGGTTCTCGATCAGCAGCTGCACAAACCGGTCGCAATCGGCCATGTCGGCGATGTCGGCGGCATAGGCCACAAACGCATACCCCTTGGCCTTGGCCTCGGCACAGGCTTCGTCCAGCTTGTCCTGGTCGCGGCCACAGATGATGGTGGTGGCCCCGGCTTCGGCAAACTTGTGCGCCGCGGCCAGCCCGATGCCGGAGCTGCCGCCCGTCACCAACACCACCTTGCCCCCCACAGTGCCCTTGAGGCTGCGGTCGATGTGCAGATCGGGGTCCAGGTGACGCTCCCAGTAGTCCCACAGCCGCCACGCGTAGTCCTTGAGGTTGGGGCATTCAACGCCACTGCCTTTGAGCATGGCGTCGGTGTCGCGACGATCAAACCGGGTGGGGTAGTTGACGAAGGTGAGGATGTCTTCCGGCAGGCCCAGGTCCTTCATCACGGCGTTGCGGATGCGGCGCACCGGCGCCAAGGCCATCATGCCCTTCTTGACGCTTTTCGGAATGAAACCCAGCAACGCGGCATTGACGAACAGGTTCATGCGCGGGGCATGGGCCGCACGGCTGAAGATGTCCAGCACGTCGCCCACGCGGTAACCCACCGGGTCCACCAAGTGAAAGCAGCGGCCCACGGTGTTGGGTTGATGGCTGATGTGAGCCAGCGCATTGACCACAAAATCCACCGGCACGATGTTGACGCGCCCCCCCTCCAGGCCCACGCTGGGCATCCAAGGGGGCAGGATCTGGCGCATGCGCTGGATGAGCTTGAAGAAGTAGTACGGCCCATCCACCTTGTCCATCTCGCCCGTGGCGCTGTCCCCCACCACCATGGCCGGGCGATACACCGTCCACGGCTGCTTGCACTCCTTGCGCACGATTTTTTCGCTCTCGTGCTTGGTGGCGAAGTAGGGATGGTCCAACCCTTCGGCTTCCTCGAACATGTCTTCGCGGAACACACCTTCATACAAGCCTGCGGCGGCAATGGATGACACATGGTGCACCTGGCCCGCCTCCACCGCTTTGGCAAACTCGACCATGTTGCGCGTGCCTTCGATGTTGACGGCCACTTGGCTGTCCTCGTCGGCGCTCAGGTCATACACCGCCGCCAGGTGGTACAGGTGGTCAATCTGCCCCTTGAGCTGCTTGACTACATCCGCCGCCACCCCCAGTTTCTTGGCCGTCAGATCGCCGTAGACCGGCACCGCACGGGCCTGCGCCTTGGCCCCCGACAGCCCCCAGTAGGCATACAGATCGGCCAGTTTGCCCTCGCTGCCCGCGCGCATCAGGAAGTGGACCGAAGCCCCCTTGCCCTCCAACAACCGCTTGACCAGCCGCTTGCCGATGAAGCCCGTGGCCCCTGTCACGAAATAACGCATGAGTGTTCTCCTGATGGCATGTGCATTGTCCTGTCGGGCACCCGAATGAACGCCCGATGAAACCAGCCTGCATTCTGCCCAGCCCCCACCGACACGGTTTCAGCACAAACCCGTGTAGACCCTGGAGTCCCGAGCCTAGAAAGTTAGTTGCACCGCCCTACATCTGCTCAGGGTCAACACGTAGAGTCCTGATCATCCGTTGCCCACACTCATTTTGAATGGAGTCCACCATGGTCAAGAAAGTCCAGAAAACCACCGCCGCCAAAGCCACCAAAACCTCCGCAGCAGCGGTCAATCCCCTGGCCGGGGCCGTGAAAGACTCTGCCCAACAGATTTGGCTGGCCGGCCTGGGCGCTTTCTCCAAGGCCCAGCAAGAAGGCACCAAGGCCTTTGAATCGCTGGTCAAGGAAGGCCTGTCCATCCAACGCAAGACCCAGGCCGTGGCCGAAGAACGCATTGCAGGGGCCACCAGCCGCATGACCAACATGGCCAACGACCTGACCGCCAAGGCCACCGGCCAGTGGGACAAGCTGGAAACCATCTTCGAAGACCGCGTGGCCCGCACCCTGAGCAAGCTGGGCGTGCCCACCGCTCAAGACATCGACGCGCTGATCGAACGCATCGACGAACTCAACCGCAACGTGCAAAAACTGCAACCCAAGGCCAGCCCCACCGCCAGCGCCCCCAAGAAGGCACCGGCCAAGAAAGCTGAAGCCCCGGTCGTCGCCCCCGTGAAGGCCAAGCCCGCCGCCAAGGCTCCTGCCGCCCGCAAGGCCGCGGCCCGCCCCGCCAAAGCCAGCGCCCCCGCCAGCACCGACGCCACCCCGGCAGACGGCGCTTCCGCGGCCTGATCGGCAGATACCACGCCCTCCGCCCCTGAAAGGCCCGCTCGGGCCTGGGGCCGATTGACGCTCCGTGACCTGAATGACTCCACGCCGCCCCCGCCGCTCGCCTCGCACCAACCCACGGGCCACGCCACCCAAGGTGGCACTGGCGCTGGCCGGAGGCGGCCCGTTGGGGGCGATTTACGAAATCGGCGCACTGTGCGCGCTGGAAGAGGCCCTGAGCGGCTTTTCCCTGGCGGACTGCAACCACTACGTGGGCGTGTCAGCCGGTGGATTCATTGCCGCCGGGCTGGCCAACGGCCTGAGCCCCCACGACCTCTGCGCCCTGTTCATCGATTCGCCCCGCCATGGCCAGGAGGCCTTCGACCCCAGCTGGCTGATGCGCCCGGCCTACGCCGAATGGCTGCAACGGCTGGCCCGCGTGCCCGACCTGGGCTGGCAAAGCCTGTGGGCCTGGGGCTCTGGGCGGCGCAACCTGCTGGGGGCCATGGAACAACTGGGGCCCCTGCTGCCCACCGGGCTGTTCAGCGCCGAAGAAGTGCACCGGCAAATCGCCCGCCTGTTCAACCGCCCCGGGCGTACCAACGACTTTCGCAAGCTCAAGCACAAGCTGACCCTGGTGGCCACCCACTTGGACAGCGGCGAAGCCGCCCCCTTCGGTCGCGAGGGTTGGGACCATGTGCCCATTTCCCGCGCCATTGCCGCCAGTGCAGCCCTGCCGGGCCTGTTCCCCCCGGTGGAAATCGACGGCAAGCACTACGTGGACGGGGCCCTGAAAAAGACCATGCACGCCACCGTGGCGCTGGAAGAAGGCGTGGACGTGATGTTCTGCCTCAACCCCCTGGTGCCCTTTGAGGCGGAAGCACCCGAAGCGCCCATGCCCTCACGCGGCGCCGAACGCCCCCATCGCCGTGCGTCGGCCTCGGCCATTCCGTCGTTGGTGGACGGCGGATTTCCGGCGGTCATGAACCAGACCTTCCGCAGCCTCATCCATTCCCGCCTGGAACTGGGCATGAAGCAGTACGAACGGGTCTACCCCGACACCGCCATCCTGCTGCTGGAGCCCGACCACCGGGACGCCGAGTTCTACCTGGCCAACACCTTCAGCTACCGGCAGCGACGCGAACTGACCGAACACGCCTACCAGCAGACCCGCCAACACCTCCTGAGCCGACGCGCCGAATGGTCCGCCCTGCTGGCCCCGCACGGCATGGGCCTGTCGTGGCACGTGCTCACCCAACCCCGGTCGCTGCTGGGCACGCCGCCGCAGACGCTCTCCCCGCCCGCGCCACGGCATCGGCTGCACCAGGCCCTGGATCAGCTCAACGCCGACGTGCAGCACCTGCAATCGGCGTTGGAGCACGACTCGCTGCAGTGGGTTCGCCCGAATACCCGCAAGACCTGAGCCCGGCTATCCTGACGGCCTCATGCCAAAAAAGCCACCCCGCCGCACCGCCGAGCGCATCCTGGAGGTCACGCTGGACCTCTTCAACCGCTTTGGCGAACCCAACGTGTCCACCACACTGATCTCGGCAGAGCTGCGCATCAGTCCGGGCAACCTGTATTACCACTACCCGGCCAAAGACGAACTCATCAACGCGCTGTACCGCCAGTACGAACGCAGCGTGATGGAAATCCTGATGGCCAGCGAAGACGTTCGCAACGTCGAAGACGCGTGGTTCTTCATGCACACGCTGTTCGAGCGCATCTGGCACCACCGCTTCCTGTACCGCGACCTGTCCGACCTGCTGAGCAAGAACCGCCAGTTGGAGACCCAGTTCCAGCTGATGATGCGGCACAAAACCCGCGCCATCCGCTCCATGCTGGATGGCATGGGGCGTGCCGGCAGCCTGCGCCTGGACGCCCGGGAACTGGACACCACCGCCAACTGCATGGTGGTGGTGCTGACCTACTGGCTCAACTTCGAGTACGTGCGCGACCCTCGCCATGCCTTGGAGCCCGACCACGCCGAACAAGCCCTGTTGCGAGGGGCAGCCCATGTGCTCAACCTGCTGGCGCCGTACATGGAACCGCAGCAACGCGAGCACCTGCTGGCACTCACCGGGGCTTACGGCCAAATGAACTGAGGTCTGCGTCGCTGCTGGTTAGCCCCGATGGTCAAGCCTTGTCAAGGCAGTGGACAATCGGCGGGTAGACCAATAACGAGGAGACCCCATGAGCCAATGGGTCCATTTCCCGAGTGCAGGGGAGTTTCAATACACAACCACGTCGCTGAAAAAGGCGTGGGCACAACTGCATGCGGGCGACTGCGAACCGCTGCCCAAGGCCTCAGGACCACTGCAAGCCTGGGTGCATTTCCACAACGGGGCGTTTGAAGCCGCCGTGAATGTGGGGCTGGAGGCCGGGGGCAGCGGCATCAACGCCGCCAACAAGGCCACCTGCCTGTACGCCAACCACCTGGAGCCGTGCGACCAAAAACGCCTGAGTCTGTACCGGGAGGCGGCCGACCGCGCCCAGATGCTGCAACAGCAAGACCCCGAGAACGCCAACGCCTGGTACCTTGAAGCCCACGCGTTGGGCCGTTACAGCCAAGGCGTCAGTGTGGGCCTGGCCTTGGCCGAGGGGCTGGGCAGCCGGGTTCGAAAGGCCCTGGACACCACCCTCAAACTCACCCCGCACCACGCGGACGCCCACCTGGCGCTGGCCGCCTTCCATGCCGAGGTGATCCACAAGGTGGGGGTGCTGATCGGCGGGCTGACCTACGGCGCCAAAAAAGACGCCGGGCACAAACACTACCGCTCGGCCATGGCGCTCAACCCGCATTCAGCCGCCACCCTGATCGAATACGCCAACGGCCTGGTCATGCTGGACGGAGAGCACCGCCGCCCCGAGGCCCTGGCCTTGCTGCAACAAGCCGCGGCCCTCACGCCCCTGGACGCCGCGCAGCGGCTGGAGGTGAACCTGGCCACGCTGGAGCTGGCCGCCTGAGCGGCAACGCCCCGCGCCCGCTGCTCACCCCTCGGTCTGGGCGGCGGTGGGCAGCATCAGCGACAGCCACAGCAACTGCTCGAACTGCGGCGCGAAGCGGTCGATGATCTCCTGCGGGTTGGGGCACATGGCCGTGTCGGTGATCAACCCGAACTGCACGCCCCCGCCATAGCTGAGGATGGACACCCCCACCCCAATGTCGCCCGACTGCGGCACCCAGAACATGACCTGCTCCAGGGTGCTGCCGCAGAACTTCAGCTTTTCCGCCGGGCCGGGCACATTGGTCATGACCGCCGTGGTCTTGCGCGAGAACAGGTTGAGCATGGCCTCCTGAGCCGGCTTGACCAGCAACCCCGCCACCGACAGCAGGCCAAACGCCAGCAAGGGCTGGGTGCTGCCCTTGAGGGCCTGCATGCGCTGGCGCACCGTGAACAGCCGCTCCAATGGATGGCTTTGCCCCACCGGCAACACCAGGGGCACCAGCCCGAAGCGGTTGCCCAACTTCCAGGCCTGCTCCATGGGCCGCAGGTTGACGGGCACCATGGCCCGGATGTCCTGCCCCTCAATGGGCTCGCCCCGCTCGCGCAGGTACTGGCCGAAGGCCCCGGCCACGCACGACAGCAACACGTCGTTGACCGAACAGCCCAAGGCCTTGCCCACCGCCTTGACCTGCTCCAGTGAAATGGGTTCGCACCATGCCACGGCCTTTGTGGCTGACGGACTGGCCTTGAGGCTGGTGGCGGCATCGTCGGACATGAGCGCCAGCGCCGCCAAGTCGCTCACCACCTGCCCGCCCAAGCGCGCCCAGCCCAGGGTCTGCTGCCAACTGGCCTGCATGCCCTCCACCGGCTTGGTGGCCAGCGCCACCGACTTGGCCACGCTGTCGCCTGCCACGTCCAACAGCTTGACCGCCATGCCTGTGAGCGGCTTGATGACCGCCTCGCCCAGCCACTCGGCGGCCACGTCGCCCGTGGCGGCACGGGTTTTCTGGCCACGCCGGGGGGGTTCCTGGCCGCCATCGACCAGGCTCATCATCACGGCGATCAGGGCCATGCCATCGGCAATGCAATGGTGGATGCGGGCGATCAGCGCGGCCCCGCCTTCGTAATTTTCGATGAGGTGAAACTGCCACAGCGGACGCTGCGGGTCCAGCGCCTCCACCGCAAGTTCCGCCACCCGCTGTTGCAAGGCCTGGCGAGCGCCGCCTTTGCGGTGGCGCGGCAGACGCTCGGACAACACATGGTGGTCGAGGTCGAAGGCGGCATCGTGCACCCAGTTGGCACCGGTCAGGTCTTCCTCGGCACGTTGGGTGAAGCGCGGGTAACACAGCAGGCGCTCGGTGATGCGTTGGCACAAGGCCTGACGGGAAATGCCAGGCCTGAGCACCCAGACCCCCGTGATCATCATGAGGTTGGCGGCGGAATCCATGCGCAGCCAGGCGGTGTCCACCTTGCTCATGCGTTGAACGGCGGGCGATGACGGGGCTGCGGTTGTGCGTGTGACCATGGCAAATGTTCTTGGAGTCTGGCCCCTATTCTGCGGGGCACTTTGCCACCTAAGATACCGGACAAACACCCCCCAAACCGAGAGGAAGCTCCCTACCATGGCCGATCTGAACGCCACCTTCGAAGCCGCTGTTGCCAACTCCAAGAACCTGAGCGAACGCCCCGACAACGCCACCCTGTTGAAGATTTACGCGCTGTACAAGCAGGCCACCGCAGGCGACAACGCCGAGAAGAAACCGGGCTTTGGTGACATGGTGGGCCGCGCCAAGTGGGACGCCTGGAACAACCTCAAAGGCACGGCCAGCGATGAGGCCAAGCAGCAGTACATCGACCTCATCGGCTCCTTGAGCTGAGCCTTCAACGCACCACGCCGCGCTCGCGCAGCTCGGCAATCTGCGCCACCGTCAGGCCCATGCCGCTCAGCACGGCATCGGTGTCCTGGCCCAAGGCGGGGGCGTCGCGCCAATGCCCTCCGGGCGTGCGCGACAGCTTGGGCACGATGCCCGGCACCAGCAGGGTCGATCCGTCGGGCTGCGGGCGGCTCAGCAGCATGTCCCGCGCTGCATAGTGCGCATCGGTCGCGATGTCGGCCACGGTGTAGATGCGTCCGGCGGGCACTTCGGCAAGGTCCAGTTCGGCCAGCACCTCGGCCACGGTGCGCGGCAAGGTCCAGGCCCCGATGGCGGCGTCCAGCTCCTGCACCCGCGCCACGCGGCCCGCGTTGTCGGCCAGCGTGGCGTCCTGGCCCAGGTCGTCACGGCCAATCGCCGTCATCAGCCGCTTGAAAATGCCGTCGCCATTGCCGCCGATCAGCACATGGCCGTCGCGGCACGGGTAGGCGTTGCTGGGGGCAATGCCCGGCAGCGCACTGCCCCCAGGCCCGCGCACCGCCCCAAAGGCGCTGTACTCGGGCAGCAGGCTTTCCATGCAGTTGAAGACGGCTTCGTACAAGGCCACGTCAATCACCTGGCCCCGGCCGCTCTTTTCCCGTTCGTGCAGCGCCATCAGGATGCCGATGACGCCGTGCAGCGCCGCCAGCGTGTCACCCAGGCTCACCCCCACGCGCACCGACACCCGGCCCGGCTCGCCCGTGAGGTGGCGGATGCCACCCATGGCCTCGCCCAGCAGGCCAAAGCCCGGCTTGTCGCGGTAGGGACCGGTCTGGCCGTAGCCGCTCACGCGCAGCACCACCAACCGCGGGTTGGCCGCGATCAGGTCCGCCGGGTCCAGGCCCCAGGCTTCCAGCGCGCCGGGGCGGAAGTTCTCGATCAGCACATCGGCCTCGGCGCACAGGCGGCGCACGATGTCGCGGGCCTCGGGCGTGCGCAAATCCAGCGCCAGCGAGCGCTTGTTGCGCGACTGCACCTGCCACCACACCGAGGTGCCGTCCTTCAGCAAGCGCCACACGCGCAGCGGGTCGCCGCCGCCCTGCCCGTCCTTCTTGGGCGGGGGTTCGATCTTGATGACGTCGGCCCCGAAATCGGCCAGCGTCTTGGCGGCGAACGGCCCGGCGATGAGCTGACCCATTTCCACCACCTTGAGCCCCTGCAAGGGGCCGTGGCCCAACGGGGCAGCCGCCGTCATGCCGCGCCCTTCTTGGGCGCCTTGACCTTGCCGCCCGGCTTGGCAGCGGCACCCGCCAGCAGCTCGTCCAGGCGTTTGACGATTTCCGTTTCGATGCTGCCCTTGAACGCCCCCAGCAAAAAGCCCAACTGCGCGTCCAGCTCGAAGCGCTGATCACACACCCGCAGCGTGCCGTTCACGCCCGATCGGGTGAAGCTCACCAGGTCTTCGGCGTCGCCCTCTTCGTAGGTGCACTCCATGCCGAACTCGTCCTCGGCCTGCTCGGCCCAGGCAAACGCGATTTGCCGGGCTTTTTTGAATGAAAAATGGTGTTCACGCTTGATGTGTATGCTTGACATGCTATGACTTTTAAACCACTCAAAACACCCATGCCCGCCCAACGTTACCCGGGGCATGGTGACGTGACGCCGTTATAAACCAGCGCCCTGCGCCACCCCATCGGGGTTGCCCTGCCCCGCGTCATGCAGACCTTGCGGTCCTTGCAGGGCTTGCAGGCGGGACAGGCGCTGGTCCGACGGCAGGCGGCAGAGGTCGGCCACCGCGGCATGAAAGCGGCGGAAGTCGCGCCCTTGCTGCTCAAACAAGGCCTCGAACGCGGGCACCCAGCGGTCGTAGGCCGCCTGCACCGCAAACGTGGCGTTGTTGGCCCGCTCCACCCAGGCGTCGTAACCGCTGTAGCCACCCCACCCGGCCTTGAGCTGGGCGTAGCGCTGGCGAAACTGCGCCAGCACCTGCGCCTTTTGCCGCCGCAACAGCTCTTCGTTTTTGATAGCACCATCTGCTTGATCAGAAAGCGCCAGGCCATATATTTTCTTCAAACTTTCACGGGTGTCACGGGTCAGGGCACGAAACGCCATGCGCCGCTGGTCGAACACCGCGTAGGCGGCCTGGGCCTGGGGCCCCGCCTGCGCCAGCCAGCGCGGCCCGCCCAGGCGCTCCACCGCGGTGGCGTAGGACTCGTTGAACTCGGTGTCGCCCGACAGGTACAACCGCTGGTGCGCCAGCTCGTGGAACAACAACCGCGCCACCTCGCCTTCGGGCTGGGCGATCATGGTGTTGAGCAACGGGTCGCCCCCCAGCCAGTTGGTCCAGCCCAGGGTGGAATAGGCGGGCACGGGGTACACCGCCGACTCCAGCCCCTGCCCCCGCAGCTGCTGCGCCAGCGCCTGGGCCTGGGTTTCGTCGAAGTAACCGCGGTAGCCCACGCAGCCCAGCACCGGGTAACACCAGGTGTGCAAACGCAAGGAGAACTCCGGGGTGGCCACCACGTTCCACACCACGGCGCGGCGCTTCAGGTCGGCGTAGCGGGTGTAGCTGGCGTTGTCGGGCAGGTCCAGCGCGTCAACCGCAAAACGGCGCATGCGCTGGACCGTGGCCAAGCGCTCCTTGAGGGCGGGGGGCGTGGCGTCGTCGGCCAGCCAATCGGCCACGGGCCGGGCGGCACGCATCACCCCCCAATGCCCTTGCACGGCTTGCGCCACATAGGCCAGCCCCTCGGGGGCCGCCGCGGCCGACGCCTCGGATGCGGGCAGGCTGCCACACCCCGTCAGCAGCACAACCGCCACCCCCACGGCCAGGGCGGCAAGCCCCTGGCGGCGCCCATGCGTTGGCTCGACCATGGCTCAGCCCATGTAAAGCAATATGGCCTGGGCCGAAGGTGGATCCAACTCCACAAACGTCAGCCCCACCTTGAAGCCCCGCCCGTCCGACGAATAGACGCTGTGGCTCACCTTGGCCGTGGTCTGCACCGACTGCGGCCCCTTGGTGCGGGTCAACAAGGTGCATTGAAGCTCGATCACCACGCCGATCTTGGGGTTGATTTCGGCGTAGATGCCCATGCCGCCCGAACTGATGTCGAAGGTGCGGACCTCGAACGCCCGCCCGGCCACCCGCACCACGGCCCGGGTGTGCAAGGGTTTGCGAACCGCGGCCCGGCGATCGTCGGAAGCACTCACACAACCACCTCTTCCACCTGCACCAGGCAGTCGTAGAAGGTGGGGGCCCGGCCCAGGTCGGTCAGGGCCTGCCCGGTCAGCTCGTTGACGTTGGTGCCGTTCAACCCCAGCTTGCGCCACCAGATGCCCAGGCCGTTGACCACACCCGGGCGGGCCCGCTCACTCACCCGGGCGGTGCAGTGGTGGCTGCCCCGGTCGTTGAACACCCGCACCCGGGCCCGGTCGGCAATGCCACGGGCGGCGGCATCGGCGGGGTGGATTTCCAGCAGGGGCTCGCCCTCCACGTCACGCAGGCTTTGCACATTGACGAAGGTGGAGTTGAGGAAGTTGCGGGCGGGCGGCGAAATCATGGCCAGCGGGTAACGGCGGGCCAGCTCGGCGTTGTGTTGCGCCGATTCCAGGTTGGGCACATGGTCGGGCAGGCCGTCCAGCCCCTGGTCGGCCAGGCGCTGGCTGAAGAATTCGCAACGCCCCGACGGGGTGGGAAAACCCCCGTGGGCAAACGGCACCAGCGGGGCGCACCGGGCGGGCAAGGGCACCCAACCCCGGGCCAGCAAGGTGTCGAAGTCCACATCGGCGGGGTCGAACGCCTGGCGGCACAAGGCTTCGTCGGACTCGGCAAAACAGGCGTCGGCAAAACCCATGCGGGCGGCCAGGTCTCGGAACACCTGGGTGTTGGGGCGCGACTCGCCCAGCGGCGCAATGGCCGGGCGGTTGAGCAGCACGTCGGTGTGGCCGTAGCTGGTGTGGATGTCCCAATGCTCCAGCTGGGTGGTGGCGGGCAGGATGTAGTCGGCCCAGTCGGCGGTGTCGGTCTGGAACTGCTCCAGCACCACGGTGAACAGGTCGTCCCGCGCAAAGCCGCGCACCACGTCGCCCGAGTGCGGGGCCACGGCCACCGGGTTGCTGTTGTAGACCACCAGGGCCTGCACCCGGGGGCCTCCGGCCAGGATGGGGTCGCCCTCGGCGGCGTTGAGCCATTGGCCCACGGTGCTCATGTTGAGCGTGCGCGGCGCTCGCCCATTCAAGCCCTGTGGCAGCAGGTCGGGGCGGAACAAGGCCTCGCGCCGCACGGGGAAGGCCCCGCTGCTGGACATCAACAGCCCGCCCGAAACATGCCGCCAACTGCCCAGCAGGGCGGGCAGGCAGGCCACCGCCCGCACCGCGTTGCCGCCGCCCCGCACGCGCTGCATGCCGTAGTTCAGGCGGATGGCCACGGGTTCGTTGCGGCGGGCGGTTTCGCCCATGAGCCGCGCCAGGTCACGGATGGCCTGGGCGGGCACGCCGCAGACTTCGGCCGCACGCTCCACATTCCATAGCATGCAGCGCTTTTTGAGAAAGCGTGAACGGCCATTTTCTTCATCAACCCCGTCCCAACCGAGGGTGTGCCGCTCGATGTAGTCCGCGTCCAGCCAGCCGTTGACGGTGAACTCGCGCATCAGCGCCAGCGCCAGCGCACCGTCGGTGCCGGGGCGGATGGCCAGGTGGTGGTGGCATTTTTCGGCGGTTTCGGTGCGGCGGGGGTCGATGCACACCAGCGTGGCCCCATGGCGCTTGGCCTCCTGCACATGCCGCCAAAAGTGCAGGTGGCTGGCAATGGCGTTGCTGCCCCAGATGACGATGACCTTGGCCCCGGCAAACGCCTCGACCCGCATGCCCACCTTGCCGCCCAAGGTCTGCACCAGGGCTTCGGCCCCGGCGCTGGCGCAAATGGTGCGGTCCAGCAGGCTGGCGCCCAGGCGGTGGAAAAACCGGGCGGCCATGCCCTCGCCCTGCACCAGGCCCATGGTGCCTGCGTAGCTGTAGGGCGCAATGGCCCGGGGGTCTTGGGCCGCCAGGTGTTGCAGGCGCTGGGTGATGTCGGCCAGCGCCTCGTCCCAGCCCACGGGTTGGAACTGGCCGCTGCCTTTGGGGCCGACACGCTTCAACGGGTGAAGCAGGCGCTCAGGGTGGTGGGTGCGCTCGGCGTACTTGGACACCTTGGTGCACAACACCCCTGCGGTGGCCGGATGGTCCGGGTTGCCCTGCACCTTGATGGCCACCCCGTGGCGCACGGTGGTGACCAGGGCACAGGTGTCGGGGCAGTCGTGCGGACACGCGCCGAGGGTGGTTTGCGGGGGCTCGACGTCGAAATCGTTCATGGCGGCGCGGAAACGGGCTGAGGCCGGAGTCAAGTGGCAGAATGGGCCGCAGTTCCAAAAAGAACCCTTCGGACGCGACAAGGAGCTACCGTACCATGGACAGAAGAAAAGCGCTGACACAACTGCAACGTTGGGGCACCCTGGGCTTGGGCTGGCCTTTGCTGGCCTCGGCCCAATCCTCATCCGGCCGAAGCAACACCCTGGTGCTGGGGCAATCGGCCGCATTCAGTGGCCCTTCATCCGAGTTGGGTTTGCAGTACCACGCCGGGGCCCGGCTGTGCTTTGAGCAGTTCAATGCCAACGGAGGCCTGGATGGCCGCAAGATCGAGCTGCAAAAACTGGACGATGGGTATGACCCCGATCGCTGTGTGGCCAACACCCGGCAGTTCATCCAGGAAGGCGTGTTCGCCCTGTTTGGCTACGTGGGCACCGCCACCACCGCCGCTGCCCTGCCGCTGGCCACCGAGGCCAAGGTGCCGCTGTTCGCGCCACTGACCGGCGCCCAATCGTTGCGCGAACCCTACAACCGCTATGTGGTGCATGTGCGGGCGTCGTACATCGACGAAACGGCGGCCATCGTCAAGCAGCTGATGGGGTTGGGCACCAAGCGTGTGGCGGTGTTCCACCAGAACGACGGTTACGGACAGGCGGGCCTGGACGGCGTGCGCAAGGCCATGGCCGCGCACAAGTTGGAGCCGGTGGCCATCGGCACGGTCGAGCGCAACTCCACCGACGTGACCCACGCACTCAACACCATCCTGGCCGCCAACCCCGAAGCGGTGGTGCAGGTGAGCACCTACAAGGCCAGCGCGGTGTTCGTGCGCCTGGCCCGCAAAGCAGGCTTTTTGGGGTCCATCTACAACGTGTCGTTTGTGGGAACCCAGGCGCTGCTGGACGAGCTGGGGGCCATGGCCGCTGGCGTGGCCGTGTCCCAGGTGATGCCCTTCCCCTACTCCCCGGTCACCCCGATTTCGGGCGACTACCTGGCCATGCTCAAGTCGGACAACGCGCGCGGCTTTGTGCCCAACTACACCAGCATGGAAGGGTATGTGGCCGCCCGGGTGTTCATCGAGGCCCTCAAGCACGCGGGCAAGACCCCCTCGCGCGAAGACCTGATCCAGGCCGTGCAAGGCATGACCTCGTTGAATCTGGGGGGGTTCAGCCTGTCGTATGGTCCGCAGCGCAACACCGGGTCCAGTTTCGTGGAAATGACGCTGCTGTCCAAGGACGGGCGCATTCGCCGCTGACCCCGGCCCCCCTTCGGAAGCCTCACCATGAACCTCATCCCCCCCCTGGTGGCCCAGGCCCCTGCCATGGCCGCGCTGCGGCGCGACATCCACGCCCACCCCGAGTTGTGTTTCGAGGAAGTGCGCACCGCCGATGTGGTGGCGGCCAAACTGGCCGAGTGGGGCATTCCCGTTCATCGGGGGCTGGGCACCACCGGGGTGGTGGGCGTCGTTCATGGACGCGACGGCGGGGCCTGCGGCAGGGCCGTGGGGTTGCGGGCCGACATGGATGCGCTGCCCATGTCCGAGCTCAACACCTTTGCCCACGCCAGCACCCACCCCGGCAAGATGCACGCCTGCGGGCACGACGGCCATGTGGCCATGCTGCTGGCCGCGGCGCAGCACCTGTCCACCCACCGCGACTTTGACGGCACGGTGTACCTGATCTTCCAACCCGCCGAGGAAGGCGGGGGCGGTGCCCGCGAGATGATCCACGACGGCCTGTTCGAGCGCTTTCCCATGCAAGCCGTTTTTGGCATGCACAACTGGCCCGGCATGCCCGTGGGCACGTTTGCCGTGAGCCCGGGGCCGGTGATGGCGTCGAGCAACGAGTTTCGCATCGTCATCCGGGGCAAGGGGGGGCATGCGGCGCTGCCGCACACCGGCATCGACCCGGTGCCCGTGGCCTGCCAGATGGTGCAGGCTTTCCAGACCATCATCACCCGCAACAAGAAGCCGGTGGACGCGGGCGTGATCAGCGTGACCATGATCCACACCGGCGAGGCCACCAACGTCATCCCCGACAGCTGCGAAATTCAGGGCACGGTGCGCACCTTCACCCTGGAGGTGCTGGACCTGATCGAGCAGCGCATGCAGGCCGTGGCCGAGCACACCGCAGCGGCCTTTGGTGCGACCTGCGAGTTCGAGTTCGTGCGCAACTACCCGCCCACGGTCAACCACCCCGACGAAGCCGCGTTTGCCCGCGAGGTGATGGCCACCATCGTCGGCCCCGAGCAGGTGCTGGTGCAGGAGCCCACCATGGGCGCCGAAGACTTTGCCTACATGCTGCAGGTCAAGCCGGGAGCCTATGTGTTCATTGGCAATGGCGATGGCAGCCACCGCTCAGACTATGAAGTGGGCGGGCATGGCCTGTCGCACCACGTGGGGCCGTGCGTGCTGCACAACCCGCGCTACGACTTCAACGACGCGCTCATTCCCCTGGGGGCCAGCTTCTGGGTGCGGCTGGTGGAGCGGTGGTTGGTCACTCGCTGACCGCCGCCACCGCAAACCGGCGGGCGGCGATTTCCAGCAGCCCGTCGAAAATCAGGCCCTCCACCAGCTCGAAGCGGTTGGACATGCTGGGGGCCATCTTCCACCCGGCCCCACCGGTCATGATGCATTCGGGCTCCTGGCCTGTGTGCCGTCGCAGGTTGTCCACCATGCGCTGAACGGCCCCGGCAATGGCAAAGGTGCCCCCGCTGGTGAGGGCATCGCTGGTGTTGGTGGGGAAGTCGCGCACCTCGCCCGTGGGCACGTGCAGACCCGCCGTGCCCGACTCCAGCGCCCGCAGCATGATGCCGTGCCCTGGCAGGATGATGCCGCCCAGAAAGCGGCCCTGCTCGTCCAGCGCTTCCACCGTGACGGCTGTTCCCACCATGACCACCACACAGGGCCGGGGTCCACCGTGGGCCACCACCCGCTGGCGCGCCCCCACCATGGCCACCCAGCGGTCGGCCCCCAGGCGACCAGGGTGGTCGTAGCCGTTGGTCACGCCGCCTTCGCTCAACGAGGGCACCACCCATTGGGGGTGCACATCCCACAGCTCCAGCTGCTGCTCCACCCGGCGCCGCACCGCGTCACCGGCCACCACGCACCCCAGCACGTGCTCGGGCTGGGCCAGGCGGCTCCATTCGCCCTCGGACAGCTTTTCAATGTTCTCCAGAAACTGCGCCCCATGCGCCAACAACCGGGCTCCCACCTGGGGGCGGTCGTACAGCGCCCATTTCAAGCGGGTGTTCCCCACGTCCAGGGCCAGCAGCGTCATGGTGTCTCCTCAGTTTTGCCTCCAGGGCAGGCCATGGTACTTCCATCCGCCCTTCTGCCCCCGGTGGGCCTGGGCGTCGGGGTCGCCTTCAAAGCCTTCCAGGATGTTGTAGGCCGTCAGGCCCAGCTCGGTGGCCCGTTTGGCTGCGGCGATGGAACGCACACCGCTGCGACACAAGAACACCACCGGGCGGCCCGCACTGGCCTGGCGCACGGCGTCGTCAAACCCCGGGTTCATGGCCATGCCCGGCCACTGCTTCCAGGCCACGGCCACCGCACCAGGGACAAAGCCCACCCACTCGCGCTCGGCGTCGGTGCGCACGTCCACCAACACCGCGTCACCCGCCTGCACCCATTGCCAAGCCAACTGCGGCGACACATCGCCCGCGTACGCCTCGGCCGCACGGGGCAGCATCTGGGCCACCCCGTCCACATCGTGGCGGGCCACCAGGCCAGAGACGAGGTTGGCGGGTACCGCCTGGTCGATGAGGCGGGGCTTGGGCAGGTTCAGCGCGGCCATGAGGGCCACGAACTCGCCCTGGCTCTTGCCCGCCACCCGCGGGTTGTGGGTCTTTTCGTGCCCGATGGTGGAATGGGTGCGCCCGTTGTAGTCGTGGCCGGGCCACACCACGGTGTCGTCGGGCAGGGCAAACAGCACCTGGGTGAGGCTGTGGTACAGCGCCTCGGCGCTGCCCGACTGGAAATCGGTGCGGCCACAACCGTTGATGAGCAGGGTGTCGCCGGTGAACACATGGCACTGGCCATCCACCGTCCACACATAGCTGGCGCTGCCCGCCGTGTGGCCCGGCGTATGCAGCACCTGCACCGTCTGAGCGCCAAAACACAGCGTGTCCCCATGCTGCAACTGCACGGCGGCGGACCCGATGCCGCAACCCGCGGGGGCCGCGGTCTTGGCCCCGGTGTGCTCGGCCAGCAGGCCGGCGCTGGTGATGTGGTCGGCGTGGGCATGGGTTTCCACGGTCCACACCAGTTTCAGGCCCAGCTCGCGCAGCGTGGCCAGGTCGCGCTGGAGCTGGTGGTCCACCGGGTCGATGAGCAAGGCTTCGCGGGTGTCCGCATCGAACAGGATGTAGGTGAAGGTGCTGGACTCGGGGTCGAACAGTTGGACGGGTTTCATGGGGTGATCTCAGGAAAACTTGGCCAGCATCTCGGCCACATCGTCGACGGGCACGTCACCTTGGGAAATGACGCAGCCCACCAGGGTGTAGAAGGATTTGTCCAGGGCCTTGCGGGCGGCGGCCATCTGCTGGGCCACCTTTTCGCAGTCTTCGTCGGCTTCGATCAGGCGCTGGATGCCACGCAACTGGCCTTCGATTCGTTTGAGGCGCAACACCAGGGCGCGTTTGCGTTCGGGGTCTTGAACAATGGTCATGAGGCGGTTCCACAGGGCAAGACCGGGTGGCAAGGCGACTCGGTCCAGCAAAAATGACATTGAATCACAACCGCCATCCACCCGTGTACGGCGCCGTCATGTTGACGTTTACGTAAACGGAATATCATTCCGCCCACCCAGGCCAACGAGACGGAGACAACGCATGACCGACCTGTCCGCAGAATTCCAAGCCCTCGCCCACTACCGCCCCAAACACAAGGTCCGGTTCGTCACGGCGGCCAGCCTGTTCGACGGGCACGACGCGGCCATCAACATCATGCGGCGCATCCTGCAAAGCATGGGCGCGGAGGTGATCCACCTGGGGCACAACCGCAGCGTGGACGAGGTGGTGACCGCCGCGCTGCAGGAAGACGCGCAGGGCATCGCCATCAGCTCGTACCAGGGCGGCCACGTCGAGTACTTCAAGTACATGGTGGACCTGCTGCGCCAGCGCGGCGGCAGCCAGATCCAGGTGTTTGGCGGCGGCGGCGGGGTGATCGTGCCCGACGAAATCCGCGAACTGATGGCCTACGGCGTGGCCCGCATCTACAGCCCCGAAGACGGCCAGCGCATGGGTCTGGCCGGCATGATCGGCGAAATGGTGATGCGCTGCGACCAGGACCTGACCTTGCACGCTCCGAGCAGCCTTGACGCCATCCAAGGTCACACCGACGCCGCCTGGCGGGCGCTGGCGCAACTCATCACGGCGCTTGAAAATTCACAACAAAATCACCATCTGTCGCTTGATCTGAAAGCGCAAGCAGCTACAAAAACAATACCCATCATCGGCATCACCGGCACGGGCGGTGCGGGCAAGTCCAGCCTCACCGACGAGCTGATCCGCCGCTTGCGGCTGGACCAGGACGACCGCCTGCGCGTGGCCGTCATCAGCATCGACCCCAGCCGCCGCAAAAGCGGCGGCGCCCTGCTGGGCGACCGCATCCGCATGAACGCCATTGGGCCGTGGAAGACGGACGCGGGAAGCGCGGGGGCACGCATCTTCATGCGCAGCCTGGCCACCCGCGACTTTGGCAGCGAGATCAGCGCCGCCCTGCCCGACGTGCTGGCCGCCTGCAAGGTGGCGGGCTTTGACCTGATCGTGGTGGAAACCTCGGGCATTGGCCAGGGTGATGCCGCCATCGTCCCGCATGTGGACGTGCCCCTGTACGTGATGACGCCCGAGTTCGGGGCCGCCAGCCAGCTCGAAAAAATCGACATGTTGGACTTTGCCGAGTTCGTGGCCATCAACAAGTTCGACCGCAAAGGCGCGGGTGACGCCTTGCGGGACGTGGCCAAGCAGGTGCAGCGCAACCGCGAAGCCTGGACGCAAGCGCCCGACCAAATGCCCGTGTTCGGCACCATGGCCGCCCGCTTCAACGACGACGGCGTGACCGCGCTCTACCAGGCCTTGAAGCCCCGGTTGGCCGCGCTGGGGCTGCCCCTGACCGAGGGCCGACTGCCGGTGGTGAGCGTGCGCCACAGCACCAACCAGACGCCCATCGTGCCGCCCAGCCGCACCCGCTACCTGGCCGACATTGCCGACACCGTGCGCGGCTACAAGCAGCGCGCCCGCAGCCAGGCCCGCTTGGCACGCGAGATCCAGCAACTGCGTGCCGCCGCCGCCATGCTGGAGGTGGACCGACCGGGCAAAGCCAAGGCCGCCGAGGCCGCCCTGGAGCTGGCCCTGCAGCGCGAGGAACGCATGGACCCGTCGGCCCGCAAGCTGCTGGCCCAGTGGCCCGACATGCAAAAGGCCTATGCGGGTGACGAGTACGTGGTGAGAATCCGCGACAAGGAAATCCGCACCGCCCTCACCACCAAATCACTCAGCGGCACCCCCATCCGCAAAGTGGTGCTGCCCACCTACGAGGACCATGGCGAAATCCTCAAGTGGCTGATGCTGGACAACGTGCCCGGCAGCTACCCGTACACCGCGGGCACCTTCGCCTTCAAGCGCGAGGGTGAAGACCCCACCCGCATGTTCGCGGGCGAAGGCGACCCCTTCCGTACCAACCGCCGCTTCAAGCTGGTGAGCTCTGGTCTACCCGCCAAGCGCCTGAGCACCGCGTTCGACTCGGTCACGCTGTACGGCAACGACCCCGACCTGCGCCCCGACATCTACGGCAAGATCGGCAACAGCGGTGTGAACGTGGCCACGCTGGACGACATGAAGGTGCTCTACAGCGGCTTTGACCTGTGCAGCCCCAGCACCAGCGTGAGCATGACCATCAACGGCCCGGCCCCCAGCATCCTGGCCATGTTCATGAACACGGCCATCGACCAGCAACTGGAGAAATTCCAGGCTGACAACGGGCGCGACCCCACCGACACCGAGGCCGCCAAGATCCGCGAATGGGTGCTGGCCAACGTGCGCGGCACGGTGCAGGCCGACATCCTCAAGGAAGACCAGGGCCAGAACACCTGCATCTTCAGCACCGAGTTCAGCTTGAAGGTGATGGGCGACATTGCCGAGTACTTCGTGCACCACAACGTGCGCAACTTCTACAGCGTGTCCATCAGCGGCTACCACATCGCCGAGGCCGGGGCCAACCCCATCAGCCAACTGGCGTTCACGCTCAGCAACGGCTTCACGTTTGTGGAAGCCTACCTGGCGCGGGGCATGCACATCGACGACTTTGCGCCCAACCTGAGCTTCTTCTTCAGCAACGGCATGGACCCGGAGTACACGGTGCTGGGCCGCGTGGCACGGCGCATCTGGGCCACCGCCATGAAGGAAAAATACGGGGCCAACGAACGCAGCCAGAAGCTGAAGTACCACATCCAGACCAGTGGGCGCAGCCTGCACGCGCAGGAAATCCAGTTCAACGACATCCGCACCACGCTGCAGGCGCTGATCGCCATCTACGACAACTGCAACAGCCTGCACACCAACGCGTTCGACGAGGCCATCACCACGCCCACCGAAGACAGCGTGCGCCGCGCCATGGCCATCCAGCTCATCATCAACCGCGAATGGGGCTTGGCCAAGAACGAGAACCCCAACCAGGGCTCGTTCATCATCGAAGAGTTGACCGAGCTGGTCGAGGAGGCTGTGCTGGCCGAGTTCGAAAAAATCGCCGAGCGCGGCGGTGTGCTGGGTGCCATGGAAACCGGTTTCCAGCGCGGCAAGATCCAGGACGAGTCCATGCACTACGAGATGCTGAAGCACACGGGCGAATACCCCATCATCGGCGTCAACACCTTCCGCAACCCCAAGGGCGACCCCACGCCCGACACGCTGGAGCTGGCCCGCTCCACCGAGGACGAAAAGCAGAGCCAGTTGCGCCGCCTGCACGACTTCCACACCCGCCACGCCGACCAGGCCCCCGCCATGCTCAAGCGGCTGCAGCAGGCCGTCATCGACAACCAGAACGTGTTCGATGTGCTGATGGACGCGGTGCGCGTGTGCTCGCTGGGCCAGATCACCCACGCCTTGTTCGAAGTGGGCGGACAATACCGGCGAAACATGTAACCCTTGCCCATGCCTGTACCCCCACCCCCATCGCCAAACGTTCCGAAACAATCCGATTGGCGGGTGTACTGGCGACTGACGCGCCCGGGTTTTCTCAGCATCACCGTGGTGGCGGTGCTGCTGGGTCTATCCACGGCGTGGGCCTGCGGTTGTGGCTTCGACCCCGTCACGGCCGTAGTCACGCTGGTGCTGGCCTGCGCGGCGCACGCCGGGGCCAATGTGCTCAACGACTGCGAAGACGCGGTCAATGGGGCCGATGCGGCCAACCAGCAGGGGCTGTTTCCATTCACCGGCGGGTCACGCCTCATCCAGGCGGCTGAGGTGTCGGTTCGTGACGCCCGCAGCTGGGCCTGGGTGCTGCTGGGCTTGATGGTGCTGGGGGGCTTGTGGTTGGCCCTGCGCGCCGGGCCTGGGTTGGTGCTGATCGGTGCCGCCGGGCTGTTCCTGGCCTGGGCCTATTCATCCCCGCCGCTGGCCCTGATGAGCCGAGGCGTGGGTGAACTCACGGTGGCGCTGACGTGGTGGCTGGTGGTGGTGGGCGCCGATCACGTGCAGCGTCGGCATTTTTTCATCATGCCAGCGTATGCGGGCGTGAGCCTGGGCCTGCTGGTGGCCAACATCCTGCTCATCAACGGCGTGCCCGATGCCCCCGCAGACCAAAGCGTGGGCAAACGCACCTTGGCCACGCGCCTCCCCCCCAAAGCCCTGACAGCGCTGTACACCGGCCTGGCCCTGTTCGCCCACGCCTGGGTGGTGTGGGGGGTTTGGGCCTTGATTCCACCGCAAACGGCGCTGTGGTCCCTGCTGTCGCTGCCGTTGTCGCTGGCAGCCGCGGCCATGCTGTTCCGCCATGGCGAGACGCCTCAACGGCTGCGCCCTGCCATCGGATTGACGATTGCCAGCGCCAACCTCCATGGGCTGGCGCTGGCCGTGGGCATGGTGTTACCGCGCTGGTGACACCCGGGTGCCCGGGGCACCGCCCACCGTGGGCCCGGGCGTGGGCCGCGTGGGAAGAGCAGACGACGACGGGACGGCCCACAACGGGGGCACCTCGGGCACACCGGCCTCCGGGAACGGCACCTGCAAAGGCTGCGGCGCCATGCCCAGCGCAGCCTGCCCTTCCACTTGCGCCATCCAGCGCTGCAAGCTCAACAGATTGGCGGCAATGTCGGCCCGCGCCGGGGCCAGCTTCACCGCCCGCTGCAACAAACTGGCCGCCTGCTGGTAACGCCCCCGGGCAGCCTCGGCCACGGCCTGGTTGTTCAAGGCAATGGGGTCGAACGGGTTGATGGCGGTGGCATCCACGGCATCCAGACCTCTGCCAAAGGCGCTGCCCCCACCTTGGGTCGCGGCGGCAGGGAACACCAGTCCGCTGGGCTGGGGGTTGGATGTTCCGCACGCACTCAGGAGCGCAACGGCCCCCAACCAAACCCCGGTGCGCAACCCTCGAAAAACACGTCGTTGAACCATGATCACTGCCCCACCTTCAACACCTTGGGTGGCATCTTGGCCTGGGTGTAGATGGGGTCGAAGCTGTACCGCAGGTACACCATGCCCGCCGTCTGCGTGTAGTCAGACGCGTTGTCGATGGACACCTTGCCCCCCACGGCCCATTGCGGCGCAAACTGGTATTCGGCCTCGCCGCCCAGACGGAAGCCCAGCCCCGTCTTGGACTGGCTGGGGTAGAACGAGTTATAGCTGACCCCCACGGGTGCGGCCACCGAGTTGGCGGCGGCCACGGTTTCCCAGTTGGACTGCAGCGTCGCATCGCCCGGGAAGTAGGCGGCACTGTTTTCGCGGAAGCTCTGGATGCCAATGGAGCCATCCACCTTGTAGGCCACCTTGCCGTACCGGCCCGTCAACTCCAGCGGCAAGGCCAGGCTGAAATAACGTTGCGGGCTGAAGTAGCCCCCATGGCCCAGCGTGAAGTAACGGAGGTTGCGCTTGTAACCCAAGGCCGTGACGGCCACACCGGCCGTGAACTCCATGTCGGTGTCCTGGATGACCTTGTAGTACGCCCCACCGCCCACTTCAAAGCGGCTGTTGTTGACCACGTTCTTGCCTTGCAGGACGTGCAGGCCGCCGTAACCAAAGATGCCAAAGCGGCCTTGCTCAACCCCCACTTCCATGCGCCCGCCGGTGGCGGTGACACCGCCCCAGGTCCGCCCGGTCACGTCGTCCACCGTCCCGGCGTAGGACAGCAGGCTGTCCGTCACCGGACGCCTTGACAAGTCCAGCTTGAGTTTCACATCGCCAAAGCTGTCGTTGTAGGCCACGCCACCGACCACGTTGGCCACCTGGAACCCCAGCGGGGTGGTGCCCAAATCCAGTTTGAGGTGTGCGGTTTCATAACCGATGGACAAGGCCAGACCGGAGTCTTGCTGCTCCCGGGTGGTGCCCGTGCCGCCACCCACAATGGCCAGGGCGTTGGCCCCGAAACGCTGGGAGGCATTGAGGTCGGTGGCGTTGATGCGCCCGGCGCTCAAGAACACCGGCTCCATGCGCAACACCAGGTGCCCGCCCTGCCCCAAGGGATACCGCCCTTCGACCACGGTGCTGAAGTCGGTCAGCTCACTGGTGCCGGAATCCCCACTGCGTCCACGCCACATGCCGCCCGCGGAGATGGAGCCTGCGCGATCGGCCCGCAGCTCGTCGATTTCGCGCTGCAGGGACCCTGGACCCGCGGCCCGCCGCGCGGGAACCACCGGTGTGGGGGTTTCCCACGACGCCGCCGGCATGGGGCGAGGCGCTTCCACGACAGGTTGCGGTGCCGCCTGGGCGGTGAACGAGGGCGGCGCCTGCAACGGCTGCTGGTAGGGGGCTGGTGCGCTGCGATAGGCATCGGCCCCGGCGTTGAACGCAGACGACGGGGTGGCCGCCACCGGGGTGAGCACCGGAGCCGACATCACCACCGTGGGCGGGGCGAACACCGATGCGGGCGCAGCAGGCTGCTGCCAGGGGATGGACGCCGCGGGGGCCTGAATCGGCTCCTCGGCGTACACCGATGTCGGAACACTGCGCTGCGGTTGGTACTGCACCGGACGCATGGCATTGCGCGAGACGTCATGGTCTGCGCCATACACCGAGTCCGCCGGGCCCACACCCTCGCCCGCGCCGTTGAAGGACATCTGCTGCGGGTAAGTGGACGGGTAGCGAGGCGACACAGGCGCCGCCGACGAGGGCTGCCCCGTGGGCACAACAGGGGGCTGCATCACCGGCCGTGCGGCGGGCATTGGGCTGTTGACGACCGAGCGGCCCCCCAAGGGATTGGGAATGGGCGGCATGGCCTGCCCCGCCGCGGCACCGGAGCGCACCGGCGGCGTGGGCAGGGTGTAGTCCACCATGTTGACCCCCAGCGGACCGACCTTGGCCATCTGGCTTTGCGCCAGAGACACCTGCTGGGCCTGCTGAAGCAGCTCCACGGCCAGTTTGTTCTTGCCCTGCGCCCGAGCCAAACGCCCTTGGGTGGACAACACGTCGGGGTTGGACGGGGCCATGCGCCCCGCGGCGTCCAGCGCCGATTGGGCGTACTGCAAATCGCCCGCGGCCAAGGCCGCACCGCCAGCCGCCACCAAGGTGGGCACGTCCGGCTCGTCCATCAGCTGCAGCACCTGGTGGTACCAGGCCAAGGCCCGGGCGGGCTCCCCGGCGCTGTTGTACAAGCGGGCCAGCGCCTGTTGGGCGGGGATGTCGTTCGGACGTTCGCTCAGCAGTTGGGCGGCGATTTCATACGCTGCCGCGTAGTTGCCCGCCTCGCGCTGGGCATCCGCCTGGCGCACGCTGTAGGCCCAACGGATGTCGTCCACGTCTTTGCGCTGCGTGGGGTTCAGGATCTGGGCGTACAGCTGGCGCAACTGGGCCGCCAGCTCCACGTCCTGACGGGTGCGCAGCAGCAATCCGGCGTATTGCACCAGCAAATCGAGGTCGGGCTTGGGGGTCTGCGCCAGCAGGGTGCGCATCATGCCGATGGAGCGCGCTTCATCGCCCAGGTTGACCATGACCTGGGCGATGGCGGCCAGCAGATCGGCGTCCCGTCCGGCGGCTTTCAGGGCCTGATCCAGCGTGGACATGGCCGGCGCCTTTTGCCCCATGCGGGCCAGCACCTCGGCTTTGCCCACCTGCGCCCGAACCCACATCTTGCGCTGCAACTCAGCCATTTCCCGGGTGCGGGCCGACGTGGGGATTTTTTCGAGCATGTTGAGGGCCAAGGTGTATTCCTTGGCCTCGGCACTCATCAGTGCGGCGGCGTGCAATGCGTCGGGCATGTCGGGGCGGCTTTGCAGCAGCCCGTCCATCAGGCCAAAGGCTTCGCTGGTGGCCCCTGAGCGGTGGTACAGGCGGGCCAACTCCAGGCGCAACCAAGGGCTGTTGGGGTCCCACAGCAAGGCTTCTTCAAACGCCTGCATCGCCGCCACCGGGTCGCCCCGGGCGATGTCGGCCATGGCCTTGAGGCGGTACTGCTCCGCACGCAAACTGCCGTAGCCCAACTCTTCCTTGTCGGCTTCAGACAGCGACTCGGCCAGCGCCAGCGCTTCTTCTACCTTGCCTTGGCGCACCAACACCCCGGCAAAGCCTCGCAACACATCCACCGACTTGGGGTGCTGGGCCCTCACGACACGGTAGGCTTTCTCAGCGTCGTTCAACCGGCCTTCCTGAACCAGAAGGTCTGCCAACGCGGCAGGCGGGCGTTCCGCCTTGGGATCGAGTTGGGCGGCACGCTCGTACAAGCGCCGCGCCTGCGCAATGTCACCGCCTGCAGCAGCTTGGTCGCCCTCATCCAGGGCACGCCAGAAGCGGGCGGTGCCCAGGGCTTCTTCCCATTTGCGGTTGCCGCTGAGGCGAATGGCGTCCAGCAGCAGCTTTTCGGCTTCGGCAAAACGTTCCTGCTTCAGGCGCACCACGCCCAACCCACCCAACGCATCGGGATTGCGGGGGCCCGAAGACAGCAAGGTCTCGAAACGCTTCTCGGCCTCACCGATGTCCCCGATGTTGAGCGCCGAATAAGCATCGCGCAACGCAAGGCTGCGCGCATCCAGAGGACGGGGTGCCGTGGCCTGGTTCAGACCGGCCAAGCGTGCGCGGATGGCGGCATCACCCGGCTGCACATTCAGGTACGACTGATACAACCCGGCGTCTGTCCGCCCGGCCTCCAGCCAGATCAGGCCTTTGCGCCAGGCGTCGGTGGCGGCCACCCCCACGCTGGGCTTGCGCGCCAGTTCGGACAACAGGCGAATGCCCTCTCGACGGGTGGCCGCACGGTACGTCAGGTGCTGGGCATAGGCCAGTGCAACCACGGCATTCGACGGGTCTTCAGCAGACAAACGCTCCAGGCCTCGCCGGGCTTCTTCCCAGCCCGAACTGGTGCCCCCCAAGGTCTGGAAATACTCCAGCGCAATGGGGCCATTGAGGGAGCGCCCTTCCAGCAGCTGCCGGTACAGGCCCACGGCCTCGTCTTGGCGTCCGGCCCGCGCCGCGGCGCGTGCCTGGTCCAGCAATTTGGTGTTCAAGGACTTCTGCGTCACCGCCCCTTCGATGCGACGAATGGCCTCCTTGTTGGCCAGGGGCTGGCGCTTCAACTCCTCGGCAATCTGCCGGGCGGCTTCGGGTCGGTTGCTGTCAATCTCGTGCTGGGCCATGCCAGCCAGGGCGTCCGAGTTCTTGGGGTCGAGTTGAAGCAGGCGTTTCCACGCAGCGGCCGCCAAGTCCGAACGCCCCTTGGATTCCCAGAAACGGGCCTGCTCGGTCAAGGTCTTGATCGCCAGCGTGTTGTCCTGGGCAAACGCAGGCAAACCCGACAGGCACAGGGCCGCCGCAGACGCCGACGCCCACATGGCCAGCCATGGCTTGCGGTTCAAATGAGAAGGGTGATTCATGGTCGCAAAACCCGGTGTGGAACGTTGTGGGACGTTCTTCATTTGCCACTGACCCGACGGTTCGCCTGGCGCCGCAACAGGGTGTAGAGCACACCGGCCAGCAGGATCGCCACCACCACGATCAGAACCGCCGCCATCCAGGGGTTGTTGGACAGCAGCCAACGCACGGCCATCCAGGGCGGCAACGAACCCATGTAGTACGGCGATGCCGATTCCATGGCATCCACGTCCTTGCCACGGATCACCGAGATACCCCCTTGAATCTTGGACACCACATCGTCATCCATCAGGGCATTGAGCACGTCGGCCTGGCCTGCCGTGCGATCACTGGTGACGGCAACCACACTGCGGTTGGAGTTCATCGGGGATTTGAACCCGAACAGCACCGTTTCCCGCGCCAGCGTGGTGGCAGACAGGTCCGCCGTGACCAAGGTCTTTTCATCGGACGTTTCGTACCATGGCAGGTAGCGTTTTTTCAGGTCGGAGAGCGAAAACACGCGGGTCTCGCCATCGGCGGAGAATGGCATGGACTTCGCCCAGTCCTTGAACAAGGGCTGGTTGGCGGGGCCGCCCAGCAGCAAGATGTCCTTGTCTGCAAACTTCTGGGCATCCGCCGCACGTCCCACACTGACGCCATAAACCGCCAGGCCGGTTGAGTACCCCATGCGCCCCATCAGGGTGAGGTAGGTGCCGATGTCACCCGAGCTGTAGTTGTCGGGCAGGATCACCGCCGTTTCGGACAGGTCGGCCATGCGGGTGAAGGGAAAGCCCGAGTTGGCGAACGCACTCATGTCGGGCAACTTGATGTAATGCGGGAACTTGCTGATGTCGATGGTGGACTCGGGGTCGATGGCCGCCCTCACGTTGTCCAGCACCACGTCCTTGCAAGCACCTTCCTTGGGATAGTCAAAGCTGAAGTGGAACTGCACTTGGCTGCGCGAACGCATGTGCACCGCAGGCAGGTGAAAGGAGGCCTCCCCCGGCATCAGTTCGCCGGGCGCGATCTTGCTCACCAGGTTCATCAACGTGGAGTCGGGCGCCATGGAGCCTGGGTAGGCCAGCAGAGGGTACGACGCCACATAGTTGCCGTTGACCAGCACATTGAGGTTGGACTTGTCGGACTTGGGCCGGGGTGTGTAGCGGTATTTCAGGTTCACCGGAACCCCGGTGGTGTTCCACGCAAACAGGTCCGGGGGCGACATCAGGTTGAGCCGGACCAGGTCTGGCGTGAGGCCGCGCACATTCAACTCGCGCAGTGTGGCCACCTCGCCGAACTTCACCACACGGTCACTCGGCAGCCAGCGGGGGGCGTCATACGGCAGGCGAGACTTCAGGCCATCCAGCTTTGTCGCGGACACGGTTTGTCCGGCCAGCCCGGCCTTGCCCAGGCCCAATGACGAGGCGGCCGTTCGCAACTCAGCCCCGTCACGCCCCATGACCAACAGGACCTTGAAGCGGGGATCGGCCGGGTGGGTCACCACCGACAAGGTGGGGCCATTGATGGGAGGAATGTTCAGCAGGCCCTGCGGTTTGTCGTCATTGGTGGCGAAGACCACCACGTTGTCCGTGGGCAAGCGGTTCAAGTGGGCGGGAAACCAGGCACCACGGTAGCTGGCCAAGTCCCCAAACCACGAGGCCACGATGCCCGCCGCCTCCAGGGTGGCCGCAGAAGGGGTGGCACCGAACACAAACGGACGCTCCAGCCGACGGCCATCGCGTCGATCGAAAAACGGCGACGGCAGCAGCACCAGATCGTTCACCACCGACACGGGGGCCACCGTGAGCTGGACCGAACTGAGGTTGCTGACGTTCATCCACAAACTGGAGTGGAACGGGTCTTCACAATCCAAGGTGTAGTGGCCGATGAACTGCAAACTCAGTTGGTTGAAGTCGCTCGCCAGCCGGGGGTCGATGGTCACCTCGCGGATCAGGGCGGCCCCCGCCGTCTCCTTGGGCAAGGGGATGGTCTGAGCCACTTCCCCGTTGAGCATGACCTTGAGGTGCGACAGGTTGGTGAGCAGCGACGGGGAGTAGGAAAAATCAAGCTTGAGCTTGATTCCGGTGACCACCTCATCGGCCGGAATGCTGAACGGCACCGAATAGATGGAGTCGATGCCCCTCAGTTGAAACGATTGGGCGACCCCCAACTGCTTGAATGTGAAGCCGTAGGTGCGTTGAGGCAGAGGGACCGTCGCCGGAGCCTCCGCCGTTTCGGCTGCGACATCTGCCACCACCGCCGTTTTGGCCTTTTTGGTTTGCGCCCAGACATCGGGCGTCAATGAAGCCGACCCCACAGCCGCCCCCAACATGGCCGCGAGCAACAGTTGTTTTTTGAACATGATGTTCCTTGATCTCTCAAAATTCATGCAGCGCGAGTGTCGCCCGACACTTCGCTGGCGGATGCCAAAACAGGCGGAGTGGTCGAGGCCGACTTCGTCGATCCCTGCCCGGAGGCTGATTTTTTCTGCGGTGACGAAAGCAACCGCGATGTGCGCTCACGCCACCAGCCGACCGACAAGGTGCCCAGCACCTTGAAGCCAGCCAATCCCATGGACAGCACTTGCTTGAACGACTCCATGGGTTTGTCGGGCTTTCGACGGTCACCCCACACCACCCAACTGTCGGCACGGGCAAATGTGCATTGAACAAATTCCATGGACTGCTCGCTGGTCATGGGCTCGAACTGAATGCCGATCCGACCGCCACGATTCAAGGTGACCTTGCCTTCAAACTCATACTCGTCCAAACCCCGGCTGAGCGCCAGCTTGACCGACTCGCCCAAAGCCACGTCAACAGGCGCGGACACCGCCAAACCCACACCGCCATCGGAGTAATCGCTGGTCATGCAGGCGAACGATCGCCCATTGGCCAACCGCAATGCCGCGGGGAGTTTCATCTGCACCCGATGCGAATGCCTGACCTGACGGGTCTCGTTCGCCACCGCCACGCTGGCCCCCAGCATCATCAGGTTGTAGATGGTCCACAAGAGGTTGAGCAGGATGGTGTCGACGTCCGGGTCGGTCTGAAAAATCAGGCGCGCCACCCCCATGAAAAACCCAAAAACGCTCAAGCCCATCAAGATCAGGTAGGGCCGGGAAATGTCCCAGTCAAAATATTCCTTTTCATTCACCCCCCCTTTGGCCGTCACGTTGAACTTGCCAAACCTGGGGTTGATGACCGCCACCAGCACCGGGCGAAGGATGTACCAGGCCAGCACGGACTCGTACACCTCAGCCCAGAACGAATGCCGGAACTCCCCTTGCACCCGCGAGTTGGTCAAGTTGGCATGGAACAAGTGAGGCAAGGCAAACAATGCAATGTTGAGCGCCGAAGCCGAAATGACCTGAGAACCCAACACCAGGTAAGCCAACGGCGCGGTGAGGAAAATCAGGCGCGGCAAACCGTAGAAGAAATGCAGCATGGCGTTGGCGTAACAAAGCCGCTGCGCCAAGCTGAGCCCTCGCCCCAGAAAGGGGTTGTCCACCCGGAAAATCTGGGCCATGCCGCGCGCCCAACGGATGCGCTGGCCCACATGGCCGCCGAGGGATTCGGTCGCAAAACCTGCCGCCTGGGGAATGGCCAGAAAGGCGGTGGAATATCCCCGTCGATGCAGCTTCAACGCCGTGTGGGCGTCTTCGGTCACGGTCTCGGTGGCGATGCCACCCACCTCATCCAGACAAGAACGCTTCAGCACAGCACAAGAACCGCAGAAGAACGAGGCATTCCAAAGGTCGTTCCCATCTTGAAGCAAGCCGTAAAACAACTCGCCCTCGTTGGGCACCTTCTTGAAGGTGCCCAGGTTCTTTTCAAACGGATCAGGGGAAAAGAAATGGTGGGGCGTCTGGACCATGGCCAGCTTGGGGTCTTTGCCAAACCACCCCATGACCACCTGCAGGAAAGTCCGCGTGGGGATGTGGTCACAGTCAAAAATGGCCACGTACTCCGCGCTGCTTTGACTCAACGAGGCGTTGATGTTGCCCGCTTTGGCGTGGTTGTTGTTCGAACGGATGACATACACCGCCCCGGCTTCCGCTGCAAATTCGCGGAACTCGTCTCGCCGCCCATCGTCCAGGATCAGCACCCGAAGTTTGTCTTTGGGCCAATCCATGGCCAAAGCGGCATACACCGTTGAACGAACCACTTTCAAGGGCTCGTTGTAGGTCGGGATGAGGACGTCGACTGTGGGCCATGACGAAGTGTCCGCAGGCATGGGCACGGGTTTGCGCTCCAAGGGCCATGCGGTTTGGAAATACCCGAACACCAGCACGATCCAGGCGTACAACTCGGCAAAAAACAGCGTCGACCCAAACAGGCCATTGAGCCAGGTGTCGTACGAAATGGTTTCCGTGACCCGCCAATACAAGTACCGGGTCGAGGCCGTCAACGACAACACCATCAAGATCTGGGTGACGTACCGCCCAGGCAAGGTCCGCAAGAACAACGCCGAACCGAACGACATGACGGCCAAAGCAAACTGTTGGCCCGAAGTCAGCGGCACGGAAATGACCAGCCACACCACCGGCAACGACACGGCCAGCACCAACCACTGGACCCAGGACAACTGCCACCCGGTCCACCCGGCCAAGCGGCGAACGGCCTTGACAGCCAGCGCAAACCCCTTGCGCCGCGCCAACAGCCGCATTTGCAGACGCGCATACCGAATTCGACGAACGTTCATGGCTTCCTCGATCCGGCGAACGGCTGTGCCCGTTCAATCCATTCGTCCACCCAGGCCGCCAACTGATTGATGTCTCGGGTGGCCTCCCCGTGGGGCGCATATTGAAGAACCGGCTGATCAAAGGCCAGCGCTTCGCGCACCGATTCATCCTGATGCACGATGATGGGCGCCACACGATCTCCCAGACCGGATCGGACCACGCGGACCACATCACGCGACAGCGCACTGCCCGGGGGCACATCGTTGAGCACATAGGCAGAGCCCGCAAACCCGTGTCGCCCATGGCAATAGGTGTTCAGGATACGCTCCATGCCGGGGATGGTGGCGTAAGACGCCGCATCGGCATGAACCACCACCAAAGTCATGTCGGCCGCTCGAAGGGCCTGCTGCTGGTACAGCGACGGTCCCGGCGGGGAGTCAATCAAGACAACACCACGTGCAGGCACGCCCATTCGACCCAGCTGAACCGCCAGCCAGTCGGGGTGGCGAGAGAAATGCACCTCCAATGCATCGCGATCAGGCTCTCCCAGCCCACCAAACGGCAGCACCTGGACGCCACTGGTGGCACTGTGACGGACAGCGGACGACCAAGGCCGGTCAGCCAATGTAGCAAGCCCCAACCCATCCACTTCGGACACGGAAATGCCCAGATGCAAGCGCAAGGCATTCTGTGGATCAAGGTCCACCGCCAAGGTCGGCCGACGCCTGGAAAGCGCCATGGCCAGGTTGGCCGTGAGCGTGGTTTTGCCCACCCCCCCTTTGGCCGACACCACAGACAGAATCACCACTTGGCCAGCCTCTTGATCGGATTTCCAGAGATGGCTGGCGATGGCGTTTGCCGCTGCCCCACCATCCGACGAAACATGGACTGCAGCCCGGAGCCCTTGGAGGCGACCGCCTCTGCCGCCACAGCGCCAGAGGACCCGACACCGGCTGACACGACAGGAACGGCGGTGACCACCGGCGACACGCTGGCCCCAGTGGCATTGCCTCCCACAGACGAAACCGATCGCCCGACAACGGGCGCAACCGTTGGCACCGCCTCGGGAGCCAACGCGGGCGTCAAAGGGGCCGACATCAAAGGGGCTGACGTCACCACGGCCTGGCGCAACCGCTCCTGGTTCGCCAGGCTTGTCAACGGCTCCGAAGGGGCCGTGGGCGGGATCTGCACGCGAATCTGATCGAGCATGGGCCACTTGGACTTGGCCGAATCGACCTGCTGCGTGGCCACAATTTCCTGGTATGTCCCTGCATCGCCACCGAACCGGCGGAACAGGGTGTTGACATCTTCCGCTCGGGACATGTCTTCTCCTCAATGGTTTGAATGACCGCGGACAACCCGCAATCAACCGGCCTTCAGCTCGAAGGCCATGTGCATGGGTGCCCCGCTGTCTGGCAACGGGGACAACACCAACTCGGGCGGCGCCCCCGCCGCCTTGAGCCATGTGCTGTAAACACCCTCCAAAAATCCCCCCACCACTTCGGCATCAGCCTGCAGCGCGGCGGGCAGGGGACAGGCCCGATGCACCACCAGCAACGCCCCGCCTTGGTCCGTCAAGTTCACATACCCCCACGCCAGGGGTTGCCACACGGCGTTGATGGCCTGCTCCAGCGCGTCCAAACCCTCGACCTCGGCCAACGGGTGCAAGCCCGCAAAACGCTCACCGAGGCGCAACAAGAAGTGCCGATACTCCGTGGGGGACAGCTGTTCGGCCAACGCTTCTGACAAGACCAACAAGAAACCCGACCATTGGGAGGACACCCGCTCCAACGCCAAAAAACGCATCAAGTCAAGGGTGTCTTCAGCGCTGGGGACTTGATCGGGCATGACGAATCTCTGTTTGAAGTCAATTGGGGTTCATTTTCCCTCAGTGCAGCGGAACTTTCGCAGGCACAGCCGACACAACCGGCACCAGAACGGACCAGTTTGCACGCCCTGTTGTATTTCGGTGTCATGCATGTTGAACATGACATACTTGCCTCGCCATGCACTTGGCGCAGGATGCTGCCAAGCATTGTGAGGACCAACCCCCAGGGTTTGTCAACACACAGCGCCCCAACCCTGGGCATGCGCCAGCACGTCCGGACGAACCAAGCATCCACCGTGCCAGCCCTTCACCGCACCCCGTGCCCCATGCGTCTATTGCTCCACCGACTGCCCTTCCTCTCATTCCTGTTGCTGGCATGGAGCGTTTTGTGCGCCCATGCCCAGATCCCCGGCCTGCCCGGTGCGAGCGACCCTGCCCAGTTCCGATCGGAGCAGGTCCAAGCCCGACTCGTGGCCCACATGCCCGACGGGCTCGCGGCCCACAAAACCGTGTGGGTGGGACTGCAACTCACCCACAGCCCCCACTGGCACACCTATTGGAAGAACCCCGGTGACTCGGGCCTGCCCACCCAACTCGATTGGCGTTTGCCCGCTGGCGTGAGTGCTGGGGACATCCGCTGGCCCACCCCCCAGAAGTTTCCACTGCCGCCACTGGCCAACTACGGCTACGACGGTGAAGTGTTGCTGCCGGTCGCCCTCACCTTGCCCGCCGATTGGCAAGGCAACCGCCTGGAGGTGGGCCTGCACGCATCTTGGCTGGTGTGCAAGACCGAGTGCATTCCCGAAGAAGGCGACTTTCGCCTGACCCTCCAGGCCGAAGCCCCCCTCACCGTCGACGGAAGGCGGTTCGAAGAGGCCGCCCAGGCAGCGCCCCAGGACATGAAACCGGGCACATCCCTCGTGGAGATTGACGGGAGCTTTCTGCGCCTGACCCTGGACAACCTGCCCCCCGCATGGCGCGGCAAGACCTTGGAGGTGTTCCCCGAAGAGCCCAACCTGGTGGAGCCCGGCGGGGCGTGGGCGCAGTCCTGGCATGGCACGCAGTGGCAGGCACGTGTGCCCCAACACAGCATGCGCAGCGAAAGCCCGGACCACATGACCGTGGTGCTGTCCGCCCCCTCCGGCGGCCACGCGCCCGCGGGCGTTCGCCTCTCGCTCCCCGTGAAAGGCACCTGGCCCCCAGCCGCCTCAGCCCCAACCCCCCTCAGCCCCGAGCTGGAAGCTGCCCTGAGCCGCAATGCCAGCGCAGCCAGCCAAGCAACCGCTCCGGCCATCGCCCCGGCCTCGACCGGCACCTGGTTGCTGGCCTTGGCCTCGGCCTTGCTGGGGGGCTTGATCCTGAACCTCATGCCCTGCGTGTTTCCGGTGCTGGCCATCAAGGTGTTGAGCTTTTCATCGCCACAGGGGCAGCCACGCTCCCACCTCGCATCGGGCCTCGCATACACCGCAGGCGTGGTGCTGTCGTTTCTGGCGTTGGGCGGGGTGCTGATGGCCTTGCGCATGGCCGGCGAACAACTGGGCTGGGGCTTTCAGCTGCAAAGTCCCGGCGTGGTGGCCGCCCTGGCGGTGCTGTTCACCCTCATCGGGCTGAACCTGGCCGGGCTGTTCGAGCTGGGCTCCTGGCTGCCCAGCTCCTTGGCCAGCCTTGAGCTGCGGCACCCGGTGCTGGACGCCTTGCTCACGGGTGTGCTGGCCACCGCCATCGCCTCGCCCTGCACCGCACCGTTCATGGGGGCCTCGCTGGGGCTGGCCGTGGGCCTGCCCACGGCCCAAGCCTTGGTCGTGTTCGCCGCCATTGGCCTGGGCATGGCCCTGCCTTACCTGGTGGCCAGCGGGGTGCCCGCCGTCGCTCGTCTGCTGCCCCGCCCCGGGGCTTGGATGAACACCTTCAAACAGCTGATGGCCTTTCCCATGTTCGCCACCGTGGTGTGGCTGGTGTGGGTGCTGGGCCAGCAGACCGGCATCAATGGCGCGGCCGCCCTGCTGGGCTGGCTGGTGGCCCTCACCCTCGTGCTGTGGGCGTGGCAACAGCCGGGGCGCAGCCGCTGGTGGCTGGGCAGTGCTTCGGCGCTGCTGTGGACGGCCCTGACCGTGGCCTGGGCCCCCCTGGCGCTCACCGAAGAACCCGCAACACCCGCGACGACATCGGAGGCGGACACCCAGCCCCTGGCCGCTGGCGTCTGGCACCCCTGGAACGCCGAACGCATGGCCCAGGTCCGCCGCTCGGGGCAAACCTTGCTGGTGGACTACACCGCGGCCTGGTGTGTCACCTGCCAATACAACAAACGCACCGTGCTCACCCGCCCGGAGCTGCTGGCCGACCTGGCCCGCGGCCAGGTGATGCTGCTGCGCGCCGACTGGACCCGGCGCGACCCGGCCGTGACCGCCGCCTTGGCGGAGGTGGGACGCAACGGGGTTCCCACCTACGCGGTCTACCGCGCCGGGCAGCCCCCTCAACTGCTGTCGGAACTGCCCAGCCTGGACGAGGTGCGGCAGGCGGTGCTGAGCCACTGAGCACGGTGCCGTGGAAATTTCTCATTAAGGTGGGCAGGGATAATCCATCCATCGCGCGCCAACACACATCCAACATGAGCTTCGCCCCCCTGCACAACGACACCTTTTTGCGCGCCTGCCTGCGCCAAGCCACCGACCACACCCCCCTGTGGCTGATGCGCCAAGCCGGACGCTACCTGCCGGAGTACTGCGCCACCCGAGCCAAGGCCGGCAGCTTCATGGGCCTGGCCACCAATGTGGACTACGCCACCGAAGTCACGCTGCAGCCGCTGGAACGCTACCCGCTGGACGCCGCCATCCTGTTCAGCGACATCCTCACCGTGCCCGACGCCATGGGCCTGGGCCTGAGCTTTGCCGCGGGCGAAGGCCCCAAATTCGCCAAGAACGTGCGCGACGAAGCCGCCGTCAACGCCCTGGCCGTGCCCGACATGGACAAGCTGCGTTACGTGTTCGACGCCGTCACCAGCATCCGCAAGGCCCTCAACGGGCGGGTGCCCCTCATCGGCTTCTCGGGCAGCCCGTGGACCCTGGCCTGCTACATGGTGGAAGGCGGCGGCTCGGACGACTACCGCGCCGTCAAGACCCTGATGTACAGCCGCCCCGACCTGATGCACCGCATCCTGGCCATCAACGCCGATGCGGTGGCGGCCTATCTGAATGCACAGATCGACGCCGGTGCCCAGGCCGTGATGGTGTTCGACAGCTGGGGCGGCGTGCTGGCCGACGGCAAGTTCCAAGAGTTCAGCCTGGCCTACACCCGCCGCGTGCTGGAGCAGCTGAAAACCGAGAAAGACGGGCAGCGCATCCCCCGCATCGTGTTCACCAAGGGCGGCGGCCTGTGGCTGAACGACATGAACAGCCTGCCCTGCGAGGTGCTGGGCATGGACTGGACCGTCAACCTGGCCCGCGCCCGTGCCGTGGTGGGCGGTGACGTGGGCGGCCCCGGCAAGGCTTTGCAAGGCAACCTGGACCCCAACGTGCTGTTCGCCTCGCCCGCCCAGATCGAGGCCGAAGCCATCCGCGTGCTGGAAGACTTTGGCATGCCCCACACCGACCGTGGCACCACCGGCCCCACCCACATCTTCAACCTGGGCCACGGCATCAGCCAGTACACCCCGCCCGACGCCGTGGCCGCACTGGTGCAGGCCGTGCACAGCCACTCGCGGCGCATGCGCACCGGCGGCTGAGGACGCGCGGCCGATCCACCGGGGGCCCAGAGCCGACCGCGGGTCGGCTTTTTTTTTGGGGCTCTAGCACAAAAACAGCCGAAAATCACGCCGCCACCCACCGCGTTATGCACACTTTTTGGGAATCCGGTGGCCTCAGCCCACGCCCGATAGCATCCCCTGCTACAGAACGGCTAGCGATTGCAAGTCATTGATTTTCAAAGGAATCGCAGAATTGCCTTTTTTTTGAGCACCCCAGTCAAACCCTTGATTTCCGTGGGGTCGGACCGGTTTTGGACACGCTGTCCACAAAGTTATCCACAGAAAACGGGGATACCCCAGGAAACGGTGACAAATCAATGACTTGCGCCCGGATTCATGAGTTCGATTGAAAAAACCCCTGCAAGCCAGCCCTTTGCGGTGTCCGTGGTGGTGGCCCTGCCGTCCCACGCTGGGTTGGGGGCCGAACTCAGCTACCTGAGCGCCCAGCCCTTGCCCGCGGGCACCCTGGTCCGCGTGCCCCTGGGCAAGCGGGAGGTGTTGGGGGTGGTGTGGGACGCCGTCCCGCCCCCTCCCGACCTGGACGCGAACTGGCGCAGCGTGCTGGAGGTGTTGGACGGCCTCGCCCCCCTGGGCGCCGATTGGCGGCACCTGCTGGGGTTTGCCGCCCGCTATTACCAGCGCAGCCTGGGTGAGGTGGCCCTGGCCGCCCTGCCGCCGTCGCTGCGGGAGCTGACGGCGGTGCAATGGCAACGCCGACTGCGCAAACTCGACAAACGCGTGGCCCTCGGCCCAGAACACGCCCCCGACAGCGCCACGACAGACGCGCCGGCCGAGGCGCCACAGCCCAGCGAGCAACAGCACGCGGTGCTGCAAGCCCTGGCCCAGCCCGACGCCCAGGCCCGCCCGGTGCTGCTGCACGGCGTGACCGGCAGCGGCAAGACCGAGGTCTACCTGCAATCGGTGTCCCGCCTGCTGGCCGCTGACCCCGCCGCCCAGGCCCTGGTGCTGGTGCCCGAAATCAACCTCACCCCGCAGCTGATGGGACGCTTCATCGCCCGCTTCGGCCCCCACGACGTGGTGGCCTTGCACAGCGGCATGACCCCGGCCCAACGGCTGGACAGCTGGCTGCTGGCCCACCAAGGGCGTGCCCGCATCGTGCTGGGCACCCGCACCGCCGTGCTGTGCAGTCTGCCCGGGCTGCGGCTGATCGTGGTGGACGAGGAGCACGACCCCAGCTACAAAAGCCAGGAAGGGGCCCGCTACTCGGCGCGGGACCTGGCCATCTACCGCGCCCGGGCCTTGCAACAGGCGGGCACGCCGTGCCAGGTCATCCTGGGTTCGGCCACCCCGTCGCTGGAGAGCTGGCATGCCGCCGAGCAAGGCCGCTACCTGCGGCTGGACATGCCCGCCCGGCAGGGCGACGGGGCCCTGGCCACCCTGCGCCTGATCGACATGGCCCGCCAGCCCAAGGGCGCGGTGCTGGCCCCGGCCTTGGTGGACGCCATCACCGAACGCGCCCAGCGCGGCGAACAAACCCTGCTGCTGCTCAACCGCCGCGGCTACGCCCCGGTGCTGAGCTGCCACGCCTGCGGCTGGAAAAGCCATTGCCCCCATTGCAGCGCGTACCGGGTGTTCCACAAGGTGGACCGCACGCTGCGCTGCCACCACTGCGGCCACAGCAGCCGCGTGCCCCACGCCTGCCCCGATTGCGGCAACTTGGACATCAGCCCGGTGGGCAAAGGCACGCAGCAGCTGGAAGAACAGGTGTCGGCCCTGTTGTCGGGCGTGTCCGGCCCCCACGGGCGGGCCTTGCGCGTGGCCCGCATGGACGCCGACACCACCCGCACCAAGGGCAGCCTGGAGGAGCAGCTGGACCGCGTGCACCGCGGCGAGGTGGACGTGCTGGTGGGCACCCAGATGGTGGCCAAGGGGCACGACTTTCGGCGCATCACCCTGGTGGCAGTGCTGAACGCCGACTCCGCCCTGTTCGCCAGCGACTACCGCGCCCCCGAGCGCCTGTTTGCCCTGCTGATGCAGGCCTCGGGCCGCGCCGGGCGGGATGCCGAGCTGAGTGGCCGCAGCGAAATGTGGGTGCAGACCTGGCACCCGCAGCACACCGTGTTCAAGTCCCTGGCCCGGCACGACTTTGCCGGGTTTGCCCGGGCCGAACTGGCCGAACGCGAAATGGCCGGGCTGCCGCCCTACGTGCACCAGGCCCTGCTGCGGGCCGAGGCCCGCACCCAGGAGGCGGCCCAGGCCTTCCTGAGCGCGGTGCGCACGGCCATTGGCACGCTGGACGGTGCGGAACACCTGACCGTCTACCCGCCCATCACCCCCACCATCCAGCGCGTGGCCAATGTGGAGCGGGCCCAAATGCTGTTGGAAAGCCCCTCACGCCCCGCCTTGCAGCATGTGCTGGCCCATTTGCCCCCGCACCTGGCGCAGGCCCGCAGCCTGCCCGAGGCCAAGGGCTTGATCCGCTGGGCCGTGGACGTGGACCCGCTGGGCATCTGACACTACACATTTCATAGCTGCTTGCGCTTATAAAAAAGCGCTAGAGGCCAAAAAAGCTTCAAGCCTCTGGGTGAATTCCTCAGGGGCGCAGCAGGCTGACCGCCGCCGAAAAGGTCAGGAACGCCGCCGCGGTGGACACCAGGATGATGCGGGCGATGCGGCCGGTGTCCGCCCCAAAACGCTCGGCCAGCAGCGACACGTTGCTGGCACTGGGCAGCGCCGCCACCAGCACCATCACCGTCAGGTTGAAGCGCTCCAGCGGCACCCCCAGGCGGATGGCCGCCAGGCCCACCAGCAGCACCAGCACGGGGTGCAGCAGCAGCTTCATCAAGGCCACGGGCACGTAGTCGGACAGGGGGGCGGGGTGGTCCACCGTCATCTGCGCCCGCGCCAGCACCGCCCCGATGGTGAACAGCGCCACCGGCGAAGCGGCATCGGCCAGCAACCAGGCGGTTTTTTCCACCGGCGCGGGCAGTTTGAACTGCACCGCCGACGCCACCGCCCCCAGCACGATGGCCCAGGGCATGGGGTTGGTGAGCACGCCGTGCAGCGCCTTGCGGGCCGCGGCCAGCGCCCCTTTGGCGCCGCCCTGGGCACCGTCCAGGCGCGACAGCGCAATGCACAGCGAACTGGTGACCACCATGTCCACCACGATGAGCACGATCACCGGCCCCACGCTGCGCGGGCCGATCAGCGTGGCCAGCAACGGCACCCCCATGAAACCGGTGTTGGGAAACGCCGCCACCAGCGCACCCAGCGAGGCGTCGTTCCAGCGGATGCGCTTGTTGCGGGTGGTGGCAATGGCAAACGCCACCATCACCAGCGCGCACAGCAGGTAGACCCCGAACACCGAGGCGTCCAGCAGCTCGGCAATGGGGGTGGTGGAGCCAAAGCGGTACAGCATGCACGGCAAGGCGAAGAACAGCACAAAACCGTTCAGGCCGCCAATGGCGTCCAAGGGCAGCACCCGCCGCCGGGCGGCCACAAATCCACAGGCCACCAGCGCAAAAAAGGGAAACGTCACCCACAACACGTTGAGCATGGGCGCTGATTGTGTCAGCGCCTGCACGCCGGTGGGCGGTCGGGGCCATGGGGTGGATCGCGGCGCATTGGGGCGACAATCGCCGCCGTGTCAAACGCAGCCCCCCTTTCCGCATCCGCCGTTCCCGTCTATTCGTCGCTGACGAATGGCCTCAACCCCGCCCAGGCCGAGGCCGTCATGCACCTGAGCGGCCCCAGCCTGGTGCTGGCCGGGGCCGGTTCGGGCAAGACGCGGGTCATCACGCACAAGATTGCCCGCCTCATCGAGGCCGGTCTGCCGCCCGAACGCATTGCCGCCATCACCTTCACCAACAAGGCCGCCGCCGAAATGCGCGAACGCGCCCGCCACCTGGTGGGCAAGGCGGCGCAGAAGGTGGTGATCTGCACCTTCCACGCCCTGGGCGTGCGCCTGCTGCGCCAGGACGGCAAGGTGCTGGGGCTGAAAGACAGCTTCAGCATCCTCGACACCGACGACATCACCAGCCTGCTGAAGGACTGCGCCGGTGGCACCACCGACGCCGCCACGGCCCGCCAATGGCAATGGACCATCAGCAACTGGAAAAACGCCGGGCTGGACGCCGCCGCCGTGCTGGCCCAGGCCCGCAACGACGACGAGCGCGCCACCGCGGTGCTGATGCAGCGCTACGAAGAGCGCCTGTCGGCCTACCAGGCGGTGGACTTTGACGACCTGATCGGCATGCCCCTCAAGCTGCTGCGCGAGCACGACGAAGTGCGCGAGCGCTGGCAACAGCAGCTGGGCCATGTGCTGGTGGACGAATACCAGGACACCAACGCCACCCAGTACGAGCTGCTCAAGCTGCTGGTGGGCCACCCGCACAACGAGCGCGCCCGCTTCACCGCCGTGGGCGACGACGACCAGAGCATTTACGGCTGGCGCGGCGCCACGCTGGACAACCTGAAAAAGCTGCCGCTCGACTTCCCCGCGCTCAAGGTCATCAAGCTGGAGCAGAACTACCGCTCCACCAGCGCCATCCTGCGGGCGGCCAACAGCGTCATCGGCCCCAACCCCAAGCTGTTCCCCAAAAAGCTGTGGAGCGACCTGGGCGAAGGTGAACCCGTGCGCGTGGTGGCCGCGGACAACGAGGACCACGAGGCCGAGCGGGTGGTGGCCCGCATCCAGAGCATCCGCGCGGGCACCGGCCCCAGCAGCAGCCCGCACCGCGAGTTCAAGGACTTTTGCGTGCTCTACCGCGCCAACCACCAGGCCCGCCAGTTCGAGCAGGCGCTGCGCAAGGCGCAGATTCCGTACAAGGTGTCGGGCGGCACCAGCTTTTTCGACCGCGCCGAGATCCGCGACCTGTGCGCCTGGCTGCGCCTGCTGGTCAACAACAACGACGACCCCGCGTTTCTGCGCGCCATCACCACGCCCAAGCGGGGCATCGGCCACCAGACGCTGGCGGCGCTGGGCGAGTTTGCCGGGGCACACAAGCTCAGCCTGTTCGAATCGCTGTTTGCCCATTCGCTGCCCGCCGCCCTGCCCGCCCGTGCGGTGCACGGCCTGCATGAGTTCGGCCGTTGGGTGAACGAGCTGGAGCACCGCGCCCGCCACACCACCGGGGCCGACAACGCCCGCACCTTCCTGGCCGAGTGGCTCAAGGACATGGGCTACGAGCAGCACCTGTACGACAGCGAAGAGCACGAAAAGGCCGCCGCCGCCCGCTGGAGCAACGTGACCGACTTTTGCGACTGGATGGCCAACCGCTGCGGCGGCGTGACCGAAGAATCGGGCGGCAGAACCACCGATATGGGCACCGAGACCGAGCGCAAAAGCCTGTTGGAGGTGGCCCAGACCATCGCCCTGCTGTCCACCATTTCAGAGCGGCAGGAAGAGCAGAACGTGGTCACCCTGTCCACCCTGCACGCCTCCAAAGGGCTGGAGTGGCCGCATGTGATGCTGGTGGGCGTGAACGAGGGGCTGCTGCCCTTCAAGCTGGACGAGCTGGAGTCCAACCCTGGCGACGGCCCGGACAGCAGCGCCGCATCCCTGGCCGCACGGCTGGAGGAAGAGCGGCGGCTGATGTACGTGGGCATCACCCGCGCCCGCAACACCCTGGTGGTGAGCTGGTTGAAGCGCCGCAAGAAGGGGCGCGAGTACATCAACGGCAAACCCAGCCGCTTCATCGCGGAAATGGCCCTGGACGAAAAGACCAGCCGCGAAGACCCCCGCGAAAAGCTGCGCGCCTTGCGGGCAGAATTCGCTCTGCGCGCCAGCAACGCCACGCCCCCACGCTGAACCGCCCCCCGCCTTCCCTTCCATGAAACGCCTTGCACACGCTCTGCTTTTGGTAGCTGCTCTCGCTTTTGATGAAAGCGCTACCGCCCAAAAGGACCTCAAAGATTCCACCCCCTCGGTCACCGCCGCCTGCCTGTCGCCTGCGCAGGTGGACAGCCAGCACCTGCACGGGCTGTGGCAGGTTCGGCTGTACGACGGCCCCCTGCCCGCGGACGCCCGAACGCCCGTCACCGCCACCCCGCTGCTGCAAGGCACCTTGCTGTTCGAGCGCCACCCCGAGCACGACGACAGCCTGCGGGGCACGCTGAAGCTGAAAGGCGAATCGGCGGTGCACTGGCTCTCCGGCGACCTGGACGAAGGCGAACTCATCCTCGACGAGTCGGACGACGGGCACCGCATTTCCGCCGTGTGGGTGGCCTACCCCACGGCCCCGGGCTGCGGACGCGAGTTGCGTGGCAACCGCCGCCTGGCCGACGACGATCGCCTTCAGACCCTGGTGCTCACCCGCGCCCCCGGCTGGCAATGACGCCTGACGCCCCCGCGCCTGCGCCTGCGGTAGGCGTCCTCACTTTTTCACAACGACAGGGAGAACACACATGTCCATGGCCCACGATGCCTTGATGCAGCTGCTGAAAATGGTGGCCGCCAACCAGGCCTCTGACCTCTACCTCACCACCGGCGCCCCGCCCTCCATTCGCATCCAGGGCGCCAAGCACAACGTGGGCGAACAACGCCTGGCCGTGGGCCAGACCCGCGAGCTGATCTACTCGGTGATGAGTCACGAGCAAATCATGCAGTTCGAGGCCACGCGCGAGGCCAATTTTGCGCACCGCGCCGAAGGGGTGGGCCGCTTTCGCTTCAACGTGTACCAGCAACGGGGCGAGGTGGCCGTGGTCGCCCGCTTCATCAACAACGACGTTCCCGACCTGGCTCACCTGGGCTTGCCCAGCGTGGTGTCGCAGCTGTCTTTGCTGCCCCGAGGCCTGGTGTTGGTGGTGGGCTCCACCGGATCGGGCAAAAGCACCACGCTGGCGGCCATGATCAACCACCGCGCCCGCTCGGCAGCCGACCACATCATCACCATCGAAGACCCCATCGAATACCTGCTGCAACACCAGCGCTCCACGGTGGACCAGCGCGAGGTGGGCGTGGACACCCTCAGCTTTGACGATGCGCTGCGCAACGCCATGCGCCAGGCCCCCGACATGATCGTGATTGGCGAAGTCCGGGACCGCGCCACCATGCAACACGCCATGGCCTACGCCGAAACCGGGCACCTGTGTGTGACCACGCTGCACGCCAACAACGCCCATCAGGCGGTCAAACGCATCCTGAACTTCTACCCCGACTCCGCCCACCAGCAGCTGCTGATGGACCTGTCCATGAACCTCAGTGCCGTGGTCGCCCAGCGCTTGTTGCCCGGCACGCAGGACAACATGGTGCTGGCCAGTGAAGTGATGCTGCGCACCGCGTTTGTGGCCGACCTGATTCGCAAGGGCCAGGTGGACGAGTTGAAGGCCGCCATCGTGAAAAGCGGGGAAGCGGGCATGCAGTGCTTCGACCAATGCCTGATGGACCTGGTGGCCCAAGGGCACATCAGCCCAGAAACGGCCATGGCCCATGCCGATTCACGCACCGACTTGAGCCTGAAGCTGAGGCTGGCGGGCAGCACCAGCCGCTGACGCCCACCACCGTTCCGGTCAAGCGGTCCACCGCCAAGGCGGTGGTTTCGACGCGCCACAAAGCAAAAAAGCCTCATCGGAGACCGATGAGGCTTTCAAGCAATACAACGTGGTGCCCATGGCGGGAATCGGACCCGCGACCTCTCCCTTACCAAGGGAGTGCTCTACCACTGAGCCACATGGGCCACTGCCACTAGTGGCGAATTGGAGCGGGATAAGAGGCTCGAACTCTCGACCTATACCTTGGCAAGGTATCGCTCTACCAACTGAGCTAATCCCGCAAAACTTGGTGGCCTGGGTAAAAAAACAGAATCAACAAAATGCTGAATCCATCCATTCACGTTCCCAAGCGATCTCAGAATTATACACAAATTTTCCAACCATCGGCAAGCATGGCGTACACCGCTGCGAGGTAATGCTTGGATGTCGATTGCAGTCCACATGGGTGACGGGCTCAGCAAGAGCTGAGCCCGTCACCCATCACAAGAAGCAGGCCGGAGGACCGTCCATCGCCCCCTGCTGAACCGTCATCCGTCAAAAAAGCCGATCGTAGGAAACCGTGGCACCTTTCAGAATTTGGCATTGCGTCGAATACGCGTTACCCAATGCGGTGTTTGACGAGTCTGTGAACGTCACTGTTGCCGTCGTTGCATTGAACACGACCGAAGCGGAGACCGCACAAGCGGCGTGCATCATCTGACCACTCACATTGAGCGTGCTCCCACTCCATGACCCCAGCAGCAAGTCCCACATGTTTACTTGAGAAGGGAAGACAGCGCCCACAATCGATGTGATGCTAATCCCCGTGGCAGGCACAATGGTGTAATGCGTCACAACCGCCGAAGACCCGTTTGAATGTACGGAAATCCAGTCATTCGAAGCGGATCTCAATTGGTAAATGCCGTCATAGGTACCAGCAGCCTGAGAAAGCGCTGACAGCCCCGCAAGTGCCACCGCTGCAATCGTCTTTTTCATTTTTCACCCTTTTGAAAAAATACCCCATGCCATGGGGTGTTGTAGAAAGCCTGCGCCAGATGTAGAAAAGCCCTAGAACCGAAAAACGGCGCTAGGGCTTATGGTGCTTGGTGGCCTGGGGCGGAATCGAACCACCGACACGCGGATTTTCAATCCGCTGCTCTACCAACTGAGCTACCGGGCCAAGACCAAAATTATAGCACTACTTTTTGGACTCTTTCAAGTGGTTGAAAAATCACAGCGCTCCGCGCTTGCTGCGGGCCAGGTCCACCCCCAGCTGCTTGAGCTTGCGATAGAGGTGGGTGCGCTCCAACCCGGTCTTCTCGGCCACGCGGGTCATGGAGCCGGACTCCTTGGCCAGGTGGAATTCGAAATAGGCTTTTTCGAACGCGTCGCGGGCATCGCGCAGCGGTTTGTCCAGATCGAAGTTCTGGGTGGGCACGGGTCCCAGCTCCAGCACAGGCTCGGCCAACACACCACCGGTCATGGCGTACTCAACCGTGATGTCGGTCACGGTGCGGGGGGGCACCCCTGCGGCGGGACGCACCCGATCCACCGACTTGACCAGCCCCTGCTCCACTGCTTTGAGCAGCTTTTGCAAAGTGATGGGCTTTTCGAGGAAGGACATGGCCCCAATGCGCGTGGCCTCCACCGCCGTGTCGATGGTGGCGTGTCCGCTCATCATCACCACAGGCATGTTCAGCAGCCCGGCACTGGACCACTCTTTGAGCAACGACACGCCATCGGTGTCGGGCATCCAGATGTCCAGCAGGACCAGGTCGGGACGCGACGCCAGCCGGGCCGCACGGGCCTGGGCTGCGTTTTCTGCCAATTCCACCGAATGGCCTTCATCGTTCAGGATTTCCGACAGGAGATCCCGAATCCCCAACTCGTCATCCACCACCAAAATGTTGGCCATGAAACCTTGCTCCCATGAGGGCTGTTGTTAATTCGCAACTGCGAATGATACCGTGACTTGCCCCCCCACCGTCCGGCCTTCGGCCTGCCGGTTGCTGAGCTCAATGCGGGCGGCATGCTCGTCCAGGATTTTCTTGACCACGGCCAACCCCAGCCCCGTGCCTTTGGCCTTGGTGGTGACATAGGGCTCGAACGCGCGCTTGAGGATGTGGTCAGGGAAGCCCGTGCCGTGGTCTTGCACCACCATGCGCACGCGGGCGCCCGTGCCCGACAGACGCGTGCGGATGCACACGGGCGCCCCACCGGGCGGCGTGGCGTCCTGGGCGTTTTGCACCAGGTTGTGGATGACTTGGCGCAACTGCTGGGCATCGGCCCGGATGGGCGGGCACCCTTCGTCCAGGTCCAGCACCACCTGCCCCCCCGCGGGCTCGTACAAGGCCATCACATCGGTGATCAGGGCATTCAGGTCCAGTGGCTGGAGGTTGGCGGCGGGCAAGCGGGCGTAGTCGCGGAACTCGTTGACCAGACGTTTCATGGCGTCCACCTGGTCCACGATGGTCTTGACGCTGCGGGTCAGCAAGGCCCGTTCGGTGCCCTCCAGCTTGTCTTCCAGCTTCATGGCCAGGCGTTCGGCAGACAGTTGAATGGGGGTCAGCGGGTTCTTGATTTCGTGGGCCAGACGGCGAGCCACCTCGCCCCAGGCTTTGGCGCGTTGGGCGGACACCAGTTCGGACACATCGTCGAACACCAGCAGGCGTTTGCGCCCCGGCAGCCAGGCCCCGCGGGCCACGATGGTGATGCTTTCGGCAAACGGGCCGTCGGCCGAGGTGGCCCCCCACTCGAAGGACTGCTGCCAACCGCCGCTGCCCAGGGGTGCCTCGGCGTCGGCGTGCCCGCCCTCGTCGTTCACGTCGCCCAGGTCAGCGGCCATGCGCTCGAACTCGGTCAACGCCCCCTGGGCCAGCACCGCCAGCCCGGGCACGGCCTCCAGGGGCTGGCGCAGGTAGGCCGCCATGGGCGTGCGCAGGATGCGGGTGGCACCGGGGTTGATGGAGTCGATCAACCCATGCTCGTCCAGCACCACCACACCAGCCGTCAGGTTGTCCAGGATGGTCTGCAAATGGGCCCGGGCGGCGTCGGCCTGGCGAACGCTGTCGTCCAGGGCGTGTCGCGTGTCGGCCAGCTGCTGCGTCATGTCGGCAAACGCCCGGGTCAAGCCCCCCAACTCGTCACGGGACGACAGGGCGGCGCGCGGGGTCAGGTCGCCCTTGGCCACGTCGCGCACCCCCTCAGCCAGCATCAGCAAGGGGCGCACCAGCTGGTTGCCGACCAGTGCCGCCAGCAAGATGGCCAGGAACACCGACAAGAACAGGGCCAGCGTCAAGGTGCCGATGTACATGCGCCGCAGACCGGTGCGCACCAGCGCTCGCTCCTGGTACTCGCGGTTGGCGGCCTGCACCGCCAGGGCGTCGGCCACCACCGCATCGGGCAGGTTGTAGACGACTTGCAGGTAACGGGGCTCGGTCCCCAGGCCGAAGCCCGGGTTGTTCACCAGGGTCCACACCCGGATGCGCGCGGCCCCCCGCTGGGTGGCAATGCCGCCGATGTCGGGGGCGTCGTCCAGCCCTTCGGTCTGGCTGACCGTGCGTTGCGAACGCACGGACCGCAGCAGGCTGGGGGAGGGGCGTTCGGGCCGCAGGCTGAAGCGGGATTCGCCCGCGCTGGCCACCAACTGCCCGGAAGCGTTCCACAGCTGCACGTCGGCCACCGAGGTTTCTTCGCGGATGCGCTCCAGCACCAGGCCCGCCCGGTTGTCGGACACCGAGGTCAACTGGGTGGCGGCCGATTGGCTTTTGGTCATCACGTCCACCACCAGGGCGTCAATGACCGAACGGCCCAGGTTGACGCCCGCGGTCAAGGCCGACTCGACCCGCACGTCAAACCAGCTCTCAATGGAGCGGGACACGAACTGGTAGGACACCCCGTAAATCAGCAGCCCTGGCAGCACGCCCACCAGCGCAAACACCCCGGCAATTTTGGCCAGCAACTGGCTGCCGAATTTCTTGCGCCGAAAACGCGCCACCAGCCGCGCCAGGGCCCAGAAGATCACCCCCCCCAGCGTGAGGGCCACGAGCACGTTGACCAGCAGCAAGCGGCCAAAGTTTTCTTCGTACAAGGCCCGGTTGTCGGTGGCCACGGTGAGCATGAACAGCAGCACCAGGATGAGGCCGCTGAAGAACACGGCCGCCACCAGCAGGGCCCAACGCCGACGCACGGCGCGTGCGTGAGCGGCATCGGCCAAAGGGTCGCCGGTGTGTTTCATGGCGAACGGGTGGAAGAAGGGTCAGAGCCCTCGTCGGCGGTCGGGGCCGCCGGGGAGAGCTGGTCAGGGACCTCCAGCCGCCGCCGAAGGTCCACCCCCCAGTCGTTGCGGGTGTTCACCCCCAGCTGAAAGGGCCGGGGCAACAGCGCGGGGTCCAGCCAGAAACGGAAGTCCAGCAGCAAGCCCTTTTCGCCCTCGACCTGGGCGGTCTCGGCCACCTCCCACCCCGCCACCCGCGAAATGGCCGCCAGCGCCGTGGCCAAGGTGGCGTGGTTCTGGTGCAAGGCGTATTGGAGCGAGCCTCCCGGCCCGCCCCCCGACGCCACGCTGACGCGCCACTGGCGGGTGAGGGGTTGGTAGGCCAGGCGGTAGGTGCGGGCCCGGCTGGCCAGCTTCTTGTCGGACCAATACCAACGCTCGCGCAGCACCTCGGTCTGCATCACGAAGTACAAGGGCACAGACTTGAGCAAGGCGTCTTCCACCGTGGGGGGCAAGTCCACCAGGATGGCGGCCGACAAGCTCAGGCCTTCGGACGTGCGTTGCACGCTGACCTCTTGCAACTCGGCTGCCGCGTGGGCCGCTCCCAGCAGCCCGGCCCACACCACCAGGGCGGCCAGCATCGCCCGCAGGGCAGGGGCGCACAGGCGCCACGCAAGCAGGCCCCGCCGCGCCCCCAGTCGGTCAGGGGGCTGCCTTGTCCCAGCGTGCGTAGAAAAAGCCATCGTGCTCACACCCGGGATTGTCGGCCATGGCCGCTGCACCCCCGCGGTGGGAGGGGAACAAATGCCCGGGCGCGGGGCACGCCACGGCGTCGCTGTGGCGCTGTTGAAACGCCGCGACCTGGGCGGCCCCTTCGGCCTTGAAAACCGAGCAGGTGGCATACACCATGCGCCCCCCGGCCCGCAGCAGCGGCCACAGGGTGTCGAGCAGTTGCTGCTGGGTCTGGGCCAGGGCGGCCACGTCAGCCTCGCGGCGCAGCCAGCGCACATCGGGATGGCGGCGCACGATGCCCGAGGCGGTGCACGGGGCGTCGAGCAGGATGGCGTCAAACGGCTGGCCGTCCCACCAGCGGTCGGGGTGGGCGGCATCGGCCACCTTCACCGTGGGGGCAAGGGGCAAGCCCATGCAGCCCAGCCGGGCCAGGTTGTCGTGGATGCGTTGGGCGCGCTGGGCGTCGATCTCCAGCGCCAACAGGTCCACCACCAAACCCATGCGGTGCGCCAAGGCCAGCACATGGGCGGTTTTGCCACCGGGTGCGGCACAGGCGTCGAGCACGCGCAAGGGCCGTTGAACACCACCGGGAGCAGTCGACTCGGGCGTCCACCCCGACAACAGCAGCGGCGCGGCCAGCTGCGCGGCGGCGTCCTGCACGGCAAAGCCGCCCTGGGCGTAGCCGGGCAAGGCCTCCACCGCGGTGTGCTGCGCCAGCCAAACGGCATCTGACTCGCCCGCCATGCCCTGGGGGACCGCCTCCGGTACCCCCCACGGCAAGTCCATGGCTTGTGCCGCCACCCCGGCCTGCGCCAGCTGCTGGAGGTGGGTGGAACGGTCCGTGCACAGGCGGTTGGTCCGCAACACCAGCGAGGCCGGCTGCTGGCTGGCGGCCAGCAGCGCCTGCCAATGCTGGGGATGGTCTCGGCGCACCCGCTTCACCCACCACGCGGGGTGGTTGTAGCGGGCCTCCCAATCGGCGGCCTGGACTTCGGGCACCAGGGCGTCCTGCTCACGCAGGAAGCGGCGCAGGCAGGCATTGACCAGCGCCACCTGCCGACGGCCGATGGTGTGCGCCGCGTCCACCGCCTGGTCCACCACCGTGAAGGCTTCGTAGTGGGGGGCGGCCGGGGCATCGCGGGCCGCCAGCAGCGACAACGCCACCTCCAGCAACGCCGACACGGCGGGCGCGGGTGCATGTTCGGTCAAACGGCGCAACAAGGCCCGCGCCAGCCCCAGCTGCCGCAGGGCATGGAAGGCCAGGGCTTGCACGCCGGGCCGCAGGGCCGCGGGCACCTGGGGCAGTGCATCGGACAGCGAACGCCCGGCCTCCACCGCCTGCACACAGCGGGCGGCCTGGATGAGCTGTTGCGACAGCGGCGCGGGGGTCACGCCGCGGCCCGCCGGTTGAGCAAGGCCACCGACACACGCGAGTTGGGCTTGCGGCCCAGGTGGTCGCTGATGTACTGGGCGGCGTCGACCAGGCGGTCCAGGTCCAGCCCGGTGTCAATGCCCATGCCGTGCAGCATGTAGACCACGTCTTCGGTGGCCACGTTGCCGGTGGCGCCCTTGGCGTAGGGGCAGCCACCCAAGCCGGCAATGGAGGTGTCGAACTGCGCCACGCCCAGCTCCAGCGCGGCCAGGGTGTTGGCCAGCGCCTGGCCGTAGGTGTCGTGGAAGTGGCCGGACACCTGGGCCACGGGGTAGTGGCGCAGCGCAGCGTCCAGCGCGGCCTGCACCTTGCGCGGGGTGCCCACGCCAATGGTGTCGGCCACACCGACGTGGTCCACGCCAATGTCCTTCATCAAGCGGGCCACCAGGGCCACCCGCTCGGGCGACACCTCGCCTTCGTAGGGGCACCCCACTGCACAAGAAATTGCGCCTCTCACGCTTAATCCAGAAGCGTGAGCAGCTACAACAACAGGAGCAAACCGCTCGATGGACTCGGCGATGGAGCAGTTGATGTTCTTCTGGCTGAAGGCCTCGCTGGCCGCGCCGAACACCACCACCTCGTTGGCCCCGGCGGCCAGCGCGCCTTCAAAACCTTTCAGGTTGGGGGTGAGGACCGAATACACCACGTCGTTGCGCCGCGGCAGACCAGCCATGACCTCGGCGGCATCGCCCATTTGCGGCACCCATTTGGGCGACACGAAACTGGTGGCCTCCAGGTGGCGCACCCCGGCTTGTTGCAGGCGGTCGATCAGCCCGATCTTGATGGCGGCGGGCACCATCTGCTTTTCGTTTTGCAGCCCGTCGCGGGGGCCCACATCGACCAGTTTGACGCGGGCAGGAAGGTTTTGGAGGCTCATTTCTAATCCTGAATATTCGTTTTACAGCTAAAATATGCTCAACACGGCCCCCTTCAACCCAACTGCTTCGGCAGGCAAGTTGCTTGGGGGTTTTTTATTGACCGGTCGCCTCAGCGCCCAACTGGTCTGCCCAGGTGGCTCCCGCGCCCATGCTGGCCAAGTTCAAACCCAGATGATCCAAATTCGGAAACGTCCTGAGATGGGTTTTGACACGGTCAGCCCAAGATGAGGTCGGATTGATCACCCCCAGCAAGTGGCGTAACAAACACAACAGCAAAAAACAACGCGCCAGCGCATGGGCATTGCAGGCAAACGGCACAACCCAAGGCATTTCCGATGCGGGTGGCAGCCTGGGTTGATCGACCATGTTGCGGTTCCACAAACGGCTGTGGTGGGCGCACACGTTGCGCAGGTAATTCAAGCTGCGCAGCCAGGTCGCAAACACCCGCCCATTGCTGACCCCATATTTGGCCGCGATGGCATCTTGCTCGGCCTCGCGCATACCGGCAAACAAGGTAGACAGTGCGCCAAAGTCCCACACCTCGCACGCCACCCAAATGGCCAAGGGCAAGCCGTATTTGGTTTTGTTGTGGGTCACAAACTCTTCTTTGGAACGGCCGATCAATTGCGCATGTTTGGTCAACCACTCGTGATGTTTGGTCAAGCCAGAGTCTTTGCCCACCTCCTTGCTGAAGGTGTCGTGAAACAAGTCTGCCCGCAAGTAGGCAAACGGATCCAACTTGCCGAGCGTGTACGACACATCGACGCGCAACGCCACTTCCACCCGTTCCAGCGCATCCATGACCAACAAGCGCAACTGCTTGTCAAACACATACAGGTGCACCGCATTTTCAAACGTGGCACCGGGTTTGAAAGTGTCCAGCGCCATGGTTTCCACCTTGGCCTTTTGCTTGCCATGTCGAGGCTTATCAAGCACACAACAGGGACCAGACCGTTCACGCAAAGCAAACCAGTACCCACTGAGGCGGTAGTACCCAATGCGGTGCAAGTAGGTCAACGCCTTGTCGCGATCCGATACCGCCAAGCCACGGGCCTGCAGCCGTTCAAGCTGCTGATCCAGACTGAGCCAAGGTTTGAGATAACTCATGCCGCGATTGTGGTGTGCGCAACAACAGCCAGCGCAAGCTCAGTAGCCGAGAGACCGGTTCACCACGCCCGCCACGGGCTGGCCCGCCGCCAGGGCGCGGATTTTGCCCGCAATCTGCGCAATGCTCTCGTCGCGCAGGGTGCGGGCCGAGGTGTGGGGCGTGAGCGTCAGTTTGGGATGCCCCCAGAACGGATGCCCCTCCGGCAAGGGCTCGGTGCGGAACACGTCCAGCGTGGCCCCAGCCAGATGGCCTTCGTCCAGCAGGGCCAGCAGGTCGGCCTCCGCCAGGTGGGCACCACGGGCCACGTTGACCAGGTAGCCCCCGGGCTGCAGCCGCGACAGGGTGTGGCGGTTGAGGATGTTCTCCGTCTGCGCCGTCAGCGGCAGCAGGTTGACCAGCACCCGGCACGACGCCAGGAAGTCGTGAAACCGCGCCTCGCCCGTCAGCGTCTGCACGCCCGGCACGTCCTTGGGGGAACGGCTCCAGCCCAGCACGGGGAATTCGAACACGCGCAGCGCCTGCGCCACCCGCGTGCCCAGCACGCCCAGGCCCATGACGCCCACCGTAAAGTCGGATCGCAGCCGCGGCTTGCGGAAGGCCCAGCGACCTTGGGCCATGTCGCGTTCGGACACGTCGAACTCGCGGAAATGGCGGATGACGGCCTGGCACACGTACTCGGCCATCTGCACCGACATGCCGGCGTCGTCCAGCCGCACCACCTGCACGCCCGGCGGCAGTTGCAGGCGCAACAAGGCATCCACCCCGGCCCCGATGTTGAACAGGGTTTGCAGCCCAGGCTGCTCGTCGATGAAGGCCTGCGGCGGGGCCCAGACCACCGCGTGGTCGGCCTGCGGGGCCCCGTGGGTCCACAAGAACACGTCCGCTTCGGGCAAGGCCGCCCGCAGGCCCGCGAGCCAGGGTTCAGGGGCCGTGCCCGTGCAGCAAAACACAATTCGCATGGCTACAAAAACAATAGCTGCCTGCGCTTATTGAAAAAGCGCCAGGCAGCAAAAAAGCTTGAAGGAATCCAGTCCCCTGGTTCCCCGCGGGGGTCAGGCGGGGGTCAGCTTGAGCAGCTCGGCCCCTTCGGTCACCTGATCGCCCGCAGCGTACAGCAGTTCGGCCACCACGCCGTCGGCGGGGGCGGCGATGGTGTGCTCCATCTTCATGGCCTCCATCACCGCCAGGGCCTGGCCCTTGCGCACCGTGTCGCCCGCCTGGACGGCGAAGGACACCACCTTGCCCGGCATGGGCGCGGTCAGCCGACCGCCTTCGCCCTGGCCGTCGCCCGCGTGGGCCAGCAGGTCCACCGACACGATGTGGGTGGCCCCGGCGTCGGTGTGGATGTGGGCCACCTCGCCGCGGCGGTAGACGGTGACGCGGGTGCGCTGCCCGGCAAATTGCAGGTCAATGGCGTCACCCTGGCCGCTGGCATGGGGCTGGAACGACAGGGGCCCTTCGGCCACCGCCCCACCCTCGCCCACCGCCAGGTGCAAGCCACCGCCGTGTTGGTAGGTCAGCGCGGCGGGCACGGTGCCGTCGTGCCCGGGGTATTCAAACGCAAAGCGGCGCACCAAGGTGCCGTGGCTGCGCCAGCCATCGGTGCGGCTGAAGGGGTCAGGGCCTTCCCCGGCCCGTTCGTCCAGCAGGGTGCGGGCCACGTCGGCGGCGGCGGCCAGGGCCAGGCCCACGGGGTCTTGCTGGAACAGCACCGCCGATTCGCGCTGGATGAGGGCGGTGTCCAGCCGGGCCTGGGCAAACGATTCGCTGCGGACCACATGGCGCAGGAACTGCACGTTGGTGGTCAGGCCCACGATGTGGGTCTGGGCCAGCGCGGCGTCCAGCCGGGCCAAGGCCTGTTCGCGCGTGTCACCGTGGACGATGAGCTTGGCCACCATGGAGTCGTAGTAGGGGCTGATGGCATCACCTTCGCGCACGCCGTCGTCAAACCGCACCGGGGCCACCGCAAACGATGCGGCGTCGGGCTTGCGGTACACCTGCAGGGTGCCGGTGGCGGGCAGGAATTGTTTGTCGGGGTTTTCAGCACAGATTCTGGCCTCCAGCGCATGGCCTGAAAGCGTGAGCTGCTCCTGTTTCAGGGGCAGCGGCTCGCCACTGGCCACGCGCAGCTGCCACTCCACCAGGTCCAGGCCGGTGATGGCTTCGGTCACCGGGTGCTCGACCTGCAGGCGGGTGTTCATTTCCATGAAGTAGAACTTGGCCCCCACGCTGGCCCCTGCCGGGGCTGCGCTGCCCCCCAAGGGGGCGCTCGCCAGCTTGGGGCGGCCCGGCGCTGGCTCGGTCATGGCCTCCATCGCGCCGTCCAGCCCGTAGCCCTGGGGCTGCTCCACGATGAATTCCACCGTGCCCGCGCCCACGTAGTTCACGGCGCGGGCGGCGGCCACGGCCACCTGGCCCATGGACTGGCGCAGCTCGGGCGTCATGCCGGGGGCGGGGGCTTCTTCCAGCACCTTCTGGTGGCGGCGTTGCACGGAACAATCGCGCTCGAACAGGTAGACGGCGTTGCCATGGGCGTCGGCAAACACCTGGATTTCGATGTGGCGGGGGCGCTGCACGTACTTTTCGATCAGCACCGCGTCGCTGCCAAAGCTGTTGATGGCTTCGCGCTGGCAGCTGGCCAGCGCGGCGGCAAAGTCTTCGGCCTTTTCCACAATGCGCATGCCCTTGCCCCCGCCGCCCGCGCTGGCCTTGATGAGCACGGGGTAGCCGATGCGGTCGGCCTCCCGTTGCAGCAGGGCCGGGTCCTGGTCGGCCCCGTGGTAGCCCGGCACCAGCGGCACGCCCGCGGTTTCCATCAGGCGTTTGCTTTCGGCCTTGAGGCCCATGGCCAGGATGGCACTGGCGGGCGGGCCGATGAACACCAACCCGGCGGCGGCGCAGGCGTTGGCAAAGTCTTCGTTTTCGCTCAGGAAGCCGTAGCCCGGGTGGATGGCCTGGGCTCCGGTGGCCTGGGCGGCTTCGATGATGCGCTCCCAGCGCAGGTAGCTGTCCTTGGGGGCACTGCCGCCGATGTGCACGGCCTCGTCACAGGCGGCCACGTGTTTGGCGTTGGCGTCAGCATCAGAGTACACGGCCACGGTTTTCACCCCCAGGCGGCGGGCGGTGGCGGCCACACGGCAGGCGATTTCGCCCCGGTTGGCGATCAGGATTTTGTTGAACATGGTTGGATCTCCAGTCGTTGTTCGGGGCTCAGGCCAACCAATTCGGTTTGCGTTTTTGCAGAAAGGACTGCACACCCTCGCGCCCTTGTTCCGAGGCGCGCAGGTCGGCAATGCTTTCCACGGTGCGGGCCACCAGCGCAGCGTCAATGCCCTGCCCCGCCACGTCGTGCAGCAGGGTTTTGCAGGCCGCCACGGCGTGGGGACTGGCGGTGGTGAGTGCCTTGAGCAGTTCGTCCACTTTGGCATCGAGGGCGGGCGCGTCGGCCACCACCTCGTGCACAAAACCGATGCGCAAGGCCTCGGCGGCGCTGAAGCGCTCGGCGGTCAGGAAGTAGCGGTGTGAGGCCCGCGCCCCCATGGCGCGGATGACGTAGGGACTGATGGTGGAAGGGGCCAAACCCAGCTTGACCTCACTCAGGCAGAAGGTGGCGGTGTCCACGCTCACGGCCATGTCGCAGGCGGCCACCAGGCCCATGCCCCCGGCAAACACGTCGCCCTGGATGCGGGCCACCGTGGGTTTGGGGCAGGTGTAGAGGGCCTGCAGCATGGCGGCGAGCTTGGCTGCGTCGGCCAGGTTCTCGTCGCGGGTGTAGTCGGCCATGCGGCGCATCCAGTTCAGGTCGGCCCCGGCGCAAAAGGCTGGCCCCTCGGCGGCCAGGACCACGGCGCGCACGGCGGGGTCTTGCCCCACCGCCGTGAACGCCTGGGTGAGTTCGGCAATCACCTCGTCGTTGAAGGCGTTGCGCACCTCGGGGCGGTTGAGGGTGATGCGGGCCACGTGCCCAGCGGTGGAAATGCTCAGGTTGCTCATGCCTGTCCCCTCACATGCGGAACACGCCGAACTGGGTGTCGGGGATGGGCGCATTGAGCGCGGCACTCAGGCCCAGGGCCAGCACCCGGCGGGTGTCGGCGGGGTCAATGATGCCGTCGTCCCACAGGCGGGCGGTGGCGTAATAGGGGTGGCCCTGGTCTTCGTACTGGCGGCGAATGGGGGCTTTGAAGGCCTCTTCCTCCTCCATGCTCCACTGGCCGCCCTTGGCCTCGATGCCGTCGCGTTTGACGGTGGCCAGCACGCTGGCGGCCTGCTCGCCGCCCATGACGGAAATGCGGGCGTTGGGCCACATCCACAAGAAGCGTGGGTTGAACGCCCGACCGCACATGCCGTAGTTGCCGGCACCAAAACTGCCACCGATGATGACGGTGAACTTGGGCACCTGGGCGCAGGCCACGGCAGTCACCATCTTGGCACCGTTGCGGGCAATGCCTTCGTTTTCGTACTTGCGGCCCACCATGAAGCCGGTGATGTTCTGGAGGAACACCAGCGGCACCTTGCGCTGGCAGCACAGCTCGATGAAGTGCGCGCCCTTCAAGGCCGATTCGCTGAACAAGATGCCGTTGTTGGCGATGATGCCCACGGGCATGCCTTCAATGTGCGCAAAGCCACACACCAGCGTGGTGCCGAAACGGGGCTTGAATTCGTGGAAGTCCGACGCATCGACGATGCGGGCGATGATTTCGCGCACGTCAAAGGGTTTGCGACTCTGCTTCCCCGTTTCATCGGTGGGGATCACGCCGTACAGCTCTTCTGCTGCGTATTTGGGAGCTGCTGGCGCTTTTAAATCAAGCGCTGGAGCCTTTTTTTGATTCAAATGCGCCACCGCCTGCCGCGCCAGGGCGATGGCGTGCAGGTCGTTCTGCGCCAGGTGGTCGGCCACGCCGGACAAGCGGGTGTGCACGTCGCCACCGCCCAGATCCTCGGCGCTCACCACTTCGCCCGTGGCCGCCTTCACCAGCGGCGGCCCGCCCAGGAAGATGGTGCCTTGGTTTTTGACGATGATGGTTTCGTCGCTCATGGCGGGCACGTAGGCACCGCCCGCCGTGCAACTGCCCATAACCACCGCAATCTGCGAAATGCCCTGCGACGACATGTTGGCCTGGTTGTAGAAGATGCGGCCAAAGTGGTCCCGATCGGGAAACACCTCGTCCTGGTTGGGCAAATTGGCGCCGCCCGAGTCCACCAGGTAGATGCAGATCAGGCGGTTTTGCTGCGCGATTTCCTGAGCGCGCAAGTGCTTCTTGACGGTGAGCGGGTAGTAGGTGCCGCCTTTCACGGTGGCGTCGTTGCAGACGATCATGCAGTCCACCCCGCTCACCCGGCCAATGCCCGCGATGATCCCGGCACACGGAGCCGCGTCCTTCAAACCACCTTGGCCGTCTTTTTCCTTGTACATGTCCAGCGCCGCCAGCGGAGCCAGCTCCAGGAACGGGGTGCCCGGGTCCAGCAGCATCTGCACCCGGTCACGCGGCAGCAGCTTGCCGCGGGCGGTGTGTTTGGCGCGGGCCGCCTCACCCCCGCCGTTGGCCACCCGGGCCACTTGGGCGCGAAGGTCTTCAACCAACCCCCGCATGGCCTGGGCGTTGGCCTGGAAGTCGGCCGATCGGGGGTTGAGTTGGGTGTCAAGAACAGTCATGGTAGTGGGCAAGGCAAACGGGTTCAAACGCAGCATGTCTGCGGGTCATTCTGGCCGATGCGGGCTTCGTTGCGTTGACACCATGGTTGCAAATCCTGCCAAACTAAGGCATGGACGCCGCACACCCAACCGCCTCGCCCCCCGTTGCAGCCACCCCCATGGCGTTTGTTCGCGCCATGCTGCTGGCCTGTGAGCACCGGGGCCACAACCCCTCCGCAGCGCTGGCATCGGCGCAAATTGAGCGCGCCGACACCCTGCGCAGCGAAGCCCGCATCACCGCCGCGCAAATGGAACGGCTGTCCGACCAATTGATGCGGGAACTGGATGACGAAGGCCTGGGGTGGTTCCGCCGACGCCTGCCCTGGGGCAGTTACGGCATGCTGGCCCGCGCCAGCATCACCGCGCCCACGCTGCGCGTGGCCTTGCAACGCTGGTGTCGGCACCACGCATTGCTGACCGACGACCTGCACCTGACACTGACCGAACAAGCCACGGCACACGGGCCGGTGGCGGTTCTCTCACTGGTGGAAACGCGTTGTGCCCCATGGCTGCAGGGCGAATGGCGAGAGTTTTGCCATGTGTCCCTGCTGCGCAACGCCTTGGGCCTGAGCAGTTGGCTGGTGGACTCGCGCATTCCCCTGAACGCAGTGCATTTGGCCTACGAGGCGCCGGACCATGCGTCAGCGTACGGCGTGCTGTTCAACGGCCCCTGCCATTTCGGCACCGCATGCACCCAACTCAGCTTCGACCATCACTACCTGGACCTGCCCCTGCGTCGCGATGAAACGGCCCTCAGGCACATGCTGCAACGGGCGTTGCCGCTGACCGTTCACACCTACCGCAAAGACCGCCTGCTGGTGAACCGCGTGCGTCAGACCCTGGCCCAACACCCTGAAACCCTGCGCAATGCGCAAGCCCTGGCCGACCACTTGCACACTTCGGTGCGGACGCTGCACCGACAACTGAAAGAGGAAGGCTCCAGCCTGCAAGCCCTGAAAGACCATGTCCGCCGAGACCTGGCCACCCGGCTGCTGCTGCGCACGCAGCAACCCATCAAAAAAATAGCCCTTGCCGTTGGTTTTGACAACGACAAGAGCTTCAGTCGGGCCTTCAGGGGCTGGACGGGCCAGTCGCCTGAGGCGTTTCGAGAATTGAGGGACAGTCGCCTGCCCGCGCTCAACGCCTCAAGATGACCCGTCAACGAATTTGAGTACTCTCAACCACTTTCGGGGTGATGAACACGAGCATTTCTGACTTCTCCATGCTCTTGCTTCGGTTTTTGAACAGATTTCCCACCACAGGCACATCACCCAGCAAGGGAACCTTGTTCTCAGCCTCTTGCTCCGTGGATTCGAAAATACCGCCGATCACCACCGTTCCACCGTTTTCCACCAACACCTGCGTTTGAATCCGTTTGGTGTTGATCGCGCGAGCCCCCAACAGCAATTCGCCGGGGCTGTCTTTATTGACTTCCACTTCCAAGATGACGGCCCCTTCAGGGGTTATTTGAGGCGTCACCTCCAGTTTCAAACTGGCCTTCTTGAACGCGATGGTGGTTCCCCCATTGGGAGCGGTGGTCTGGTACGGAAATTCCACACCCTGTTCAATGATGGCCTTGACCTTGTCGGCCGTGACCAACCGTGGACTGGACACCACTTTCCCGCGACTGTCGGCTTCCAACGCCGACAACTCCAAATTCAGAAAGCGATTGGCCGCTGGACTGAACAACGACAAGGCAAACGACGTCGGAGAAACCCCGCCAAGGCCCGTGGCGGGCAAATTGACAAAATTGTTTGCCGTTGCAGCAGCGGGTGACGTGATGCCCACGGTCGAATTGATGGCGTCATAAGAGCCTCCAAACGCCACTCGGTTGCCAGACCCGACGGCATAGCCGGCGTCACCCCCACGAATGCCACGCATGTCGGAGCCACCGAGCTTCACACCCAGTGACCGACCGAACTTGTCGTCGGCCTCCACGATGCGCGCCTCGATCAGGACCTGCCGGACCGGCACATCCAACTTCGTGATGAAGGCCTGAACCTGCTCCAACCGCGAAGGGATGTCGGTCACAAACAGTTGGTTGGTTCGGGGTTCGGCAATCACACTCCCTCGGGAGGACAAAATGCTCCCTGCCCCCGCCCCAGCAGCGCCATGAGCACCCCCTGCACCGCCTGCCGCTGCGCCTGCACCAGATGAGCCGATCTGCGCAGCAACGTCACTGGCTTTGGCGTAATTGAGCACAAACGACTGGGTTTTCAGCACCTCCATGGACTCGATGGAAACCCGTGACTCCAACTCAGCCTTGTCTCGTGCCGCCAGTTCGTCCATGGGAGCCACCCAGATCACATTGCCGGACTTCTTCATTCCCAAGCGCTTGGATTGCAAAATGATTTCCAAGGCTTGGTCCCAGGGAACGTCCTTCAGCCTCAACGTCACAGCGCCACCCACGGCATCGGAGGTCACGATGTTGAAGTTGGTGAAATCGGCAATGACTTGCAGCAGGGCACGGACGTCAATGCTCTGGAAATTCAATGACAACTTGTCCCCCCCATAGCCTGGACCTTGCACAAGCTTGTTGGGGTCTTGCTTTTGTTCCCGAACCTCAACCACAAGACGTCCATCCGTCTGGAATGCGCTGTGCTCCCAATTGCCGCGGGGGGTGACGGTGATTCTCACACTCCCAGAGGCAGTCTCAGCAGACACCTCTTGAACCGGGGTTCCGAAATCACTCACATCCAGCTTTCGCCGCAAAAATTCGGGCAACTCATACCTGGGAACCGTCACCACCAAATTCCGCCCTTTGACCGCAATGTCCACTTCGGGCTGCTGTTGATTGAAATCAACCACCAAGCGACCTGCACCATCGGCTCCACGTCGAAAGTCAATGTCGCGAATTGCCGAAGGCGCAGCGGAAACCAATGGGGCTGCGGAGGCCGTGTCTACCGCGGCCACAGCCCCCTTTGAGACATCCGCAACACCACCTTCTTGAAGAATCACATCAACTTGCGTCCCCCGCCGAACCAGCTTGAACGGCGTGGGTTGTTGCAAGTTCAGGATGACCCGGGTTTTTTCACCCGCCTGGACGACATTGGCAGAACGCACCGTGCGCAAACCGAGGGCAATGCTGCCACGGTCCACCGCCGATTGAACCCCCTGAAAATCCAACGCAATCCGCGCCGGAGTGGCCGTCGAAAAACTGACCGGGTCCACTGCCAGTGCGTCGGTCGTGTCGATGGTCACCATTTCCTGACCGGCCACCACCTGTCCGACCAAACTTTTGATGGTGTTCTGAGCCGTTGCAGCACCCGACCAACACATCACCACACCGACCCACACCAGCTGGGTCACAGCGACACCCAAAGACGTCGCGCCCAACCGACCCATTTGCATTTGTTTCATTTCGCGCCCTCCTGCAACTGCAGTGTTGCCTGACGCTCAATCCACTCGCCCGCTGCGTCCTGCACAATTTCTCTGAGTACCACTTCTGTATCCGTGATCTTGATGACTTTGCCGTAGTTTTGCCCCAAATAGGCCCCCGTCTGAACTTGATAGATCAGCTTATCCACTTTCAGAAGCGCTGTTTGTCGCCCGGCTTTCTGCAGAGTCCCCACCATGGACAGCGCATCCAAAGGAAACGCCTCCAAGGGCTCTTTTCTTCTGGCCAGCTCCGGGGCAATCAATTCTTGATTCCCCAAGGAACTGGCCATTTCCGCCTTCAAAGCGCCCAACAAACGTTGCATGGCAAACGGATCGACCTTGCTCTCCACCTGGTAGGCTTGTGGATGGAACTTCACAGGAGGGGACACGGGCTCTGTCCGCGGATGCATGCCGTTGCGCTGCTCTTGCATCCACGCTTGCAAATCCGCCTCTGGCGCATCGGTGCACCCGGTCAAACACGAGACCCCCAGCAACCCCGACAAAAGCAAGAACCGAACTGTCATTTTCCTGCCGCCTTCTTTGCTGCAGCCTTGCGCTGAGCTTCCACTTCATCCATGTCGAGGTACCGGAACGTCTTGGCAGTGCCCTCCATGACCAACTGCGCAGACTTGTCTTTCTGGGTCGTCAACTGAATGTCATTCAACGTCACGATGCGTGACAACTGAGCGATGTCCGCAGAGAAAAGTCCCAGGTCGTGATAGCCACCCGTGATGCGAACTGAAATGGGCAATTCAGCGTAATAGTCTTTGACCACCACCAAGCCAGGGCGAAAAAGCTCAAACTGCAAACTGCGGCCCAACCCCGCTTGGTTGATGTCTGACAGCAACGCATCCATTTCCGCCTTGCTGGGCAACTGCTTCTCCAGTTGATTCACGTACTGACGCACGTCCTCAAGCTGCTTCTTCAAGGCATCCAGGTTGATGGCCTGTGTCAGCTTGTCACGGTACACCTGACGCAGCTCAACCTCTTTCTGCTGATGCGTTTCCAATTCAACAGAAAGCCCATCCAGCCAAAAGTACCAAAGCGCAGCAAAAACAACCAGGAACAGAGACAACAGCAGCGCAAATCGAGGCACCACTGGCCATTGAGAGGGATCATTCGGATTCAATCCCACAAACTGGGACTGCAACTGCCCAAACGAGTCTTTCAAATCAATTTTCAAACTCAGATCTTTGGCCATGCGATCTCACCCCTTTGGCTGAGAAACCCCAGCAGGGGCACCTTGACCAGCATTCTTGCTTTCGGGCTTCACCAGCTGCACTTTCACATTGAAGCTGAAAACCCGCCGCTGTTCACGATTTGAAACCGACTGAGAGGCTGCAATGATTTCAATCAATTCCGGTCGATTCATCCATTCGCTGCCCGTTGCAAGGTTCCGCAACAGTTCGGACACCCGCTCCTGCGACTGGGCCATGCCCGTCACCGTCACCGACTGTTTCTCTTGCTTCACCGACGTGAGGTAGATCCCATCAGGGATCAGCGTGACCAGATCACTGAGCAAATGCACAGGGGTGTTTCGATCCGACTGCAAGTTCTCCACCGCTTGCTGCCGCGCTTTCAAGCTTTGAATCTCCGCTCGCAGCGATGCAATGTCTTTGATCTGGTCATCCAGCTTCTTGTTTTCCTGTTCCAAAAATGCATTGCGAGTCTGCTGGACCTCAATCCCATGCTGATACCAAAGGCTGACCAGGAAGGCCATCCCGCCCCCCAGCAATGCAGCCAGCAGCGAAGAAGCCATGAAGGCTTCCTTGCGTTTCTTGCGCGCAGCCTCTCGATGAGGCAACAGGTTGATGAGGATCATTGGAAGAACCTCCGCAACGCCAACCCCGTTGCCGTGAGGTAGGACGCCGATTCACGGGTCAACTTGGAGGCACGAACTGCAGCCCCCAACTCCATCCCGTCAAAGGGGTTCACCACCATACTGGCGAAAGAGGTTTGAGCTGTCACCTCCTCTGTCAGCCCAGCCACCGCAGCAGTACCGCCGGCCAACAGGATGTGGTCCACGCGGTTGTGTGGCGTGCTGGTGAAGAAGTACTGCAAGGCTCTGTAGATTTCTTGCGTCATGCTCACCACAAAAGGGCGCAAGACGGTCTGCGCATAGTCTTCTGGCAGGTCGGCTGCACGCTTTTTCTGCTCAGCTTCATCCAGCGAAAACCCGAACTGGCGCGCAATCATCTGGCTCAGCTGAGCCCCTCCGAACGCCTGGTCCCGCTCATACAAGGTTTCACCGTTTCGAATGATTTGCATGCTGGTGGTCACTGCGCCGATTTCGAACAGCGCCACGAGTGAATCCTTTCCTCCACCGGGGAGACTCGACTCCACCAGCCTGGCCGCAGCCACACGCGATGCGTAGGGCTCAATGTCAACCACCACCGGATTCAAACCTGCCGCTTCTGCCAGCCCCTGGCGGTCCAGGACTTTTTCCTTGCGTGATGCAGCAATGAGCACCTCAACGTCGCTGGGAGACGTCTCGCAGGGCCCGATGACGCAAAAGTCCAGGCTCACCTCATCCAGCGAAAAAGGAATGTACTGGTTGGCTTCCGACTCCACCTGGATTTCGAGCTCGGTCTCGCTGAGCCCCCCAGGCAAGATGATTTTTTTGGTGATGACCGACGAGGCGGGCAGCGCAAACGCCGCATTGCGGGTGCGACTGCCGGCTTTGCGGACCGCTCGGCGAACGGCCTCGGCCACCTCATCGAACTTCTCGATGTTGCCATCGGTCACCCAACCCCGCTCCAGGGGCTCCAGTGCGCAGCGCTCCAGTACAAGTTGACCCGCCCGATTGCGAGACAACTCCACCACCTTCACGCTGGACATGCTGACGTCCACGCCCATCAAAGGAGCGGGTTCTCGGCTGAACAGCGATGCCAGATCAATCAAACGGCGCTCCCGACGGTAGAAAAAATGATGGAGTAAACGTTTCAATGCTATCAGTAAGTGCTTTTGGCACCCAACTTTTTTGGCTTTGGCAGCCACCCCACCCGTTGCCAAAAGCCGACGTCCGTTGGACCGCGCACCATTTTTATAATGGCCGACCGACCAAAGGACCCCATGGCTGATCAGGACACAACACGTCATTCCGAGCGAAATGCTCCTGCCGCAGCGCGGCGACTTCCGATGGTGGTGAAGGTCCTGGGCATCCTGCTGGGACTGGCGGTGGCCGGTGCGGCATCCGTGGCCATGGTGATCGGCGTGGCGCTGGCCATGGCCTACCCCAACCTGCCGGAAGTGACCGCGCTGTCCGAGTACCGCCCCAAACTGCCCTTGCGGGTGTACTCCGCAGAAGGGGAACTCTTGGCAGAGTTCGGCGAGGAACGGCGGGAGTTCACCCCGTTCGATCAAATCCCCAAGGTGATGAAAGACGCGGTACTGGCCGCGGAGGATGCGCGCTTCTTTGAGCACGGCGGCGTGGACTACGTGGGCATGGTCCGAGCAGGCTTGGCCAACTTCGGGCGGGCCAAAAGCCAGGGGGCGTCGACCATCAGCATGCAGGTGGCTCGCAACGTCTACCTGACCGCGGAAAAGACCTACACCCGCAAGATTTATGAAATCCTGCTGACCTTCAAGCTGGAACACACGCTGTCCAAGGAGCAGATCCTGGAGATCTACATGAACCAGATCTTCCTGGGTCATCGCGCCTACGGTTTTGCTGCGGCCGCACAGGCTTATTACAACAAGCCACTCAAAAACCTGACCATCGACGAAGCCGCCATGCTGGCCGGCTTGCCCAAGGCCCCATCGGCCTTCAACCCCATCAGCAACCCCAAGCGGGCCCGGGCTCGCCAGCTGTACATCATCGACCGCATGGCGGAAAACGGGTTCATCACCCAGGCCGACGCTGAACAGGCCAAGGCCGCGCCCATGCACATCCGCCCTGCGGCCAGCATTCAGCGTGTGCGGGGCGATTACGCCGCTGAAATGGTGCGCCAAGCCATCCACGACCAATACGGAGACGAAGCCTACACACGGGGGCTCAACGTCACCACCACCATCCGCAGCAGCGAACAACAAGCGGCTTACCGGGCCTTGCGTCAAGGGCTGATGGATTTCGAACGTCGCCAACGGTACCGGGGCCCAGAGAAGTTCGTCGATCTGCCTGACAACGGACCGGCACTGGACGATGCCGTGGACCTGGTCCTGGCCGACGTTCCCGACAACGGAGACCTGCTGTCTGCGGTGGTGCTGGACGCCTTGCCCAACAAGGTGACCGTGGTCCGCCAGGATGGGGGGCCCATTGAAATCACCGGTGAGGGACTCAAGCCCGTCCAGTCTGGCCTTTCCGACAAAGCCCCGCCCCACATCAAGCTGCGCCGGGGCGCAGTGGTTCGCATCGCCAAAGCAAACAAGGGTTGGGAAATCACCCAGGTACCGGAAGTGGAAGGTGCTTTTGTGGCGCTGGACCCCCGAACCGGCGGCATTCGATCTCTGGTGGGCGGCTTTGATTTCCAGAAGAACAAGTTCAACCACGTCACTCAGGCGTGGCGCCAGCCGGGGTCGAGTTTCAAACCCTTCATTTACTCGGCGGCCCTGGAAAAGGGCATCACCCCCAGCACCGTGGTGTATGACTCTCCCTTGTTCTTCAGCGCCACCACCACCGGCGGAAAGCCCTGGGAGCCCAAGAACTACGACGGCAAGTTCGAAGGCCCCATGACCGTGCGATCGGCGCTGGCCAGGTCCAAAAACATGGTGTCCATCCGCATCCTTCAGGCGGTGGGAACACAAACCGCCCAGGAGTGGGCCACCCACTTCGGATTTGACGCGGACAAGCACCCGCCTTACCTCACCATGGCGCTTGGGGCTGGCTCCGTCACCCCGTTGCAAATGGCCAGCGCCTACAGCGTGTTTGCGAATGGGGGGCACCTGCTCCCGCCCATGTTGATCAGCAAAGTCACCGATGCGCAGGGGCGCGTGCTGGTGGAGTTCACGCCTCCGGCCTTGTCGGAAGACAACCGGGCCATTCCCGAGCGCAACGCCTTTGTGATGGACAGCCTGCTGCAGGAAATCACCCGCGCAGGCACCGCCGCCAAGGCCCAGGCCACGCTGAAGCGCCCTGACGTGTATGGCAAGACCGGCACCACCAACGACGCCATGGATGCCTGGTTCGTCGGCTTCCAGCCCACCGTCACCGCCGCCGTCTGGGTGGGCTACGACACGCCCAAAAACCTCGGCAGCCGGGAAACCGGTGGCGGGCTGAGTCTGCCCATTTGGATCAGCTACATGCAGGAAGCACTCAAAGGCGTGCCGGTGACGGAACCCCCGGTGCCCGAAGGCGTGACCCAGGTGGGTGGCGACTGGTATTTCACTGAATTTGCATCTGGCAACAGCGTGCGTCAGCTGGGCAACGCGGATGACAGCAACGCAGGCCCCATGGACGGCGGGACACCCCCGGCCTCCAACGAAGAGCGCAAAGGCATCCTGGACCTGTTCCGCAATTGACCCCTCGGCAATGAGCGCAAAGGAGCCGGGGGCGGCTCGCCCCAGCCTTGCAAAGGATCACCCAAACGTCAGGGGCACGCCCGCTTGATCGGAGGCGGCCTGACTGAGCAGCGCAAACAACTCCACCCCGGTTTTGGTGCACCGCCACTGACCGGCATCGTCGCAACGGAAGTGATACCCCCCCTGCCGGGCGGCCAGCCAGATCTCGTGCAAAGGCTTTTGCAGGTTGACCACGATCTGGCTGCGGTTGGCAAAGGTGAGGGTGATCATGCCGCCCACCCGCTGGTTGTCCACGTCGGCATCGGTGGTTTCGTTCAAACGGTCGCAGGACAGTTCGATGGCCTTCAAGGCACGCTCGGCCTGATCCAAATACTCAAGGTCGGTCATTAGAATCTTTCGAATGGTCCAGATCAGCAAAATTCTAGGGGTGCCCCAACAACCCAGGCGGCAGCCCGGACAGCCCCCCGCAAACACACCGTGGCGCAAACGCATTCGCCTGACGGGCATGGCGGCGGCGCTGGCCGCCTGCGTCTTGTGCAGCGCCTGCGGTCAAAAGGGGCCGTTGTACCTGCCACAACCCACGGACAAGCCACCGTCCTCCGGTGCCGGCGCAGCCAAGAACTCCTGATTCAATAGCTGCCTGCGCTTTTATATCAAGCGGTAGAGGCCATTTTTTTCCTCACTTTTCGCCACCCCCACAACGCCAGCAGCACCAGCCCGTACAGCCACGCCTCGGTCATGAGGTTTTTGCCGGCACGCATCCAGACGAAGTGCAGCACCGCCAACAGGGCCACGGCCCACACCCCTTGGTGAACCCGCCGCCACCACACCGCCCCCATGGCCCTGACCACGCCATGCGGCGAGGTGGCCGCCAGCACGCACAGCCCCAGCCACGCCGAAGCCCCGGCCCAAATGAACGGGCGTTGCACCACGTCTGACCACAGGTCCGCCCAATCCAAACCCATGTCCAGCCAGGCGTAACACAGGGCATGGAGGCAGCCGTAGGCAAAGGTGCTCAATCCCAGCATGCGCCGAAACCGGGCCAGCACCGGCAAGCGCAGGCTTTGGCGCAGCGGCGTGACCGCCAAGGTGACGCACAACATCCGAAGCGTCCAATCGCCCGTGGAGCGAATCAGCGTTTCAGCCGGGTTGGCCCCCAAACCACCCAGCACGGCCCCCCACAACAGCCCCAGGGCGGGCGTGGCAACCCACAGACCCAACACCCACTTGGTCCCCGGCTTCAACAAAACGGCGGAAATTCGCGCACGCCACGGCAAGGAAGAACGTGGAGCGGCCACGGTCAGAAGTTCTGCCGCAAGTCCATGCCCGCGTAGAGCGGCCCCACCTGGGCCTCGTAACCGTTGAACATGAGGGTTTTGCGCCGCTTGGCGAACAGACCGTCCTCCCCGATGCGGCGTTCGGACGCCTGACTCCACCGCGGGTGCGCCACCTCGGGGTTGACGTTGGAGTAAAACCCGTACTCCTGCGGGGCCGCTTGCTGCCAGGACGACACCGGCTGCTTCTCCACCAGGCGGATTATCACCAGCGACTTGGCGCTTTTGAAGCCGTACTTCCAGGGCACCACCAACCGAACCGGCGCCCCATTCTGATTGGGCAACACCTCGCCGTACAGGCCCAAGGCCAGCAGGGTGAGCGGATGCATGGCCTCGTCCAGACGCAGGCCCTCGGTGTAGGGCCAGTCCAGCACCCGGCTGCGCACGCCGGGCATGGCCCCTCGGTCGGCCACGGACACAAATTCCACAAACTTGGCGGACCCCAACGGCTCGACACGCCGAAGCAAGGCCGACAACGAATACCCCACCCACGGGATGACCATGGACCAGCCTTCGACACAACGGAGGCGGTAAATGCGCTCCTCCAACGGGGCCAGTTTGAGCAGGTCGGCCAAGTCAAAGGTGCGCGGCTGTTTGACCAAACCCTCCACCTGCACCATCCAGGGCGATGTTTTCCATGCCCCCGAGGTGCGCGCCGGGTCGGTCTTGTCGGTGCCGAACTCGTAAAAGTTGTTGTAGCCCGTCACATCGGCGTAGGCGGTGGGCTTGTCCAGAACCACCGCCCCCTCGACTTTGGAGGCCTCTGCCGCCAGCGCAGGCCGTTTGCCGGGGCGAGCCATGGCCGCCATGGCCGCCGTGGCATCCCGGGCCGCCCATGCACCCAACGAAGTGCCCACCCCCAGCGCGGCCATGCGTTGCAACCACTGCCGCCGCTGCTGAAAAACCTCGCGCGGGGTGATGTCGCTGCCCTTGGGGTGGACAAAACCGCTGGACGAGGTCTGGATCAGCATGGAAGCGCTCCGATCAAAGGGTGCCGTAGCTGTGAAGGCCGGACAGGAACATGTTGACACCCAGGAAGGCAAAGGTCGTGATGACCAAGCCCATCAACGCCCACCAGGCCGACACCGCACCACGAAGGCCCTTCATCAGCCGCATGTGCAACCACGCAGCGTAGTTCAGCCAGACGATGAGCGCCCAGGTTTCCTTGGGGTCCCAGCTCCAGTAGCCGCCCCAGGCATCGGCCGCCCACAAAGCCCCCAACACGGTGGCGATGGTGAAAAACGCAAAGCCGATGGCAATGGCCTTGTACATCACGTCGTCCAGCACCTCAAAGCTGGGCAGACGGGCCGCAATGCGCTTGCGCCCGGCCAGGATGCCTGCTGCCACCAGCGCTGAAATGCCGAAGTACACAAACCAGTAGCCCGCCCCACCCGCTGTCTTGCCTTGGCGGAACACCACCGGCTCAAAGCACAGCACCACACCCAATGCCCACAGGGGCAGCAGCTTCACCCAATGCGACTCCGCGGCGTGCAGCTTGATGAGGTAGGCAAACGCCACCATGGCGGCAATGGCAAAGGTGCCGTAGCCCACGAAGTTGGCGGGCACGTGGATCTTCATCCACCAGCTTTGCAAGGCCGGAATGAGCGGCTGGATTTGGTGTGCCTCCCGCACCACGGTATACCAGAGCAGAAAGCCCACCGCGGCACTGACCACCAGCATCACGAACGCCCCCAGGGAACGGGTGCCGTACACGGTCTCGTAGTACAGGTAGAACAGCGCTGTGAGCCAGCAGAACAGCACGAACACCTCATAGAGGTTGCTGACCGGGATGTGGCCGATGTCCGGCCCCATCTGGTGCCCCTCGTACCAGCGCACCAGCGTGCCCACCAGCGCCAGCACCACCGCCGCCCAGGCCACCTTGGAGCCCAAGGCTTCCAGCGTGGCCCCGCTGCCCTTGGAAAACACCCCCAGCCAGTAGAACAAGGTGCTCATGAAGAACAGCACACTCATCCACAGGATGGCCGACTGGCTGGACAAAAAGTACTTGAGCAAGAACACCGTGTCGCCGCGTGCCAGATCGGCCTTGCCGTCCACTTGGTACAGACCAATGGCCAACAGGGCCAATGCCGCGGCCCCCACCATCAGCAGACGCAAAGGACGCCAGAACCACCCCACCCAGACCAAGGCCGGCACCGTGCCCGCAAAAATGGACACCTCGTACACATCCATGCCACCGCCGTAGCGGAACAACACCCAGGCCGCAGCCACCAGGCACAGGGCGGCAAACGCCCAATCCCCGGCGTTGCGTTGACTGAAATAGCCCGGGTTCAAGACCACGGCGCCCCCGGACTGGGGGCTGGGGGACGACGCGTGAAGGGTGGGGCTGTTCATGGGGTGGGAGGGATGTCTCGTCAAACAGAAATGGACGGGTTGGGGCGTGAGCCCACTCAAGCACCTGTGTGGAGCAGATGCCCCCGCAGACGCTCAAACTCCTGGTCAACCTCCAGGGTCTTGCGGTTGGTGGACATCGCCATCACCGCATGGGTTCCTTCAGGTGGCGCAGAAGAGGTGCTCTCCCGGGGTGCCAGCCAGACCCACAGCCGCTTCTCGCGGATGTACAGCATGGCAAACACGCCCACCACAAGCAAGAAACACCCCAGGTACACAATGGTCTTGCCCGGTGCCCTGGACACCTGGAACACGCTGGCCTGAACCTGTTTGAAGTCCTCCAGCAGGAAGGTCATGGGCGCGGCGTAAAAAAACGCATCGCTCAGGCTGATGACCGCCTGCGACATGAACGCCTGCGCCGCGGCATCCCGCGCCATGGGAGGCTGGCCCGCCTGCTGGCGTGCCAGTTGGTTCAACTCGAACAACGAACCGTTGAGGATGCGCACCAGCACTTCACCGGCCTTGTCACGCTCCGATTCGGGCACATTGCCTTCCATGAACCGAGACACCGCCTGCAAGCCACCCTTGGGCGCATCGGGCCCCATGGTCTTGAGGGCAGGTTCGGCCCCCGCAAACAAACCCAAGGCCCGCTCGGCCGATCCTTGCAGCGCCTGCAACAGCTCGGGACGCCCCGGCTCCACCGCCTGCTCCGCGTAGCGACGGACCGCCTGTTGACGCAGCTTGGGGTCACGCAGGGCATCGCGCAGGTGCAGCCAACCGTCCAAGCTGCCTTGTTCGTCGGCCGGAATGCGGAGGTAACGGAACGGCATGGACGGCGATTCACGCATGCCCAGCAGGAACAGGCGGTTGCCATCGATCTCCACCGGGGCCATGTAGTTGTTGAATTCCACCGCCTGGCCCGCCGCGTCGCGCAGCTTGTAGCTGAAGCTGGGGCCAATGTTGCGCAGCACCTTCTCGGTGGGGGTCTTGTTGGCCGCGCCCAGGCGGCTTTCGATGGCGTGACGCAGGTTGCCCGCATCGCCGCCCGCCGGAGTGGCCGAATCCGACCCGAAGTTCTCGACGTTGATGACCCGCAGCCCCGTGAATTCCAGGGTCAGTTTTTCTGACCCATTGGACAACTGGGTGGAGCTGCCCACCAAACCTTCCAGCGTGAAGGGCTTGGTGGCCGCATTCATGGGCACGGCCTTGAGCTGGAGGGTGGAACCACCATCGTCAAAACTGGACTGGAAAATTTCCACCCCTTTGTAGCGGAAAGGATGGTTCACCTCCACCCGTCCGGGGGTGGCTTCGCCCGTGGCCAGGTCGTGCACCACGATGTCGCTGGCAAACAGCTTGGGCATGCCGGTGGAGTAGAAATCGACGGTGAACTTCTTCAGCTCCACCGCAAACGGCAGGTCTTGCAGCAACACCCCGGTGGGCTGGCTGAGGATGACGGTGGAGGCACGCCCCCCCTCGGGCACCAGCAGGTTGCCGCGGAACGTGGGATTGGAGGTGGACAGTCGGTGTTGCGGCGGCACGTCGGCAATCATTCCGCCACCCGAATAGACCTCTTTGCCGTTGAACCAGGTCTGTGCTCGAACGATCAGGTCGCCATCCAGCAAGCCGCCAATGCACACCAGGACGATGGCCCCATGCGCGGCCAGGTAACCGATCTTGTTGGCAGACCCGGCCTTGGCCGCCACCATCCACCCCTGCCCGTCGGCGGTGGGGCGGGGTTGCAGTTTCACCTTCCAGCCCGACTGCACCAGGGCCTGGCCGATGCGCTGGGCCTGGGTTTCGGGATCGGCCCCCAAATCGGCCTCGGCCCGGTGGCCAAACGCCTTGAGGCTTTGTTCGCGGATGTTTTCCTTGTGGGTGCGCAGGTCCGCCAGGATTTTGGGGGTGTTGCGGGCAATGCACAGCGAGGTGCTCACCACCAGAAACGCCAGGATGAGCAGGAACCACCAGGCGCTGTAGACCGAGTACAGGTCGAACCGGCCAAACACCTCGGACCAGAACGGACCGAACTGGTTGACGTAGTTGTTCAGGGGTTCGTGCTGTTTGAGCACCGTGCCGATGACCGACGCGATGCAGATCACCGTCAGCAGCGAGATGGCAAACCGCATGGACGACAACAGCTCCACGGCATCATCCAGCCAGCGCTTGCCTGGGCGGGCGGGCTGTTCGTCAAACGTGGCAGCGGTCATCCGGGAGTCCGATCAAGGGCAGAAAAGCAGGCAAAAAACAAACAGGCAGGCCGACCCGAGTCGACCTGCCTGCATCAGAAGGGCCTGAGGACCAAAGGTTCCGGCGTTGCGGTTGAAACCTGCATGGTCAGGCATGAACATGAATGGCGGCTGAAGCGTCCTGCTGACACAGGAAAACGCCCCGCCACCGAAGCGAATTCAACGCAGGCCGGCGATGTAGTCGGCCACGGCCTTGATTTCGCGGTCGTTCATCTTGGCGGCCACCTGGGCCATTTGCAGGCTGTTGCCGCGCACGCCGTCGCGGAACGCGGTCAGCTGGGTCACCGTGTACTCGGCATGCTGGCCGCTCAGACGGGGGTACTGGGCGGGAATGCCAGCGCCATTGGGGCTGTGGCAACCAGCGCAGGCGGCAATCTGACGGTCGGGAATGCCGCCACGGAAAATGCGTTCACCCAGGACCACCAGGTCTTTGTTGACCGCGGCACCCTGCACCGGTTTTTGGGCGGTCAGCCAGGCGGCCACGTTGCGGGCGTCGTCCTCGGACAATGCCGAGGCAAAACCCTTCATGACCGCGTTGTCACGCTTGCCGGACTTGAACTCGGTGAGTTGCTTGAACAGGTAGTCGGGGTGCTGGCCTGCCAGCTTGGGGTTGGCCGGGGTGGTGGAGTTGCCGTCTGCAGCATGGCAAGCCACGCAGACCTGCCCGAACAGTGCTGCCCCCTTGGCCGCATCGGGCTTGGCCGTCTGAGCCTGGGCTGCGAAAGAAACCGCTGCAAGGGCAACGGCACCGACGGAGGTAGCAAACAATTTCATGGCGTGGGCAGGATTGGGTCTATAAACCTGCCAATTTTACAATGGCGCTTTGCCCGCGCTTTGCCATGACCGAGCCAAACACCCCTGCCTTGACCCCGGTCACCCCCGACCCCAGCGCCCAAAAGGCCCTCGACACCCGCACCGCCACGGCGTGGATGCACACCGCGCGCTTCCTCACCACGGCCCCGCAGCTGCAGCACCTGCCTGCGCTGAACGTGCCCGAAATTGCCTTTGTGGGCCGGTCCAACGCGGGCAAATCCACCTGCATCAACACCCTCACCCAGCAAAAGCGGCTGGCGTTTGCCTCCAAAACCCCGGGGCGTACGCAAAGCATCAACCTGTTCTCGCTGGGCAAACACAACCAGACCGACGCCGTGCTGGCCGACCTGCCGGGCTACGGCTACGCCGCCGTGCCCAAGGAGGCCAAGCTGCGCTGGCAGCGCGTCATGGCCAACTACCTGCGCACCCGCCCCAACCTCACCGGGGTGGTGATGCTGTGCGACCCGCGGCTGGGTGTGACGGAATTGGACGACATCCTGCTCGACGTCATCCGCGAACGGGTGTCCGACGGCCTCAAGCTGCTGGTGCTGCTCACCAAGTCCGACAAGCTCACCCGGGTGGAAGGCCAGAAGGTGTTGTCCATCACGCGACTGCAAGCGGGTGGCGGTGAAGTCAAACTGTTCTCGGCCTTGAACAAGAACGGCGTGGACGATGTGTCGCTGCTGCTGTGGCAATGGGCGCAATCCGCCCAGGCCAGTTTCCAGAGCGCCCCCGCGACCGACACGTCGGCCGACACGCCCCCCGACGAACCCGAGTCCCTCGACCCCGAAGACCCCGCCCCATGATCGAAACCCACCTCCGCGACCTGCCCCACGGCATCACCCTCAGTTGCCGTGAGACCGGTCCCCTCGGAGGTCGGGTGTTGATGTTTGTGCACGGCTTCCCGGAGGCCGCCTTTGTGTGGGACGGGCTGATGCGGCACTTTGCCCAGCCCGAACACGGCGGCTATCGCTGCGTGGCCCCCAACCTGCGGGGTTATGAGCGCTCCAGCCAACCCACCGGGGTGGAAGCCTACCGGGCCAAGCACCTGATGCACGACCTGGCGGCCTTGGCCGCGGTCGTCACCGCCAGCGCCGAGGGCTCGTGCGCCCCGCAGCCCCTGGCCGCCCTGATCGCCCACGACTGGGGCGGCGCCATCGCCTGGGGCCTGGCTGCCACCCAACCGGCGCGGATGGCGCGGCTGATCATCCTCAACGCCCCCCACCCCGCCACATTCCAGCGCGAGCTGGCGCACAACCCCGCGCAGCAGGCGTCCAGCGCGTACATGAACTTCCTCACGCGGCCCGATGCCCCCGACCTGCTGGCCGCCGACGACTTTGCCCGCCTGTGGCCCTTTTTCGAGAACATGGGGGCCACCGACGGCCCGCACGCCTGGCTCACCCCGGAGGTGCGAGACCAGTACCGGGACGTGTGGCGCTTGGGGCTGCACGGCCCCTGTGCGTATTACGCGGCGTCACCCCTGCGCCCGCCCACCGAGACCGACCCGGCGGCGGCGGGCGTTCAACTGCCCCCGGGCCTGTGCCACATTGCCGTGCCCACGCAGGTCATCTGGGGGCTGGCCGACACCGCCCTGCCCCTGGCCTTGTTGGACGGGCTGGAAGACTGGGTGCCCCATCTGCGCGTGGACCGCGTGCCCGGGGCCACACACTGGCTGGTGCACGAGCAACCGGACACGGTGGGTCGACTGATGTCTGAATTCCTGAATTGATAGCTGCTTGCGCTCATCAATAAAGCGCCAGAGCCCAATTTTCTTAAAGAAAACACCCCCAACGGGTGGGACTGAGCGTTCAGCCGTACACCGACGGCTGGCCCGCAGGGCGCGTCTTGAAGCGCTTGTGCACCCAGAAATACTGCTCGGGCTGGGTCAGCACCATGCGCTCCAGCTCGTGGTTCATGCGCTGCACATCGGTCTCCAGATGGGTGCCGGGGTAGTCGGCCCAGGCGGGCGACACGTGCACGCGGTAGCCCTGCGGCGTCAGTTCGGCCCGCACCGCCACCACCCGGGCACGCCCCAAGGCGGCCAAGCGGGGCAGCGAGGTCAACGTGGCCGCGGACACGCCAAAAAACGTGGCCCACACGGCGTCGCCCAGGCCGTGGTCCATGTCGGGCAACAGGTACAGCGGTTTGCCCGAACGCATGGCCGAGGCCAACGGCTTGAGCCCCTGGTCCTTGGCGATCACCAAAGGATTTCCAAAGCGCTGGCGGCCCACCGCCATCCAGTGGTCGATGAGCTTGTCGTTCTGCGGCGCGTACAGCCCGCAGCAGGTGCGCGGCAGGTGCAGGGTCAGCGCCATCCAGGCGGCGTCCAGCCCCACAAAGTGCGGCCCGAACACCACCACGGGGGCGTCACCCGCCAGCGCATCCACCGCGCCCACCAGCTGCACCCGCTGGGCCACCACGTGGCGAGGAGCGCCCCACAGCCAGCCTCGGTCCAGCCAGGCCTGCCCAAAAAAGATGAAGTGCTGGCGCACCGCACGGGCCACCTCGTCGTCGGACTGCAGCGGAAAACACAGCCGCCAATTGGTCAGGGCCACCCGACGACGACGGCGGGCCAGGGCATGCAGGGTCAGGCCCATCAGCCGCCCCAGCGCCCGCACCCAGGGCAGCGGCAGGCGGGCGCACACCCACATCAACCCCAGCATGAGGCGTTGCATCCAGGGTTTCATGCCTCGCCCTCGCGCGGGGTTTTGTAGCGGTTGTAGGCCCACAGGTACTGGCCGGGGGCCTGGGCAATCAGCCGCTCCATGGCCCGGTTGACGGCGGCAGCGGCGGCCTCGGTGTTGTCGGGCAGCGGGGCATCGTCCCAGGGCTGGACGTGCACCACATACCCGCGCCCCCAGGGCAACCGTTCACCCCAGGCCAGCAGCACCGTGGTGTTGGGCGTGCGGGCGAGCCGGGCGCTGAGGGTCATGGTGTAGGCCGATTGCCCCCAGAACGGTGCCCACACGCCCTGACCGGACGGGGGCACCTGGTCGGGCAGCAGCCCCACCGCTGCGCCGCTTTTCAGGGCTTTCAGCAACTGCTTGACCCCGGCCAGCGTGGTGGGCGCGGTGTCCAGCCCGGGGCGCACCCGGGCCGCACCGATCACCTCGCGCAGCCACGGCTGGCGCGCCGGGCGGAACAGCACGGTCATGCCTCGTCCCGACCCGTCTTCCTTGCAGCCAAACCGCTCGGCATAAGCCCGGGCGGTGATTTCGAAGCAGCCCATGTGCGGCGTCAGGAACAGGATGCCGCCGCCCTGCGCCAACACCGCCTCGATGTGCTGCGCCCCGTCCATGTGCACCGGCACGCGTGCACCCATCCACAACCGCGGCAGCTCGGCCACCATGCGCCCGGCGTGGGCCACGGCCCGCCAGCGGTCCCGCCGCCCCACGCCCGCCAAGCGGGCGTTGTGGCCCAGCCGACGCCGGTAGGCGGGCGAGGCCAGATAGACCACCCAGCCCAACAGTGCGCCACAGGCATGCAAGGCCCACAAAGGCCATCGGCTGAAAAATCGGAACAGGGCTGTCACAAGCTTTGGAATTCGGAAGACACCTCAATCAACCCCCGACAAGGCGGCTTTTGTGGCGTTAGGGTCACCCCCAGGTTGGATTACACTGCCCGCGTCGTCGAGTTACTGAACAACTTGCGGGACGACGCCGGGCCGCCGCCCAGCAGGACACACGCCCAGGCAAAGCGCCTTCACCGAGTGTCAACCCCACCGCTAAAGCGTTCGCCAGCGCTCTTGCCAAGGCGAACTGCCTTTCAACCACAGGAGTGTATTCACATGGCGAACGACTTTCTTTTCACGTCCGAATCGGTTTCCGAAGGCCACCCCGACAAGGTGGCTGACCAGATCTCCGATGCCATCCTGGACGCCATCTTCGAGCAAGACCCCCGCAGCCGCGTGGCCGCCGAAACCCTGACCAACACCGGGCTGGTGGTGCTGGCCGGTGAAATCACCACCAACGCGCACGTGGACTACATCCAGGTGGCGCGCGACACCATCAAACGCATCGGTTACGACAACACCGAGTACGGCATCGACTACAAGGGTTGCGCGGTGCTGGTGGCTTACGACAAGCAGAGCAACGACATCGCCCAGGGCGTGGACCACGCGAGCGACGACCACCTGAACATCGGCGCCGGTGACCAGGGCCTGATGTTCGGCTACGCCTGCGACGAAACGCCCGAGCTGATGCCCGCCCCCATCTACTACGCCCACCGCCTGGTGGAGCGCCAGGCCCAGTTGCGCAAGGATGGCCGACTGCCCTTCCTGCGCCCCGACGCCAAGAGCCAGGTGACCATGCGTTATGTGGACGGCAAGCCCCACAGCATCGACACCGTGGTGCTGTCCACCCAGCACAGCCCCGACCAGAGCGAAACCGCCCACAAGATGAAGGACAGCTTCATCGAGGCGGTAATCGAAGAGATCATCAAGCCCGTGCTGCCCAAGGAGTGGCTGCAGAACACCCGCTACCTCATCAACCCCACAGGCCGTTTTGTGATTGGCGGCCCGCAAGGCGACTGCGGCCTGACCGGGCGCAAGATCATCGTGGACACCTACGGCGGTGCCTGCCCCCACGGCGGTGGCGCCTTCAGCGGCAAGGACCCCTCCAAGGTGGACCGCTCAGCCGCTTATGCCGCCCGCTACGTGGCCAAGAACATCGTGGCCGCCGGTCTGGCCCGCCAGTGCCAGATTCAGGTGGCGTATGCCATCGGGGTGGCCAAGCCCATGAACATCACGGTCTACACCGAAGGCACGGGCGTCATCCCCGACGCCGAGATCGCCAAGCTGGTGGAAGCCCACTTCGACCTGCGGCCCAAGGGCATCATCAACATGCTGGACCTGCTGCGCCCCATCTACAGCAAGACCGCCGCCTACGGCCACTTTGGCCGCGAAGAGCCTGAGTTCACCTGGGAGCGCACCGACAAGGCCGCCGCCTTGCGTGCCGCCGCCGGGCTGAAGTAACCCAACCCGCGTCTCTGCAGGAGCCCGCCATGCGCTCGACCCCACTCGCCTTGGCCCTGTTGGCCGCCGCCACGCTGGGGCTGAGCGGCTGCGCCACCCTCAGCGAAGAAGAGTGCAAAACCGCCGACTGGGGCCGCCTGGGCTACCAGGATGGCGCGGCGGGCCACCCCGAAAGCCGCTTGGCCGAACACGCCGAGGCCTGCGCCAAGGTGGGCATCCGCCCCCTGGCCGACCTGTGGCGTGGCGGGTGGGACCAGGGGGTGCGCGTGTACTGCGTGCCCCGCGTCGGCTGGAACGAAGGGCTGGCCGGACGCAGCTACCAGGGCGTGTGCCGGGGGCGGGGGGAAGAGGCTTTCCTGCACGCCTACCAGACCGGCGCGGACATCCACCGCGTGCAGTTGCAGATCAACAGCAACGCCTCCGAAATTCACCGGCTGGAGCGCCAGCTGTCCAAGTCCAAGGACGACAAGGAGCGCCACCGCCTGCGCGAGCGCTTGCGCGACCTGGACTGGGCGCAATCGCGGCTGCGCTCGGAACTGGGTACGCTGCGCTTCAACGCCCCTCGGTACTGACAGGGCCGACGGGCGCAGCCCTCACCTCACTGCACCTCCCCATTGAGCAGCCGCTCGGCCAAGGTGCCGTCGTCGGAGCGCGACATGGGCGTGGCCTCTTGGCTGGCCATCATGGGCGGGGCTTGCACGGGGAGGACCGGGTCAGGCTCGGGCAGGCCCCAGGGGCGACGAAAGTGCACGCCCTGCCTGGCCCAATAGCCGCTGTCCAGCCGTTCCAGCTTGACCGCGCCACCCGTTGACGGGGCATGCACAAAACGCCCCTGCCCCACGTAAATGCCCGCGTGGTTGGTGCGTCCCTTGACGGTGAACACCACCAGGTCACCCGTGCGAACCCCGTCGCGTGGCACCGCCTGCCCCCAGTCGCTCAGCTCCGCCACCGTGCGCGGGGTGCGCAGCTGGGCCGCGTGGCGGTACACATAGGCAATCAGGCCCGAGCAGTCAAAACCCGCCTCGGGCGTGTTGCCACCGTAGCGGTAAGGGGTGCCCACCAACCCCATGGCGTACAGGGTGGCGGACTGGGCTGCATCGGAGACCGGGGGCTCAGGCGTCCGCAGGGGTTCGGCCTGCCCCACGGACGGACGTTGTGGCACGGGGGTTCCGCACCCCGTCAACACCAGGGCCAAGGCAAAAAAGAGAGGTTGCCACCATTTCATGGGGGCTGATTGTCGAAGCAATTCACTCCGAAATCCAGAGCAGCTCACGCTTTCTCAACAAGCGCTGCAGGGCCAGCACGCATAAATTTTGAAAACCCGGACTTGAAATGCACGGCGCCAGCCCTATCATTAGCACTCGCTGGGGTTGAGTGCTAGCAGCGCCCGCCGCCGCGGAGCCTCCGCCCCACCGCCGCCCCCTTGAGGGGTGGCAACCCATCCTCGTTTCGATGTTGTTCCTTCTGATTTAGGAGATGTTATGAACCTGCGTCCTCTCGCCGATCGCGTGATCGTCAAGCGCCTGGAAAATGAAACCAAGACCGCCTCTGGCATCGTGATCCCCGACAACGCCGCAGAAAAGCCCGACCAGGGTGAAGTCCTGGCCGTCGGCCCCGGCAAGACGAACGACAAGGGCGAAACCAAGGCCCTGAGCGTGAAAGTGGGCGACCGCGTGCTGTTCGGCAAGTACAGCGGCCAGACCGTCAAGGTCAACGGCGACGAACTGCTGGTCATGAAAGAAGATGACCTGTTCGCCGTGGTCGAGAAGTGATCGACCAGAACTCCTGATTTGATAGCTGCTACCGCTTTCAAATAAAGCGATAGAGCCATTTTTGTTTGAATTTTTGAATTTGTAGGAGCCAAACATGGCAGCAAAAGACGTGGTTTTCGGCGGTGAAGCCCGCGCCCGCATGGTTGAAGGCGTGAACATCCTGGCCAACGCGGTCAAAGTGACCCTGGGCCCCAAGGGTCGCAACGTGGTGCTGGAGCGCTCGTTCGGCGCCCCCACCGTGACCAAGGACGGTGTGTCCGTGGCCAAGGAAATCGAACTGAAGGACAAGCTGCAGAACATGGGCGCCCAGATGGTCAAGGAAGTCGCTTCCAAGACCTCTGACAACGCTGGCGACGGCACCACCACCGCCACCGTGCTGGCCCAGGCCATCGTGCGCGAAGGCATGAAGTACGTGGCCGCCGGCATGAACCCCATGGACCTCAAGCGCGGCATCGACAAGGCTGTGGAAGCCCTGATCGCCCAGCTCAAGGCCGCCTCCAAGCCCACCACCACCAGCAAGGAAATTGCTCAAGTGGGCTCCATCTCCGCCAACTCTGACTCCAGCATCGGCGAAATCATCGCCAACGCCATGGACAAAGTGGGCAAGGAAGGCGTCATCACCGTGGAAGACGGCAAGAGCCTGCAAAACGAACTGGACGTCGTGGAAGGCATGCAGTTCGACCGCGGCTACCTGAGCCCCTACTTCATCAACAACCCCGAAAAGCAAGCCGCCCTGCTGGACAACCCCTTCGTGCTGCTGTACGACAAGAAGGTGTCCAACATCCGAGACCTGCTGCCCACGCTGGAGCAAGTTGCCAAGGCCGGTCGTCCGCTGCTGATCATTGCCGAAGACGTCGAAGGCGAAGCCCTGGCCACGCTGGTGGTCAACACCATCCGCGGCATCCTGAAGGTCGTGGCCGTCAAGGCTCCTGGCTTCGGCGACCGTCGCAAGGCCATGCTGGAAGACATCGCCATCCTGACCGGTGGCAAGGTCATCGCCGAAGAAGTGGGCATGGCCCTGGACAAGGTGACCCTGGCCGACCTGGGCCAAGCCAAGCGCATCGAAGTGGGCAAGGAAAACACCACCATCATCGACGGCGCTGGCGCTGCCGCTGACATCGAAGCCCGCGTGAAGCAAATCCGCGTGCAGATCGAAGAAGCCACCTCCGACTACGACCGCGAAAAGCTGCAAGAGCGCGTGGCCAAGCTGGCTGGCGGTGTGGCCGTGATCAAGGTCGGCGCTGCCACCGAAGTCGAAATGAAGGAAAAGAAGGCCCGCGTGGAAGACGCCCTGCACGCCACCCGCGCTGCGGTGGAAGAAGGCATCGTGGCCGGTGGTGGCGTGGCCCTGCTGCGCGCCCGCCAAGCCGCTGGCACCATCAAGGGTGACAACGCCGACCAAGACGCTGGCATCAAGCTGGTGTTGAAGGCCATCGAAGCCCCCCTGCGCGAAATCGTGGCCAACGCCGGTGGCGAGCCTTCCGTGGTGGTCAACGCCATCCTGGCCGGTTCGGGCAACTACGGCTTCAACGCCGCCAACGACACCTACGGCGACATGATCGAAATGGGCATCCTGGACCCCACCAAGGTCACCCGCACCGCCCTGCAAAACGCCGCCTCCGTGTCCAGCCTGATGCTGACCACCGAGTGCATGGTGGCCGAGGCCCCCAAGGACGACGCACCCGCCATGCCCGGCGGCATGGGTGGCATGGGCGACATGGGTGGCATGGGCATGTAAGCCCGCGCCGCTGGGTCGAGGGCAGGCCATCCGCCCGCCCTCTGTCCGCACAAAAGCCCCGCAGGCCCCGCGCCTGTGGGGCTTTTTTCATGGCCAGTCCACAAGGCAGCCTGCGCAATTCCGTTCAATACAAGCGTGCGGCGGCTTCCTACAGTGCGCCCTTTCTTCTTCCACAGGAAAGGGCAAACACATGCTGGAACTTCTGATCGCCATGGGCCTGTTCGCGCTGGTGGGCGCCATCACCCCGGGGCCGGTGAACATCCTGGCCATCCGTCGAAGTGCCTCTGGGCATGGACGGGCCGCAACGGCCTATGTGCTGGGGGCCAGCCTGAGCTACACCCTGGTGGTCTGGCTGATGGGCAAAGGGGGTGAACAGGTGCTCCACAACACCTGGGTGGTCGAGACCATTCGGTGGGCAGGGGCCGCCTACCTGCTTCACCTGGCATGGCGCATTGCGATGGCCAGCCCGTCCGCACTGGCAGACGGGGTCGATGCCGCAGCCCCATCGGTGGCGCGGGCGTTCATCGATGGCGGGGTGGTCCAGACCTCCAACCCCAAGGCCTGGATGGTGGCCTCGGCAGGCGTGGGCCTGTTTGTGTTGCCCCAACCGGACGTGGCCGCCGCGTTGCGGTTGTTTTGCGCCGTGTCGCTGCTGGCGTGCTGCATGGGCGTGGGGTGCTGGGCCGTGGCCGGGCGTCTGCTGCGTCAATGGCTGGCGTCGGCGGCGCGCCAACGCCTGTTCTACCGCGCCATGGGGGTCTTGCTGGCGTGCAGTGTGGTCCACATGCTCCGATGAGCGAACATCGCCCCATGCCCCAAGCGCACACCCACCACATTCACCGTCACGCGGCGGCCCCCTGGGTGGAGCTGCGCACCAGCGTCAACACCTTTGACTGCTACCGCGCCCACGCCCATGCCGAGTACTGCATCGGCATCGTGGACCAGGGCTGCGCCACCTTTCACCACCCGGAGGGCCCGAGCACCATCACCCCCGGTGCGGTGGTGCTGATCGAGCCCCAGGTGGTGCACGCCTGCAACCCCTTGCCGTCGCAGGTCTGGTCTTACCGCATGCTGTTCATCAACGCCGCGTGGCTGCACCAGGCCGTTGCCCCGCTTTGGCACATGGACACGCCCCCTGAGGGGTTGAGCTTTCTGTCCCGCTGCCTGAACGATCCCGGCCCCCGGCATGTGGTCCACAGGCTGTGCCAGCCGGTGGACGGCGAACATGCCGCGCAGGCCCTCGCCCACACCCTGCCCGCATGGGTGGCGGGCCTGAGCCGCCCCGGATGCCCACGGTCTGACACCCCAACCCCCTCCGAATTGGCCCCGGCCTTTGCGGCCCTGCACACGGCGCAGGACCAACGCCTCAGCATCCGCGAACTGGCCGCGGCCTGTTCGCTGAGCGAATCCCGGTTCATCCGTCGGTTTCGGCAGGCCATGGGCATGACGCCCGGCCATTACCTGCAAAACCTGCGCCTCAACGGGGCCCGGCGTCTGCTGTCGCAAGGGGCAGCACTGGCCGATGCCGCCCATGCCATGGGTTTTGCCGACCAGGCCCACCTGCAACGCGCCTTCAAGGCCCACCACGCCATGACGCCCGGCGCGTACAGAAATGTCGACCTCCCTGCGGGGCGCAAAGGACACGCATGACCCAGCAACTCGGCAAATGGATGGTCTGCATCGGGCTGGTGATGGCGGTGGTCGCCGGGTGGATGAAGACGGCGCTGCCCGAACCCAAGCTCTTGCAAGCGGGCGTGCTGAACGACCCGGTGCAAACCGCCGTGTCCCGCCCGCCGATGGCCATCAGCGTGGGGGGCATCGACTACAGCGTGCAGCCGCTCTACACCTACGACCTGTACGGCATGGTGGTCAGCAAACACGACGCCAACGCGTGGTGGGACTACCTGCACCGCGAATGGAACGACAAGCTCAACGTGGTGGACCTGTGTGTGGTGTGGGGCCAGAACGCACGCACCGGCGGCTACCGCGGCATCCAGTTTTCGAGCGGGCAGTTCACCTGCAACTACGAAACCTCGTCCGATGAGGTCTGGCAGGGGTTTGACGTGAACGCCATCTCCAACAACCACCTGCTGACCGACAACCCCACCCTGGCGCGCCAGATGCGGGAGGTGCGCGTCGGTGACCAGATTCACTTTCGCGGCCACCTTGCCGAGTACTCGCACCACCACGGCTTTGCCTTCAAGCGGGGCACCAGCACCGTTCGCACGGACACCGGCAACGGCGCCTGCGAGACGGTGTATGTGGAGGCGTTCGAGGTGCTGCGGCGCGGCGGCGGACCGTGGCACACGCTTCAGTGGGTGGGCGCGGGCTTGCTGGTGCTGGGTGTGCTGGGGTGGTTCACCCTGCCCAGGCGGGTCAACCGGGGCTGAGGGGCTCTGTCGCGGCTGTGGCGGCTGTGGCGGCTGTGGCGGTCAGCAGCCGTTGCGCCAATTGAACCAATGCCGTCTTCAGCGCTGGCGGGTGCAGCACCGAACACGCCATGGGCAAATGCGCCAATTCCCTGGCCATCCAATCCAAATCATCGACTTGGGCATGCAGCAGCACGCCGTCTGACGTCAGTTCCAGATCGCCCAAGGATTGGGGGACGGCATGATGCGCTGCCACGGCATCCGTGTGCAGGCGCACCCGCACCGAATGGGCGCGGGGCATGCGGGCAATGCTTTGCCTCAAATGTTGGACGGGGTCGAATGGCTGAGGGCGGTCAAAACGCTCGGAACCCAACTGCACCGACTCCATTCGGTCGACACGAAAGCTGCGCACCGACTGGCGCAAGTGGCAAAACCCCACCACATACCAAGCCCCGCCCCGAAACACCAAGGCATAGGGGTCGAGCACCCGGTCGCTGCGTTCTGCCCCCGTGTTGACGTAGCGCATGTGCAGGCATTGGCCGGTTTCAATGGCCTGACTCATCAGCATCAGACGGTCTGCGGACGCGTCCACGGTCCCTGCTGCCTGCATGTCCAGGTGCACGTGGTCATTCACAGCTTGCAACTGCACTTGCAGCGCCAGAGGCATGACGCGCAGCAACTTGGCCTGGGCGCTGGCCTGCGCCGCCACGGACGGTGACAACCGCAGCTTCTGCGCGGCCAGCAACCCCAAGCCCACAGCCAAGGCCTCGTCTGCGTCAAGCATCAAGGGCGGCAGTTTGTACCCTGGCGCCAGCGCATACCCCCCCTGCAAGCCGCGCACTGCACGCACCGGAATTCCCATGTCCACCAAGCGCTGCATGTCACGGCGAATGCTGCGGCCATTCACCCCCAGGCGCTGCGCCAAATCCGGGCCACTGAGTTGACCGTGCGCCTGCAACAGAGACAGCAGGCGCAAAAGGCGGGCGGTGGGGGCGGACATCGGGACAGTGTGCCGCAAATACAGGTCATTTTCTGTCCGCTTTGACTTCTACAGTTCCGAGATTCCTTATTTTCTGGAGAAGAAACCCATGCCTTCCATCACTCAACTGGGACTGTTCACTGCACTGGTGTTCGGCATCATGGCCTTGCCCGGCATGGACATGGCCTACATCCTGTCGCAAACCTTGGTTGGCGGACGCACGCGCGGCCTTGTAGCGCTGGCGGGCATTGTGGTGGGCGGTTTGTGCCACACGGCAGCCGCCTATGCCGGGCTGGCGTTGTTGATTGCCTCGCAGCCGGATTTACTGAGGGCACTCCTTTGGGCTGGATGCGCCTATTTGGGCTGGATCGGGTGGCAACTGTGTCGAGTGGACGCGGCACCGACCATGACAACAGACCCCAAAGCCCCTCCGAGCGGAAACCCTCGGGTGTTTGGACAAGCCACACTCACCTGCCTGCTCAACCCCAAAGCCTATCTGTTCATGTTCAGCGTGTTTCCACAGTTTTTGCAGCCAAACCCGTCCACTCTGGGGCTGCAATGCATGCTGCTGGGCGGCATCATTGCGGGCATTCAGGTACTGGTTTACGGCATGGTGATCGGCGCCGCCAGTCAAGCGCACACACGACTGTTGCAGCATGCCCGCGCCTGGATTTGGGTCCATCGCGGCATGGGCGCGTTGCTGATGGCGGGGGCGGCGGTCACAGTGACGCTGGGCCGATAGACACACTGGACACATCCGCCATGGACATCACAAAAAAACAGCCTCTTGCGCTTTATAAGAAAGCGCAAATAGCTATTAAATCAAGAGCAGTCATTCGCACAGGCAAGCAGGCAGGTGCGCGCAACGCCCACCACCATCAAACGTGATGGGGCCACCAGGGGACCGTCAGCCCACCGACTCCCAGCGCCCGCTGCGTTCAGAGCGCCACAAGGCGTCGATGACCCGCGCCTGGGCCACGGCGTCGGCCAGCGCGTGGCGCGGCTCGCCGTCTGCGGCCAGGCCGCGCACCCGGCGCGAGAAGGCTTCCACCTCCAGCCGGTACTGGTCCACCGGGGCCAGAGTTTCGACGGTGATGCTGCTGCCATCCAGGCGGCCTCCCTCGTCCAGCGCCAGCTTCATGGACGCATCGCGGGCGGCGTTGAAAGGCACAAACAGCTCGACCCGCCCCGTGGTGCCCGCCACCTGCACGCGCTGGAACGGCACGCTTTGTGTGGACACCATGAAGCTCAGCTGCCGCCCGGAGCCAAAGTCCAGCAGGGCGCTGGTGAGGCGGTCGGTGCCCAGCACGGGGTCACGGTCCACCAGGGCCACCACGCGCTGCGGTTCGGACTCGAACACGTAGCGCCCGGCCAGGATGGCGTAACAACCAATGTCGTACAAGGCCCCGCCGCCCATGCCCAGCTGGTTGCGGATGTTGTTGGCGTCGTCGTTGTGATAGGCAAAAAACACCTGCACGGCCCGCGGTGTGCCGATGCGCCCCGTGCGCACCAGCTCGCGGGCGCGCAGCCACTGCGGGTGGTGGCGCACCATGAAGGCTTCCTCGATGTGCACCGCGGCATCGGCCTCGGTGGCGCGCTGCGCCTCGGCCACACTCAGGGCAAACGGCTTTTCGCACAACACGTGTTTGCCTGCCGCGGCGGCCTGCAGCGTCAGGGGCACGTGCAGGTGGTTGGGCAGGGGGTTGTAGATGGCCTCGATGGCGGGGTCGGCCAGCAGTTCTTCGTAACTGCCGTAGGCCAGCGGGGTGTCCCCGGAATGGGTGGCCAGACCGGCGGCGGCCTGGGCCGCCGACAGCGTGCGCGAACCAATGGCCCGCAGTTCCACCAGCGGGCTGGAGAGCATGGCCGGGATGACGTGCACACGGGCGATTTTGGAGGTGCCCAGCACCCCCCAGACGACGGGTTTCATGGCGTGTCAGAGGTAGCTGTTGAGCAGGTTTTCCAGGAACTCCTGACGACCGGAGACGGGCTGCACATCCTGGTTGCGCGTGAGCGCGTGGGCGGCCACATCGTCCAGGCCCATGCGGCCCGCCAGGATGTCCTGCCCCATGGGGGCGGCCCACCCGGCGTAGCGGGCGTCCACGTGCTGACTCAGGCGACCGTCGGTGAGCATCTTCTCGGCGATCAGCAGGGCGCGGGCGGACACGTCCATGCCGCCGATGTGGCCGTGGAACATGTCTTCGGGGTCGATGCTCTGGCGGCGCACCTTGGCGTCAAAGTTCAGGCCGCCGGTGGTGAAGCCGCCGCCTTTGAGGATGAGGTACAGCGCCAGCGCGGTTTCGGGGATGTTGTTGGGGAACTGGTCGGTGTCCCAGCCGCACTGCATGTCACCCCGGTTCATGTCGATGGAGCCGAAGATGCCCAGGTCGATGGCGGTGGCAATTTCATGCTCAAAACTGTGGCCCGACAGGGTGGCGTGGTTGGCTTCGATGTTGACCTTGATTTCCTTGTCCAGCCCGTAGCGGGTGAGGAAGCCGTACACGGTGGCGGTGTCAAAGTCGTACTGGTGTTTGCTGGGTTCGCGGGGCTTGGGCTCGATGAGGATGGTGCCCTTGAAGCCGATCTTGTGCTTGTACTCCACCACCATGTTCAGGAAGCGGCCCATTTGGTCCAGCTCCTGGCCCATGCGGGTGTTGAGCAGGGTCTCGTAGCCTTCGCGCCCGCCCCACAGCACGTAGTTTTCGCCGCCCAGTTTCAGGGTGGCATCCATGGCTTCTTTCACCTGCAAGGCGGCCAGGGCAAAGATGTCGGGGTTGGGGTTGGTGGCCGCGCCCGACATGAATCGGCGGTGGCTGAACAGGTTGGCCGTGCCCCACAGCAGCTTCATGCCGGTTTCCTGCTGCTTGGCCCCCAGCACGTCCACCATGGCGTGCAGGTTGTTCACGCTCTCGCGCGGGGTGGCACCTTCGGGGGCCACGTCGCGGTCGTGGAAGCAGTAGTAGGGGGCACCCAGTTTGCTGAAAAATTCAAACGCCACATCGGCCTTGGCCTTGGCTGCGGCCATGGGGTCGGCCATGTGCTGCCAGGGGCGCTGGAAGGTGTCGCCGCCAAACGGGTCCAGCCCGTTCCAGCAGAAGCTGTGCCAGTAACACACGGCAAAGCGCAGGTGCTCTTCCATGCGTTTGCCCAGCACCAGGCGGTTCTTGTCGTACCACTTGAAAGCCAAGGGGTTGGTGGACTGGGGGCCTTCGTAGGCGACGGGGCCCACGTTGTGGAAATAGGTGCTCATGTCGTTCTCGGAATGAAGAAGGTCAACGGGGACGGTACAGGTTGCGGAATTGCTGGTAGCGCGGGGTCAGCAGGGCTTGCTCATCCGCGTCGGGGAGGAAATGCGCGGCCACGGCAGGGCTTTGGCACACCGCCGAGGGATCGCCCCCGGTGGCCAGCCAGGCCAGGCGTGCAGCCCCCAGGGCGCCGCCCAGGGCGGAGCTGTGGTGGGTGACCACCTCCACCCCCAGGGCACTCGCCAGTTGCTGCGCCCAGAAGGCGCTGCGCGCTCCGCCGCCCACCAGGGACAGGCGCTGCACCTGGCTGCCGGCGGCGTTCAGGGCCATCAGCCCGTCTTTCAGGCCAAAGGTCACGCCCTCCATCACGGCGTAGCCCAGGCGGGCGGCGTCGGTGTCGAAGTCCAGCCCATGGAAGCTGCCGCGCACGGCGGCGTCGTTGTGGGGCGTGCGCTCACCGCTCAAGTAGGGCAGGAACAAGGGCGCGGCGGCGCGTGCCGACGCCGACAGCCCGGCGGCCTGCGCGGCCACGGTGCCTGCGTCGGGGGCCCCCACCAGTTGCGTGACCCATTGCAGCGCACTGGCGGCGGAGAGCATCACGCTCATCTGGTGCCAACGGTCGGGCAGCGCGTGGCAAAACGCGTGGGTGGCGCTGGCGGCGTTGGGCTGGTAGCTGGGGGTCACCACAAACAACACCCCACTGGTGCCCAGCGACAAGAACCCCTGCCCCGCTTCGGTCACGCCCATGCCCACGGCGCTGGCGGCGTTGTCGCCCCCGCCCCCGGCCACCGGCACACCGGGCGTCAGGCCCAGGCTGTGGGCCACATCGGCCTTCAGGCCCGCGCTGACCGCACTGCCTTCCACCAGCCGCGGCATGTGCGCCTGGGTGAGGCCGGTGAGGGCCAGCAAGGTGTCGGACCACGCCCGCTGCTTCACATCCAGCCAGAGGGTTCCGCTGGCGTCCGACAGGTCGGTGACGTGTTCCCCGGTGAGCATCAGCCGCACGTAATCCTTGGGCAGCAGCACCTTGGCCACCTGGGCAAACACCTCGGGCTCGTGCGTGGCCACCCAGCGCAACTTGGGGGCGGTGAAACCGGGCATGGCCAGGCTGCCCGCCAGTTCGGGCAAGGCCGGGCATTCGGCCATCAGGTCCATACATTCGGCGGCGCAGCGGGTGTCGTTCCACAAGATGGCGGGGCGCAGCACCCGGTTCTGGGCGTCGAGCAGCACCGCACCATGCATCTGGCCCGACAGGCCAATGCCCCGCACCGCCGCATAGGCCGCCGGGTGCTGCGCACGCAGCGTGTGCAGGGCCTGTTGTGTGGCCGCCCACCAGTCGGCAGGGTTTTGTTCGCTGTGCCCCGCGTGGGGGCGCGAGACCGTCAGCGCCACCCCGGCCGAGCCCACCACCGTGTGGTCTTCACCCAAGAGCAGCACCTTGACTTCCGAGGTGCCAATGTCAATGCCCAGATGCATGTTGTCTCAATCCGTTTGAAAGTCTGCAAACACAGCAGCCCGTGCGTGCATGGGCCGCAGGTCGTGGTGCCACACCAGCGCCGCCGCCCCCACCGCAGACGCCCACAACCCGTAACGTGCCGGGCGCACGTCGGGCGCGGCCATGCCGGCACGGGTTGCGTAGGCGGCCAGCGTGTCTTGCGCCACCCGAACCATGTCCGGGTGGCGCACACACGATGCGCCGCCCACCACCAGGGCGCTGGGGCTGAAGGTGGTCCAGAGGTTTTGCAGCACCACCCCCAGGTACACCCCGCCCTGCGTGGGCCGGTCCAGGCGCGACAAGGCCTTGGCCCCGAAAAAAGCCTCGGCACACCCCAGGCGGCCACAGGAGCACAGGGGGCCGTCGATCTGCAAAATGGTGTGTCCAATTTCCCCGGCCATGCCCTGCACGCCGGTGAACAGGCGGTCGTTGAGCACAATGCCCGCGCCCACGCCCACGTCGCAGGTCACGAAGATCAGCGAGCCCTGGGCCTGGTCGTCGGCAAACTCGTATTCGCTCAATGCGGCGGTGTCGGCCTCGTTTTGCACATGCACCGCCACCGGGGGCATGCCCGCCTGCAGCAGGGCCTGGGTGATGAGGGGCACAAACGCCACGTTGCGCCAACCCAGGTTGGGGGCAAACCGCACGATGCCAGTGGCCTCGTCAAACGTGCCCGGCAAGCCCACCCCCACACCCGACACCTGCACCCCTTGCAGCGACAGCTGGCGGTGCGCTTGCGCCACCCGCGGGGCCAGTTGCTGACACACCGCCTGGGGTTGGGCATCGGCCAAGGGTTCTTCCCACGAGCACAACACCTGCCCGGTGGGCGACACGCCCACCACCCGCAGGACCTCCACGGCCACCTCCACGCCCACAAACGCGCGGCGCGTGCCGTCGATGTACAGCGGGGTGGACGGTCGGCCCAGGCCCTGGGGGGTGGCCACGGTGCTTTCGGCAATCCAGCCTTCGTCCAGCAGCTCGCGCACCAGCAGGCTCACGGTGGACTTGGTCAACCCGCTTTCCTGCGCCAGCTGGGCCCGCGACAGGCCTCCGCGCTGGCGCAACAAGCGCAGCAGCACGCTGCGGTTGATGCGTTTGACAAGCTGTTGATCGCCAGTGGTTTTCATGGGAAAAGATGCGTTGCGGGGGATTTCACCGATGGGGGGATTGAACCTTGCCCTCGGGTTGCTTGCCCGCAATGATCATGCCCAGGACCTCGTCCTCCGTGACGTCGCTGGTGCGGTAGGTGCCCACCAGCTTGCCGTTTTTCATCACCGCCAGTCGGTCGCTGAGGCCAAACACATCGGGCATGTCGTGGGTGATGAGGAAAATGCCCACGCCTTCCGCCTTGAGCTGGCGCACCAGGTTGCCCACCATGGCGGTTTCCTCCGGCCCCAGGGCGGCGGTGGGTTCGTCCATGATGAGGATCTTGGCGTTGAAGTAGATGGCCCGCGAAATGGCCACCACCTGACGCTGTCCGCCAGACAAGCGACGCACCGGGATGTGCACGTTCTTGAAGTTCTTGTTCAGGCGCTGAAACACCTGGCGGGCGTCGGCCCCCATGCGGTGGTCGTCCAAGGTGTTCCAGCGCGTGAGCAGTTCACGCCCCAGGAACAGGTTGGCCACGGCGTCCAGGTTGTCGGCCAGCGCCAGGGTCTGGTAGATGGACTCGATGCCGCAGCGCTGCGCGTCCACCGGGGTGCGGATGTGGGCGGGTTGGCCCGAAATCAGCACCTCGCCGCTGTCGATGGGGTAGGCCCCCGCCAGCATCTTCATCAACGTGGACTTGCCCGCGCCGTTGTGGCCCAGCAGGGCCACCACCTCGCCCGGGTACAGGTTGAGGCTGACGTCTTCGACCGCGTGCACCCCGCCAAACGACTTGGCAATGTGGCGCATTTCCACCAGCGGCTGAGAAGGGTTGTGGGCGCTCATGCGGCGTCTCCCGTCAGGCGGCGGTACAGCACGTCGAACACCACCGCCACGATCAGCACCTGACCGATGATGACGTAGCGCACCCCGATGGACACGTCCAGCAGCAGCATGCCGCTGTCGATGCTCTGCATGATCAGGGCCCCCAGCACCGAGCCCAGGATGGACCCGCTGCCCCCCGCCAGCGAGGTGCCGCCGATCACGGCCGCGGCAATCACATACAACTCCATGCCCGTGCCCAGCGAGTTGGTGCCGGCGTTCAACCGGGCGATGGACACCATGGCGGCGATGGTGATCAACACCCCCATCAACGCAAACAGCATGAGCGTGACCCGCCGCACCGGAATGCCCACCAAGGCCGCGGCCTCGGGGTTGCCACCCATGGCAAACACGTAGCGGCCAAAGCGGGTGCGGTGCACGATGAACGACAGCACCAGGGCCACGCCACCCCAGATCAGCACGGGAATGGGGATGCCTTGCGGCGCATCCTTGCTGGGAATTTGGTAGGTATTCATGGCAGCCACGAACGTCAGCACCAAGGCCATGGGCACCAGGGCCAGCAGGCCATCGAGCCACAGCGCGTTGTTGGGCACGCCGTACTTGGCCTTGGCGCGCCGCTGGGCCCAGGTCTTGCCCGCCAACAGCAGCACCAGCACCCCCGCCAGCGCCCAGCTGGCGTCCACGCCAATGGCGCCGTCAAACCCGCCGCCCAGCCGCTGGAAAAAGGCGTCGTTCACCGGCTGGGTCTTGCCGTCGGCCACCAGGAAGGCGGCGCCACGAAACGACATCAAACCGCCCAGCGTCACCACAAAAGAGGGAACGCCCAGCATGGCGGTCAGCGCCCCCTGGTACAGAGACACGGCGATGGCCACGGCCACGCCGGCCAGCGAGGCTTCCAGCCAGTGCCAGCCCGCCGTGTACATGAGGGTGGCGACCAGCACCCCCACAAACCCCATGACCGAGCCCACCGACAGGTCGATGTGGCGCGCCACGATGACCAGCACCACCACCGTGGCCACGATGCCCACCACGGCGGTCTGCTGGGCGATGTTGTAGAGGTTCTCGGGCGACAGGAACAGCCCGCCCGACAGCACGTTGAACACGATGGCAATGAGGGCCAACACCATTCCCATCATCACCAGCCGCCAGTCAATGGCGGCTTGTTTCAGGGCATTGAAGACCAGGTTCACAAACGCTCTCCAAGGGTACAAAAAGGGGACCGCAGGCAAGCCCATGCCTGCGGTCTCAGGCCTCGCCCGCAGGCGTCACTTGCAGGCTGCGGGAGCCTTGGCGGCGTCCACCCCCTTGCAGAGGTCTTCCTTCTTGATCCAACCGGCCTTGACCACCACGTCCAGGTTCTTGGCGGTGATGGGCACGGGTTTGAGGAACTGCGCTTGCAGCGCCACCTTCTTCTCGCCCCCGTTCCAGGTCTGGGCGCCGGCCACCTTCTGGCCCTTGGCCAGGGTCACGGCGGCGGCGGCGGCATCACGCCCCAGGTCACGGGCGTCTTTCCACACCGACACGGTCTGTGTGCCCAAGGCCACACGGTTCAGGGCGGCGTGGTCGCCGTCCTGGCCGGACACGGGAATGCCCTTGATGCCCTTGGCCGTCAGTGCGGCCACCACACCACCGGCGGTGCCGTCGTTGGAGGCCACCACCGCATCCACCTTGCCGCCGGTCTTGGTGAGGATTTGCTCCATGTTCTTCTGGGCCACTTCGGGCTTCCAGCCCTCGGTGTATTCCTCACCCACGATCTTGATGTCACCCTTCTTCACCGCAGCGTCGATGATTTCCTGTTGACCACCCCGCAAGAAGTTGGCGTTGGGGTCGGTCGGCGAGCCTTTGATCATCACGTAGTTGCCCTTGGGCTTGGCCTCGAACACGGCCCGCGCCTGCGCACGCCCCACCTCCACGTTGTCAAAGGTGATGTAGAACACCCCGGGCGCTTCGATCAGGCGGTCGTAGGCCACCACCGGGATTTTTTGTTGGTTGGCCTTGTTGACCGCGGGCAGGATCGCGTCCTTGTCCATGGCCAGGATGATCAGGGCCTTGGCGCCTTTGGCGATCAGGCTGTCGATGTCGGCCAGCTGCTTCTCGGGCGAGCCCCCGGCGTCCGCGCTGATGTAGGAGGCGCCATCCTTGGCCAACTGGGCCTTGATGGCCGCCTCGTCCGTCTTCCAGCGCTCTTCCTGGAAGTTGGACCAACTCACCCCCACCACCTGAGCGAACGCACCGGCGCTGGCCAAGCTCAGCGCCAGGGTGGACAGTGTTGCCTTGAATTTCATACGCGTCTCCAGTTGCTCGGCCTGTTGCAGGCCTTTGGTTATGAATGGGCTCGGCAGAGCCATCGCCTTGCCGCATGCATGACCACGCACTTAGTAAGGACGACGAACAAATTATTTGTTCAAGTCCCACGCTTCCAACATTGGTGCAAACCCGAGCAGGGGAAAACGGCAGGCAACCTCCGTCTCTCAGGCTGCCCTCGACATCCGGCTGCGGCCCAGGGCCGCAGGGCGTCAAACCTTCATCAGCGCTTCCAGCTTGATGGCGTCGGCCACAAAGGCGCGGATGCCTTCGGCCAGTTTTTCAGTGGCCATGGCGTCTTCGTTCAGGGCGAAGCGGAAGGCGGCTTCGTCCAGTTGCACGCGCTCGATGTCCATGGCCCGGGCCGCCTGGGCGTCCAAGGCGGGAGACAACGGGGCGTCGGACGCGGCCAGCTGCGCCAGCAGTTCGGGCGCAATGGTGAGCAGGTCGCAACCGGCCAAGGCCTGGATCTGCCCGATGTTGCGGAAGCTGGCCCCCATGACCTCGGTGGCGATGCCGTGGCGCTTGTAGTAGTTGAAGATGCGCGTGACCGACTGCACGCCGGGGTCGTTGCCCCCCGCACGGGCGGCCTCATCCCACGACGCTCCGGCCTGCTTCTTGTACCAGTCGTAAATGCGCCCCACAAACGGCGAAATCAACTGAACCTTGGCCTGCCCGCAGGCCACGGCCTGACCAAAACCGAACAACAGCGTCAGGTTGGTGTGGATGCCCTCGCGCTCCAGTTGCTGGGCGGCCTGGATGCCCTCCCACGTGGACGCGATCTTGATCAGCACCCGGTCGATGTGCACACCCTCGGCCTGGTACAGCTCGATGAGGCGACGGGCCCGGGCCACGGTGGCCGTGGTGTCAAAGCTCAGGCGGGCATCGACCTCGGTGGACACGCGCCCAGGAATGTGGGTGAGGATTTCACAACCAAACCGCACCAGCAGCCGGTCCATGACCTCGCCCAGATCGCGGTCACCAAACCGCGCCAGGGTCTGCGCCAGCAGCGGGGCGTACTCGGCCTTTTGCACGGCCTTGAGGATGAGCGACGGGTTGGTGGTCGCATCCTGGGGCTTGTACTGGGCAATTTGCAAAAAGTCGCCGGTGTCCGCGACCACGGTGGTGTGGGCTTTGAGTGCGTCAAGCTGGTTCATGCAGGGTATTATTCCAGAGGTAATCTTGTTTCACCGATTTTCGTAACCACCCGTCATGTTGGAACGCATCAAAGCCTCCTTGTCCTCGTTGGCTCCCGCAGAACAACGCGTGGGCAAATTGGTGTTGCTGGACCCTCGCACCTTTGCCAGCCTGCCGGTCACCGAGCTGGCCGCACGGGCCCACGTCAGCAAACCCACGGTTGTCCGGTTCTGCCGCAGCATGGGCTATGACGGCCTGAGCGACTTCAAGCTGAAGCTGGCGGGCACGGTCAGCGAGGGCGTGCCCTTCATCCACCGCAGCGTGGATGTGGACGACAAGGTCGGTGACGTGATGGTCAAGCTCATCGACAACACGGTGGCGGCCTTCCTGAAATACCGCAACGATGCCTCCACCCACGCCATCGAAAAGGCGGTGGATGCCATCGTCAACGCCCACACCCACAACAAACGCATCGAATTCTTCGGGGCGGGCAACTCCGGCATCGTGGCGCAGGACGCGCAGCACAAGTTCTTCCGCCTGGGCTTGCACACCATTGCCTACAGCGACGGCCACATGCAGGTCATGAGCGCCAGCATGCTGCGCCCGGGCGACTGCCTGGTGGTCATCAGCAACTCGGGCCGCACCCGCGACCTGATGGATGCCACCGACATCGCCCGCAAACACGGAGCCACCACCATCGTCATCACCGCCAGTGGCTCCCCCCTGGCCGCCGCCGGACACATCCACCTGGCCGCAGACCACCCCGAGGGTTATGACCGCTACAGCCCCATGACCTCGCGGCTCATGCACCTGATGATCGTGGACGTGCTGGCCACCTGCGTGGCCTTGCGCATTGGCGGCAACAAGCTGCAGCCGCTGCTGAAGGAAATGAAGAACAACCTGCGCAGCAAGCGCTACGCCTGAGCCCCACAACACATCGCCCAGTTCAGTCCACCCCGGTCAGCAAAGACACCAGGCGGACCAGCAACACCCCCGCCAACAGCAGCATGAATCCCCAGAACGCGCGAGAGGCGTTGCGTCTGGCCTCGGGGTTCACACACAACTCGTAGCCGCCATACGCCAGCCCGGCCACCACAAACGGGCCCACCAGCAGCATGCCGGTCGCAGGGATCACCACCAGCCCGCCCCAGCTGTCGGCCCAGTTCATGCCCCACAGCTGGCGAACGAGCATCACGGCCCACACCATGCCGCCCGCCCACAGCAGCACGGCCGCCACCCGGTTGGACAGGCCACGCGCCACCAGCGCGTACACCACGAATCCCCCCAGCAACATCAACCAGGGGAGCACCCGGTCGACCAGCTTCCGCAGCGCAGCCCCCCCCATGGGCCTGTTCGCGACTCGGAGCCACTTCGACCGCCCCCCGCACCCCCTGGCTGACCACGGTAGCCTCCATCCCTGCACACCGCCCCAACTGCTCGCACGACCCATGCTGCCGCAGGAAGGCTTGGGCTTGGTCCTTGTGTCGCCAACCCAGCGTGGTCACCAAGGCTGCATAGGCCTGCGGGCGGTCAAAGTCGAGGGCTTCAATGCGCCATTCCCGGGCCACTTCGGCCGCCAGCAGGCCCTCCTCCAGCGGATGCCCCGGCGGCCACGACTCCGGATTGGCGCTTCGGCACAGCCAAGCCTGAGACGTCCCGGGCATCAAGGCCAAAGGGGCCGCGCCACGAGGCAACTCGCAGTGCCAACGCTGCGGGGCGCCACCCACCCGGTTCAAGGCCACGAGATCGAACGGCCCCAGCGTGAGTGGCACCGTGACCTGTGACGTAAGCCATCCCCACATGAACAACCCGCGCACACGCCCATCGGTCTGGTGGTGAGCCCACACACCGGGCAGCACCTCCAGCAGCTGCGCACGAAGGCCTTCGATCTCGCCGGGAATGGGCGGGGATCGCTCCTCACGCTGGAAGCGCAACGACCGTTGCACCACCTGCTGCCAAGCCTGCGGCGTGGCGGGCTGGGGCTGGCGAGCCATGGCGGCACCCCCTTCTTCCACCCCCTGCCCCACCGTGGGTGCGGGCGCGGCGGCTTGGCCCTGCAATTGGCGAACCCACACGCCCGCCAGGTGATGGCGCAACGCCATCGCCTCCGAAGGAAACCCCAAGGCCTCCAGGACATCGGGCCAGTGCATGGAAACGGAGGCGTCGGACGACATGGACGTGGCGTTCAGCGCCCGCATGGCCGGGCTGTCCGGCGTGGCTCGGGTGGCCTCGGTGCGCACGATGCGGGTCTGCGCCGCAGCAAGGGTTGGGGCCACGATCAGCACCGCAAGAACGCTCACCACCAGTCGCAGCCATCCAGAGGCAAAAATTTGGAACATTTTTAACCTCTTGCGCTTTATTCAATTAAACCTGTTGCTACCAAATTTGATGCATCTCTTTTGCAGGCCGGTCAAGCCGCCCACTGCAGCAACAGCAAAGCACCAGCACAACAACAAATGGAGCGCAAAAAGCACATCCCAAAAGCGCCACACGCGGATTCAGCCAACAGATCCTGAAACCAACGGCATGCCCTGCTCGACCAGGCCGGCATGCAAAGCCGCGCCCAGCGGCAACACATCGTCATTGAAGTCGTACCGGGCGTTGTGCAAGAAGCAACTGCCCACACCGTTCTCCGCCCCCTGGCCCAGCCGCAGGTAGGCGCCAGGTTTGGCTTGCAGCATGAACGAAAAGTCTTCGGCCCCCATGCTGGGCTCCATCTCCCGATCCACATGATCAGGGCCCACGATGGACTCGGCCACATCGGCAGCGAAGCTGGCGTCCTCGGGCGTGTTGAGCGTGGCCGGGTAGATGCGCTCGAACTGCACACTGGCGGTGGCCCCAAAGCCCAACGCCACCGCGGAACAGATCTCATGCAATCGCTGCTCCACCAGTGCCTGCACCACCGGATTGAACGTGCGCACCGTGCCCACCAAGGTGGCCTCACCCGGCACCACACTGAACGCCCCCAAATCGCCTGCCTGCATGGCACACAGGCTGATGACCGCACTGTCCAGCGGGCGCACCGTGCGCGACACAATGCTTTGCACCGCCGTGATGATGTGGGCGGCCACCAGCACGGGGTCCACCGTCAGGTAGGCATGCGCCCCATGACCGCCCTTGCCGGTGATGTGGATGGTCACCCGGTCGGCAGCGGCCATCATCGGCCCCGGATTGATGCCCACGGTGCCCGGCCGCATCTGCGGCCAGTTGTGCATGGCGTAGACCGACTGGACCGGAAACCGCTCGAACAAACCGTCGTCGATCATGGCCTTGGCCCCGGCATGGCCTTCTTCCCCGGGCTGGAAGATCAGCACGGCAGAGCCATTGAACCGGCGTGTTTCCGCCAAATAACGGGCAGCACCGACCAGCATGGCCGTGTGGCCGTCGTGTCCGCAACCATGCATCACCCCGTGACGGGTGGATCGCCAGGGAAAATCGTTGTGCTCCGTCATGGGCAAGGCATCCATGTCGGCCCGCAGACCCAACATGCGCCCGCTGTCACGCCGGTGGCCATGGATGACCGCCACAATGCCCGTTTTGCCCACTTGGGTGTGGATTTCATCCACGCCACAAACCTTCAACGCATCCACCACCCGCTTGCCGGTGTACAGCTCTTCGTAGCCCAGCTCTGGATGAGCGTGAAGATCGCGACGCAATGCCGTCAGTTCGGGCAAGAACTGGGCAATATGGGCAAAAGCTTGGCCTTGCGCTCGGTAGCGCACGGCAGACGGCGTGAGTTTGATTCGGGTCATGACAAAAAAGGCCCATCCGTGACAGCGTCATGAAACCCACCGGGCTCAAGCATGCCCCTCGGCAATCCGAAAAGCAAAGCATGGGTCAAAACACCGTTCAGCTGGAGCTGACAAAGTATGCATCAATGCCCTGTCTCTGGTGTGCCCACCCGAAATGCCCACCCGAGCCAGGGCCATGATCAGGGTTTCCCCCAAAGCAAGCCACCCTGTCAGCGTGGTTAAGAGTTGTTGTTTTTAGCGCAAAGCCCACCCTCGTTTTTGGCCCAAAACCGAGACACCGGCCCGCCATTTCGTTACATTGACACCGTTGTTGCTGGTGTGGTCATACCCTGGCACACAGGGCAACTTCCAAGCACACAACCCCTTTTGTTCACTGTTCAAAGGATCCCCCATGAAAAAATCTCTCGTTGCACTGGCCGCCATGGCTTTTGCCGGCATTGCCGCTGCTCAGTCTTCCGTGACCCTGTACGGTGTTGCTGACATCTATGTTGGCGACAGCGACGCTCCCGGCTCCAAAGTGGCAGCCGGTTCCGGCGGCGTGGCTTCCAGCCGCTGGGGCATCAAAGGTTCTGAAGACCTGGGTGGCGGTCTGAAGGCCAACTTCCAATTCGAACAAAAGGTCAACCTGGGCGACGGTTCCACCTCCGCCGGCTTCACCCGCCAAGCCAACGTTGGCTTCAGCGGCGGTTTCGGTACCGTCAAGCTGGGCAAGAGCTGGAACGCCCTGGACGACGTGTTCGGCGCTGGCAACAGCGGTTTTGACTCCGCCCTGTCTGCCAACGCTGGCGGCGTGTGGCTGAATGGCTACGCTGGTGAAGCTGTTGCTCAGCTGTACTACGCAACCCCCAACTTCAACGGCTTCGCCGCTGCTGTCAGCACCCAGCTGAATGGCAACGCCACCGCCGGCAAGACCAGCGCCTTCAACGTGACCTACGCTCAAGGCCCCCTGGCCGTGGCTCTGGGCTACGAAGACAACAAGAACACCACCCTGGCTCCCGTCCAAAAGGGCACCATGCTGAACGGTTCCTATGACCTGGGTTCCGCCAAGCTGATGGCCAGCTACTACACCACCAAGCCTGCCGTGGGCGCTCGCACCAACTCTTACCAGTTGGGCGCTGACATCCCCGTCTCTGGTGCTCTGACCGCTTCCGTTGGCTTCGCCAGCTCCAAAGTGTCCGGCTCCGGCTCCACCTCCCGCGCATTCAGCGTTGCCGCTGCTTACGCTCTGTCCAAGCGCACCACCGCTTACGCTGGTATCCGCGCTGCCAACCAAGTTGGCAAGGACCTGTGGGCCGTTGGCGTGAACCACAAGTTCTGATCTCCTCCTTCCGAGGAATTCAGCTCAAAAACCCCGGTCCTCGGACCGGGGTTTTTTTATGCCCACTCGTGATTGATTGAGCACAGCCCAAAGAAAGGCCCTTGGGCAGCGAGGCAGGACTTGGGTGGGGCTGGCCCTCCACCCACTTTCAGCGCAAACCCTCACCGGCCCTGAGTCCCCCGAAACCTCGGACACAAATTCCAGACACAAAAAAGCCCGCCGAAGCGGGCTTTTCAGACTGAAGGTTGGCGCAAAACGCCAACCGGCGTCATCAGAAGTTGTGGCGAACGCCCACACCGTAGGTGTTGACACTCGTAGCACCGGCGCGGTGCAGAACGCCGTAAGCGAAGGTGCGCTTGGACAGAGCGTATTTGCCTTCCAGCACGTAGTCGGTGGACTTGACGGCAGAGCCGGTGTCGCGAGCCAGGTCAAACGTCAGGGTCACAGGGCCCAGGGGAGCGGAAGCACCCAGAGAGAAGCCCTTGCGCGCATCGGCCGGATCAAAGAAACCGGCTGCCACCTTGACAGTGCCGAGGTCATAAGAACCGCCCAGAGAAATGCTCTTCTTTTCGCCATCCACCTTGGCGTAGGTCAGGCCAGCGACCACGGGACCTGCTTTGTAGATGACATTCATGTCAACCTTTTGCTTGCCAGCGTTGTTGCCAGCCAGCTTGACACCCAGGGTTGCGGTCAGGCCACCCATGTTGGGGGTGGTGTAGGCAATCATGGCGTCGTTGCGGGTAGAGTTGGTGAAGGCGAACTTCGTGCCAATCACCGCATAGTTGGCGGCACCCGTCAGCTCATAGGCAGCAATGCCGTAGAAGGTGGGGGACAGGCTGCGGCCAGCGCGCACAGAACCGAAACCACCGGCCAGCTCCAGGAATGCGTTGCGTTGGAAGGTGTTGGCATCGGTGGCACCCGTGGCCAAGTTCACACCGGCTTCAAACACGAAGTTGGCCTTCAGACCGCCACCCAGGTCTTCAGAACCCTTCAGGCCCCAACGGCTGTTGCCGTTGTTCAGCAGGCCATTGGCAGAAGCGGCCACTTTGGCACCAGTGGCTTTGGCCACGGAAACGTCGGCCACGCCATACAGGGTCACGGAAGATTGGGCGAAGGCGGCACCGGTGGCGGCCACAGCAGCCAGTGCAATCAGGGTCTTTTTCATTGAGGTTATCTCCAAGGTTGAAAAAAGAGGCATTGGGCGTGGCCCGCAAACCAACCTCCGTTTTGGGAAGTTGCTCCAATTGCACCAGAACGTTGCGCGTTCGGCAAAGATTGCCTGTCTTTTCGGCAACCCCATTCTGTGCATCGTTGCACCATCACAACACGGCACTTTTTTGGTGCATTTTTCTTGAATGAAAAATTGATGGCTGCTTACCCATTGAATTCATTGGAAAATTCGGCATGCTTCAAGACCCTTTGCTGCGATCTCTGGACGCGACCTTGCGCGCACTGCTGGCCCCCACGCCCGCCCGAGGGGCCATGCCACAGCCGGACACCCCGTCAACCCCGCTCTCGGCTTACGAGAAAGACGCTGCAGGCGCTTTGATGCGCGTCAACCATGTGGGAGAGGTGTGTGCCCAGGCCCTGTACACCGCGCAAGCATTGGGGGCCCGGGTGTTCTCCCAGGATGACGCCCTGGCCCGGCATTTCGAGGCCGCGGCGGACGAAGAAGGCGACCACTTGGCCTGGACCCGCCAGCGCATGGCCGAACTGGGTGCACGCCCTTCGCTGCTGAACCCGTTGTGGTACGCCGGGGCGTTCAGCATCGGGCTGCTGGCCAGCCGGGTGGGCACTGCGGCCAGCCTGGGTTTTGTGGTGGAAACCGAGCGCCAGGTGGAGGCGCACCTGGACAGCCACTTGCAAAAGCTGCCTGCGCAAGACCACGCCTCGCGCACGGTGGTGACCCGGATGCGGGACGACGAAATCCGCCACGCCCGCCAAGCACAACAGGCAGGGGCTGCGGAAGTGCCCCTGCCGGTGAAATGGCTGATGAAAGGTGCGGCCAAGGTGATGACCACCGTGGCCCACCGGATCTGAGGCCGACGACGCTCAGACTTCGATCAGGTCAAAACCGGTGGTGATGGTGGCCGTTTTGCCCAGCATGATGCTGGCCGAGCAGTATTTATCGTGGCTCATGGCAATGGCCCGCTCCACCGCCGCAGCGGGAATGCCCTTGCCCGTGACCGTGAACTGCATGTGGATCTTGGTGAACACCTTGGGATCGGTGTCGGCCCGCTCGCTGGTGAGCTTGACGCTGCAGCCGCGCACATCGTGCCGCCCGCGTTTGAGGATGAGGACCACGTCGTAGGCCGTGCAGCCGCCCGTGCCCGCCAACACGGTTTCCATGGGCCGGGGAGCCAGGTTGGCCCCACCGTTTTCAGGCTTGGCGGCGTCGGGGGCGCCGTCCATGGTCAAAACGTGGCCGCTGCCGGTTTCGGCCACAAAACCCATGGCCGAGCGGGTGCCACTGTGTCCGGTCCAGGTGACGGTGCATTCCATGCTGAGAACTTCCGGTGAAGGGGTAAACCAGGGACCGCGAGGATAACGCGGAATGCACCCTCAGCGCAGGTCCCCGTCCACGTACCACCATTGACCCTGCTCCCACACAAAGCGGCTGGTTTCGTGCAGCCGCACGCCCCGCCCGCCGATGCGGGAGCGGGCCACAAACTCCACCTCGGCATGGGTGGCATCCAGCACGCGGTGCTGGCGCACCTCCAGCCCCAGCCAGCGCTGGGTGGGGTCCAGCGTCAGGTCGGTCGGGCAGGTGGTGGCGTGCCAGGTGAGCCGCAGGTGCGCCACATCGCCCCGCACAAAGGCGGTGTAGCGGGAGCGCATGAGGGCCTCGGCATCGGGGATGTGCTGTGGCTGGCCCAGGTAAGGCCCGCAGCAGTCCGACAACCGAAGCGCCTTGCCCTTGAGCTGGCGGCCACAGGGGCAGGGGCCGTCGTCAGCCGGAGACGGCACGCTCATGCCTGCGCCAGCGCGCGCTGGATGAGGATTTTTTGCACGTCAGACGTGCCTTCGTAAATCTGGCACACCCGCACGTCGCGGTAGATGCGCTCCACCGGAAAGTCGCTCACGTAGCCGTAGCCGCCATGGATCTGAATGGCGTCGCTGCACACCCGCTCGGCCATTTCGCTGGCGAACAGCTTGGCCATGGCCGCCTCTTTCAGGCAGGGCTGCCCGGCGTCGCGCAAGGCGGCGGCGTGGTGGGTGAGCGAGCGGGCCGCCTCGATCTGCGTGGCCATGTCGGCCAGTTTGAAACCCACCGCCTGGTGGTTGAAGATGGGTTGGCCGAAGCTCTCGCGCTCTTTCGAATACCTCAGCGCACATTCAAACGCACTGCGCGCCATGCCGATGCTTTGCGCGGCAATGCCGATGCGCCCGCCCTCCAGGGCACTGAGGGCGATCTTGTAACCCTCGCCCTCCGCGCCAATGAGGTTGGCGGCGGGGATGCGGCAGTTTTCGAAGTTGATCTGCGCGGTGTCGCTGCTGTGCTGGCCCAGCTTGTCCTCCAGGCGAGCCACCACGTAACCCGGCGTGGCCGTGGGCACGATGAAAGCGCTCATGCCGCGTTTGCCCGCTGCCTTGTCGGTCACGGCGATGACGATGGCCAGGTCGGCATGTTTGCCGCTGGTGATGAACTGCTTGACGCCGTTGAGCACGTAGTGGTCGCCATCCTTCGCCGCAGTGGTCCCGTCACCGGAAGCGGCCACCCGCACAGCGGTGGTCCGCAGGGCCGACGCATCAGAGCCCACATGCGGCTCGGTCAGGCAGAACGCGCCCAGCATGTCGCCCACGGCCAGTGGGCGCAGCCACTGGTCTTGCTGGGCGGCGTTGCCGTACTTCATGAGGATGGCGTTGACCGGGCAGTTGGTCACGCTGATGGTGGTGCTCACGCCGCCATCGCCCGCGGCGATTTCCTCCAACACCAGCGCCAGCGTCTGGTAATTGAGGCCCGCGCCGCCCTGTTCCTCAGGCACGCAGATGCCGTAGCAGCCCAGCTCGGCCAGGCCCTTGTGAACGTCCTGGGGGAAGGTGTGCGCCTTGTCCCACGCCGGGGCGTGGGGCCAGATTTGTTCCTGCACAAAGGCGCGAACGGCGTCGCGCACCATGGTTTGGTCTTCGGTCAACAACATGGGGGGCTTTCTGCGGGTCAGAGCACTTCCAGCGCCACGGCGGTGGCTTCACCGCCGCCGATGCACAGGGTGGCCAGGCCTTTCTTCAGGCCACGGGCCTTGAGGGCGTGGATGAGGGTGACCATGATGCGTGCCCCGCTGGCCCCGATGGGGTGGCCCAGCGCACAGGCCCCGCCGTTGACGTTGACCTTGTCGTGCGGCACGTTCAGCTCGGCCATCAGGGCCATGGGCACCACGGCAAAAGCCTCGTTGATTTCCCACAGGTCCACCTCCCCCACCGCCCAACCGGCCTTGGCCAGCGCCTTTTGCGAAGCACCCACCGGGGCGGTGGAGAACCATTCCGGTGCCTGGGCGTGGGTGGCGTGCGACACGATGCGTGCCAGGGGCGTGCAGCCCAACTTCGCAGCGGTGCTGGCCTTCATCATCACCAGCGCAGCGGCCCCGTCGTTGATGCTGGAGCTGCTGGCGGCGGTGATGGTGCCGTCTTTCTTGAACGCGGGTTTGAGGGTGGGGATCTTGTCCAGCTTGACCTTGCCCGGGCCTTCGTCGATGGACACCACCACGTCGCCGCCGCGGCCCTTGACGGTCACGGGGGCGATTTCGGCGGCAAACGCACCGCTTTCGGTGGCGGCCTTGGCGCGCTGCACGCTGGCGGTGGCAAAGGCGTCCTGCTGTTCGCGGGTGAAGCTGTACTTGGCGGCGCAGTCTTCACCGAAGGTGCCCATGCTGCGGCCGGGTTGGTAGGCGTCTTCCAGGCCGTCGAGCATCATGTGGTCGTAAATGCGGTCGTGGCCGATGCGGTAGCCGCCCCGGCCTTTGAGCATGAGGTAGGGCGCGTTGGTCATGCTCTCCATGCCCCCGGCCACCAGCACCTCGTGGCTGCCGGCCAGCAGCATGTCGTGCGCAAACATGGCGGCACGCATGGCGGAGCCGCACATCTTGGAAAGCGTCACCGCGCCGGCGCTTTGGGGCAGACCACCCTTGAACGCGGCCTGGCGGGCGGGCGCTTGGCCTTGACCGGCCATGAGGCAGTTGCCGAACAGCACCTCGGTCACCAATTCGGGCGCAATGCCCGCCCGCGCGACGGCGGCTTGGATGGCCACGCCGCCCAAATCATGGGCGGCCAGCGAGGCGAAGTCGCTCTGGAAGGCCCCCATGGGGGTGCGGGCGGCGCCGACGATGACGATGGCATCAGGGTTGAGGGACATGGCTTCTCCTGTTTTACACATGAAAATGGCACCTAGCGCTTTATATGAAAGCGTAAGCAGCTACAAAAACAATATCAATCACCGCCCCTTCAGATGGACCAGGGCGAGGCCGCGTGGTGGGCGCTGGGGCGGAACCGCTTGTCCTGCTCGTAGGGGAACACGTCGTGCACATGCCCCTCGCGGATGCGGGCCTGATGGCTTTGCCAGAACTCGGCGTCCAGCAAGTCGGCATGGTGGGCCATGAACACCTGGCGCACCAGCGGGTTGCCCAGCAGGAAGGGGCCAAAGGTTTCGGGGAACACATCGTTCCGGGCCACCGGGTACCAGACCTCGCCGGACAGTTCGTCCTCCTCGTTGCGGGGCGGGGGCACGCGGCGGAAGTGGCAGTCGGTGACGTACTCGATTTCGTCGTAGTCGTAGAACACCACCTTGCCGTGGCGGGTGATGCCGAAGTTCTTCCACAGCATGTCGCCCGGGAAGATGTTGGCCGCCACCAGGTCCTTGATGGCGTTGCCGTACTCGACCACGGCCCGGGTGAGCTGCTCGGTGGCCTTGCGCAGCGCGGTGTCGTCGGCCCCGCTGTTGGGGGCCAGCACGTCAAACGCCTCTTGCAGGTAGAGGTTGAGCGGGATCATGCGCCGCTCGATGTACACGTGTTTGAGGATGAGTTCCACCTGGCCGTCGCCATCACGGTCGGAAATTTCCAGCTGGCTGGGTGCGAACTTCTGCAACTCGGCCACCAGCTCGGGCTCGAACCGCGCCAGTGGAAAGGCCACGTTGGAGAACTCCAGCGTGTCGGCCATGCGCCCCACCCGGTCGTGCTGCTTGACCAGCAGGTACTTGCCCCGGATCTGCTCGCGGGTGGTGTCCTTCTGGTGCGGGTAATAGTCCTTGATGACCTTGAAGACGAACGGAAAGCTGGGCAGATCGAACACCAGCATGACCATGCCCTTGATGCCCGGCGCGGTGCGAAACGCGTCGGTGCTGTGCCGCATGTGGAACAAGAAGTCGCGGTAGAACAGCGTCTTGCCCTGCTTGGCCAGGCCCAGGGCGTTGTAGAACTCGGCCCGGGGTTTGCGCGGCATGAGGCTGCGCAGAAACTGCACGTAGGCGCTGGGCACCTCCATGTCCACCATGAAGTAGGCCCGCGCAAAGCTGAACAGCATGAGCAGGTCGTCCTCGCCGTGCAGCAGCGCGTCGATCACCAGCCGCCCCTGCGCGTTGTGCAGGATGGGGAGTGCAAACGGCAGCTCCTGAAAACCGTTGATGAGCTTGCCCACCACATAGGCGCCCTTGTTGCGGTAGAACAGGCTGGAGAGCACCTGGATCTGGAAATTGGCCCGCAGCCGCCGGTGTTCGTACAGGGGCAGCAGGCGCTCGTGCACCCAGCGGGTGTCACGGTCGAAATCTTCGAACGGCAGGTGCAGCGCAAAGTCGCGCACCATGCGCCGGATGTCCTCCAGCACCGAGCCCGCCTTGGGGTAGTAAGAGCGGTAGGTGGGTTTGTGCGCCGGGTCCTGGTTCTCGATGTACTCGGTGCTGGCCGCGGGGCGCACGAAGATGAAGTCGTTCTGGAAATAGGTGCGGTGCAGGATCTTGGTGGTCACCGAGTTGAAGAACGACTCGGCCAGCTCGGGCTGCTTGTGGTCGATCAGCATGCCCACGTACAGCAGCTTGACCTGGTGCCACACGTCCATGGGCTGTTGGGAGGCGGCAAACTCGCTCTCCAGCCGCTTGGAGCATTCCTTGACGCGCAGGTCGTAGAACTCGATGCGCTCCTTCTGCGCCCGCTGCTGGCCGCGCCAGTCGGCGGTTTCGAAGCGGTGCTTGGCCCGGGCGGACTCGGCGCGGAACAGGCGGTAATGGCGGTTGAAGCCGTCCATCAACGCCTTGGCGATCTCATGCGCCACCGGCGAGTCCAGCCGGGGTGGTTTCACGACCCGCCCCCAGGCACCAAAATGCCCGACGCCGTGGCACTCATGCCCGCCCGTGGGTAACGCTTGAGGGCCTTGCGAAACACGTCCATCACCTCGTGCGGGCCGGACATGGACACACCCATGTCCTTCACCAGCCCGTCTTTCAGGCCGTAACACCAGCCGTGGACCGACACCTTCTGGCCCCGGGCCCAGGCGTCCTGCAGCACATTGGTCAGGGCCACGTTGCCCACCTGTTCGATGACGTTCATCTCACACAGCACGTCTTCCTGCACCTCCACGGGCAGGTGGTCCAGGCGCTTGCGGTGGCGCATTTTCACGTCGTGCACATGGCGCAGCCAGTTGTCGGCCAGCCCCACGCGCATGCCCCGCAACGTGGCCAGCACGCCGCCGCAGCCGTAGTGACCCACCACCAGGATGTGCTCCACCTTGAGGTACTCCACGGCAAACTGGATGACCGACAGGGCGTTCAAGTCGGAGTGCACCACCACGTTGGCGATGTTGCGATGCACGAACACCTCACCCGGCTCCAACCCGGTGATCTGGTTGGCGGGCACCCGGCTGTCGGAGCAGCCGATCCACAGGTACTTGGGGTTTTGCTGCTGCGCCAGAGCCTTGAAATAACCCGGGCGCTCCAGCTCGACCTGGGCGGCCCAGCGGCGGTTGGCGTCGATGAGGTTTTGAAGGGGATGGTTCATGCCGTGCATTGTGGCCGAGGGCATGCTGCACCGCAGCAACCCCACAACACGTCAGGCTGATGGATCAGCAGGTTTCGGCGAACAGTTCGCGGCCAATCAGCATGCGGCGGATTTCCGACGTGCCCGCGCCAATTTCGTACAGCTTGGCGTCGCGCCACAGGCGGCCCAGCGGGTACTCGTTGATGTAGCCGTTGCCCCCGAAAATCTGCACGCCGTCGCTGGCCATCTTGGTGGCCTGCTCGGCACACCACAGGATGACGCTGGCGCAGTCCTTGCGCACCTGGCGCACGTGCTCGGTGCCCAGCTGGTCGAGGTTCTTGCCAATGGTGTACAGGAAGGAGCGCCCGGCCTGCAGCACGGTGTACATGTCGGCCACCTTGCCTTGGATGAGCTGGAACTCGCCAATGCTCTGGCCGAACTGCTTGCGGTCGTGGATGTAGGGCACCACGTTGTCCATCACGGCCTGCATGATGCCAATGGGCCCGGCGGCCAGCACGGCACGCTCGTAGTCCAGCCCGCTCATCAGCACCTTGGCGCCCATGTTCAGGCCGCCCAAAATGTTCGCCTCGGGAACCTCCACGTTGTTGAACACCATCTCGCCGGTGTGGCTGCCGCGCATGCCCAGTTTGTCGAGCTTTTGCGCGGTGGAGAAGCCCTTCATGCCTTTTTCAACGATGAAGGCCGTCACGCCCCGAGCGCCCATTTCGGGTTCGGTCTTGGCGTAGACCACCATGGTGTCGGCGTCGGGGCCGTTGGTGATCCACATCTTGCTGCCGTTGAGCAGGTAGTAGCCACCCTTGTCCTCGGCTTTCAGCTTCATGCTGATGACGTCGGAGCCCGCGCCCGGCTCGCTCATGGCCAGCGCGCCCACGTGCTCGCCGGAAATCAGCTTGGGCAGGTACTTTTCCTTCTGGGCCTGGTTGCCGTTGCGCTTGATCTGGTTGACGCACAGGTTGCTGTGCGCGCCGTAGCTCAGGCCCACCGAGGCGCTGGCGCGGCTGATTTCCTCCATGGCCACCATGTGGGCCAGGTAGCCCATGTTGGCGCCACCAAACTCTTCGGGCACGGTGATGCCCAGCACGCCCAGGCTGCCCATCTTCTGCCACAGGTCCATGGGGAACTGGTCGTTCTTGTCGATTTCGGCGGCGCGGGGGGCGATTTCGGCGACGCAGAAGTCGCGCACGGCGTCGCGCAGCGCGTCGATGTCTTCGCCAAGCATGAAGTTGAGGCCGGGAAGCTGGGTCATGTTGTCTCCTGAAAAAATAGCTGACTGTGCTTATGGATAAAGCGCTAGAGGCCAATTTGGCTCAAAACTCTTGAAGCCCCGGTGCCAGCGTTTGCCACACGCTTGATTTACGTTTACGTAAACGTCAATTATCAACCCAAACGGGGCCGCGTCAACCCATGCGCCCACCGACGGGCGTGGGCTCAAGCGGGGGAATCGGCGTCTTTGCGGGTTTTGACCAGCAGGGCGCGGGCCTGCTTTTCGTGCAGCTTGACTTCGTCGAGGTTGGCCAGCAGGTCGGCCATCTGTTCCTCCAGCTGCCGACGGTGCTCGGCCAGCACCTTGAGGAATTTCTCCAGCTGCGGGGCGGTGTCCCGCGGGCTGTCGTACATGTCGATGATGTCCTTGGCCTCGGTCAGGGACAGCCCCAGGCGTTTGGCCCGCAAGGTCAGCTTGAGGCGGGTGCGGTCGCGTGCGCTGTACTGGCGCACGCGACCGCCCGGCCCGGTGCGGGTGGGCGAGAGCAGGCCCATGTCCTCGTAGAACCGGATGGCCCGGGTGGTGAGGTCGAACTCGCGGGCGAGGTCGCTGATGGTGTAAGTGGGTGTTCCCATGGCTCCAACGTGAGGCAAGGCTGCCATCGTACCCCGTGGACCCATCGCCGCAAACGGACGAAGCCCGCCCGGTGCACTCATCATTTGGGGCATGCGCCCCAACTGCCCGTACAGTGTCAGGCTTCTTGACATCGTCTGACGTGTGACACCGTGACCCCACCCTCCTCGTCCACCGGAACAGCGCCCTTGAAGCTGAGCGACATCATGACCCGGCACATCGAGTGGCTGGACCACGCCGCGCCCTTGTCTGACGTGGCCACCGCCATGACCCGCGCCCAGATTTCCAGCGTGGTGCTGCGCGACGGTGACACCCCCGTGGGCATCCTCACCGAGCGCGACTTTCTGCGCCTGCTGGGCGAAGGGCGCTCCATGACCACCCCGGCCCACCAGGTGATGAGCCGCCCGCTGTACACCGTGCCGCAGGACATGCTGTTCGAATCTGCGTGGGCACGCATGTCGGTGGAGGGTTTTCGACACCTGCTGGCCACCAACGACCAGGGGGCCATCGTCGGCATGGCCAGCGAGACCGATTTCCGCAACCACCTGGACGCCACCGTGCTCCAGCGCATGGGCAGCCTGACCAGCGTCATGCAGCAGGACTTGCCCGTGCTGTCCCCGCACACCCCGTTTGCCGCGGCGCTGGACACCATGAGGGCGCACCACGGCAACTACGTGGTGGTGGTGAGCGGTGGGCGGGCCTTGGGGGTGTTGACGGAACGCGACATCCCCCGCCTGATGCTGGACCACCCCATGCCCGGCCTTTTGGACCAGCCGTTGTCCGCCCTGGCCCTGCCCCGCATCCACGCCATCGACCACAAGGCGTGGCTGAGCGAAGCCGCCCAGAAGATGCACGCCCTGGCCATCCGGCACCTGGTGGTGGAGGATGAGCAAGGCCATCTGGTGGGCATGCTGCTGTCGCACGACCTGATGTCGGCCCTGGGCTTGCAGATCTGGCAAAACCAGATGCAGGCCGAGCAGAAGCACCTGCAGTCCCGCACCCGCATGGCCGAGGAGCGGGTGGACCTGGCCGCCAGCGCCGCCTTGCTGGGGTTCTGGGATTTCGACGCCGCCAAAGACCGCATCGACTACAGCCCCCACATGGTGCGGTTGATGGGCGGCGATGGCAACACCACCGCCACCCGGCCCATGGAAGGCTTCATGGCCATGATCCACCAGGACCAGGTGGACCAGGTCAGCGCCAAGCTCCGCCATTCGCTGCGCCCCGAGGGCGACGGCAAGATCGACGTGGAGTACCAGGTTCGCGGCCTGGACGGGCAATGGCGCTGGGTGCAGACGCGGGGCCAGGTGGTGCAACGCTCGCCCGAGGGCCAGGCCCTGCGGGCCGTGGGCGTGACCATGGACATCCAAAAGCGCAAGGAGCAGGCCGCACTGCTGGAACAGCTGTCGCACACCCTCAACCGCTCTCCGGTGATCGCGGTGTCATGGACGCCGGAGCCGGGCAGCCCCATCGTGTTTGTGAGCGACAACGTTCGCCAGTGGGGGTACGAAGCTCAGCGCTGGATGGCCGATCGGCAATCGTACGAAACCCTGATCCACCCCGACGACCGCCAGCGCGTGATGCACGACGCCTTGCAGCACCTGGCCCGGCAGGAACACAGCTTCAACCAATCGTACCGGGTGGCGGCCGCTGAGGGCCACTGGCGCTGGATCGACGACCACTCCTGGGTGGAACTGGACCCCAAGGGCCACGCCCGACAGGTGCACAGCGTGCTGGTGGACATCACGGTGCGCAAGCAACTGGAGCTGGTGGCCGACATCGAACGCCGCATCCTGGAACGCCTGGTGCTCAACACCCCCCTGGCCGAGGTGCTGGCCTTGTTGATCGAAGGCTACGAGCAGTTGCTGCCCGGCATGACGGGCTCGATCTTGAAGCTGGACCCCATCCACCAAACCCTGCACCCGGCCAGCGCCAGCCGCCTGCCCGCCAGTTACCTGCAGGCCATCGACGGCCTGCCCATTGGGCCCAAAGTGGGCTCATGCGGCACCGCGGCCTACCACGGGAAAACGGTGATCGTCGGCAACATCGCGTGTGATGAGCTGTGGTCGCCCTATTGCGGACTGGCCCAGCAGTACAACCTGCAAGCCTGCTGGTCCATCCCCATCAAAGGCCCACTGGGCCAAGTGCAAGGCACGTTTGCCATGTACAGCGCCACCCCGCGTGAACCCCTGCCGCACGAAATCACCGCGCTGGAACAGGGGGCCCAACTGGCGGGCCTGGCCATCGAACGCGCCCACAACGAACAGATGCTGCGGCAACTGTCGCTGGCCGTGGAGCAAAGCTCCAACTCCATCGTCATCACCGACCTCCACGCCCGCATCCAGTACGCCAACCGCGCCTTCCTCGACATCACCGGCTACACCCTCGAAGAAGCGCTGGGACAAAACCCCGCCATCCTGAAATCCGGCAAGACCCCCGCCACGGTGTACCAGGAGATGTGGGCCCGACTGAGCCAGGGGCACGCCTGGCAAGGCGAGTTCATCAACCGCCGCAAGGACGGCACCGAGTACGTGGAGGCGGTGCGCATCTCCCCCGTCAAGCAAGCCAGCGGCGAAGTCAGCCACTACCTGGCCATCAAGGAAGACATCACCCAGCGCAAGGTGGCCGAGCAGCAGATCCACCGGTTGGCCTATTTCGACACGCTCACCGGGCTGCCCAATCGCCAGCTGCTGACCGACCGGTTTGCCCAAACCCTGAGCCTGGCCAAGCGCCAGGGCAGCCCGCTGACGCTGATGTTCATTGACCTGGACCACTTCAAACACGTCAACGACACCCTGGGCCACCCTGCGGGCGACCAGTTGCTGATCGAGACCACACGCCGCCTGTCCGCGTCGGTGCGAACGGAAGACACGCTGTCGCGCCAGGGCGGTGACGAATTTGTGCTGCTGCTGCCCAATTGCGGACCGGTGCAGGCCGCGCAGGTGGCCGAAAAGCTCATGGCCAGCCACGCGGAATCGGTGCGCATCGAGGGGCATGACGTGACCGTCACACTGTCCATCGGCATTGCCCTGTACCCCAACGACGGCACCGACTTCAACAGCCTGTCCAAGGCGGCCGACGTGGCCATGTACCGCGCCAAGGAAGAAGGCCGCAACACCTACCGCTTCTTCACCACCGACATGCAGGTGCGCTCCAGCCGCACGCTCACGCTGGAAAGCCATTTGCGCCGTGCCCTGGAAAAGAACGAACTGCAACTGGTGTACCAGCCACAGGTGTCGCTGGCCGACGGGCACCTGGTGGGCGTGGAAGCCCTGGTGCGTTGGCAACACCCCACCCTGGGCGTGGTGTCGCCGGGCGAGTTCATTCCCATGGCGGAAAGCAATGGCCTCATCCTCCCCATTGGCGAATGGGTGCTGCGCACCGCGGTGCAACAGGCCAAGGCCTGGATGGACCAGGGCATGGGCAAGATGGTGATGGCCGTCAACCTCTCGGCCGTGCAGTTCCGGCATGCGGGGCTGTCCATCCTGGTGGACCAGGTGCTTCACGAATACGACCTGCCGCCCGAGTGCCTGGAGCTGGAACTGACCGAAAGCGTGGCCATGAGCGACCCCCTGGGGGCCGTGGTGGCCATGGACGAGATCGGGGCCCTGGGCGTGCGCATGGCCATCGACGACTTTGGCACCGGCTACTCGTCGCTGAGTTACCTCAAACGCTTCAAGGCCGCCAAGCTCAAGATCGACAAAAGCTTTGTGCAAGACATCACCACCGACCCCGACGACAAGGCCATTGCCAGCGCCATCATCGGCCTGGCCAGCAGCCTGGGGTTGCGCACCATTGCCGAAGGGGTGGAGACTCCAGGCCAACTGGCCTGGCTGCGCATGCAGGGGTGCGACGAAGCCCAGGGCTACCTGTTCAGCCCGCCGGTGAATGCCGAAGGCCTGGAGCGTTGGGCCCGCAGCCAGGGCCTCATTGCCTGAACCGTCCCCAGTGCGCCCTCAGGCCACGGCGTGGCGGTTGCCACCCTGCTGACGGGCCAGGACCTGTGCGGCCTCAGCCTCGGACAGCAGCAGGGGGGCATCGTCCCGGCTGCGCGGCACCCACCCGGCCACGCCCACGCTGACCGTGACCCCGACAGCGGGGAACAAGGGGTGCGGCAACTGCAAGGCCGACACCGTGTGCACCAGCCGCAAGGCGGCCTGGGCCGCGCCGTTGCGGTCGGTCTCGGGCATCATGACCACCAACCGATGGTCGCTGTGCCGCGCCACAAAATCGGTGGTGCGCTTCATGGCCCCGGCCACGGCCTGGGTGACGGTGCGCAAGCAGTCGTCCACCACCGCCAGCGCCTGTGGATCGACCGTGCCCCCAAAATGGTCCAGGCCCACCACCAGCACGGCCAAGGGCTGTTCGCCCCGAAACGCACGGGCCACTTCTTCCGACAGCCGCTGGTCGAAATACCGCCGGTTGGCCACCTGCAACAACTCGTCAAACCGGGCATGCACCTCCAGGCGCTGGGCCAGCGATGCCATCTGCCGCTCGGCATCGGCCAAACCCTGGGTTTGGGTGGACAGGTCGTGGTACAGGCGCCCCACCATGTTCAGCAGCGCCCGCAAGCCCTTGTCGGACACGGCGGACTCGCGTTCGTAGACTTCGCTGGGCAATTGCCCCGCTTCAATGTGGCGCATCTGCCGCACCATGGCCTGGTCCACGCCCAGCACATGCAGGCCGATCCACGAGGACAGAAAACCCATCATGCGACCATTGAGATCGGGCAGGGTCTGGCGGTCGTTCCACATTTCGCGCAGGTTGCGGATGAATTGCTCGTGCTGGCGGCGGTGCACAAACTGGTGCCGCTCGTCCAGCCCTTGCTCCTGCATCAACGCTTCTTCACTGGCAAACTGCGCCCGGGCATAGGCCATCAGGCGGTCGAACGCCCGGCGCATGGCCAGCTCGCGCTTGTCGGCCGGGTAGGCAATGTCGAACTGGGTGCGATGCAGCTCGTTGAAGATGTCGATCAGGCCACGGTGCTGGTCGTCCATGGCCTGCAAACCTGTGCTGAAGCTGCGGTCCCAAACAAACAAATCCATGGTGTCCACTCCGGGCCAAGGCAACAGGCCCCATGGCCCGACTGTAAACCCCGTGCGCCGACCCGTCAGCCCGCAAAAGCCCGGTTGCGACCCGCTTGTTTGGCCTGGTACAGCGCCATGTCGGCCTGTGCCAACAGGTGCGAGCCAAAGGTCGCATCGGACCGCTCATCGGGTGCGGCACTGGCCACCCCCACGCTGAGGGTGACCACGGGGGCTGCATCGGAAGCAGCATGGGCCAGCGCCATGGCGCGCACCGCCTCCACCACACGCCATGCGACTTTCAGGGCGCCGTCCGGCGGCGTGTCGGGCAACAGGGCCACCAGCTCCTCGCCGCCGTAACGGGCCAAGAAATCGGTGCGCCGCACCATCACCCCGCCCACGGCCTGGGCCACGGCCTTCAGGCAGGCGTCTCCGGCGGGATGGCCGTAGGTGTCGTTGTAACGCTTGAAGAAGTCCACATCCATCATCAGCACGCCCAGCATGTGGCGGTTGCGGCGGGCACGGGCCACCTCTTCGATCAGGCGTTCATCAAAGTACGCCCGGTTGGCAATGCCCAGCAAGCCATCGCGCCGCGAAAACGCCTGCAACTGGGCATTGGCCTCTTGCAGTTCGGCATTGGCTTCGGCCAGCGCCTGGGTACGCTCCTGCACCCGCTGCTCCAGGTGCTGGTTGGCCATGACCAGGTCGGCGTTCTGCTGCGCCAGCACGTGGTAGAGGTTGCCCACCATCTTCAGCAGGGCCTGGGTGCCGGGGTCGTGGTGCAGGACCTCGCGGTCGAAGGCTTCCGTGGCGGACAACCCCTGGTCCATGGAGTGGATCTGGCGGGCCATGGACTGGTCCACCCCCAGGATGTGCAGGCCCAGCCAGGAGGTCAGGAAGCCCATGATGGTTTCGGACGGATCGCGCAGGCTGTGCCGCAGCGCCCACATGCGCTGCACCTGCTCCACAAACTGCACATGCAGCTGGCGGTGGGACTCGGTGTGTCGCGGGTCCAGGCCCCGTTGGGCCATCAGGGTTTCCTCGTCGGCAAAGTGCCGGGCCGCGTACTGGGTGAGGCGGCTGAAAATGGCCTCCAGCTCCTGGGCCGTGGTGGTCGATCCGTGAAACAGCGAGGTGTTGAGCACGTTGAACAGGTCCACCAGCATGTGGTGTTGCTCGTCCACCTCGGCCAAGCCGGTGACGAAATTCTGATCCCACTCAAACGTGTCCATGTGCTCCCCGCCTACAAACGGTCGGCGGGTATTAGACCCAGTGGCGAACGCAAGCGGACGCCGATTCGCGGCTTTATTGAGCTTCGTCAATAAAGCCAACTCACCTCACCAGGGCGGCAGTCGCTCGCCCTTGAGGCGCGCACGCAAAGCGGCGTAGTCGGGGATGACACTGGCCACCGTCTGCCAAAACCGCAGGCTGTGGTCCATGTGACGCAGGTGCGCCAACTCGTGCACCACCACGTAGTCGATGACCTCCGGCGCAAACTGCATCAGGCGCCAGTGCAGGCGGATGGAGCCGTCGGCCTTGGCGCTGCCCCAGCGCGTGGCGGCCGACGACAGGCGCAACTGCGTCCAGCGCACCCCCAGGGAGGGGGCATGGTGGTCCAGGCGGGCGCGGAAATAGGCTTCGGCCCCCAACATCATCCACGCCTGCACGGCGTCGCGGATCTGGGTGGCCGACGCGCCACTGGCCAACGCCACCCACAACACGCCGTCGTCCAGCCGCACGCGGGTGCCGGGGTCGGGCTGTCCCAGCCGCACCGTGAGCGGCTGCCCCAGCCAGGGCAAGGCCACGCCATCGGCCCACACCACGGTGGCCTCCTTCAGAGCGGCATGCTGTTGCGCGGACTGAACCAGTTTGCGCAGCACCCAGTCGGCCTTCGACTGCACCGCGGTGTCCACCACCCCCTGCGTGGCCCAGCGCGGGGCCGTGACCGTGAGGCCCTGGGCGTTGACCACAAACCCGATGCTGCGCCGCTGCCCCCGCCGCAGCAGGTAGGCCACCCGCTGGCCGTTGAGCAGCGCCTGCCGATTGGCCTCGGGGTGATGGGGCAACACCGCCAACAAAGCCGGGGCATTGAGTCCTTCCTGGCGCGGCTTGGCCGCGGGCGGGCGGGCCCGGGTCGGCGCGGGGTCCATGGAAACCTGCGGGGCCGACGGGGGGGCGTCGTCCTCCAGGCCGTCCAGCAGGCTCAACTGTTGCGCCATGCCTCAGGGCCGCTCAGGTGTAGGCGTCGGGGTCCAGGCGGCGCATTTCCGCCTCGATCCAGGCCTCGACCTCGCGCATCAGCTCGTCGGGCTGACGGCCCACGCTGGGAATGGCAGGGCCGATGGAGAACACCACGGTCCCCGGGCGTTTGATCAGCGCCTTGCGCGGCCAGCACCGCCCTGAGGTGACGGCCACCGGGATCACCGGCGCACCGGTTTCCACCGCCAGCCGGGTCCCGCCCGACTTGTACACCCCCTTCTGGCCGCGATCGACCCGCGTGCCTTCGGGGAACATGATGACCCAGGTGCCCTGCGCCAGCAGCCGGCGGCCTTGCTCCACCACCCGGTTGAAGGCCTGGGCCCGCTTGCTGCGGTCGATGTGGATCATGTCCATGCGCGCCATGGCCCAGCCGAAGAACGGCACGTACAGCAGTTCCTTCTTGAACACGTAGGCCAGGGGGTGCGGCATCAGCGTGGGCATGGAAAAGGTTTCCCAGGTGGACTGGTGTTTCACCAGCAGCACCGCCGGGCTGGTCTTGCCCGTGGGCAGGTTTTCACGGCCCAGCACCTCGTTGCGGATGCCCAAGATGACCTCGCCCCCGCGCACCGCCACGCGCAGCCAGGCCGCACACATCCAGTAAATGCGGGTGGGCGAGGCAAACACCGAGGACAGCACCACCACGAGGCTCCACGGGATCACGGTGACGGCCATCCACACCAGGTGCAGCAGGGAACGGATCAGATTCATTTGATTAACCAAAAACAGGTCCAGCGCTTTTATTCATTGAACCTTCAGCTACAGTTTCAATACTGCGTCAGCAACACTTCGACAAAGGCGGGCAGGTCCTGGTGCACCTGCGTGCCCGGGGGCAGCCCCGGTGGCAGGCTGCCATCGCGGTGGCACTCGGAGTTGCCGGTCAACAGCAAATGGGTGGGGCACCCGGCCAAGGCCGCGGCCTGCGCGTCCCACACCGAGTCGCCCGCGGCAGGCACCTCGGACAAGGGCACGCCAAACCGCGCCCCGATCTGCTCGAACAAGCCCGGCCCCGGCTTGCGGCAGCGGCACTGGTCTTCGGGGGTGTGCGGGCAGTAGAACACCGCCTCGATGCGCCCCCCCACCGCCGCCAGCGCCTTGTTCATCTTGTTGTGGATGGCGTTGAGCACCGTCACATCCAGCAAGCCCCGGCCAATGCCGGGCTGGTTGCTGGCCAGCACCACCTTCCAGCCTGCGTGGTTGAGGCGGGCCACCGCCTCCAGGGCGCCGGGCAGGGGCACCCATTCGTCGGGGGTGGTGATGAAGTCGTCCCGCGGCAGGTTGAGGGTGCCGTCGCGGTCCAGGATCAGCAGTTTCATGGCAGCTCCCAACCCAACACAAACCAGCCTTGCCAGTGGCCCGGGGCCAGCTTCAGGGTGACACGCTCGGGCTTGGCCAGCAGCGCGGGCGTTGGGTTTTCCACCACCACCCGATGCAGGCCGCCTTGCTCGGGCCACTCCACAAACAAGCGGGCACCGCCCACGCCACGCGACGAGGCAGGCACTTCCTGCACCGCCACCAGCTTGAACGACTCGGTCCGCTGCACCTGCAAGCCGCGTTGGTTGGCCTGCTCACGCCAAGCGGCCCAGGACCCGCCCAGCCACACCAAGGCCCACAAGGCCAGCAGCACCCACAACACCCCCTGCCGCACACGGGTGCCCGGACGGGCCCAACGCGCCCAGGCCAGCCGCGCCACCAGGGCGGCCACCAGCAAGGCACCGCCCCACACCATCAGGGCATGGACCAGGGCATCGGGATCGGGGGCCAGCGACAGCGGGGCGGGCCAGCTCACGCCCGGGGCCTCGCGTTCGTCCTTCAAATTCCAGCGCAAGGCCACCCACAACAGCACCGGCAGCACCAGCGCATTGCCAATGAGCTGCTTGCGCCAACCCAGCTTGGGGGGCGTTGCTGGGCGGAGGGTGCCGTCGTCGTCCATGGCCATCGACCCCGCTCAGGCCGCCAGGCGACCGAGGTCGGCCACGCGGTTCATGGCGTTGTGCAGGGTCTTGAGCAGGCCCAGGCGGTTGGCCTTGAGGGCCGGGTCGTCGGCGTTGACCATCACGCCGTCAAAAAAGGCGTCCACCGGGGCACGCAGCGCGGCCAGGGCCTGCAGGCTGCCGGTGTAATTGCCGGCGGCAAACGCGGCATCGGCGGCCGGGGCCACCTCGGCCAGGGCTTTGGCCAGGGCCGCCTCCGCGGCCTCGGTCAGCAGCGCGGGGTTGACCTGCGCCAGCACCTCACCCTCGGCCTTTTTCAGGATGTTGCCCACCCGCTTGTTGGCCGCGGCCAACGCCGGGGCTTCGGGCAGGGCGGCAAAGGCGCGCACCGCCTCCAGGCGACGGCCAATGTCGGCCAGCCGCTGCGGGCGCAGGGCCAGCACGGCGTCCACTTCCTGGGCGCTGTAGCCTTGCTCGCGCAAGCCGCCGCTGATGCGGTCATAGAAGAAATCGGCCAACGCGCTTGCGGGGTCTGTGATGAGCGCTCCAAATGCAGGAGTGGCCAGCGCCAGCAGCTCGGACAGGTCCAGCGGCAGGTCTTTCTCGACCAGCATGCGCACCACACCCAGCGCATGGCGGCGCAGGGCGAACGGGTCCTTGTCGCCGCTGGGCAGGTTGCCAATGCCAAACATGCCCACCAGGGTTTCCAGTTTGTCGGCCAGGGCCACGACCACGCCCACGGCGTTGCGGGGCAGCTCGTCCCCTGCAAAACGGGGTTTGTAGTGGTCTTCGATGGCGTCGGCCACGGTGTCGCCCAGTCCGTCGTGGCGGGCGTAGTAACCACCCATGATGCCTTGCAGCTCGGGGAACTCACCCACCATGTCGGTCAGCAGGTCGGCCTTGGCCAGGCGTGCGGCCAGCAGGGCTTGCGCGGCCAGTTCGGCCCCGCCCAGCTTGAGGCCGATGGTTTCGGCAATGGCGCACACACGCTCCATGCGCTCGCCCTGGGTGCCCAGCTTGTTGTGGTAGACCACCTTGGACAGGCCGGGCACGCGGGCTTCCAGCGACTTCTTGCGGTCTTGGTCGAAAAAGAACTTGGCGTCGGCCAGGCGCGGGCGCACCACACGCTCGTTGCCGCCGGTCACGGCGCTGGCGTCGTCGGGGCGGATGTTGCTGACCACCAGAAACTGGTTGGTCAATTTCCCAGCAGCGTCCAACAAGGGGAAATACTTCTGGTTGGCCTTCATCGTGAGGATGAGGCATTCCTGCGGCACGGCCAAAAACTCGGGTTCGAACTGGCACACCAGCACGTTGGGGCGCTCGACCAGCGCGGTCACTTCGTCCAGCAGGGCGTCGTCTTCAATGGGTTTGCAACCACCGCCCACTTCCGCGGCCTTGGCGGCCAGTTGGCGGGCGATCTCGGCCTTGCGCTCGGCAAAGCTGGCGATCACCGCGCCGTCACGGGCCAGCGTTTCGGCATAGGCGTCGGCATGGGCCAGGGGCACGGGGTCCATGGCGGCTTCGAAGCGGTGGCCGTGGGTGGCATTGCCCGCGTTCAGGCCCAGCGCCTGCACAGGCACCACGGTGCTGCCGTGCAGCGCCACCAGGCCGTGCGCGGGGCGCACGAAGCTGACGCTGGTCCAGCCCGGCAGCTCGCAGCCGCTTTGCAGCTGGTAGCTCATGACCTTGGGGATGGGCAGCTTGGCGATGGCCTCGTTCAGGGCTTTTTGCAGGCCGGTGGTCAGGTCGACGCCGGGCACCACGCTGTCGAGGAACAGGGCCTCGGCCTTGCCATCGGGCTGGCGCTTCAGGCGGGCCAGCACGGCAGCGGGATCGGACACGTCCAGCCCCATGCCGCCCAGGCGCTTGAGCAGCGCGGCACTGGGTTGGCCGCTGGCGTCCAGGCCCACGGCCACGGGCATGAGCTTGACGGTCTGCGCCTTGTCGGCGGCCTTGGCGGCCACACCCACCACATGGGCGGCCAGACGGCGGGGCGAGGCATAGGCGGTCACGGCAGCGTCAGCCGCGGCCAGGCCCTGGGCCTTGAGCTGGTCGGCCAGCACGGAGGCGAAGGCGTTGCCCAGCTTGTTCAGGGCTTTGGGGGGCAGTTCTTCAACGAACAGTTCAACGAGGAGGTTGTGTGTGGTCATGTGTCGTGCTCCGGCTCAGGCCACTTTTTTGTCCATCTGTGCCACCCACTCACGCGGGGCCATGGGGAAGCCCAGGCGCTCGCGGCTCTCGTAGTAGCTTTGCGCCACGGCACGGGCCAGGTTGCGGATGCGGCCGATGTAGGCGGCGCGTTCGGTCACGCTGATGGCGCCGCGGGCGTCCAGCAGGTTGAAGCTGTGGGCGCATTTCAGCACCTGCTCGTAGGCGGGCAGGGCCAGTTGCTGTTCCATCAGGTACTTGGCCTGCCTTTCGTGGGCACCGAAGGCGGTGAACAGGAAGTCGGCGTCGGAGTGCTCAAAGTTGTAGGTGGACTGTTCCACCTCGTTCTGGTGGTACACGTCACCGTACTTGAGGGTGTCGGTCCACTGTAGGTTGTAGACGTTGTCCACGCCTTGCAGGTACATGGCCAGGCGCTCCAGGCCGTAGGTGATTTCGCCGGTGGCGGGTTTGCAGTCGATGCCGCCCACCTGCTGGAAGTAGGTGAACTGCGTGACTTCCATGCCGTTGAGCCACACCTCCCAGCCCAGACCCCAGGCGCCCAGGGTGGGGTTTTCCCAGTCGTCTTCGACAAAGCGGATGTCGTTCTTCTTGAGGTCGAAGCCCAGTGCCTCCAGGCTGCCCAGGTACAGCTCCAGGATGTTGGCGGGGGCGGGCTTCAACACCACTTGGTATTGGTAGTAGTGCTGCAGGCGGTTGGGGTTTTCGCCGTAGCGGCCATCCTTGGGGCGGCGGCTGGGCTGCACGTAGGCGGCCTTCCAGGGCTCGGGGCCGATGGCGCGCAGGAAGGTGGCGGTGTGGCTGGTGCCTGCGCCCACTTCCATGTCGTAGGGCTGGAGCAGGGCGCAGCCCTGGGCATCCCAGTAGGACTGCAAGCGAAGGATGATTTGCTGGAAGGTGAGCATGGACGGTGCAGGAACGACGGAGCGCTGCAAAAACACACCGCCGCAGACCGGGCACAGGCGAGGAAGCGGCGGGCAGGAAGCGGGGATTTTACGGGCGCAACCCTGCCGCCTCCCGGCGGGCCTTGCGGGCAGCCCCCTGGGCCACCGCGCACACCACCCCTCCGCAGGCCAGCCCCAGCGGCCACAGCCCCCAGCGCGAGGCCCAGCGGGCATAGGGCGTGAGGCCGTCTCGACCCTCCACCGTCCCCTGCAGCACCGCCGTTTGCAGGCGCGGCGCGGCCTGCAACACCTGGCCCTGGTGGTCGATGAGCACCGTGGCCCCGGTGTTGGTGGCCCGCACCATGGGCCGCCCCAGTTCCTTGGCCCGCAGGCGTGAAATGTGCAGATGCTGGTCCAGCGCCACGGTGTTGCCAAACCAGCCCAGGTTGCTGACGTTGACCAGCACCGTGGGCGCACGCGCGGGGTCGGCAAAGCCGCGGGCCAGTTCCTCGCCAAACAGGTCTTCGTAACAGATGTTGGGGGCCACACGCTGCCCCGCCCATTCGAAGGCCCCCTGCCCCAGGTCGCCCCGGTTGAAGTCGCCCAGGGGGATGTTCATGAGGTCCACAAACCAGCGAAACAGCGGCGGGATGAACTCGCCAAACGGCACCAAGTGGTGTTTGTCGTAGCGGTAGACGGGTTGCGCACCGCCACCGTCCCAGTCGCCGGGCGACGTCCCGGTGAGCAGGCTGGCGCGGGCGGCCTGGGCCGATTCGGGCGTGAAGGCCCACACGGCGTTGGCATAACCCGCCGCGGCATTGCCCAGCGGAATGCCCAGCAGCGCCGCATGCTGCCCCTGGGCCAGCGCCCCCAGCAGGGACGCCCAGCGTTCGGTCTCCACCGTCTGCGGCAGCAGCGGGAACGCCGTTTCGGGGGCCACCACCAGCGCCCCCGGTGGCAGCGGCGCGGGCAAATTCTGGCCCGCCAGTTGGGTGCCATACAGGGTCAGCGCACGTTCCACGCCCAGCCCGGGTTCGAACTTTTCGTCTTGGGCGATGTTGCCTTGCAACAGCGTCACCGGCAGCACGCCGGTGGGCCGGGTGGCCAGCGCATCCGGCAGGTGCCGGGCTTGCCACGCCTGCACCGCAGGCCCTGCGGCCAGGCAGCCCGCGCCCAGCAGGACCCAGACCAGCGCACGCCGGGGGCTGCGCGTCCACACCACCGCCAGCGCCGCGGCGCTGCCTGCGGCCACGGCCCCCATGCCATACACGCCCACCCAGGGGGCCAGCCAGCCCAGGCTGTCCACATGGGCGTAACCCACCGCCCCCCACGGGAAACCGGTGAACCAGGTGGCACGCGCCAACTCGGCCAAGGTCCACAGCGATGCAAAAACAAGAACTGAAACACCAACACCAGAAAGCGCAAGACGCCAAAAAACCCATGAAATGACTGCGGTGTACAGCGCCAAAAATGCCGCCAGGGCCAGCACCGCCAACACCGCCAGCGGCGCGGCCAGCCCGCCATAGGTGTGCATGGAGATGAACAGCCACCAGAACACCGCCACCAACCAGCCCGTGCCAAACGCCCACCCCAGGGCCAGGGCCTGCCGCGCCTGGGCGCAGCGGCGCAACGCCACCAGCCAAGCCGCCATGGACAGCCCTTGCAACAGCGGCCACGGCTGCCCGGCAGCGGGCCAGAACACCGTGGCCGCCGAAGGCAAGGCCAGCCAATCGGCCTGGGCCACACCCCAGGGCCAAGCCACCGACAGGCCTTGGACCACGCCCAGCAGCCAGGCCCATCCGGCCAACCGGGCCCACTGCGGCCAGCCCCAGCGGGCAGGGGTCAGGGCAAGCATGGGGGTGTGCGTGTCCGCTGCAACGGGCTCAAATGGGCTCGGCCACCGCGGGTCGCCGGGCCTTGAACCACTTGACCGCCCCACCCCGGGCGTGCAGCACCTCGAAGCGCCAGCCTTGCAGGAAGTGGCTTTCGCCGCGCTTGGGCACATGACCCATTTCGTGGGCGATCAGGCCGCCAATGGTGTCCACCTCGGCATCGGAGAGCTGGAGGTCGAACTCTTCGTTGATGCGGGCAATGGGCGTGTCGCCGCTGATGCGCCAAGTGCCATCGGCCAGGGCAAAGATGTCGCCTTCGGCCTCGTCGTCGTCGAACTCGTCTTCGATTTCGCCGACGATTTCTTCCAGCACGTCTTCGATGGTGATGAGCCCGGCCACGCGGCCAAACTCGTCGATGACGATGGCCAGGTGGTTGCGGTTGCCCCGGAACTCGCGCAGCAGATCGTTCAGGCCCTTGCTTTCGGGGATGAAGGTGGGCGGGCGCAGCAGGGCGCGCAGGTTCAGCTCGGGTGCCCGTTGCAGCTTGAGCAGGTCTTTGGCCAGCAGGATGCCGATGATGTTTTCCCGCTCCCCCTCGTACACCGGAAAACGCGAGTGCGCGGTGTCGATGACGGCGTGCAGCAGCTCGTCAAACGGGGCGTCGATGTTGAGCACGTCCATGCGCGGGGCGGCCACCATCACGTCGCCTGCGGTCATGCCGGCCAGGCGGATCACCCCTTCCAGCATCACCCGCGATTCGGTGTTGATGATGTGGCGGTCTTCGGCCTCGGAGAGCGAGGCGATCAGCTCTTCGGTGGAGTCGGGGCCGGGGTGCAGCAGTTCGGCAATGCGTTGCAGCAGGCCGCGCTTGTCCTCGGGGCGGTGCGCCGATTTGCCATGGCGCGTGGGCGGTAAAGCGGACGGGTGCGAAGGGTTCGCAGGGTGAGGGTCAGCCACTGACGGAAACGGAAAGTGATGAAGGGGCACAGGATACCCCAATGGTTTTTCAGCGTGTTTGCAATCGCGCCATCACGTCGGCCCACACCGCGGGGTGTTCGGCCAGCGCCATGTGGCCCACGTCGGTCAGCAACCGGTCTTCCGCACCCGGCCACAGGCCGGTGCCCGCGGGCATGACGATGTTGTCGGCCAGCGAGTGCCAGCAGACAAACCGCTGCGCCCGCTCGGTCGGGACCGTCGTTTCCGCCGCCGCCAGGGCCTGAAGCCAGGCGCTGTGCCAACGCATCTGGCGGGCGTTGCATCCCCGCCCGCCCCAGGCCAGCCAGGTGCCGTGGTGCGGGGTGCCCAGGGTGACCACCTGGTGAATGTGCGCCCAGGCGTCGGGCTGCTGAGCCAGCCAACTGCGCACCACCAGGCCGCCCATGCTGTGGGCCACCACCAGCGGGGGCAGTCCTCCGCTGGCCTGTTGCAACCGGGCCATGGCCTCGGCCAACAACGCACCATGGGAGCCGATGTCACCCCACAGGGGCTCCAGGTTGATGGCGATGACGGGGTGCCCCGCCACCCGCAAGCGCCTCACCCAGCCCGACCACATGCCCCGGTTGCAAAAGTAGCCGTGCACCAGCAGCACGCCGCGGGCGGGCTGGGGCAGTGACTGAACGGGGCAATGGTCGGGCTCGGCCCGCCAGCGCCAGGGCTGAAGCCAGCCAAAGATGCGCACCGAATCGCCCCACTCCCGCGCCCAGGCCTTCACCCAGCCCCACGGCCCGGGTCGGCCCACACACCCGCGGCAGCCCCAGGCGGCCAACGCAAACTGCAGCCCCAGCAAGCCGGGGTGGGCCAGTGCCCCCGCCCACCACCACGCACTGCGCCCGGGCCACAAGGCCATGAGCCAGCACCCCAGCACCCCGAGCGACAGCACCCGTTGCACCCGGGCGGCGCTGGAGCGGGCAGGCAAGGTGCAAGGGGCCGGGTGCATGACCTGTCCTGTGGCGTGGTGGCGCTTGGACCCTCAGGCCAGCGGCTGGGATTCGCGGCCCAGGCGGCGGATCAGGTCTTGCGTGAGGCGGTTGACCAGCCCGTAGATGGACAGCTGGGGGTTGGCCCCGATGCTGGTGGGGAACAGCGAGCCGTCGTGCACCGACAGGTTGGCCACCTGCCAATGCACGCCGTCGGGCCGCACCACGCCGCGTGTGGGGTCGGCGGCCATGCCGCAGCCCCCCATGACATGGGCGCTGACCACCCGGGTTTGCAGCGGCACCATGGGCAGGGCGTGGATGGCGGCCTGGGCCTGCGCCCAGGAGGTGTAGCGTTCGGCCTGCTCGTGCACGGGCAGCACCCAGTCGGCCCCGGCGGCAAACTGGATTTCGGCCATGCTGAGCAGGGCTCGGCGGGCCCCGTCCATCACAAACGGGGTGAGGGGGTAGTCCAGTTCGGCAGAGCCATCGGAGCGCAGGCGCACCTGGCCACCGGGTGACTCCGGGGCAAAGCCGTCACGCAGCAACGCCAGCTGGATGTGCTGGTGCGGCAAGGTGCGCAGCCGCTCGGCCTGCGCCTGGCCCCAGCCGGGGATGCTGGAGGCAAAAATCACCGGGTGAATGGGCGGCGCTTCCAACTTGTAGCCCATGGGCCCGTCCACCGCCTGGGTGTTCAGGAAGTGGTCGGTGTAAATGGTTTGCGGCGCCCCCGCCCAGCCTTCCACGGGCTGGGCAAAGTGGGCGGCGCTCATCACCACCGGATGCAAGAAGGTGCGGGCGCCCAGCCGTTGGTGGGGGTCCGGGGCCTGGGAGCGCAGCAGCACGCCGGGGGAGTTGATGGCCCCCGCAGCCAGCACCACGTGTTTTGCTTCAATGGTGATAGCTGCTTGCGCTTTCACATCAAGCGCTGGATGTGTTTTTTTATCATGAAAAAACGTCTTCACCTGGGTGATGCGTCCGTCGGCCATGACCAGGCGCTCCACCTGGGTGTTGACCAGCAGGCGTGCGCCGTGCTGCAAGGCCGTGGGCACGCCGGTGAGCAGTTGCGACTGTTTGGCGTTGGTGGGGCACCCCATGCCGCACGAGCCCAGGTTCCAGCAGCCCCGCACGTTGCGGCGGATGCCAGACACGGGTATGCCCAGGCGGGTGGCGCCTTTGCGCATCAACTCGTTGTTGGTGTTGGGCGGCACCTCCCAGGGGGACACGTTCAAGCGCCGTTCGGCCTGTTCGAAATAGGGCAGCAGCGCAGCTTCAGTGAGTTCGCTCAACCCGAAGTGGTCACGCCAATGGGTCAGGGTGTCGGCGGGCGTGCGAAACGAGCTGGTCCAGTTGACGGTGGTGGAGCCCCCCACGCAACGGCCTTGCAGGATGTTGATGGCTTTGTCCGCGGTTTTGCGGGCGGCGCTTTCCTGGTAGAGCGAGGGGTAGGCCTCGCTTTCGAGTTGGTTGAAGTCGCGGCTGGTCTTGAGGGGGCCCTCTTCCACCATCAGCACGTCAAACCCCGCACGGGCCAGCAATTCGGCGCTGATGCCGCCCCCGGCGCCGGTGCCGATGACGAGCACGTCGCACGCCAGTCGCTCGGGCGGCACCCCGTCGTGACCCAACACTTTCCATCCAGATTGAAGCCCCTGCACCCAGGGGTCGGGCAGTTTGCTCACAGCGGTGTCGGGCCGGGGTAACCCAGCACGGTCCATGTTGATGGGTCTGAAAAGTAGGTGGCGCCGGTCAGGTCGTGCAGTGCCAGGTAGGCTTGTTGGCGCGGGGCCAGGCGGCTGGATCGCATGTCTTGCAAGGCGGCTTGCACCTCGGCCACGGACGCCTCAACCCAATCGGGCCCCAGTCCGGCCACCGTGCGGCGCCCCAGGGGCAGGGTCAGCAGCGTCAGCAGTTGTGCCAGCTCCTTTTGGGTGTGTGGGGGCAGGCTGGCCACCGCCTGGTTGAGGCGATCCTGCCATGCCACCAAGGCGGTCTGCCGATCTTGAGGGAGGGTGGGCAGCACGCCATCCAGAAACGCCTGCGCCACCGCCCGCCATACAGCGGCGGCGGGCTCGCCAAACTGGTTCCTTTGCCAGGCGGGGGGCCGACTGACGAGCCAGCCCCCACCCGCCGCGGCCACCGCCACGGCCCCCAGGCCCCAGCGCAGCCAGCGTCGTCTTGTCAGTTGAATGTGGTTCACCCGCGGCACTATCGCACCGGTGTTGGGCAACGCGTAGGGGAGGATCTCTAGGGACGTCAGACCTGCGAGCAGGTCCGCCGACAATGGGGCCTGCTGCTCAAGCCACCCATGGACACTTCCACCCTCACCCTGCGCCAACACCTGGAACGGGTGCAGGCCTGTCACCAGGCCGCCGTGGACGAGGGCTTGATGCCCTGGCTTTCCGCCGTCCGACAGGTGCAGGTGCAGCGGTTTCGGTACACGTATGCCGACCTGCTGGCGAGCCCCGCACACCGGGAGGCCACCACGTTTTTCCTGGAAGAGCTGTACGGCTCGGACAACTATGCACAGCGTGATGCCCAGTTTGCCCGCATTGCATCCGCGCTGGAGCGCCTGTTCCCGCCCAGCGTGCTGTCCCTGGCCTTGCAGCTGGCCCATGTGCACGCCCTCACCGAGTCGCTGGATTTGGCGTTAGCGCGCGCGTGGGCGCAGGTGCGCCCCACCCCGCCGACCATGTTCACCCCCGCTGGTCTCGCCGTGTGCGCCGCCGATTATGTGGCGGCGTGGCAGTCGCTCGGTCACCGGGATGAACGGGGGTCTCAATTGACCGGAGTGGTCGACATGGGTCACCAGCTGACTCATGTGGTTCGCATCCCCGGCCTGCGCACGGCGCTCAAACTCATGCGCAGACCGGCCCGTGCGGCGGGTCTGGACCTGTTGCAACGGGTGCTGGAGGGGGGCTTCGACGCTTTCCGCAGCCTCCAAGACCCATCCGCATTCCTCGATGTCATTGGCGCCCGGGAGGCCGCCTGGATGTCCACGTTGTTTGATCGGCCCGGCGACGCCCAACACACCCTGAGGTGTTGCCTCACGCCCACGCCAAGCCGTTGATCCGTGTGTGCTTTGCGTGACAGGACTCAGGGCTAGCCCTGAATCCCCGTGCCTGTCGGCCCAGGGAGAATGTCCGCAGGAGATCACATGGACACCAACAAACCCTGGTTGAACAGCTATCCCGAAGGCGTGCCTCACGATGTGAACCTGGACGCCTACCCGTCGCTCGTGGAGTTGCTCGAAGAGTCTTTCCGCAAAAACGCATCCTCGCCCGTCAGCGTGTGCATGGAGCGGTGGATGAGCTACGGGCAACTGGATGAATGGTCCACGGCCATGGCCGCATGGCTGCAGGCCCAGGGGCTGTCCCCAGGTGCCCGGGTGGCGCTGATGATGCCCAACATCCCGCAGTTTCTGATCGTCATGGTGGCCATCCTGCGGGCGGGCTACACCTGCGTGAATGTCAACCCGCTCTACACGGCGCGTGAACTGGAACACCAGCTGAAAGATTCCGGGGCCGAGGCCATCTTCATTCTCGAAAACTTTGCCCACACGCTGGAAGAAGCCATTGTGCACACACAGGTCCGGCACGTGGTGCTCGCGTCCATGGGCGACATGCTGGGCTTTTGGCATGGCCGTTGGATCACGTTCGCGGTGCGACACCTGGCGCGCATGGTCCCGGCGTTCAGGCTGCCTCTGCATGGGCCGCAGGGCGACATTGCGGTCCAGACCTTTTCAACCGTGTTGCGCCAAGGGCATTCGTTGGCCTTCACACGCCCGGCGTTGACGCACCAATCGCTGGCCTTCCTGCAGTACACCGGCGGCACCACCGGCTTGTCCAAGGGGGCCATGCTGACCCATGGCAATGTTCTGGCGGCCACCTTGCAGGCCGAAGCCTGGTTCTCGCCCGCCCTGGCTCGGATTGGCGATGTCCGCAAAGCCAACAACATCGCGGCCTTGCCGCTCTATCACATCTTCGCGTTGACGCTCAGCCTGCTGTCCATCCGCGGGGGATCGTTCATGACGCTCATCCCCAACCCGCGCGACATTCCCCGGTTTGTGGACGTTCTGAAGAAGCGCCCCTTCCACCTGCTGCCCGCGGTCAACACATTGTTCAACTCGTTGCTGCAAAACCCGCAGTTCCGCAACCTCGATTTCTCCACCCTCGTCGTCTCACAAGCGGGGGGCATGGCGGCCTCGGAAGGCACAGCGCGTCATTGGCTGCAAGTGACGCACTGCCCCATGATCGAAGGCTGGGGCATGAGCGAAACCTGTGCCATTGGCACCAACAATCCCGTCACCAACCGGGAGTTCACCGGCTCCATCGGGTTGCCCTTGCCAGGCATTGAAATCGCCATCAAAGACGATGAGGGCAGGTCACTGCCCGTGGGTCAAGCCGGGGAGATATGCATCAAGGGGCCCAACGTCATGGTGGGCTACTACAACCAGCCCACGGAGAACACCAAAACATTCACCTCCGACGGTTTCATGCGAACGGGAGACATCGGCATCATGGACACCGCGGGCTACACCAAGATCGTGGATCGCAAAAAGGACATGATCATCGTGTCGGGCTTCAACGTGTTCCCCAACGAACTGGAAAACGTGATATCCCTCTGCCCTGGCGTCGTGGAATGTGCCGCAATCGGCATTCCCGATGCGAAATCTGGCGAAGCGATCAAGGTGTTCATCGTGAAGGGCGACCCCACCCTCACCGAAGAGCAGGTAGCGGCCTACTGCCACGACAACCTGACGGGCTACAAACGCCCCAAACACATCGAGTTTCGAGACGAACTGCCCAAGACGAACGTCGGCAAGATTCTTCGGAGAGAGCTGCGCCGTTGAGCGACGGGCACCCATTCTGCAGCTTGGCTTTCACGTAACTGTTCACCCCCCTCAGCCTGATGGGTGGAATTTCAAAACTGATAGCATGGTCATCAAACAGAGCAAGCAGTAGAGTTCCGTGCCACCCGAAACCCCAAAGCCCCCGCCATCCGAGCTACCGCAGAGCGTGGACGCCTGCCATGAACTCATAGGCAAGCTCTGGGATTCGATGCTGGAGCAGCACCAGAGGCTGAGCCAGTTGGAAGAACGGCTCAAGCTCAACTCCCGCAACTCCTCCAAGCCCCCCTCCAGCGACGGCCCCGGCACACCGCCCGCACCACGCCAGCGCCCCAGAAGCGGCAAGAAAGCCGGAGGGCAACCAGGACACAAAGGCAGCCACCGCGCCATGCTGCCCCAGGACGAGGTGCACCAGGTGGTCGTGTGCGAAGTGCCCCCTCACTGTGATTGCGGTGGAGCCATCCAGGCCGATGCAAGTCAGGACAGCGCCATGCGCCACCAGGTGTTCGAGCTGCCGCAGATCCAGCCCATCGTCACCGACTACGTGAGGTTGCGTGGTGTGTGCACCGCCTGTGGTCGCAAACACCATGCCCCCTTGCCGGTGGGCGTGCCCAGCGGACAACTGGGTCCCAAGGCCTTGGCCTTGGTGGGCACGCTGGCCAGCCAGTTCCACCTCACCCAGCGCAAAGTCCAGGCCGTGCTGGCGCACATCATGGGCATGCGCTTCAGCCTGGGGGCCATCTCTCAAGCCCATGGTCTGGTGGCCCAAGGGCTTCAGGCCCCCGTGCAACAACTCCAAGCCCAGCTGCGGCATGTGCCCGTGTGCCATGCCGACGAAACCCGTCACCAAAGCCATGCCCACACCCTGTGGACCTGGGTTCAAGCCAGTGACTGGGGCGTGAAGTTCACCATCGATCCCTCACGCGGTCAAAGCACGGCCAAGGCCATTTTGGGCGAGCGGCCTGACTTCACCCTGGTCAGTGACCGCTACGCCGCCTACAACTACCTGCCCCTGCAACAACGCCAGGTGTGCTGGGCGCATTTGCTGCGTGACTTCGAGCGCATGGCCGGGCGATCGGGCCAGGCAGGACAGATCGGCAAACGTCTGGGCACTTACGGGCATGTGCTGTTTCGCTGGCGGGGTCGAGACAAGCTCGATGGCAAGCACACCGCTTGGCTGCAAAAACGCATGCACAGCCTGCTGACCTTGGGGGCTGGCCAACGCGCATGCAGCAAAACGGCCAACACCTGCGCCAACCTCATCAAGGTGTGGGATGCGCTGTGGACCCCCTCTGTCACGATAGATGACCGCTCCGTGTGTAAAACCCGAAGAACCCTGGAGGGGGCAGGAAAGATGGAGAGATGCCGGTCTACAGTGAGCAATACAAGGAACAGCTGGTCAGAAAGCTGATG